>NZ_JBSFUY010000002.1:0-642168 GCF_053592055.1 Streptomyces sp. NPDC002817
CGGAAGCTAAGCCTTACAGCGCCGATGGTACTGCAGGGGGGACCCTGTGGGAGAGTAGGACACCGCCGAACAAATTTTAGAAAAGGCCCACGCCACCAGGCGTGGGCCTTTTTCTATTTCACCAGCTTTGTTTCGTACGCCAGTATCACCGCCTGGATCCGGTCTCTGGAGCCCGTCTTCGCCAGAATGCGGCCCACATGGGTTTTTACCGTCGATTCGGCCAGGTGCAGGCGGGCGGATATCTCCGTGTTGGTCCAGCCCTTGCCGATGACCGTCAGGATCTCGCGTTCCCGGTCGGTGAGGGCCGTGAGACGTGAGTCCGCCGGTTCGGTGGTCGGGGTTTCCGCCGGGAGGTGGTGGGCGTAGGCGTCCAAAAGTCGGCGGGTCAGGCTCGGGGCGACCACTGCGTCGCCCGTGGCCACCGCGCGTATGCCTGACAACAGGTCCTCCGGCTGGGCGTCCTTCACCAGGAAGCCGGAGGCGCCGGCTCGTAGGCCCGCGTAGGCGTACTCGTCCAGGTCGAAGGTCGTGAGGATCAGGACGCGGGTGTGGGCGCCGGCCGCGATGATGCGACGGGTGGCCTCGATGCCGTCGAGGCCGGGCATGCGGACGTCCATCAGGACGACGTCGGGGTGGAGCTCGGCTGTCATACGGATCGCCTCGGTGCCGTTCGGGGCTTCGCCGAGGACCGTCATGTCGTCCTGGCTCTCCAGCAGCATGCGGAAGCCGAAGCGCTGGAGGGGCTGGTCGTCGGCGATGAGGACGGTCGTCACTGCGGGGTTTCCTCCGGTAGATGAAGGCGGACACGCCAGCCCCCCTCAGGGAGTGGGCCGGCCTCAAGTGTGCCGCTGTACAGGGCTGTTCGCTCGCGCATTCCGGGCAGGCCTCGGCCGCCGGTGCCGGCTGTGTCGCCGCCGCGGCCGGTGTCGGTCACCGTGACCGTGACGGCGCCGTCGTCGTCGTACGACATCTCGATCTGTGAAGTGGCGCCGGGGCCGGCGTGTTTGAGGGTGTTGGTGAGGGCTTCCTGGACGACGCGATAGACGGTGAGCTGGCGGCCGGGGGTGATGGCGGGGGTGCCGTGGATCGTCGTACTGACCGGGAGGCCGGCCTTGCGGACGCCGTCGATGAGTTGATCCAGGTCGGTGAGGGCGGGTTGGGGGGTCAGATCGGCGGCTGGGCGGTCCTCTTCGCGCAGGACGTCCAGGAGGCGGCGGAGTTCTGTCAGCGCCTGGCGGCTTGTGGTGGCTATCGCGTCCAGCGCTTGTGCCGCTCGGTCGGGGGACTTCACGGCGGCGTAGCGGCCGCCGTCGGCGAGGCCGGTGATGACGGAGAGGTTGTGGCCGATGATGTCGTGCATCTCGCGGGCTATACGGGCGCGTTCGGTGGCGGCTGCGAGCTGGGCCTGCTGGTCGCGTTCGGTCTCCAGGCGGCGGGCGCGGTCCTCGAGGGCCTCGGTGTAGTCGCGGCGGGTGCGAACCGTGATGCCGATGGCGGCGCAGAGGGCGATCGAGAGGAGGAGCGGGACCACCTGCTCGTCCCAACTCCTCTTCGAGTGGCGAGCGGCCGTCACGAACTCCGGTGTGATGACGAGGATCGTGGTCCACCACAGGGAGCGCAGGGGGCGGCGCAGGGCGATGTGGTAGACGATGACCAGCTGGAGCAGGGCGGCCTGGAGGACCGCGCCGCTCCAGGCGTTGGCGACGGCCATGGGGGCCATCGCGCACAGGACGGCTCGGGGGTGGGTGCGGCGCCAGAGCAGGGGGAGCGAGAGGCCCAGAGTCATGGTGAGGAGCAGCGAGGCGGGGACGTCCTTGTTGCGGGCCACGTTCTCCCAGCCGCCGCCGACGTAGTCGATCAGGGCCGCCGTCACCCAGAAGCCGGTGAAGGTCAGGTCCCAGGGGAGGGGATGGCGGCGGTCGAAGGCACGCACCGCGTGGGCGATGCGCTGTACCCACTGGGTGAGGGGTTCGGCCGCTCTTGTCTCTCGCTCCTCCGGCATGGGGTCCATGGTGCGATGGTCCAGGGTGGGGCGGGTACCCGGCGTCCGACCTGGGGGCTTATATGAGGTGAGGGGTCTGGTACCTGGGTACTACCGTGATCGGTATGAGTGACTCGATCCCAGATTCTTACGTCGTCCGGTCCATACGCGCCGACGAGTGGCCCGCCGTGAAGGAGTTGCGGCTCGTCGCGTTGCAGGATCCTGCGGCGCCGGTTGCCTTTCTGGAGACGTACGAGAAGGCCCTGACCCATCCGGACTCCTACTGGCAGGAGCGGGCTGCCGGGTCGTCGAAGGTGGATGGCGGGGCGTTGCAGTTCGTCGCCGAGGCCGCGGACGGGACGTGGGTCGGGTCCGTGGTCGTGCTGATCGAGGAGGCCGGGACGGATGACTGGGCCGGGTTTCCCATCGAGCGCAACCAAGGGCATGTGGTCGGGGTGTTCGTGCGGTCCGAGTGGCGTGGTGGCGGGGTGACCAAGGGGCTCTTCGAGGCCGCCGTCGAGTGGGCTTGGGGGCGTGGGGTCGAGGCCGTGCGGCTCATCGTGCATGAGGACAATCCGCGGGCCCAGGGGTTCTATCGCAAGGCCGGGTTCGTGCCGACCGGGAAGACCGTGCCGTTGCCCGGCCAGGAGGGCGAGATCGAGCTGGAGTTCGTCCTGGAGAAGGCCTGAGGGCCTGGGCGGCTGGTCACACCGGTAGTTCGTCGTGCGGCCAGCGGGCCCTCGCCTGTTCCCGGGAGCGGAGCAGGGCCAGGGTCGGCAGGCCCCGGTCCGCCCCGGTGGCCAGCAGCTCCGGGAGCTGGGGAAGCGGAGCCACGGCGGCGACGTCGTCCAGAACGAGCGTCAGTGGTGGGTCGAGGCGACCGGAGGATGACCGTTCGGCCATGCGCCGGCCACGCTCGACCACGCTGGAGACGAGCGCCGTCAGAAGTGGCATGGCGCCCGGATTGGTCCTGGGGTCCTCGATCGATTCCCCCACCACATAAAGCGTGCCCCCTTCGTCCACGAAGGAATCCAAGGCAAGGGCATCAGTTCGGTTTGGAGTGCACGCCTCGCGGATGTTGACCGTGAAGAGGGCGGAGAGCGCGCGGCCGGTCAACTCCTGGGCGATGTCCCGGCGTTCGGGATACGCGGTGAGGGCGGCCTCGAGCTCGCCCGCTGCTCCGGGGGCGGCCTTGGGGCTGGTGCGGAGGATGCGGACCGCGTCCTGGATCTGGGTGCCCTGGGACCAGCGGTGGACGTGCCGGATGGTGCGGCCGTCGATGGCGGCGGCATGCAGACAGCTTCGCAGGAGCGTTTCCGCTACGTCGGCCACGGCCTGGTCGATCTTCGCGGTGGGGCGGACCGGGGCGAGGAGGGCGTGGGCCCTCGCGGTCGCCGTCTGCTTGTCCTCGCAGCCCGTCGTGGGGGACCAGTGGAGGCGGGCCGGGGTGTCGCAGAGGTGGGCGGGGTCGTAGAGGTGGACCGGACCCAGCTTGGTGCGGGCGTCCTTGGTGTCGGACCAGACGGCGGGGTTCGAGGTGACGACGAGGATGGCGCCCTCGGCGTCGCGGACCGCCTGGGTGGCGGAGGCCTGGCGGGTCTCCCGCGGGGCCACGAGAACCTTCTCCACCCGTGGGGGCACCGCCACCGCCGCGGGAGGCTCCGGCTCCGCCCGCGGTGTCGGGACCTCGTGGTGCGTGACCGCCTCGACGACGGGCTCCGGAGCCGGCGGCGGCTGTTCCACGACCGCGACCGGAACCTCCGTCCGCCGTGCCCGCCGTACCGCCTTCCAACGAGCCACCGTCCCCAGGACGAACACGGTGAGCACGACCAGGATCATCAGCTGCCCGATGACCAGCCCCCAGAACAGCCCGTACCCGGAGAGCTGCCCGGCCGGGGTCTGCGGCCAGGCACCCGGCATGTCGTGGGGCTGGCCGATGAGATGGCGCATCGCCAGGGGCGTACGGGCGAAGGTGACGCCCTGGGGCCAGTTGCCGTGGGCGAACAGTCCCGCCAGGCCGGTGGCCGACCAGACCATCAGGGTCATGCCGAGGAGGAAGGCGAGTATGCCGACCAACAGCCCGTCGGGGATACCTCCCTGACCTCCCTGGCCCTCCTGCCCGCGGCGGTCGTCAGGTCTCACCATGGCACGCCTCCTGCCTACGCCACCGTCGACTCGGAGTCGCCCATGTGCTGTTCCATGAAGGCCGCCGCCCGCTCCTCCGCCTCCAGCTCGGCCGCGCGCAGGGCGTCGTCCGTGAGGTGGTCCTCGGAGGACTCGGTCATCGCGCGGTCGGTGAAGACCAGTGGGCGTTCCGTCTCGGTGATCAGGTGTTTGACCACCTGGACGTTGCCGTTGACGTCCCACACCGCGATGCCCGGTGTCAGCGAGGGGATGATCTCGACCGCCCAGCGTGGCAGACCCAGCACCCGGCCCGTCATTCTGGCCTCGTCCGCCTTCTGGGCGTAGATCGTCCTCGTGGACGCCATCTTCAGGATCGCCGCCGCCTCCTTCGCCGCCGCTCCGTCCACCACGTCGGACAGGTGGTGGACGACCGCCACGAAGGACAGACCGAGCCGTCGGCCGAACTTCAGCAGCCGCTGGAACAGCTGGGCCACGAAGGGGCTGTTGATGATGTGCCAGGCCTCCTCGACCAGGAAGATGCGCTTCTTCCGGTCGGGGCGGATCCAGGTGTGCTCCAGCCACACGCCGACGATCGCCATGAGGATGGGCATGGCGATGGAGTTGCGGTCGATGTGCGACAGGTCGAAGACGATGAGCGGGGCGTCCAGGTCGATGCCGACCGTCGTGGGGCCGTCGAACATGCCCCGCAGGTCACCGTCGACCAGACGGTCCAGGACCAGCGCGACGTCCAGACCCCATGCCCGTACGTCCTCTATGTCGACGTTCATCGCCTCGGCCGACTCCGGCTCGGGGTGCCGTAGCTGCTCCACGATGTCCGTGAGGATCGGCTGGCGTTCGACGATCGTCTCGTTGACGTAGGCGTGCGCGACCTTCAGGGCGAAGCCGGAGCGCTCGTCGAGGCCGTGGCCCAGCGCGACCTCGATGATGGTCCGGAGCAGCGCGAGCTGACCGGTCGTCGTGATCGCGGGGTCGAGCGGGTTGAGCCGGATACCCATGTCCAGGGCGGCCATCGGGTCCAGGCGGATAGGAGTTATCCCCAACTCCTGCGCGATGAGGTTCCATTCGCCGACGCCGTCCTCGCCCTGCGCGTCGAGAACGACGACCTGCCGGTCGCGAAAGCGCAGTTGGCGCAGGACGTACGTCTTCTCCAGCGCCGACTTGCCGTTGCCGGACTCGCCGAGGACCAGCCAGTGAGGTGCCGGGAGCTGCTGGCCGTACAGCTGGAAGGGGTCGTAGATGTAGCCCTTACCGGAGTACACCTCGCGGCCGATGATCACGCCGGAGTCGCCCAGCCCCGGTGCGGCCGTGGGCAGGTAGACCGCCTGGGCCTGGCCGGTGGAGGTGCGGACGGGCAGGCGGGTCGTCTCGACCTTGCCGAAGAGGAAGGACGTGAAGGCGTCGGTGAGGACGGACAGCGGGTCCCGCATCTGAGCTCAGCCCCTACCTTCGGATGCCGGTGGCGAACGGGAGCGTGTTCACGAACGCGCGGTGGTGTTCGCGGTCGCACCATTCGAGCTTCAGGTACGACTTTCCGGCCGAGGCCCGGATGGTCCGCTTGTCGCGGGCCAGGGCGTCGGGATTGCGGGAGGAGACGGTGATGTAACCGACCAGGTTGACGCCGGCCGCACCGCTCGCGAGGTCCTCGCCGCGCTGGTCGAGACGGTTGTGGGAGGCGACGTCGCGCGGGTCGACGGTGCGGTTCATCTTGGCCTGGCGGGAGGCTTCCGCCTCGTCGTTCGTCTTCTCGGTCAGCATGCGCTCGATGGCGACCTCGGTGGGTTCGAGGTCCATGGTGACGGCGACCGTGCGGATGACGTCCGGGGTGTGGACGAGGAGGGGGGCGAGGAAGTTGACCCCGACGGGGGTCATCGGCCATTCCTTCACCCAGGCCGTCGCATGGCACCAGGGCGCGCGGGTGCTGGACTCCCGGGTCTTCGCCTGGAGGTACGTCGGCTCCATGGCGTCCAGCTCGGCCGGCCAGGAGTTGCGCTTGCTCATCGCCTGGATGTGGTCGATGGGGTGGTCCGGGTCGTACATGGAGTGGATGAGCGAGGCGAGACGGCCCTGGCCCAGCGGCTGCCGTACGCGGATGTCGGCCTCCTGCAGCCGCGAGCAGATGTCCGTCAGCTCACGTGCCATCACGACCGCGAGGCCCGCGTCGCGGTCCAGCTTGCGGCCGGACTGGGGGCGTGCCGCGCGGGCCATGGTGTGGGCCTCGGCGGCGAGTTCGCGGGTGAAGTGCATGCAGGCGACGAGGTAGGCGCGGTGCTGCTCGCTGCTCGTCGACACCATGGACTGGAGTTGGTCGTACGACTGCTGCAGCCATCCCGGTGCCCTCTCGTCCCCGCGGACGGAGACGTCCTTGGCGTGGGCGTCGGGGTCGGCGGGGAGGGTGCGGGCGAGCATCTGGAGGCGGGTGACGAAGCCGTCTCCGTTGGCGACGTGCTTGAGCAGGGTGCCGAAGCGGTCGACGAGGGCTTCCTGGTCCTCGGAGTCGCGCAGGCCGACGCCGGGGCCCTCGATCTCGATGGCGGCGGTGACGGTGCGGCGGTCCGCGTGCAGGAGTACGGCGATCTCGTCGGGGCCGAAGGGCGCGGCGAGCCAGGTGATACGGCCGATGCCGGGCGGCGGGCCGATCTCGACCTCCAGGCCGTCGGTCCTGATGCCGGCCTCCATGACGCCGGAGCGGTAGACGGTTCCCCGCTTCAGGGACCGCTTGTAACTGCGGTTGATCTCGAACCACTTGTAGAACGTGCGGTGCTTGTACGGCACGTAGACCGCCATCAGGGCGATCAGCGGGAAGCCCATCAGCAGCACGATGCGCAAGGCCAGGACGGGGACGAGGAGCCCGCACATCATGCCGAGGAACGCGCCGCCGATGATCAGCGCGATCTCGCCGGTCTCACGGTTGCGGCCGACGATCGCGTTCGGCCGGGCGCGGCCGATGAGATAGGTACGGCGGGGTGTGACCGCGTGGGACACGTGGGACTCGGTCGTCAACGCCCGTCACCTCCTGTGGGCTTGTTGCGGTTGTTGCTGGCGTGCGGGGTGTTGACCGTGTTGCTCGAACGGGGCTGGGGTGCGGCGGAGGGGACAGATCCGCCGCCGCCACCGTTCGGGGTGCGGGCGCTGTGGGCGGCCACGCCGCCGGAGGCGGGGTTGGAGGGGCGGGCGCCGCTCGAACCGTTGCCGCCGCCGTTGTTGTCGGCCCGGGTGCTGTGGGTCTTGATGCCCTGGGCGACGAGGGTCGCGGGGGAGCTGATGACCGCGGCCGCCTTTCCTTCCGCGCCCTGCATGATGCGGTTGTTGCGGGAGCCCGCGATCTCGTCGCCGAAGCCGGGGACGAAGCGGTAGATCATCGCGCTGGCGAAGATGGCGAGCAGGATGATGGCCAGGCCGGAGACCACGGCGGAGAAGGCGTCGGGGCCGTCGTCGGCGGACAGTGCGCCGGCGAGCCCCAGGACGATCACGATGACCGGCTTGACCAGGATGACCGCGATCATGATGCCCGCCCAGCGGCGGACGTGGCCCCACAGGTTCTTGTCGACCAGGCCCGCGTAGACGACGGTGCCGAGGAGGGCGCCGACGTAGAGGAGCGCGGCCCTGATGACCAGCTCCAGCCAGAGGACGCCGGCGGCGAGGATGGAGACGAGGGACACCACGATCAGCATGATCGGGCCGCCGCCGATGTCCTCGCCCTTCTCCAGGGCGCCGGAGAAGGTGCCGAAGAACGTGTCCGTCTGATCGCCGGTGGTCTTCGCGAGGACCTCGGTGATGCCGTCGGTGGCCGAGACGACCGTGTAGAGGATCAGGGGGGTGAACGCCGACGCCAGCACGGTCAGCCAGAGGAACCCGATCGCTTCGGAGATGGCCGTGGTGAGGGGTGCGCCACGGACGGCTCGCTTGGCTACGGCCAGCAGCCACAGCAGCAGCGTCAGAATCGTCGACGCCGCGAAGACGACCGCGTACTGCTGGAGGAACTTGGGGTTCGTGAAGTCGACGTTCGCGGTGTCCTTCACGGCCTCGCTGAGCTTGTCGACGGTCCATGCGGCGGCGTCGGCACAGCCCTTGGCGAGGGAGGAGAGGGGGTCGAGGGTGGAGGTGGGGTCGGTGGTGGTTCCGCCGGAGGCGCCGCCGGTTTCGCCGCGTTCGCAGTAGTCCTTGGCGGGGCCGACGATGAGGTCGCAGTTGTTGTTCGACGCGCTCGGCGAAGGCGTGGGGGAGGGCGTGGGTGCGGCTGTGGCGCGGGTGGCCAGCAGCACGGCGGCTGTTTGTACGGCGGTGAGGGCTGCGGCGACCTTGAATACGCGGCGCGGACTACCGGGCATAAGAGAACCCTCCGTACTCCTCGACGGCCTTCGCCATGTCGTCGGCGCTGGACGCCTTGTTGTCCCCGGGGACCGGGGCGGGGCCGTCCTTCTGGGAGAAGCTGTCGACCTTCCAGTCGCCGTCGGCCCAGCGCAGTTGGAGGGTCATGGTGAACCAGTCGCTGGTGACGGGATTGGTCGAGGCGTCGCCAGCAGTGCCGTACAGGCCGGTGCACCACACCTCGGCGGTCGCTGAGGTGTCCGTGTAGTTCGAGACCTTGGTGCCGATCGGCACGGTCCGTGAGACGTAGGTCTGGCCCTTGGTCGCGTTGCCGTTCTCGTCCAGGCCGATGCTGCTCAGGAACTCTTTGGAGTAGGCCTTGTCGAACTTGGCCGAGAGCTCGGCCTGCTTGTTGGTGACGAAGACCTGCCGCACGATCTCGGCTCGCTGGGGCGGCTTGAGGATGTCGGCCGAGACCAGCGTCACCGCGTAATTCGCCGCCGCACTCTGAGCCCCCTGCGCATCGTGCGCGAACCCCGCAGCCACCGGCTTCGTCCCGCTCGCCGCCGTGGTTGCCACCTCGGGCTTGTCGCTGGCGTCGGTTTTCGATGCGGAATCGTCTTCTCCGCGGTTCGCGAAGGCGATCGCGGCGATGAGGAGGACGACCACGCCGACCACCGTGACCAGGCTGCGGGACGACGAGCGGGCGCGGGGACGCGCGCCGCCGTACACGTCGTCCGGCATGCGGGTGCGGGTCTGGCCGGAGCCGCCGTAGCCGCCGGAGGTGTCGTGTTCGTCACCGGGACTCATGCCGCGTACGCCCCCTCGACGTCGTGCGGAAACACGTAGGAGTACGACGGTAGCCGTGCTGGTTCCCGCGCGGGCGCGGTGTGGTGACTCGGCATCAGGGAAACGCAACCTCAGTCGGTGGGCACGACGGGCGGGTGGGGTGGAGGGGTGGGGGCCGGGCGTGCCCGGGGACTGGAGGAACGCCTGCTAGACCGCCATGCCGTACACGATGGTGAACAGCGTGCCCAGTGAGCCGATGATGAAGACCCCGGTGAGGCCGGCGATGATCAGGCCCTTGCCCTGTTCCGCGCTGAAGGTGTCACGGAGGGCCGTCGCGCCGATGCGTTGCTTCGCGGCGCCCCAGATGGCGATGCCGAGGCAGAGCATGATGGCGACCGCCATGACGACCTGGATCATCGTCTTCGCTTCAGTGCCCAGCGCCCCGAAGGGGCCCCAGTCCGGAGCGATCCCGCCGATGATGGTGTTGATGTCTCCCTTGTCGGCCGCAAAGAGCATGTAAGTCACCGCCCCTGGTGGGTAGTTCCGCTTCCCCCTGCAGGTGCGCAGAGGTCAGGCATCATTCTCGCCGACAATTCTGCTGCCGGATGTCGACTTGGCGTCATTGATTGGCAGGTTTCGTACGAATGCACTGCCCGGTCACTCTGTGTATCACGGCAGGTCACGCCGGGCAATGAGGCCGGAGCGGAACCTTCGTGTGGTTCCGTCGTTGACCTCTTCTTGGGATCTGGCGTGCTGGTGGCACCCGAGTTGCACCCATGTTCTGCGGGTGAAGGCTATCTCCGTACGGGACCGGCATGACGAACGGGCCGCGGCTGGTGCCGCGGCCCGTCTGCCTGGTGACTGAGCGTCAGCCTGTGAAGGCGTCCACGCCCGCCGGGGTGCCCAGGCCGGTCGGGCCGTCGTAGCCCGACCTGGCGGTGCAGAAGTAGCTCGTGGTGCAGCTGCCGTTGTTGCCGGAGGTCACGTCGTTGAGGGCGGAGGTGTTCTCGTACGGGTACTGCGCCGGGTAGTCGCTGCTGCCCGGGGTGCCGGCGAGGGCGTAGACGCCGGCGATGATCGGGGCGGAGGCGCTGGTGCCGCCGAAGGTGTACCAGCCGGCCGTGACGCCGTAGGAGTCGTAGACCGAGACGCCGGTCGCGGGGTCGGCCACCGCGGAGACGTCCGAAATCATGCGCTTGGTGCAGCTGGTGTCGGTCTGCCAGCTGGGCTTGGCGTCGTACGCGGAGCAGCCGGAGCCCGTCCCCTCGGTGCTGCTGGTCTCCCAGACCGTCTCCGTCCAGCCGCGGGTGTTCGAAGCCGTGGAGAGCGCGGTGCCGCCGACCGATGTCACGTACTTGGAGGCGGCCGGGTACTCGGCGCCGTAGCCCGCGTCGCCCGCGCTGACGGTGATGGCGACGCCCGGGTGGTTGAAGTAGGAGGAGTCGTAGGAGGTGTCGGACGAGGACTCCGAGCCGCCGTAGCTGTTGCTGACGTACTTCGCGCCCAGCTTGACGGCCTCGTTCACGGCCGTGCCCAGGTTGGCCATGGTCGCCGACTTGGCCTCGACGAGGAGGACGTTGCAGTTCGGGCAGATCGCGCTGGCCATGTCGAGGTCGAGGGAGATCTCCTCGGCCCAGCCGGAGTCGCCGGCGGGCAGGGAGGTCGTGGAGCCGGTCTGGCTGACCTTCTTGAAGCAGCCGTTGGCGGTGGTGCAGGCGGAGAGGCCGTAGTGCGAGCGGTAGGTCGCGAGGTCGGACTCGGCGTTGGGGTCGTTGTACGCGTCGACGATGGCGATGGTCTCGCCGGAGCCGTTCGAGGAGGCGGCGGCGGTCAGGCCGTAGGCGTCCTGGAGGTCGCTGGGGCCGTAGCCGGAGGGGGTGGAGGCGTCGGCGGCCTTGGGGGTGATGCCGTTCGCCTTCTCGAAGGCGGTGGTGCCGCCGGTCACGCGCAGGGAGTTGCAGGCGAGTTCGCCGGATTTCCTGGGGGTGGCGCAGGGGGTCGCGGCCCAGGTGACCTTGGAGGCCTTGGACGGGGTGGCGGCTTCCGCGTGGACCGCGGTGCCGAGTCCGGCGGCGAGGAGCGCGGCGGTCGCTGCGGCCGCCGAGCCGATCCGGCGCCATCTGCCGCGTACGGAGGGTCTGTTGGGGGGTGTCGTGCGCATCGTGCAGCCTCCTGATGGTGGTGGAACAGGAGCAGTGCGGGTGCGAGCGGCGGTGGGACGACGGTCTCTTGTTGAGTACGTGACAACAAGGCGGGAGGCGGAATTCTGACCTCCGCCTTACCGAACCCCAGGCCTGGCCTTACTTACCTGCTGACGGCGAACGGGCCGCGACCGATGGTGTGTTGGTCGCGGCCCGTTGCCGTTGTGCCGCCGAGGGGACCCCACGTCCCCTGCCCGCCGGCGGCTCCCCGTGACCCGACGGGGAGTTCGGGGGCGTCAGCCGGTGAAGGCGTCGGTGCCCTGCGGGGTGCCCAGGCCGGTCGGGCCGTCGTAGCCCGAGGTGGCGGTGCAGAAGTAGCTCGTGGTGCAGGTGCCGTTGTTGCCGGAGGTCACGTCGTTGAGGGCCGAGGTGTCCTCGTAGGGGAACTGCGCCGGGTAGGAGCTGCTGGACGGCGTGCCGGCCAGGGCGTACACGGAGGCGATGATCGGGGCCGAGGCGCTGGTGCCGCCGTAGGTGTTCCAGCCGGTGCCGTCGGAGCCGTAGGAGTCGTAGACGGAGACACCGGTGGCCGGGTCGGCGACGGCGGAGACGTCGGAGATCATGCGCTTGGTGCAGCTGGTGTCGGTCTGCCAGCTGGGCTTGGCGTCGTACGCGGAGCAGCCGGAGCCGGTGCCCTCGGTGCTGCTGGTCTTCCAGACGCTCTCGGTCCAGCCGCGGCTGGTGGAGGACGTGGAGAGCTTGGTGCCGCCGACCGCGGTCACGTACTTCGAGCCGGCCGGGTACTCGGCGCCGTAGGCCTCGTCGCCGGCGGAGACGGTGATGGCGACGCCCGGGTGGTTGAAGTAGGAGGAGTCGTACGACGTGTCGCTGGAGGACTCCGAGCCGCCGTAGGAGTTGGAGACGAACTTGGCGCCGAGCTTGACGGCCTCGTTCACGGCTGTGCCCAGGTCGGCCATGCTCGACGACTTCGCCTCGACCAGCAGGATGTTCGCGTTCGGGGCGATGGCGGAGACCATGTCCAGGTCGAGGGAGATCTCGCCGGCCCAGCCGCTGTCGGCGGTGGGGAGGGAGGTCGTGGAGCCGGTCTGGGAGACCTTCTTGAAGCAGCCGTTGGCGACGGTGCAGGCGGAGAGGCCGTAGTAGGAGCGGTAGGTGGCCAGGTCCGCGGCGGCGTTGGGGTCGTCGTAGGCGTCGACGATGGCGATGGTCTCGCCGGAGCCGTTCGAGGAGGCGGCGTCGGTCAGGCCGTAGGCGTCCTGGAGGTCGCTCGGGCCGTAGCCGGTCGGCGTGGCCGAGGTGGCGTTCGGCTTGACGGTCCTGGGGGTCGCGCCCTTGAGCGCGGCCTGCTTCTCCATGTAGGCGGTGGTGCCGCCGGTGACACGGAGCGCGTTGCAGGCGGCGTAGCCCTTCTTCGGGGTCGTGCCACACGCGCTCTCGTATTGCACATGGGCCTTGGCGACCTGCGCGGCGACGGTCTTGGCGCTCACCTTGTGCGGCGTGGGGGTGGCCGCGTCGGCGTGGGTCGCGATGCCGAGTCCGGCGAGGAGGAGGGCGGCCGTGGCCGTGGCGGCCGAGCCGATCCGGCGCGATCTGCCGGATATGTGGGGGGTGTTGGGCGTACGCAACGTACAGCCTCCTGAGAGTGGGGTTGCAGAGGCCTGCGGTGGGGGGACCACCGGTGAGGTTCCCGGTGGGGGCGGCGACCCGCGTAGACCATCCCCTTGTTGAGTACGTGACAACAAGACGGGCGGTGGAATCCTGACTTCCGCCTTACTGAAGGGGGTTGGGGGGTTACTGATCAATGGCGGGGCGATGGGCGGCGAATGGTCTCGGCTTGACCATCTACACGCGTTGCGCACAACTGCCGGAGGGTCACCTGGGCTTGAGGCCGTGCAGCAGCAGGTGCACCAGGTGCGGAATGCCGTCTAGGGCGGCCTGCGGGGCGCCCCGTTCGTTGGCGGCGAAGATGGCGGTGCCCTGCAGGGTGGCACCCACCACGTGGGTGAGGTGGGTGGGGTCCCCCTCGACGATCTCGCCGCGCTTCTGGGCGTCCGCGACGATCCGCTCCAGCGATCCCACCGTGCGGTCCACGGCGGCGGCCATCTCCTCGGAGGCGTCGGGGTCGTGCTTGCGGGCGAACATGAGCTCCAGGAGCTCGGCGTTCTCGACGGCGAAGCCGAGGTAGGCCCGGGCGAGGCCGACGAGTCGCGGTTCCAGCGGGAGGGTGGGGTCGTCGGCGGCGTCCAGGGTCTGCGCCAGCCGCTCGAAACCGGCCAGTGCCAGGGCGGTGAGCAGGGCCTGCTTGTCCTTGAAGTGGCGCCCGGGGGCCGCGTGGCTGACGCCGATGTCGCGGGCCAGTTCCCGCAGGGACAGTGCTCCCGTCCCCTTGTCGCGCAGGGTGCGCTCCGCGCTCGCGAGCAGGGCGGAGCGCAGGTCTCCGTGGTGGTAGGGGCGGGTCTCGCGGCTCTCGGACTTCTCGGACGGCATGGGCACCATCGTATCCGGATGTAGTCGGCGCCAGCATTGTTGTCATTGACAGCATTGTTGTCGCCGTCTACATTGAGGTCATGGCTACTGACAAGTGGAACGCGACCGACCTCCCTGACCTCACGGGCCGCACGGCCGTGGTCACCGGAGCCAACAGCGGTATCGGCCTCACGGCGGCGGAGGCGCTGGCCCGGGCGGGCGCGCATGTCGTGTTCGCCGTACGGGATCCGGAGCGCGGCCGGGCCGCGGCGGCGACCGTGCACGGCAGCACGGAGGTCCGCCGCCTCGACCTGGCGGACCTGTCCTCGGTACGGGAGTTCGCGGCGGGCTGGAAGGGCGAACTCCATCTGCTGCTGAACAACGCCGGCGTGATGATGCTGCCGGAGCAGCGCACGCGGGACGGCTTCGAGATGCAGTTCGGCACGAACCACCTGGGGCACTTCGCGCTGACGAACCTGCTGCTCCCGCACATCACCGACCGGGTGGTCACCGTCTCCTCGGACCTGCACCGCGGCGGCAGCGGAGTGATCGACTTCGCCGACCTGAACCGGACGGCGAACTACAGCCCCACCGGCGCCTACGCCCAGTCGAAGCTCGCGAACCTCCTCTTCACCCTGGAGCTCCAGCGCCGCCTGACGGAGTCGGGCTCCCCGGTCCGCGCCACCGCCGCGCACCCCGGGTACGCCGCCACCAACCTCCAGAGCCATGCCGCGAGCCCGCTGGCCCGGTTCTTCATGAAGTTCGGCAACAGGTTCATGGCCCAGGACGACAGGGCGGGCTCGCTGCCCACCCTGTACGCGGCGACGCAGGACCTCCCCGGCGCGAGCTACGTCGGTCCGGACGGTTTCCGCGAGATGCGGGGTGCGCCCACCCTGGTCGGCCGGAGCACGGCGGCGAGCGACCCGGAGGCGGCGAAGCGGCTGTGGACGGTGTCGGAGGAGCTGACGGGCACGCGGTTCCCGCTGGAGACGGCCGTACGACGCGGCTAGACACCGGCCGTCAGGACCGACGAACCCGCAGGTGCCCACCTCCCGAACCGAGACCGCCGATCGATCAGCTGGCGAACATTCCCGCCGTCGCGTTGATCCACGTGCCCGTGATGCTGACGCCCGCGTCGGAGGCGAGGAAGGTCGCCAGGGCGGCGATGTCGGCGATCCGCGGGGAGCGCTTGGTCATGCGGAGGCTGTCGAGATGGTCGCGGATGCCCTGGACGGCGGTCTCGTCCATGACCGGGGCGCCGGCGGCGGTCAGCTTCTCCGGGGTGAGGGTGTCCGTCACGCCCGCCGTCCAGATCCCGCAGACACGGACGCCCGACGGGCCGAGTTCCGCGGCCAGCTGGCGGATCAGCGCGTCGATCGCACCGTCGGCCGCGGCCGTACCGCCCATCATCGGGCTGCCGTTGGCGGAGCCGCTGTCGAGGGACAGGATCACGCCCGAGCCCTGTGCCGCCATACGGCGGGCCGCCGCCCGCGCGGTGACGAACTGGCAGGCGATGCCCTGCACCACCGGCCGCGTGTAGTCCTCGAGCGACATCTCCGTCAGCGGTACGCCCTGGAAGTCCCCGCGCGGTACGAGGTTGAGGGAGATGTCGATCCGGCCCGCCCGCTCCACGACCGACGCCGCGTGCGCCTCCACGGCTGTCTCGTCACGGGCGTCCAGTACGTCGTACTCGGCACCGGTCTCCTCCGCGACCTTCCGCAGCGTCGACTCCGTACGGCCGACGAGGAAGACCCGCGCGCCCGCGTCGGCGTACGCCTTCGCGACGCCCGCGCCGAGCGAACCCGCACCGCCGTAGACGACCGCGACCTTGTTCTTCAGCATGGTGACTCCCTCGGTGGGGGCGCCGTGTGCGCCCGTCACTCATGGGACGTGCCCGCGCGGAAAACTCATCGCCGCCTCAGAGGGTCATCGGCAGACCGAACGCCGGGTACAGATGCGGCTCGAAGGTGGTGATCGCGGCGATCCTCCCGTCCTCGATCCGCAGGACGTCGATGTTCTGGCCCCGGAAGACGGTCGTACCGGGCCGTCGCAGGTAACCGGCCACCGCCACCTGCCCGTTGGCGCGCACGGGAAGGTGGCGCCAGTGTCCGACGAACATCGGGGACGCCGGGTCGAGGTTCGGCCGGATGAAGGCGAAGAGGGCCTCGCGGGTCGTGAACCAGAACGGGTTCGGCGGCATGGTGAGCACCGCGTCCTCGCGGACCAACTCCGCCATGGCGTCGAAGTCCACGCGGGCCACGGCGTCCATGTAGCGCTGGAGCAAGGCCAGTTCGCCGGCGCTGGGCGTGGCCGCCGACCACTCCTCACGTCGTCCCGGCAGCGCCTCCCGCAGGGCCGTTCTCCCGCGCTGCACCGCGCTGTTGGCCGACGCCAGGGTCGATTCCAGCAGGTCGGCGGTCTCCTGGGCCGACCAACCCGCCACGTCCCGCAGGATCACCGCGGCGCGCTGGCGCGGCGGAAGGTGCTGGATCGCCGTGAGGAAGACCAGCTCCAGGGTCTCGCTCGCGACGGCCCGCGCGACGGGCTCGTCGGGGAGCTGGTCGTCCGGGAAGGGTTGCAGCCAGGGCATGGACGGAGGCGGGGGGCCGTCGCCCGAGTCGATGCCGGGGACGGGCTCGTAGGGGGTGGGGCGGCGGTCGTTCTTCCGGAGAAAGTCCAGGCAGGCGTTGGTGGCGATCCGGTACAGCCACGCCCGCGGGTTCTCCACGCCGTCCATCGACTCCCTCGCCCGCCACGCCTTGAGGAACGTCTCCTGGGTGAGGTCCTCCGCCTCGTCGTACGAGCCGAGCAGGCGGTAGCAGTGAACCCGGAGTTCCTTGCGGTGGGCCTCGATGAGCGCCGTGAAGTCGTCCTCGCCGGGATTCGTCACGCCCGCCGGTGTGACGTTTTCCGTACGGGCCTCCCGGGCGAGCCGCCGGAGTTGCGCGAACCGGGTGTTGAGTGCCTCGACGTCGGCGCGGAAGACGACCGGGGGTTCCAGCCGCAGACGGTTCAACCGGTCGCCGATGTCGGAGACCAGCTCCCTGGCGGCGGGGCTCCGCCGCTTCCGGTACGCCCGCTGCCGGCATGCCTGCGAACAGTAGGAGGCGGTACGTCCGGGGCCCGCGGTGCGCTCGATGGGGCAGCCGCAGGTCCGGCACGTGGCGGTCATGCGGCTCGCCGCGCGAAGAGCGTGGGCATGAGGGCTCCTCTGCTCGGAAGGAGAACGCTGCCAGCGTAGGTGTCCTTTAACGCGCGCCTGACCCGGTTCTCACCTTCGTGCGGAAGGCTGCGTTCCGATGAAGCGCACGCCTCTCTACGCCGTCCTCGTACTCCTCGCCGTCACCTCCGCCTCCGAGGCGGCCGCCGATGACGGTCCCGGCCCTTTCCGGGTCACCGTCACCGCCGCCGCAACCGCGGAAACCGTGCGGGTAGGGGCGCTGTTCGACGGTGGGCAGCACTTCTGCACCGCGTCCGTCGTGCACAGCCCGCACCGGGATCTCATCGTCACCGCCGCGCACTGCCTGGACGGTGACACGGACGACCTCGTGTTCGTGCCGGGCTACCGGAACGGCCGGGCGCCGTACGGGAGGTGGCGCGTCACCAGGCGGTTTCTCCCCGACGCGTGGGACGAGGACAGCGACGTGGCGTTCGCGACCCTGGCCGAGCGGCGGGGCGAGGGCGTCGAGGACCTCGTCGGGGGGAACCGCTTCACCACCGGTACCGCCACCGGCGCCACCGCCGTCACGGTCACCGGCTATCCCGACTCCCGCGAGACGCCGGTCCGCTGCACCGACAAGCCGATCGCGCACAGCCGTACGCAACAACGCGTCGACTGCCCCGGCTTCAGCGGCGGCACCAGCGGCAGCCCGTGGGTCAACGGGGACGGGGAGGTCGTCGGGGTGCTCGGCGGGCACGAGCAGGGCGGGGCGACCGCCGGCATCTCGTACAGCGTGGTGCTCGGACGGGAGGCCGCGCGGCTGTACCGGGACGCGACCGAGTCTCCTTCCGCATGATCACCCCAGAACGACGAAGGCGCCCCTAAACTGACCTGGGCGTCGGACTCCGTAGCAGCGAGGGGCGGTTGACGGTGCGTAAGGCATGGATCGTGGGGGGTGCCGTCCTCGGGGCGGGGCTCAGCTTCGTGATGCTGCTCGTCGTCGGTGTGTACGTCGTCGCCGGGAACCTCGCCAACGGGGTCGGCGGAGCCACGAAGGCGCTGGCCAAGGGGTCCGTGCCGGCCGCCTATCAGAACCTGGTGCAGAAGTGGGGCAACCTCTGCACCGCGATCAACCCGGCGCTGCTCGCCGCCCAGCTGTACCAGGAGAGCGGGTTCAACCCGAAGGCGCAGAGCGCCGCGGCCGCGCAGGGGATAGCGCAATTCATCCCCGGGACATGGGCCACGCACGGGATCGACGGCGACGGGGACGGCGACCGCGACGTATGGGATCCGAATGACGCGATTCCGTCGGCCGCGAAGTACGACTGCACCCTCGCCTCGTACGTGAAGGACGTCCCCGGGGACGCCACGAAGAACATGCTCGCGTCCTACAACGCGGGGGCCTACGCGGTGATCAAGTACGGGGGTGTGCCGCCGTACAAGGAGACCCAGAACTACGTGAAGACGATCACGACGCTGGAGGAGAGCTTCGCCGCTCCCGTCACGCGCGTGGATCCCTCGAAGCAGGCCGCCGGCGCCATCTACTACGCGCAGAAGAAGCTCGGCACGCCCTACCTCTGGGGCGGTGACGGTACTGCTCAGGACGGTGGGCGGTTCGACTGCTCGGGGCTGACGAAGGCCGCGTACGAGAGCGTCGGGATCTCGTTGCCCCGCGTCGCCAACGACCAGTGGAACGCGGGTCAGCATCCGGCCAGGGACGAGCTGCTCCCCGGGGATCTCGTCTTCTTCTCGGACGACCTCACCAACTCCCGGGCCATCCGGCATGTGGGGATTTATGTCGGCGGCGGGTACATGATCGACGCCCCGAGAACAGGTGCTGTGATCCGGTTCGACCCGATCGACACCCCCGACTACTTCGGAGCCACACGCGTCACCGAAGATGGCGCGAAAGCGCTCCCCACGACGGTCTGACGGGCTGTGAACCTACCCCCTGAGCTGCAGCGATGTATCTCTCTTCGATAACGTCTGCGTGATCATTCAGTGGAGGGTGGAACGTATTAACAGGGACCGTGCGTTCCTGTTCTCGTAGCGATCTACACACCACGGGGGTGGAACAGCGGCGCGCGAACCTCTGCGCGCCGGGAGAGCCGACGAAGGGGCCGCAGCACCATGGCTGGACTCGCCGCATCCGGGTCGAACCCCGACGTCGACCTGCTCTACGACATCAACGGCCTGGCCAAGGACGCACCCGTGTGGTTCGACCGGGTCATGGAGTACGTCGGTGAGTACGGGATCCTCCTGGCCACCGTGCTGCTCGTGCTGTGGTGCTGGCTGTCCGTGCGCAAGCGGGGCGGCGAGGAGGCTCCCTCGTCCGTGGCCGCGCTGGTCTGGGCGCCGCTCGCGGCCGGTGTCGCCGTGCTGGTCAACGTGCCGATACGAGGGTTCGTGGAGCGGCCCCGGCCGTTCCTCCAGCACGAGGGACTCGAGGTCCTGGTCTCCGGCAAGACCGACTACTCCTTCGTGAGCGACCACGCCACGATCACCATGGCCATGGCGGTCGGACTGTTCGTCGCCAACCGCAGGTTCGGCTTCTTCGGCATCGGCCTCGCCCTGCTCGAGGGCTTCTGCCGGGTCTACATGGGCGTGCACTACCCGACCGACGTCATCGGCGGCTTCGCCCTCGGCACCGCCGTGGCCCTGCTGCTCTCCCCGCTGGCCATGGCCCTGCTCACCCCGCTGATGAAGGCGATCGAGCGGTCGCCGCGCGCGGGGTGGCTGATCCGGGCACGCGGGAAGTCCTACGACGGTCAGGACGCCCTGATCCCCGGCGCCCGGAAGGAAACGGGCGCCGAGGAGCGGGACCTCGCCGCCTGATCCGCCGGACAGGGCCTAGAGGGGCCTAGAGGGCCTGCGGGAACGTGAAGAAGCCGCTCGGGTCGTACTGCTTCTTCAGGGCTGCGAGCCTGGTCGCCGCGTCTCCGTAGTACGCCTTGCGCCAGTCCGTCAGGGACGGGTCGGTGTAGTTCTGGTAGGCCGCGCCCGACGCGTAGGGCTTCATCGCGTTGTGGGCCTGGGTCAGCCAGGACTGGGCGGTGGTGCCCGACGTGCCCGCCTTCCAGGCGGCGATGTACTGGGCCAGCATGCGGGAACGGCGGTGGACGAACGCCGTGGCCGTCGGCGAGACGCGGTTGACGGCGCCGCCGAGGGCCGTGAGGGCGATGTCGCCGGCGCCGCCGCGGACCGACTCCAGCTGCTTGAGCATCGCCTGGATGCCGGCCGTGGACAGGGAGCGGTCGAAGAAGTCCGACTTCGCGGCGTACGTCTCCCGGCCGAGCGCGCCCTGCGGGGAGCGGCCCGGGGTCTTGCCGGGCAGATGGCACTGGGCGTCGGTGGTGAACGAGGAGCAGCCGGCGTAGACCTCCATCGCGTCCTCGTACGAGAGGCGCTTGAGGGAGACACTGGTCGCGGGGGCACCGATCTTGTCGGCCAGGCGGTCCACCGCGTTCTGGAGTTCGCCGTAGGTACCGAGGGAGAAGGCGGCGACGGAGACCGTGGTGTAGCCGCCGGAGGTGCCCGCCAGGTGCAGCGACGACCAGATCTCGTCGGGCTGGGTCGGGCCCCACTCCTGCCAGGCCTTGGTCACGGCAGCGGCCTTCGCCCATGGCCAGGACATGTACGCCTTCACCGCCTGGGGTGCCGGGTGGGTCTTGAAGCGCAGCTCGGTGACGACGCCGAAGTTGCCGTTGCCCGCGCCGCGCAGCGCCCAGAAGAGGTCCTTGTTCTCGGTCGCGTTCGCGGTGAGCTGCTTGCCGTCCGCCGTGATCAGCGTCGCCTGGGTGAGGCTGTCGCAGGTCAGGCCGTAGGCGCGGGAGACGACTCCGTGGCCGCCGCCGAGGGTGAGCCCGGAGACACCGACGGTGGGGCAGGAGCCGGCGGGGATGGTGACGCCCTTCGCGGTGAGGGCGCGGTAGACGTCGATGAGTTTCGACCCGGCGCCGACCACCGCTGTGCCGCCGCTGCTGCGGACCTTGTTGAGCTTCGAGACGTCGATGATCAGGCGGTTGTTGCCGGAGGACCAGCCGGCGTAGGAGTGGCCGCCGTTGCGGATCGCGATGTGGAGGTTGTGGGCTCGGGCGTAGGTGAGGGCGGTGCGGATGTCTTCCGCGTGGGCGATGTACAGGACCGCCGCGGGCTTCAGGTTGTCGAAGCGGGTGTTGTAGAGCTGGTGGGCGGTCGGCCAGTTCGTGTCGCCCGGGCGGATGAGGGTGCCGTCCAGGTCGCGGGCCAGGGCGGTCCAGTTCGCGGGGGCGGCGGCGGTGGTGCCGGCTCTGGTGGACGTACGTGCGGACTTGCCGTCGGTGGCCGTCTGCGCTGCGTCGGCCTTGTCGTCGCCGTTGCACGCGGTCGCGGTCGCCGCGGCGATCGCGGCTACGCCGCCGCCGATGAACGTACGCCGTTCCATGTCGCCTCCTGGGGGTTCGTGGAACGAGACGGGGTGGTGGGGTCCGGGGTTCCATCGTGCCGGTCGGTGGGGGCGCGGGCCGGGGCTCTTCTCGCCCCCGCCGCCCCTACCCGTCCCATCCCTGGGGGCTGCGCCCCCAGATCCCCGCTGTCGGCCCCGAAAGGGCCTTGTCCTCGAACGCCGGACGGGCTGAAAGATGCGGACCGGCGTCGAGAGGCGAAGCCCTCAGCGGGGGCACCCCCCAGACGGGCTGAGAGACGTGCGGTTACGTCTCTGTGTGGTGCTTCGCGTCAGTTCTTGCCTGGCTTCTTGCTCTTCTTGCCGGGCCGCGCCAGCCGCAGGTGCAGCGGGCTGTGCAGAAGGGGCCCTGGTCGACTGTTGTCGTCAGGTGTTCAGAGGGCTCGTGGGGCGGGGGGACCCTGTCCTGGTGTGCCACGGCGACAACGTTACCGAGCCCGGGTAAAGGGTTCGTATGCGCGTGACGGGCTCCGCATGGTCGTCGTTAGCGGAACGGACAGGGGGTCCGTGACGGAGGCAGGCGATGGCGGAGCGGCAGCAGAGGCGGACGGGTGGGGTCGGTGTTGTGGCGGGGGTCGTGGCCGTCGTCTGGGCCGGGGCCGCGGGGTGTTCGGGGAGCGGGGTCGCCGCCGAGGACGGGCGGAGCTCGGGTGACGCCGTCGAGGTGGTGCGTCTTGCCTCCGACCGGCTTGTGGAGGCGCGGAGTTCCAAGGCCCGGACCTCCATGGAGATGGCGACCGGGGGGACCCGCGTCACCATTCGCGGGGAAGGGATCTACGACTATCGGCGCCGGGTCGGGGAGTTGAAGGTGCTGCTGCCGCAGGATCCCGCCGGGACGAGCGAGCATCGGCCCATCACCGAACTGCTCGCTCCCGGTGCGCTGTTCATGAAGAACCGCGGTGCCGGGGTGCCCTCCGACAAGTGGGTGCGGGTCGAGACCGCCTCGCTGTCGGACGGGAATCTCGTCACCGGGGGCGCCACCGATCCCTTCGCCGCCGCCGAGCTGCTGCGGGGGACGCGGTCCGCGTCGTATGTCGGGGAGACCGAGGTCGCGGGGACGGAGGTGCGGCACTACCGGGGGGTCGCCGATCTCACCGTCGCCGCTCGGGACGCCTCCGCCGGGAACAGGTCCGCACTCGGCGCGGCGGCGAAAGGGTTCGCCACGGCCCAGGTCCCCTTCGACGTCTACCTCGACGACGACGGGCGGATCCGCAAGGTCCGGCATCGCTTCAGCTTCGTCAACGGGCAGCAGGAGGGGACCGTGGCGGTCGCCTCCACTACCTTGCTCTACGACTTCGGGGTCGCCGTCGACGTACGGCTTCCGGACGACGACGACATCTACGCCGGGAAGATCGCCGAGGAGTGAGCAGCCGTGACGGGCGTCAAGAACTAGCCCGTCCGTGCCATGCGCGGTGCGTAGGCCGCTCCCTACTCTAGGAAGCGGTGACGGCAGAGAAGAGGTGATGCACGTGGCTCCGGTCGGCGGTACGGCAGTTCAGGACCACGTGGCCCTCGCCGAGATCGAGCTGTGCGGAGACCTGATCATCGCGGCCTCGGCCGCCCACGAGGACAGGCTCAGCCTTGAGAGCATCGACGAGGTGCTGAAAGTGGCCCAGGAGCGCGAGGACGCCTCCGGCGCGTGAGCCGCCCGGGGGCGTCCCCTCAGCCGTCCGTCCGCGTCCGTGTCAGGTCCGCAGCAGCCGGCCGATCGCCTTCGTCGCCTCTTCCACCTTCGCGTCGATCTCCTCGCCGCCCTTGAGGGCCGCGTCCGCGACGCAGTGCCGCAGGTGCTCCTCCAGCAGCTGCAGGGCGAAGGACTGCAGGGCCTTGGTGGAGGCGGACACCTGCGTGAGTATGTCGATGCAGTAGACGTCCTCGTCCACCATGCGCTGGAGACCGCGGATCTGACCCTCGATGCGGCGCAGGCGCTTGAGGTGCTCGTCCTTCTGCTTGTGGTAGCCGTGCACCCCGTGGTCGTGGTCCGTCTCCGCGGAGGGCACTTCCGCGCCGGCCTCGGTGGTCGTCATCGCGTCCTCCACATCTGCGGGCCAATCTGAGGGCAGACATATACCCCTACTGGGTATATCGTACCCAACTTTGGCGGGTATAGGGCCTGCGGAAGGCCCCCGTGCCGACCACTCTGCCTGATGGGCGACACTGGGGGACGGCCCATTAGCCGTGGCCGGATGATGCACTTAGCATCAGCCTGACCGAAACCCATGCACCCTGAGGACCCCTTGTGCGCTTTCGTCTGACCCCCAGGGAGACGAGCTTCTACGACATGTTCGCCGCGTCCGCGGACAACATCGTCACGGGCTCGAAGCTCCTCATGGAACTGCTCGGGGCGGACACCGCCGGCCGGGCCGAGATCGCAGAGCGTATGCGGGCCGCGGAACACGCAGGTGACGATGCCACGCACGCGATCTTCCACCAGCTGAACTCCTCGTTCATCACGCCGTTCGACCGTGAGGACATCTACAATCTCGCGTCGTCCCTCGACGACATCATGGACTTCATGGAGGAGGCCGTCGACCTCGTCGTCCTCTACAACGTCGAGGAACTCCCCAAGGGCGTCGAGCAGCAGATCGAGGTGCTGGCGCGGGCGGCCGAGCTCACCGCCGAGGCCATGCCGAACCTGCGGACCATGGACAACCTCACCGAGTACTGGATCGAGGTCAACCGGCTGGAGAACCAGGCGGACCAGATCCACCGCAAGCTGCTCGCCATGCTCTTCAACGGCAAGTACGAGGCCATCGAGGTGCTGAAGCTCAAGCAGATCGTGGACGTACTGGAAGAGGCGGCCGACGCGTTCGAACACGTCGCCAACACCGTGGAGACCATCGCGGTCAAGGAGTCCTGAACCACGTGGACACCTTTGCTCTGATCGTGACCATCGGCGTCGCGCTCGGCTTCACGTACACCAATGGTTTCCATGATTCGGCCAACGCGATCGCGACCTCGGTCTCCACGCGGGCGCTGACTCCGCGGGCCGCGCTCGCGATGGCGGCCGTGATGAACCTCGCGGGTGCGTTCCTCGGCAGCGGGATCGCCAAGACCGTGAGTGAGGGCCTGATCGAGACGCCGCACGGCAACAGGGGGATGTGGATCCTCTTCGCCGCCCTCGTCGGCGCGATCGTCTGGAACCTGGTCACCTGGTACTTCGGTCTGCCGTCGTCGTCCTCGCACGCGCTGTT
Source organism: Streptomyces sp. NPDC002817 (assembly GCF_053592055.1). NCBI lineage: Bacteria > Bacillati > Actinomycetota > Actinomycetes > Kitasatosporales > Streptomycetaceae > Streptomyces > Streptomyces sp. NPDC002817. The sequence goes on from NZ_JBSFUY010000002.1 coordinate 24,647, forward strand.
CGGCGGCATGGTGGGAGCGGCGCTCGCGGGCGGGATCGATGTGATCTGGTCCGGGGTGCTCGAGAAGATCGTCATCCCGATGTTCCTGTCGCCGATCGTCGGTATCGTCACCGGCTATCTGGTGATGGTCGCGATCATGTGGATGTTCCGGAAGTCCAACCCGCACAAGGCCAAGCGCGGTTTCCGGATCGCGCAGACCGTGTCCGCGGCCGGTATGGCCCTCGGTCATGGTCTGCAGGACGCGCAGAAGACGATGGGCATCGTGGTGATGGCGCTCGTCATCGCCGATGTCGAGGACGCGGGCGACCCGATCCCGGCGTGGGTCAAGATCGCCTGTGCGGTGATGCTGTCGCTCGGCACGTACGCGGGCGGCTGGCGGATCATGCGGACCCTCGGGCGGAAGATCATCGAGCTGGACCCGCCGCAGGGCTTCGCCGCGGAGACCACGGGCGCGGGGATCATGTTCACCACCGCGTTCATGTTCCACGCGCCGATCTCGACGACCCATGTCATCACCTCGGCGATCATGGGCGTGGGCGCGACGAAGCGGGTGAACGCCGTGCGATGGGGTGTCGCGAAGAACATCATCCTGGGCTGGTTCATCACCATGCCGGCGGCGGCGCTGGTCGCGGCGGGTGTGTTCGGCGTCGTGAATCTGGCGTTCCTGTGAGCGTGGTCAGGCAGTCGAAAACCCGGCGCGGGAGCGGTGGGTGCCGCGGCGACCGAGATCTGCAGCGGGTCGACCCATCGGTCCGGTGACTACGCGTCGTCCGCGGGCTCGGAGGCCTTCTGCACGGACGACGACTCGTTCCACATCTGCGACGACTCGACCGACGGTGCCGGTGTCGTCGGGTACTGAGAGGTGGGCAGCTCCGGCACGGTCCACTCCAAGTACAACGGCAACGGCTTCGACACGTGCGTGACCTCCGACGAGGACTTCGCCGAGTCGGCCACGCTCCACATCAGGGTCTGCCTCCGCGACGACGGCACCATCGTCTCGGCCGCCGAACGTACGAAACGGGCCCGCCCCCTGGGAGCCAGGGGGCGGGCCCTTTTTCGTCCTCGCGGTGGCACCGCCATGCAGCACCGCGAGGGGTCTTCATCGGGTGCCGGTCTAGCCGAAGCGGCCCGAGATGTAGTCCTCCGTGGCCTGGACCGACGGGTTGGAGAAGATGCGCTCCGTGTCGTCGATCTCGATCAGCTTGCCGGGCTGGCCGACGGCCGCGAGGTTGAAGAACGCCGTGCGGTCCGAGACACGGGCGGCCTGCTGCATGTTGTGCGTCACGATGACGATCGTGAAGCGCTCCTTCAGCTCGCCGATCAGGTCCTCGATCGCCAGGGTGGAGATGGGGTCCAGGGCCGAGCAGGGCTCGTCCATCAGCAGGACGTTCGGCTCGACCGCGATCGCGCGGGCGATGCACAGACGCTGCTGCTGACCGCCGGACAGGCCCGAGCCCGGCTTGTTCAGACGGTCCTTGACCTCGTTCCAGAGGTTCGCACCCTTGAGGGACTTCTCCACGATGTCCGCGAGCTGGGCCTTCTTGTACGAGCCGTTCAGGCGCAGGCCCGCCGCCACGTTGTCGAAGATCGACATCGTGGGGAACGGGTTCGGGCGCTGGAAGACCATGCCGACCTCGCGGCGCACCGACACGGGGTCGATGCCGGTGCCGTACAGGTCCTCGTCGTCCAGGAGGACCTTGCCCTCGACGCGGCCGCCGGGGGTGACCTCGTGCATCCGGTTCAGGGTGCGCAGGAACGTCGACTTGCCGCAGCCGGAGGGGCCGATGAAGGCCGTCACCGAGCGGGGCTCGACGGTCATCGAGATGTCCTCGATCGCCTTGTGGGAGCCGTAGTAGGCGGTCAGTCCGCTTACGTCGATTCGCTTGGCCATGATTACTTCACTTCCAGAGATTCAGTCGCCGAGAGGCCGCGTCAGCGACCGGTCTTGGGGGCCTTCCAGCGGGCGATGCCGCGGGCCACCAGGTTCAGGATCATCACGAAGGCGATCAGCGTCAGTGACGCCGCCCAGGCGCGGTCGTACGCCGCTCCGGAGCCCGCGCTGTTCGCGTACTGCTGGTAGATGTACAGCGGCAGCGAGGCCTGCGCACCCTCGAAGGGGTTGTTGTTGATGAACGGGTTACCGAACACCAGCAGCAGAACCGGAGCGGTCTCACCGGCGATACGGGCGACGGCCAGCATGACGCCGGTCGTGATGCCGCCGATCGAGGTCGGCAGGACCACCTTCAGGATCGTGCGCCACTTCGGGACACCCAGGGCGAGGGAGGCCTCGCGCAGCTCGTTCGGGACGAGCTTGAGCATCTCCTCGGTGGAGCGGACGACCACCGGCATCATCAGGATGGCCAGGGCCAGCGAGCCGGCGAAGCCGAAGGGCTGCATCTCGAACATCAGCATGAGGCTGAGGATGAAGAGGCCCGCGACGATCGACGGGATGCCGGTCATGACGTCGACGAAGAACGTGATGGCCTTGGAGAGGTTGCCCCGGCCGTACTCCACCAGGTAGATCGCGGTGAGTACACCGATCGGGGCGGCGATGACCGTGGCGAGGGCGACCTGCTCGAGGCTGCCGAGGATGGCGTGGTAGATGCCGCCGCCCGGCTCGGTGTCGGCGACCACACCCATGGAGTGGGTCAGGAAGTAGACGTCCAGGACCTTCACACCGCGTGCGACCGTCACCCAGATCAGGGAGATCAGCGGGATGAGGGCGATCAGGAAGGAGACCCAGACCAGCGAGGTGGCGATCCGGTCCTTGGCCTGCCGGCGGCCCTCCACACGGGCGGCGATGCCGTAGGTCCCGAGGAGGAAGAGGATCGCGGCGATCAGGCCCCACTGGACCTCGCTGTCGAGGCCGGCGCCCAGACCGATGCCGACCGCGACCGCGATCGAGCCGCCCGCGATGGCGAACGGGGACCACTTGGGCAGACGGGCACCGCGCAGGGTGCTGACGGTTGCGGTGCTCATGCGTTGGCCCCCGAGTACTCTGCGCGGCGGGCGATGATCGCGCGGGCCGCGCCGTTGACCAGCAGCGTGATGACGAACAGGACCAGACCGGAGGCGATCAGCGCGTCACGGCCGAACTCCGTCGCCTCGCCGAACTTGCTGGCGATGTTCTGCGCGAAGGTGCCGCCGCCCGGGTCGAGCAGGCTGGCCTGGATGTCGAAGGTCGGGGAGAGCACGGTGGCCACGGCCATCGTCTCGCCGAGCGCGCGGCCGAGGCCGAGCATCGAGGCGGAGATCACGCCGGAGCGGCCGAAGGGGATCACCGACATGCGGATGACCTCCCAGCGGGTGGCGCCGAGCGCCAGGGCCGCCTCCTCGTTCATCCGCGGTGTCTGCCGGAAGACCTCACGGCTGACGTTGGTGATGATCGGCAGGATCATGATCGCGAGCAGGACGCCGACGGTCAGCATCGAGCGGGGCGCGCCGCCCTGCCAGGAGAAGATGCCGGTCCAGCCGAAGTAGGTGTCCAGCCAGCCGAAGAGGCCGGTCATGTTCGGTACGAGGACCAGGGCGCCCCACAGGCCGTACACGATGGACGGGACGGCGGCGAGCAGGTCGATCACGTAGGCGATCGGGCCGCTCAGCCTGCGCGGGGCGTAGTGCGTGAGGAACAGCGCGATGGCGACCGCGATCGGGACCGCGATGGCCATCGCGACGATCGAGGAGACGACCGTGCCGAAGGCGAGCACCGCGATGCCGAAGACCGGCGGGTTGAGGCCGGTGTTCCACTCGAAGGTGGTCAGGAAGTTGCCGTCGTCCTTGCTGATCGCGAGGGACGCGCGGTAGGTGAGGAAGACCGCGATCGCGGCCATGATCACCAGCAGGAAGATGCCCGAACCGCGGGACAGGGCGAGGAAGATGCGGTCGCCGGGGCGGGTGGCGCCACGGGCCGCGGCCTTCTGCTCGGTCACGGTGGGTTGCGGGGCGGGGGGAGGAGTGTCAGCTATCTGTGTGGTGTCCATCGGGTTCTCCGGTCTGCGGAGTCGTACGGCTGTACGGCTCCTGGCGGCGGTGCACCGGACGGTGCGGTCCGGTCCGGGGTTTCAGGCCCTGGACCGGACCGCACGCGTGGATCAGCTCAGGCCCTCGATGGTGGTGCGGACCTTGGCGATGATGTCGTCGGGGATCGGGGCGTAGCCGGCGTCGGCGAGCACGCCCTGGCCGTCCTCGGAGGCGATGTAGCGCAGGAACGCCTTCGTGGCGGGCAGGCTGTCGGACTTGTTGCCCTTGTCGCAGACGATCTCGTACGTGACCAGGGTGATCGGGTAGGCGCCGTCGGCCTTGGTCGCGTAGTCCAGCTTCAGCGACAGGTCCTTGCCGGTACCGACGACCTGGGCGGCCGCGATCGCCTTGGTGGCGTTCTCGACGGTGGCCTCGACCGGGGCGGAGGCGCCCGTGTCGATGGTGACCGGGACGATGCCGTCCTTGGCGTACGACAGCTCCATGTAGGAGATGGCGCCGGAGGTCTGCTTGACCTGCTGGGCGACACCGGAGGAGCCGGAGGCCGACTGGCCGCCCTTGGCCTGCCAGGCCTTGCCGCCCTCGTACTTCCAGTTCGCCGGGGAGGCGGCGATCAGGTACTTGGTGAAGTTGTCCGTGGTGCCGGACTCGTCGGAGCGGTGGAACGCCTGGATCTTCAGGTCGGGGAGCTTGGCGTCGGGGTTGAGCTTCGCGATCGCCGCGTCGTTCCAGTTGGTGATCTTGCTGTCGAAGATCTTGGCGAGCGTCTCGGCGTTCAGGACGAGCTTGTCCACGCCCGGGACGTTGAAGCCGACCGCGATCGGGCCGCCGACCATCGGCAGGTCGATGCCCTGGCCGCCGCTGCAGACCGACTTGGAGGCGGTGACCTCTTCGGGCTTCAGCGCGGAGTCCGAACCGGCGAAGGCCACCTGGCCCTGGGTGAACGCGGTGACGCCGGCGCCGGAGCCGCCACCCTTGTAGTTGATCTGGACGCCGGAGCAGGCGGCCGTGAACTGCTTGACCCAGGCGTCGATCGCGTTCTTCTGCGCGGAGGAGCCGTCGGCGAGCAGCTGGCCCTTGGCGTCGTCGCACTTGATGGAGCTGTTGGCGGCGGTGGCGCCGCTCGCGTCAGCCGAGGTGCCGGTGTCGTCGGAGCCGCACGCCGTGAGGGCCAGGGCGCCGGAGACGGCGATCGCGCCGAGAGCGAGAGCCCGCCGGTTCTTGCGCTGAAGCTTCACTGAGGGAGTTCCTTCCGAGAGCCGCCGTCCTGAATCCGGCGGCGTGCGAAGACTGGGTGATGCGGACGCGTCTTCGAGGTGTTCTTCCGAGGAGCGGTCCGCACCGCGTAAGGCCGAAATTAGGCAGATCAGGTGAAGGCGCCGACTGGCGTAAATGAACGGGGGGTGAACCCCTGCGGAAGGGGCGGTTAGGTCACGGAAGGCTTACGTCGAGGACACGACGCGATTCCGGGCTAGGCCAGGTGCAGCGAGGCCAGCAGAGAGTCCACGAGCGTGCGGTCCCTCGGCTGGGTCAGGCGGTTACGGGCCGCCGTGGGAGAGAGCCACAGGATGCGGTCGACCTCGCTGTTCGGGGTGAAGGCGCCCGCCACGGCCTCGGCGGCCCAGTAGCGGACCTGTTTGGGGCGCCCGTTCGCCACGTAGCGCATCGCGGGGAGCTCCGCGCCGGTCGCCGCCCGGTAGCCGGTTTCCTCCGCCACCTCGCGCAGGGCGCCGCTCAGGGGGTCCTCGCCGCGCTTCAGCTTGCCCTTGGGGTGGGACCAGTCGTCGTATTTCGGCCTGTGGACGAGGCATACCTCCAGCTCACCGTCGAATGGCGAGCGGCGCCACAGGACGCAGCCCGCCGCCTGGACGGTGCTGTTGTCGGGAGAGCTCACCGAGGGCTCACCGCCTCCGTGTCGGCTACGAGGTGCTGACGGTTTCCATCTGCCACGAACGCTGGAAGGCGAACCTGGCGGCTTCCACTTCGTGGCGCTGGTCGGCGTGGAGCACACCGAGGGCGTAGGCGGTCGCCGGCGCGATCCGGGGCGTGCGGGCCGCCTGCGCGGCGGCCGCGGCGGCCTCGGACGCGTCGCGGTGCCGGTCGAGTGCCTCGCCGGCCGCGAGCAGACGTACGTCGGTCAGGTCGCCGCGCAGGACCTCGCGGGCGTACCGGTGCAGACGCAGCAGCAGGCGGACCTGGTGCCAGGGGGCGTCCTGGGGGTGCGGGGCCGGGTCCGGGGAGAGGCCGTGGACGAGGGCCTCGGCGTTGTAGGGGTGGCCCGCGGTGACCAGGGGGAGGGCGGCCACGGCGTCCTTGAGGCGGTCCTTGGCGGCGAGGGCGAGGGGGCGGAGGTCGGTGGACGGCGCTGTGCCGACCAAGGGGACTTCGCTGGCGAGTACCGCGATGTTGTCGGCGACGGCGTGGAAGCGGGAGGAGCCGAGGGCCTGGAGGGCGGTGCTGTGGGCCCGGGTCCTGGCCAGGGTCAGCTGGCGGTCCAGGAGCGCGCCTGCCTTGGCCGCGCCCACCGTGAGGTTGCCGCGATCCGGGGTGGCCGTGGGGTGGGGCGCCGGGCCGGCGCTGCCGGGCGCCACCGCGCCCACACGTGCCGCCCTGGCGGCATGCCGGCCCGCGGCCACGTCGGGATGACCGGTACCCGCGTCGGCGTGGCCGCCTGCCACGCCGCCCGTCTGCCCCGGCAACACCGTTGCCCCCGACAGCCTGTGCAGCGCCAGCAGCAGCCTCTCCAGCCGCGCGTCGCACGCGTGCTCCGACGCCAGCGTGCCCGACACCCACGCCAGTTCGGGCCGCATCCGTTCCGACCAGTCCGTCTCCAGGAGCGGCCGGAAGGTGTGCAGGCTGCCGCTGATACGGCGGGCCGAGCGGCGCAGGGCCCGGGCCGCGTCGACGGGGGGCGCGGCGCCGTGGCCGGCGGCGGCACCGGACTCCCGGTGCAGTCGCAGGGCACGCAGGAACTCCGTGGCCTGGGCCCGGAGGTAGCCCGCGAGGGCTTCCCCCGTCACCGGCCCGACGTGACTGGACACGGGTTCCGTCGGTTCAAGGTGTTGCTGTGCCACGCCGGCGCCTCCGGGCGTCTATGAGCATCTCCTGGACGTTGCGCAGCGGCTGGCCCTCCGCGTCGGTCGCGTGCCGCTCCCACTCACCGTCCGGGCCCAGGTGCCAGGAGGACGTGGCGTCGGACATGCCCGTCTCCAGGAGACGGTTGAGCGCCGCTCGGTGGGCCGGGTCCGTCACCCTGACCAGCGCCTCGATACGGCGGTCGAGGTTGCGGTGCATCATGTCGGCGCTGCCGATCCACACCTCGGGTTCACCGCCGTTGCCGAAGCCGAAGACCCGGGAGTGCTCCAGGAAGCGGCCGAGGATCGAGCGGACCCGGATGTTCTCCGACAGGCCCGTGACGCCGGGGCGGATCGCGCAGATGCCGCGCACCCACACGTCGACCGGCACGCCGGCCTGGGACGCGCGGTAGAGCGAGTCGATGAGCGCCTCGTCGACCATCGAGTTGACCTTGATGCGGATGAACGCCGGACGCCCGGCACGGTGGTGCTGGACCTCCTTGTTGACCCGCGAGATCAGCCCGTCGCGAAGGGACTTGGGGGCCACCAGGAGGCGGCGGTACGTCTCCCGGCGCGAGTAGCCCGAGAGCCGGTTGAACAGGTCGGAGAGGTCCGCGCCGACCTGCGGGTCCGCCGTCAGCAGGCCCAGGTCCTCGTACAGGCGGGCCGTCTTGGGGTGGTAGTTGCCGGTGCCGACGTGGCTGTAGCGCCGTAGTGTCTCGCCCTCCTGGCGGACCACCAGGGACAGCTTGCAGTGGGTCTTCAGGCCCACCAGGCCGTAGACGACATGGCAGCCCGCCTCCTCCAGCTTGCGCGCCCACTTGATGTTGGCGTGCTCGTCGAAGCGGGCCTTGATCTCGACCAGGACGAGGACCTGCTTGCCGGCCTCGGCGGCGTCGATGAGGGCGTCGACTATCGGGGAGTCGCCGGAGGTCCGGTACAGGGTCTGCTTGATGGCGAGGACGTCCGGGTCGTCGGCCGCCTGCTGGAGGAAGGCCTGCACGGACGTCGAGAAGCTGTCGTACGGGTGGTGCAGCAGCACGTCACGGGCGCGCAGGGCCGCGAAGATGTCGGGCGCGGACGCCGACTCGACCTCGGCCAGGTCGCGGTGGACGCCGGCGATGAACTTCTTGTACTTCAGCTCGGGTCGGTCGATGGAGGCGATACGGAAGAGACCGGTGAGGTCCAGGGGACCCGGCAGCGGGTACACCTCGGCCTCGGAGATCTTCAGCTCGCGCACCAGCAGGTCCAGGACCTCACGGTCGATGGACTCCTCCACCTCCAGGCGCACCGGCGGCCCGAAGCGGCGCCGCATGAGCTCCTTCTCCAGGGCCTGCAGGAGGTTCTCGGCGTCGTCCTCCTCGACCTCCAGGTCCTCGTTCCTGGTCAGGCGGAAGGCGTGGTGCTCCAGCACCTCCATGCCCGGGAACAGCTCCTCCAGGTGCGCGGCGATGACGTCCTCGATGGGGACGTAGCGGCCGGGGGAGCTCTCCAGGAAGCGGGACAGCAGCGGCGGGACCTTGACGCGGGCGAAGTGGCGGTGGCCGGTGACGGGGTTGCGTACGACGACCGCGAGGTTCAGCGAGAGACCCGAGATGTACGGGAAGGGGTGCGCCGGGTCGACCGCCAGCGGGGTCAGGACCGGGAAGATCTGGTGCCGGAACAGGGTGAAGAGGCGGGCCTGTTCCTTCTCCTGGAGCTCGTTCCAGCGGACCAGGTGGATGCCCTCCTCCGCGAGTGCGGGGGCGACGTCCTCGTGGTAGCAGGCGGCGTGCCGGGCCATCAGCTCGCGGGAGCGGGCCCAGATCATCTCCAGCACCTCGCGCGGCTGGAGGCCGGAGGCGGAGCGGGTGGCGACACCGGTGGCGATACGGCGCTTCAGACCGGCCACCCGGACCATGAAGAACTCGTCCAGGTTGCTGGCGAAGATCGCGAGGAAGTTCGCCCGTTCGAGGAGAGGCGTGTTCGGATCCTCGGCGAGTTCCAGGACGCGCTCGTTGAACGCGAGCCAGCTGCGCTCCCGGTCGAGGAAACGACCCTGCGGGAGATCCGGTCCGTCGAAGGGCGACTCCTCGTACGCGTCGAGGTCGGCGTCGATGTCGGGTTCCAGGTCGGAGACCGCCGCGGCCACGGTGTGCGGGCGGTGCGCGGCTATGGAGCCCACGGAGGGCTGCGCGTGCTGGACCTGTGCTGCCTGGGTGCTGGGCTGGCTCATGGACCCATTGTTCCGCGCCATGGGCGAGACAGGCGCGTCGGAGAGCGCGGGCGGGAGCGCGGCGACTCCGTTCCGCGCGGGTCCCTCGGGGGGCGGCGAAGGCTCGGGCACGGCGGGCTTCATTCGCCGAGCGTCGCAAGTCTGTCTGAACCGTTGGTTACGGAGACATGGCGTGTGGGACACCGGGGGGCGGATCCCGGGCATCCGCCCGCCCGGACACCTGCCCGGACCGCACGTCCCCCACCCCCGTGGGAGGACGTACGGTCCGGAGGTCCTAGGCCGTGCGGCGGCGCAGCAGCACGAAGGCGGCGGCCGTCGCGGCGGCGGCGATGGTGAGGAGGAGGCCGGTCTCGACGTACTGGAGGGGCCAGAAGTGGGACCGGGGGTGGTATCTGAGGACGGTCTCGTTCGCCGACCAGTCGACCTGGTAGTACGAACGGGGCGGCTCGAAGGCGCCGAGACGGGTGAGCGTGGGCCACAGGTCCGCGCGGAAGAGGTCCACCACGTTGTAGAGGACCAGACAGGCCGCGAAGGCCACCCCCGCGCCGGCCAGGGTGCGTCCGGTCAGCAGGCCGGCGAGGGCGCCGAGGGCGAGGCCCGCGAGGGCGTACGCGACGGCGGCCGGGCCGGTGGCGATGAACACGTCGGGGAAGTACCAGTCGCCGACGAGGTTCGGGTCGCCGTCCTCGCGTGCCCAGAGGTTCAGGACGACGATCGCACCGGTGCCGGCGGCGAGCAGGACCGCCGGGACGGTGAGCTTGGCGGCCAGCCAGCGGGTCGGGGTCACGCCCTGGGTCCAGGCCAGCAGGGCGGTGCGGTTCTCCAGTTCGCGGCCGATGACGGCACCGGCCCAGCCGGCCACGGGGAACATGACGAGGGTCAGCGCGCCGGTGACCAGGGCGATCCCGTCCCTGTACGTCGCGTCGGCGGTGATCGCCTCGACGGCCGAGCACAGCGGCAGTCCGCTCTGCTGCGGTACGGCACAGGCGCTGACGCCTTCGCGGGCCTCGTCCGCGAGGGAGTGCAGCCAGGCCAGGTAGACCGCCGCGGCCGCCAGTGCCGTGAGCCAGAGGAGCAGTGCGGCGCGGTGCGGACGCAGCACACCGCGGACGGCGGGCGCCGCCGTGGGGAAGGAGAGCGCGCTCACGCCGCCGCCCTCGTTCCCCTGCGCAGCAGCCAGAACGCCGTGCCCACCGCTGCCGCCGCGACCGCGAGGACGATGCCGGTCCCGATGAGCTGGAGGGGCCAGAAGTCGGCGGAGGAGTGGTAGTCGAGGTAGTAGCCGCTCACGCCGTGGTCGGTGAAGCACTTCATGCTGTCGCCGCAGTCCGGGATCGGGATCCGCTCGCCGGTGGAGGTCAGGGCCCCCTGGTCGCCCCACAGGACGTTCTGCGGGGTCCCGGGGCCCGACTGCAGACCGTTGACAGCGGTCTTCCAGGGCCACAGGTGGGGGGTGACGGTGTCGGCGGCGTACTCCACGAGCACGGTGACCGCGAGGCCCACGGCGAGGGCCGGCAGGGCGCGGCGCAGGAGCAGGCCCGCGAGGGTGCCGACGGCGAGGGCGAGGAGGGGCAGGGCGAGGGCCAGCGTGCCGTTCGCGGTGAACGTGCTGTCGTCGTACCAGACCCAGTCCAGCGGGAACTCGTTCGCGCTGTAGACCATGCGGTGCAGCAGGACCAGTACGGCCGTGCCGGCGGTGAGCAGGGCCGCGGGGACGGTGAGCTTGGCGGCCAGCCAGCGGGTCGGGGTCACGCCCTGGGTCCAGGCCAGCAGGGCGGTGCGGTTCTCCAGTTCGCGGCCGATGACGGCACCGGCCCAGGCGGCGACGAGATAGGGCATGTAGACGATGGCCCACCTGGCGAGCATGACGGTCCGGTAGTAGCCGTTGAGCGTGGTGTCCCACACGCAGTCGTTGCCGACGGGGCAGGTGCGCCGCCACGCGGTCTCGGCGGATTCCGCGCCGGGGCCGTACGCCCACAGCAGGGCCAGCGCGGCGGCGACGGCCACGAGCCCCCAGACGAGCAGGGCGGCGCGGTGCAGGCGCAGCACCGTGCGGCCGGTGGCCGGGGGACGCGGTGGCGCCGTGGCGACGGATGCGGTCATACGGGGGACTCCTGGCGGGGCGTGCGAGCGGGGCGGGTGCGGTGGCGGAGCAGGAGGAACGCGGCGAGGGCGGCCAGGGCCGCGACGGCGAGGACGATGCCGGTCTCGACGAGGTGCAGCGGCCAGAAGTGGGACTGCGGGTGGTAGGTGCCGTTGCCCATCTGCCATACGGTGGCGGGCAGTTCGCGTCCGTCGCTGTCGACCGCGGGCCAGTACTCCTCGCGGTACTTCTCCGCGTACCGGTTGAGCACGATCACCGCGGCGACCGCGACGGCCGTCGCGGGCAGTGAGCGGCGTACGACGAGCGCGGTGAGCGCGCCGACCGCGAGGGCGCACAGGCCGTAGGCCACGACGAGCGGGCCGCGGGCGGCGAACACGTCGGCGAAGCCCCAGCTGTCGCCCATCAGGTTGCGGTGGGCCGACCAGGCCCAGCGGAAGACGGGGACGAAGAGCGCGCCGCCGGCGACCAGGACCAGCGCCGGCACCGCGAGCTTGGTGGCCAGCCAGCGCATCGGCGAGACGTCCTGAGTCCACGCCAGCCGTGCGGTGCCGGACTCCAGTTCACGGCCGATCAGCGCGCCGGCCGACCAGGCGGCGACGGCCCAGAAGCTGTAGTACATGAACGTGCTGGTCCAGCCCATCGGGCCGCTGTAGTCGTGCGAGGGCCAGAAGCCGCAGTAGCCCGCGGAGGTGTCCCGGCAGGCGTCCAGCGTCGCCTGTACGTCGTCGCCGGTGACCTCGGTCAGCCACACCAGGTAGGCCACCGAGCCCAGCACGAACACGATCCACACGATCAGTGCCGCGCGGTGCAGCCGCAGCACGCCCCGGATCATGAGAGACCCCTCGTGCGTACGGCGGTCACGCGGAACGCGGCCAGCGCGAGCAGGGCGGCGACGGCGAGCACGATCGCGGAGGCGGTCAGCTGAAGGGGCCAGTAGTGGGAGAGCGGGTGGTATTCGTGGTACCAGCTGACGGCGCCGAGACGGTCGTAGAGCCGCTCGCACTGCGGGTTGATCGTGCTGCCGCAGAACGGGTCGGCGAGGCGCTCGCCGTCGGCGGTGAGCAGGCCTGACGACACGCCCACGCCGTTGCCCACGGGCAGGTCGCTCTCCAGGCTCGACACGCTGGTCACCGGCGTCCACAGGTGCGGCAGGGCCTGGTGGACGCCGGCCCACAGCGCGCCCACGGCGACGACGGCGGCGCCCAGCGCGGCCAGCGAGCGGCGCAGGAGCACGCCCGCGAAGGCGCCGGCGAACAGGCCGGCCAGGGCGAGGGCGACGGTGATCGGACCGCCGGCGTAGAAGGTGGGCGGGTCGTACCAGGACTTGGCGCTGCCGATCCGGCCCTCGGACGCCCACCACATCTGGTGGTGCAGCAGCACCAGGAGGCCGGTGCCGGCGGTGACCAGGGCGGCCGGGAGGGTGAGCTTCGAGAGCAGCCAGCGGGTCGGGGTCAGGCCCTGGGTCCACGCCAGCTGCGCGGTGCGCTGCTCCAGTTCACGGCCGGTGAGGGCGGCTCCCGCCCAGGCGGCGACGAGGAAGGGGACGGCCAGGACCGCGATGGTCGCGTAGTCGTAGATGTGCTTGTAGCGCAGGACCGCGGCCTGGTCGTACAGGCAGGGACCTGTCGACGCGCAGGCGTAGTGCTGCTGCCAGGCCTCGGCGGAGGCGTCGGCCAGGGGGCCCCACAGACACAGCAGCGCGCTGCCGAGCCCGAGGAGGACGACGGTCCAGACGAGGAGGGCCGGTCGGTGCAGCCGTATCAGCCACCGGCTCAGGTGGGGCGCGGTGAGGGCGCTCACGCGGAGACCTCCTCGGCTCCCGACAGGGCCGTCTTTCCGGCTGCCTCGGGGTTGCGCAGGTAGGACAGGACCAGCTCCTCCAGGGAGGGCGTGCTGGTGCGCCAGCCGGCGGGGAGCGGGGCGGCCGGGCGGATCAGGGCGGACAGCTGGCGGCCCGTGGTGCGGGACTCGACGACCGTGTGCGGGGCGAGGACGGTGTCCGCGGATGCCGACACGCGCGTGTGCGTCTCCAGCAGCTCGTCGATCTCCCCGGCGAGGCGGACCCGGCCGCCGCCGATCAGCAGCAGGTGGTCGCAGGAGTCCTCCAGGTCGGCGACGACATGCGAGGACATGACGATCGTGGTGCCGTGCTGGGCCGCCTGGGACATCAGGACGCCCATCAGCTCGTGCCGGGCCAGCGGGTCGAGGTCGGCCATCGGCTCGTCCAGGAGCAGCAGTTCGGGCTTCTTGCCGAGCGCGAGGGCGAGCGCGACCCGGGTGCGCTGGCCGCCGGACAGGGCACGGATACGGGCCTTGGGGTCGAGCTCGCCGCCGGCCACGATCCGCTCGGCGGCGCGCGCGTCCCAGCGGCCGGGGTTGAGGTCGGCGCCCATGCGGAGCGTCTCGGCGACGCTGAGCTGGGGATAGAGCGGCTTGTCCTGAGCGACGAAGCCCACACGTGCGCGTGCCGCACCCGCGGGCCCGCCGAGGACGGAGAGGCTGCCCTCGCTCGGGGCCATGAGGCCGGCGGCGAGGGCGAGCAGGGTGGACTTGCCCGCGCCGTTGGGGCCGACGACGGCGCAGACGCGGCCGGTGGGGAGCGTGAAGGTGCAGTCGCGCAGGGCCCATCCGGCGGACCGCCGCAGCCGGCCGAAGCGCTTGCCCAGCGCGGCTGCCTCAAGGGCGGTGTCGGTCATGAGGGGGCTCCCTGGCTGTGCTGGTCCTGGCCGTTTTTGTCCAGGAAATGCTTGTCGAGTACGGCGGTGAAGAGCGCGGCCACGTCGTCCCGGTCGAGGCCGGCCGCCCGGGCCCGCTGGGTCCATCCGTCGAGCTCGGAGTGGAGGGGCGAGTCGGCGGTGGCGGCGCCGAGGCCGCGGCGCACGAAGGTGCCGAGGCCGCGCCGGGCCTCGACCAGTCCCTCGCGCTCCAGTTCGCGATAGGCCTTCAGGACCGTGTTGGGGTTGATGGCGGTGGCCTCCACTACCTCGCGCGCCGTGGGGAGTTTGTCGCCCGGTTCCAGGTGGCCCAGCCGGAGGGCCTGCTTGGTCTGCTGGACGATCTGGACGTACGTGGCGACCCCGGAGTGCCGGTCGATGCGGTACTCGACCACCCGTGCACCACCCTTTCACTAATTGAGTAGTGAAAGGGTGGTGCAAGGCGGGTTAGAAAGTCAAGGGCAATCCCGTGAACCGATCGGCGGGGCTCGTGCGATGAGGGTGATGTGAGCGAGACGAGAAGCGACGGGGAGCTGCTGCGGGCCGCGGCGGACGGGGACCGGCGCGCCTTCGAGGAGCTGTACCGGCGGTTCGCGCCATGGCTGACGGCCAGGCTGCGCGGCCGGTGCGCCGACGCGGGGGTCGTCGACGACGTCGTGCAGGAGACGTTCCTCGCGATCTGGCGGGGCAAGGCCCGCTATCGCGAGGACGGGGATGTGGCCGGCTGGCTGTGGCGCATCGGTTCGCGGCGGCTCGTCGACGCGCTGCGCGGCGACGGGGCGCGGGGGAGGCTGCGGCAGGCACTGGCCAGGCTGCGCCACCGGGACGAGGCGTCCGCGGAGGAACGCGTGCTCGCGGGGGTTGAGCACGGAGACCTCGCGGGCGCCCTGGTCCGGCTCTCACCCGAGCTCCGGGCGGTCCTCCAGGCGACGGTCATCGACGGGCTGACCACCCGCGAGGCGGCCGTCGTCCTGGGGATCCCGCCGGGCACGGTCAAGACGCGGGCGATGCGGGCCCGTAAGCAACTGCGGGAGGCGCTGGCATGAGCAGGCACGTAAGCGATCAGGGCCTGCGGGGCCGGGAGCACGGGCGGGAGGTGGCGGCATGACGTGGCATGTGGCCGAAGAGGATCTACGGGCCTATGCACAGGGTGAGTTGACGCCCCCGCTGCTCTGGTCCGCCGACACCCACCTCGTCTCCTGCGCGCGGTGCCGGGAGGCGCTCGCCTCCGTCGGTCCTTCCGTGGACGCAGGCTGGGAGCGCCTCGACGCCGAACTCGACGCGCCCAAGCGGGGGTTGTTCGAGGGACTGCTCGTGCGGCTCGGGGTCGCCGACCACACCGCACGGCTGCTCGCGGCGACCCCGGTACTGCGCCGGTCGTGGTTGGCGGCGGTGGTGTTCGTGCTGGTGACGACGGTGGGGGCGGTGTACTCGGCGGACTCGCCGACGCTGTTCCTCGCCCTCGCCCCACTGCTGCCGCTCGCGGGTGTGGCCCTGGCGTACGGTCCCGCGCTGGACCCGACGTACGAGATGGCGGTCGTCAGTCCGGTGCACGGATTCCGGCTGCTGATGATCCGTACCGTCGCCGTGCTCACCACCGTCCTCGGACTCAACGGCCTGGCGACGCTCGCGCTCCCCGGCTACGGCCTGCGCGCCCTGGCCTGGCTGCTGCCCGCGCTCGCCCTCACCGCGACCGGCCTCGCGCTGATCCCCCGGCTGGGCCCGGTCCTCGCACCGTCCCTCGTCGGCGGGGTGTGGGTCGCGCTGCTGGTCGTCGCGGACGCGAGCGGTGACGGGCCGCTCGTGCCGTTCACAGCGGCGGGCCAGAGTGCCGCCGCCGCGGTCGCCGCGCTCGCGGTCGGACTGCTCTACCTCGCACGTGACCGTTTCGACGTCTCCCACAGGAGTGCCGTATGACACCCACTGTCTCCGCCTCGGGGCTCAGCCTCCATTACGGCGGTACCCGCGCCCTGGACGACGTGTCGCTGCGGCTGACGCGGGGCGTCACCGGGCTGCTCGGTCCCAACGGGGCGGGAAAGACCACTCTGTTGCGGGTGCTGGCCACCGCCGTGCCCGCCGACCGGGGCGCCTTCACGGTGCTCGGACACGACCCGGGCACCACGCGCGGGCGGCAGGAGGTGCGGCGCCGGCTCGGCTATCTGCCCCAGACCCCCGGCTTCCACCCGGACTTCACGGCCTTCGAGTTCGTCGACTACGTGGCGATCCTGAAGGAGCTGACGGATCGCGCAGCCCGCCACCGTGAGGTGCGCCGGGTACTGGACGAGGTCGACCTGGGCGATGTGCGCGCCAAGCGCATCAAGAAGCTGTCCGGAGGCATGCGGCAGCGGGTCGCGCTGGCCGCGGCGCTCGTCGGCGACCCGGGCTTCCTCGTCCTGGACGAACCGACGGTCGGCCTCGACCCCGAACAGCGCATGCGGTTCCGCGAGTTGATCGCCCGGGCCGGCGAAGGGCGGACGGTCCTGCTGTCCACCCACCAGACGGAGGACGTGGCGATGCTCTGCCACCGGGTCGTGGTGATGGCGACCGGCGGGGTGCGCTTCGACGGCACTCCCGCCGAACTGACCGCGCGGGCCGCCGGACGGGTGTGGAGCAGTACGGAACGCGACCCGGGGGCGAAGGCGGGGTGGCGCACGGGCACGGGCTCCTTCCGCAACGTGGGGGATCCGCCCGCCGGTGCCGACCTCCTCGAACCCACCCTGGAGGACGGCTACCTGCTGACCCTCGACGGCGCGGGCGCGGAGGTGGCGGCATGAGCGCGGTGATGGAGGCGGCCCCGCCCGCCGAGCGGACCGCGGCACAGGACTCCTGGACCGCGGTGCTCGCACTCGCCCGGTTCGAGGCGCGCCGACTGCTGATGAGCGTTCCGGTGATCGTCGGCTTCCTGGCGTACGTCGCCTGGATCGTGTGGAGCGCCCGGGACTACGCGGACGGCTATCCGGCCCTCCAGAACGTCGACCGTGCCACGCAGGGCGGGCCGCTGCTGGTCGGCCTGGCGGTGCTGCTGGCCGTGAACCAGGCGGTGCTGCGGTCCGGGCGACAGGACACGGAACGCCACTTCGGGGTGCTGGTGATGAGCGCGGGGCGGCGTACGGCGGCGCATCTGCTGTCCGTCGTGCCGGCCGTCCTGCTCACCGCGGTCTGCGTGACCGGACAGTTCGGCTGGGAGGCCCTCAAGTCCGGTGCCCTCGGACGCGGTTCGGTCGGCGAGCTGCTGGTGGGACCGCTGACGGTGCTGCTGTTCGGGGCGGTCGGCGTGCTGATGGGCCGGCTGGTGGCGTCTACCTTCGCGGCTCCGCTGCTGCTGGTGGTCTTCCTCTTCTTCTTCGTGCTCGGCACGGGGCTCGGCGGCGACGGCAGCTGGGTCCGCTGGCTGTACCCGGTCGTGGGCGAGACGAGCAACGACACCCTGCCCTCCGACCTGATCGGCCGCCCCGCCCTCTGGCACGCCGTCTATCTCGCCGGCCTCGGGCTGAGCCTGGCGCTGCTCGCGGTACTGATGGGCGGCGGCGGCCGTGCGCGGTCCGCACGGGTCCTGTTCGTCGGTGCGCTGGCCCTGGCGGTCCTGGGCGGGACCGCCCAGGCACAGGGAGTGTCGGCGGCGACGACGGCGGCGCGGGAGCGGGTGACGTTCCACCCCGAGCAGGTGCAGACCTGCGTGGAGCGGGCCGGGTCGCGGTACTGCGCCTTCCCGGAGTGGCGGGGCCGCACGGCGGACTGGGCCTCGGTCGTGGACCAGGTGCAGTCCCTGGCGGGCGGCACGGCACACGACCAGCGACTTCTCGTCCGCCAGCGGATAGACGCCACCTACGGCCTCGACGGTGACGCGGCGATCCCCCCGTCCAAGGCCGCCCACCAGGTGACGGTCGGCACGAACTGGGGCGGCAACCGCGTCCCCGAGTTCTCGGCCGCCGTCGCCGCCGTACTGATCGCGGGTGACGAGAACACGGCGGGCGAAATGTGCGACGGCCGCATGGTCACCCTCATGTGGATCGCCCTGGCCTGGGAGTCCGACCCGATCACCCAGTTGAGGCACGTCCGCCTCGACGACAGCGTGACCGGCTCGGCGATCGTGCTGTCCCCGACGAACTCGATGTCGATGACGGAGGGGCAGACGACGGTGGTCCGCAAGCTGCTGGAGCGGCCGCGGGGCGAGGTCGAGGCGAAGGTGAAGTCGCGGTGGTCGGAACTGACCGCACCGAAGGTGACGACGGCACGGGTGGCCGAACTGCTGGGCGTGGACGCCAAGGTGAAGGCCGACTCGTGTGACTGACACGGGCTCCGGCGTGCGGGGGAGAGGGTGGAGCGGGTGGGGATGAGCGGGGTCGGGGAGGCGCGGGTGCGGAGTGTGGTGGTGGGGAGGGTGCTGCTGGGTCCTGTTCTGCGGACCCTGCCGTGGCGGGCGTTGGGGGCCGCCGGGGCTGTGGGGCTGATGCTCGCGGGGGCGGCGCGGTGGCTCATCGACGGGGACGAGTGGCTGGCGCTGAATCTGCTGCGGGCGACCGCGCTGGCCTTCGCGCTGGGCCTGGCGTTCCTCCTGGACGACCCGGCCCGGGAGACCACCGTTTCGGTGCCGACGATGCGTCCGGTCCGGCAGGCGCTGCGGGTGGCAGTGGTCGCCCCGTTCCTGGCGCTGGCGTGGACGGTGGCGGTGCTCCTCGTGCCGGGTGAGATACGTCCTCCCGTGGGCGACGTCACCTTGGAGGCGGCCGGGAGCTTCGTCCTCGCGCTGGCGGCGGCCGCTGTCGCCGTGCGGTTCAACGAGGCGTCGGAGCCGGGGCAGGCGGTGGCCGCGGCGGTACTCACCTCGGCCGTCGTGATACCGCTGGCGCTGCCGGGGCGGTGGGCCATGTTCGTGGGCGTGCGGGACGAGCGGTGGGCGGCGTCCCATGAACGGTGGGCGTGGGTGCTGGTGGCGGCGGCGGTGGTGTGGGTGGCGTGCGGACCGGAGCGGTTGAGACGGCGAGCGTTGCGGGCCGGCCCGTCGGGCGCGTGATCTCGCCCCCGCCGCCCCTACCCGTTCCCATCCTCCAGGGGGCTCCGCCCCCTGGATCCCTGCTCCTCAAACGCCGGAGGGGCTGGATTCATCGACGCCGGTCCGTGCAACTCAGCCCGTCCGGCGCTTGAGGACGAGGCCCTTTCAGGGCCGACAGCGGGGGTCTGGGGGCGCAGCCCCCAGGGACGGGACGGGTAGGGGCGGCGGGGGCGAAAACCGCCCGGCGCGCACCACCGGCCTCACGTCTCCGTGCGGTACATCAGGTCCGTCTCATGCGTCACGAAACCGAGCCGCTCGTACACCGACACCGCCGCCTTGTTGTCCGCGTCGACATACAGCATCGCCGTGGGCAACCCCTGCCCCGCCAGATGGCGCAGGCCGATCGTGGTGAGGGACTTGCCGAGCCCCCCACCCTGCGCGCCCGGCTTCACGCCGAGGACGTAGACCTCGCCCAGCCGCTCCGCGGCGTGGACCTTGGTCCAGTGGAAGCCGATCAACTCGGCGCCGTGGAAGGCGAGGAAGAATCCGGACGGGTCGAACCAGGGCTCGGCCATGCGCGCGTCGAGGTCGCGCTGGACGAGGGAGCCCTGCTCGGGATGGTGGGCGAAGGCGGCGGCGTTGACGGCGAGCCAGGCCGTGTCGTCCTGGCCGGGGACGAAGGGGCGTACCGTCACGCCGTCCGCGAGGACCGGGTCGGGCAGCTCAAGGCCCGTCAACGGCCGCCGCATCTGCCGCAGCTCACGGAACAGGGTCAGACCGAGGACCTGGGCGAGATGCCGGGCCGCGGAGTGGCCGCCGTGGGCCCACACCCGCAGCCGCTTGCCGGACGCGGCGAGGAGGGCGGAGCCCAGCGCCCGGCCGTGGCCGTGACCGCGGTGCGCGGGATGGACGACCAGTTCCGCGGCCGGCGCCTCCACCGGGTCGGTGTCCTCCAGCTGGGCATACCCGACGAGTTGGTCGTCGACGGTCAGCAGCAGATGGGACACCCCCTCGCGTGCGCCACCGCGCAGCTGCAGCCGCCCCTGCTCCGACACCGCCTGCTGCCCGTCGCTGCGCACGGCCTCCGCGAGGAGCGCCAGCACCGCTTCGGTCCGGTCCGGAGAGAGCGCCGAGTAGGTGTCGATCGAGCGGGAGGTGCCATGCCGTGCGGTGTCGTCGCTGGTCATGCGTACGAGGGTACGGGGAGGACCCCGCAAAGTGGCGGCAAAGGAAAGGGCAAAGGGAAACCAGGATGTAACCAGGAAACCCCTGTCGCGCTACGCGCGTTGACTCTAGGCTGCGCCGGACGGGGCCCACGTGATTCAGACATCCCACAGGGGGGGCGTATGCCAGCCATATCCCAGCCGCACCACCGCCGCAGACGGACCGTCCGTCTCCTTGCCGCAGCCGCCGGTCTCGCGACCGTCGGCGCTCTCGCCGCCGCGCTGCCCTCGACGGCCGCAGCGGGCGAATCGGGCAAGTCGGGTGGTAAGGCGCCCAGTCGTTACCAGGACGTGCAGCTGCTGTCCTTCAACGACCTGCACGGCAACCTGGAGCCGCCGTCCGGTTCGTCCGGCCGGGTCACCGAACTCCAGGCGGACGGCACGACGAAGACCATCGACGCCGGTGGTGTCGAGTACCTCGCCACCCACCTGCGCGAGGCGCGTGCGGGCAACAAGTACTCCATCACCGCCGCCGGCGGCGACATGGTCGGTGCGTCTCCGCTCATCTCGGGACTCTTCCACGACGAGCCGACCATCGAGGCGCTCAACGGCCTCGACCTGGACGTCACCTCCGTCGGCAACCACGAGTTCGACGAGGGCGCCAAGGAACTGGCCCGTCTGCAGAAGGGCGGCTGCCACCCGACCGCCGGCTGCTACACGGACGAGGAGTTCGAGGGCGCGGACTTCCCGTACCTCGCGGCCAACGTCCTGAGCGAGAAGACCGGCAAGCCGATCCTCAAGCCCTACTGGGTGTGGAAGAAGAAGGACGTCAAGGTCGGCTTCATCGGCGTCACCCTGGAGGACACCCCGGGCGTCGTCTCCGCCGAGGGCGTCAAGGGCCTGAAGTTCAAGGACGAGGTCGCGACGATCAACAAGTACGCCAAGGAGCTCCAGCGCCAGGGCGTGAAGTCGATCGTGGCCCTCATCCACGAGGGCGGGGCCCCGGCCTCGGCGTCGTACAACTACGACTGCGACGCCCCGGGCGCCGGCGACGGCATCTCCGGCCCGATCGTGGACATCGCCAAGAACATCACCCCGCAGGTCGACGCGCTGGTGACGGGTCACACCCACGCCGCCTACGCCTGCACCATCAACGACCCGGCGGGCAACCCGCGCACGGTCACCTCGGCCGCGTCCTTCGGCCGTCTCTACACGGACACCACGCTGACGTACGACCGGTGGACGGGTGACATCGCCCGTACGGCCGTGAAGTCCGCGAACCACGTGGTCACCCGGACCGTCGCCAAGGCGACGGACATGACCGAGCTGATCAGCAGGTGGAACACCCTCGCGGCGCCCATCGGCAACCGCGCGATCGGCTACATCTCCGCGGACATCCCGAGCACCGGCACCGAGTCCCCGATGGGCGACCTCATCGCCGACGCGCAGCTCGCCTACGGCAAGCAGCTCGACCCGGAGACCGACCTCGCGCTGATGAACCCGGGCGGGGTGCGGGCCGGCCTCACCTATGCGGCCAAGGGGACCGAGGGCGACGGCGTGGTGACCTACGCCGAGGGCTTCACCGTCCAGCCGTTCTCCAACACCGTGAACCTCCAGGACTTCACCGGCGCCCAGCTGGTCCAGGTCCTCCAGGAGCAGGTGAGCGGCTCGAACCTGGCCTCGCCGAAGATCCTCCAGCCGTCGTCGGGTCTGACGTACACGCTGGACCTGACGAAGACCGGCGCCGAGCGGATCGTCGTCGACTCCATCCGGCTCAACGGTGCGGCCATCGACCCGGCGGCCACCTACCGCGTCGCGACCAACAGCTTCCTCGCGGGCGGCGGCGACGGCATCACCACGCTGGGCCTGGGCACCAACGACCTCGTCGGCACGGACGACCTGGCGGCGCTTGAGCAGTACCTCCTGGCCAACTCCTCGGCCACGAGCCCGATCGCACCTCCGGCGGCGAACCGGATCACGATCCTGAAGTAACCCCCTGGGGCGGTAAGAGGCGGTCGCGTCACATCGACGCGGCCGCCTCTTCGCGTATTAAAACCTGTGTGAGTGGCGGATTGGTTCCGGGTGCCGCCTGAAAAATGGTCTCAGCCGCAATTCATCGAGGTCTAAGCGGAATTGGCTTTTTCCGGGTTCGGAGTCCCGTAATGTTTTCCATGTCGAAAGCGAACGACACGGAACAACACAAAGGAGAAGACAATGAGCTTCCACAAGGTCGCCCCCGTCGCCAAGAAGACCCGCAAGGCCGCTCCCAAGGCTGCTCCCAAGAAGAAGGCCCAGGTGAAGAAGGTGACTCCGCAGCGACGCCCGGTCTCCCATAAGAACTGAAATAAGCCCCGAGTAATCTGAACCTGATAACCAGGGAGGGAATTCCTATGAGCTTCCACAAGATCGCCCCCGTCGCCAAGAAGAACACCAAGCCCGCCGCCCCGGCGCCGAAGGCCCAGCAGAAGAAGGCCGCGCCGAAGAAGGCCGCGAAGGCCCGTCCGGTATCCCGCAAGGGCTGCTGACGCCGAACCGCGAGGCGGGGCCACCGACAGGGACTCGGTGGCCCCGCCTCCGGCATGTACGGAGGAGGAATCATGAGGGAAGTCCGCGAGGCCTTCCGCCGCTTCTGGCCGCTGACCCGCGGTGACCGCAGGTGGCTGGTGGCGATCATCGGGTGCGTGGTGGTGTCCGCGCTCGCCGAGACCGCCTCGATCCTGCTGTTCGCGCACCTGACCGACACCGCCCTGAAAGCCGGTTCGCTGTCGGCCTTCTGGGGCCCGGCCGGTGCCTGGCTCGCCGTCGCCGCGCTCGGCGCGCTGGTCGGCTACCTCGGCAACTCGCTGGCCACCTGGACCGCGGAGAGATTCGTGCTCCGCCTGCGGGCCAAGGTGTTCCGGCACGTCCAGGACCTGCCCCCGCACTTCTTCCAGAAGCACCGCCAGGGCGACCTTGTCGAGCGGCTCACCGGTGATGTCGAGGCCATCGAGCAGATGGTGGTGTCCGGGGTCGTCGGTACCGCCGCCGCCGCGTTCTCTGCCGTCTTCTACTCCGCCGCCGCCCTGTACCTGCGCTGGGACCTGGCCCTCGTCACCTTCGTCCTCGCCCCCCTGTTCCTGCTGGCCGCCCGCCGCTTCGCCGGCCGCATCAAGAGCGCCTCCCAGGACGAGCGGACCGCCGACGGCGCCATCACCTCCGTCGTCGAGGAGTCCCTCGGCAACGTGGTGCTGACCCAGGCCTACAACCGCCGCGCCGACGAGGAGAGGCGGCTCGACCGCGAGGCCCGCGCCTGGATGAAGGCATCCGTGCGCGGGGCACGGCTCAGCGAGATGTACGAGCAGTTCGTCGAGGTCGTCGAGACGATCTGCGTCCTCGCCGTCATCGGACTCGGCGTCTGGGAGATCTCCGCGGACCGTATGACCCTCGGCCGGCTCCTCGCCTTCGCCGCGTTCATCGGCTACCTCTACCCACCGGTCCGCAACCTCGGCCAGCTCGGCCTCACCCTCACCGCCGCCACCGCGGGCGCCCAGCGCCTCAACGAGATCCTCGACGCCGAACCCGCCGTCACCGACCCCGCCGAACCGGTCCGGGACTGGCCGGTGCGCGGCTGGGTCAGCGTCCACGGCGCCGGCTTCCGCTACCCCGGCGCCGCCAGGGACTCCCTGCACGACGTCACCTTCCAGGCCGCCCCCGGCGAACTCGTCCTCGTCACCGGCCCGAGCGGAGCCGGCAAGTCCACCCTCGCCAAGCTGCTGCTCCGCTTCTACGACCCCTCGTCCGGAGTGCTCTGCCTGGACGGCGTCCCGCTGACCGACGTACCCCTGGAATTCCTGCGCGAGAACGTGGCGCTGCTCCCGCAGGAGACGCTCGTCCTGCACGGCACGATCCGCGAGAACATCGAGTGCGGCCGCCCCGGCGCCACCGACGAGGACATCGAGCGGGCCGCGCGGGCGGCCGCGGCGCACGAGTTCATCGCCGAACTCCCCGGCGGCTACGGCACCGTCATCGCCCCCGGCACCGCCGCCCTCTCCGGCGGCCAGCTCAAGCGGATCGCCATCGCCCGCGCGATGCTGCGCGCCGCCCCCGTCCTGATCCTCGACGAACCCACCACCGGCCTCGACTCGGTGGCCGCCCGCCGCATCGTGAAGCCCCTGCGCCACCTGATGTCCGGCCGTACGACGATTATGATCACCCACGATCTGAGCCTCGCCCCCGACGCCGACCGCATCCTCGTCGTGGACGAGGGCCGGCTGGTCGAGGTCGGCACGCACGACGAACTCGTGGAGCGCGGTGGGACGTACGCCAGGCTGGCCGTTCACACCCGCCCGGCCGGGAAGCCCACCGGACTCCTGAGCGTGTAGCCCAGCCCCCGCACGGTCTGGATGAGCCGCGGTTCGCCGCGGCTCTCCAGCTTGCGCCGCAGATACATGACGTAGACGTCGAGGGTGTTGGAAGCCGGCTCGAAGTCGAACCCCCACACCTCCTTGAGGATCTGCGCCCGGCTGAGCACCTTCACCGGGTGCCGCATCAGGTACTCGAGGAGGCCGTACTCGGTCCTGGTGAGGTCGAGCGGCCGGCCGCCGCGGGTGACGGTACGGCTGCGCAGGTCGATGGCGACGTCCTGGAAGGACAGCCGCTCGGCGGGCCCGGGCTGCGGCGGGACGACCGGGCGGCGACTGCGCCGCAGCAGCGCCCGTACCCTGGCGAGCAGTTCCTCGGCGTCGAAGGGCTTGGCCAGATAGTCGTCGGCGCCGTTGTCCAGGGCGACGATCCGGTCGCCGACCGCGTCCCGGCCGGTGATCATCAGGATCGGCACGGTACAGCCGGAGGCCCGGATCCGCCGCGTAGCGGCCAGACCGTCGAGCCGCGGCATGGTGACGTCCATCAGCACCAGATCCGGTTCGTCCCGGACGAGCTCCACGGCGGTACGTCCGTCCCCGGCGAGCACGGTTTCGTACCCCTCGAACCGCAGGAGTCGCCCGAGCCCTTCCCTCACGGCCACGTCGTCGTCGGCCAGCAGAATCTTCCGCGCCATCCGAACACGGTGTGACGAGGTGCTGTGGCGGAGCTGGCAGGGCGATATGCGTGAGCTTTAAGCCGCTTTGAGCACGGCGCGTATCTACGCCACGCCCCGGCCGCTCGCCAGGACGCCGCGCAGGAACTCGGTCTCGGCGTGGAGGTCCGGCACGCACCGGTCGTTGACGAAGGGCAGTGCGGTCCGGCGGCCCGTCGTGTCGTACAGGCAGGTGATGAACCGGAGACTGGAGTCCTGCGGGGCGTTCTCGACGCGCAGGTCCTGGATGTCGTGCCAGGTCCACTTCCGCACACGCAGGGCGCTGTACGAGGTGATCCCGCCGGGCCGTACGACGGTACGGGCCCGCAGCAGGGCAAGCGCCATCCAGCCGTTGGAGAGCAGCAGGACCGTCACCAGGGCCACTGCGGGCCAGAACGGCACCCCGTTGAGCAGCACTTCCCCGACGCCGGCCGCGAACAGGAGCCCGACGGCGGCGGCCGCCTTCCACGCCGGTCCCCGTCTGCGGTACTCCCTGATGATGTCCCCGCCCATGATCCCTCCCCGTGGTCGGGATGATCGTAGGACGGGGACCTGTGCGTCAGGAAGCGGTGGGCGTCCAGTCACCGAGCCAGTCCGCGACCTCCTGGCCGGCGGCCTGCGCGTCGGTCAGATGGGGCCGGTTGGTGGTCGCCGCACCCGAGCCGGCACCGTTGTTCTTGTACTCCGCGAACCGGTCGTCCTTCCAGGAGAAGCCGCTCATGTCGGTCCACGGCGTGGACTTGATCGCGGCGCTCAGCGACGTGTTCCGGACCGTGGTCTGCGGGTCGAGGGTCGCATCACCGCCGGCGTGCCAGGGGCGGCCCAGGTAGAAGCTCGCGGAGGAGACGTCCCCGTTCACGGTCGAGTTGGCGATCAGGATGCCCTTGCGGCCGGCGGCGGTGCTGGGCGCGGTGACGTAACCGGCCGAGGTGCCGTTCCAGCGCTTCTTCAGCGTGATGACGGACTTGTCGATCACCGCGGTCGCCCGCCCGAAGATGAAGTCGACGTTGCCGATGACGTAGGAGTTGGTCATGTAGACCCGGCCCAGCTTCTCCTTGGCCGCGGTGTCCACGAGGAGCGTGTCCTGGTCGCCGCTGACGATGACCCCGTCGAGGAACACCTTGTCGGCGGCGGTGCGCAGGGCGACCGCCTGGTTGGCGATGTCCTGGTGACTGGCCTCGTCGAAGTCGTTGGAGATGGTCAGGTTGCGGGCCTGGAAGTCGTCGGCCTCGACGGCGACGGTGGCGCTGCCGCCGGTGCCGTAGGTGCCCGAGCCGTCGGGCTTGGGGGTGCCGGACGCGTTGTTGTAGACGATCACCGTGTCGTTACGGCTGCCGCCCGACCCCTGGATGGTGACGTGCGGTTTGTTGGACGGCACCTTGACCAGCTCGCGGTAGGTGCCCGGCTTCACCGAGATCACCACGCGGGAGGGGTTGTTGGCCGGTACGGCGTTCACCGCGGCCTGCACGGTCGCGTACTGCCCGCTGCCGTCCTTGGCGACGGTGAGCGTGGTCGCGGCGGCGGCCTTCGTCGCGGCGGTCGCCGTCGTACCGATCGAACTCCGCGGTCCCACACCGGACTTGAGAAGCGCCGGTACGTCGGCCGTCTTGTCGAGCGTGTAGGCGTAGTACGTCTTCGGGTCGAAAGCCGTACCCCCGCTCTCGTTGCGCCCGCTGGTGCCGACGAAGGTGTTCCCCTTCTGCACGATCGTCGCGGTGCTGTCCTTGATGACGGGGTTGTTGACGCCCTGGAAGTAGGAGTTCTCCAGCACCATCTTGGTCGCGCCGCGCGAGTAGTTGCCGTACGACGACTTGATGTCGGTGTCGGCGACGTCCTCGAGGAAGTTGTTGTAGAGGTGCGCGTGGGCGGCGTTGTCCGTCGACGGGTTGCGCTGCTCGGTCTCGCGGACCCAGTTGTGGTGGATGGTGATGTCGGTGACGACGTTCTCCGTCCACCCGATCCCGAACGCCTTGTTGTCCTGGCTGAGTTTGTTCCAGGAGACGGTCACATAGGTGCTGTCCTTGCGGACGTCGATGAGCCCGTCGGCCATGTGCCGCAGATCGTTGTGATCGATCCACACATGGTGCGCCCCGTCCATCTGGATGGCGTCGAAGTCATGGTCCTTGTCGTTCCAGACGCCCTGGTAGGCATCCCGAATGGTCAGGTTCCGGATGATGACGTTGTGCACACCGGATCCGAGGAAGAAGCCACCACCGACGATGTGCCCGGAGGTCCCGGACCCGACGATGGTCTTGTCGGACTGGACCTTGATCTCTTTGCCGACCGGGTTCATGTTGATGGTCGCGGCGACGACGATGACGTACGGCTCGGCCGCGGTCGCGTACTTCTCCAGATCGGCCTGCGTCTTGACGGTGACGATCTGCCCGTCGCGCCCGCCGTAAGTGCCGTTCTGTCCCAGGGCGTTGACGGAGGCGAAGCCGTCTGCGGTGGCGGTCGCCCAGGCGGGGGCCGCGGCGGTGGCGGCGGACGCGTGGGACTGGGTGCCCGGGAGGAAGCCGTAGGCCGTGACGCCGGCGGCGGTCAGAGCGAGCGGGACGCCCACCGCGAGGGCTGTCTTCCTTCGGCGGTGGCGGGCCTTTCCGCGGATCTCACTCATGGGGGGATTCCGTTCCGTGCGGGGGTAGGGACCGCAGTGCAGTCGCCGCCCCCGCACGGAAGGTTGCCGCGCGAATCGGCCTATTCGGCTACTTGGCGCAGGACTTGGGGTCGAGGTTCTCCTGCCACTTGTCCTCACGGCCGTCCGGCTGGCCGTTGGGCAGGAGCTTGTCGGAGACACCGTCGATGTAGTACCCGTACGAGTAGATCGTCTTCCAGCTCGCGTCCCGGCCACGCCAGGTGTGCGCGGTGACCTCGCCGTCGCCCTTGTTCCACTGGTAGTCCTCGACGTAGAAGACCGGGTTCACGCGGACCACGCGCTGGTACGGCGTCCAGGTCGTCGCGACCTGGGTGCACGGCGGTATCGACTTCTCGCTGCGGCGCTCGAAGGACGAGGTCTTCTCCCAGCCCCACTCGTAGCCGGCGCTGCCGCCCACGGTGCCGGAGAAGATGCTCTTGGCCAGGGAGAGGCTGATGTTGGCGCCGACGCTCTTCTTGGCGAACGTCTTGGTGCTGTACCCGCTGACGAAGGTCACCTTGTCCTCCGTCGTGCCGTGGTTGCCGGTCCACTCGGAGGTGCGGACGGGCTCGCCCTTCACGGACCAGGTCGAGGACTGCGCGTACCCGCACCAGCCGCGGAACAGCTCCCACGGCCCGGCGGGCACCCACAGCCCGACGACATCCCGCAGATACTCGTCCTGCGTCTTGAACTCGCCGGTGTCGACGTTGTACGCGCCGTAGACCCCGGTCAGGCTGGTCTCCTGGCCGCACAGCCGGTCGAGCATGACGTCGGTGTTCCCGGGGTCCACACCCCGGACGTTCTGGGCGCCGCCGGGGCCTGCGGCCTGCGCGGTGCCGGAGCCGGCCAGCAGTCCGGTGACGGCGAGGGCCACGGACGCGGCGGCCAGGGCGCTCTTCTTCAGAGCCGATGTGCGAAACGTGCGCATGGGGGGTTCTTCACTCCTGAGCGTTGAGGACAGATGCGTGGGGCACCTGTTCGACAGCTCAGGAACGTGGCAGAGAACCCGCGAGTAGGGTCGAAAACGCGGGAGCTTTGACAGGACATTGACAGCTTGGTGGTCACTGTTCAGCGGCAGGATTCTCCGGCGGAGGAGTGGGCGCACCCGGCATCTGCACGGTCGCGATGGTGCCGCCGCCCGACGCGTGCCCGAGCGTCACCTGGCCGCCGGCCTGCTCCACCGTGCGGGCGACGATGGAGAGACCGAGACCCGAACCGGGAAGGGCGCGTGCGCTCGGTGAGCGCCAGAAGCGGTCGAAGACGTGCGGGAGTTCGTCCTCGGGGATGCCGGGGCCGTGGTCGCGGACGGTGAGAGTGCCGTCGGGGGTCAGCCGGACCTCGATGGAGCCGCCCTCGGGGCTGAACTTCACCGCGTTGTCCAGGATGTTGACGACGGCGCGTTCCAGAGCGGCGGGCTCCGCACGGACGTACCAGGGCTGGAGGTCGGCGTCGATGGTCAGCTCGGGTCCACGCAACCGCGCGCGACGCAGGGCGGACTCGACGGTGTCCTCCAGCGAGACGACCTGTACACGTTCCCCCCGCTGACCCTCCGACCTCGACAGCTCCTGCAAGTCGCCGATGAGGGCAGCCAGTTCGGTCATCTGCGCCTTCACCGAGGCGAGCAGCGCCTTGCGGTCCGCCTCGGGGATGGGGCGACCGGTCTCCTCACTGCGGGTCAGGAGCTCGATGTTCGTGCGGAGGGAGGTGAGGGGGGTGCGGAGTTCGTGGCCGGCGTCCGCGATGAGTTGTTGTTGCAGCTCGCGGGAGTTGGCCAGGGACGAGGTCATCGAGTTGAAGGACCGCGAGAGCCGGGCCACCTCGTCGTCGGCGTCCTCCTCGACGGGGATACGGACGCTCAAGTCCTCGGTACGGGCCACGTGTTCGACGGCCTCAGTGAGCTTGTCGACGGGACGAAGCCCCGCGCGGGCTACGGCGAGACCGGCGGCTCCGGCACCGAGGACTCCTACGCCGGAGACGAGGAGGAGGATGAGGGCCAGGTCGTTGAGGGTGTCCTGGGTGCTCTTCAGGGATACGGCGACGACGATTCCGACTTCGGGTCCGGCCGCACCGGCGGCAGTGGTGGTGGAGCCCAGGTATCTCGTCATCACGCGTACCGCGGAGCCGTCCTCGGCGGTGCCGTTGCGGAAGTAGACCCGGCGGACGTCGCCCTTCTCGATCACGTTCTTGTCGGACTGGGCGATGTCGACCGTGCCGATGGAGTCGTCTGTGATGCAGACCTTTCCGCTCTCCGTGACCACCTGGGAGTAGGTGTTCCGGAAGAAGCCGACGCTGTTCTGCGGGGTCTTGGTGCAGCTGTTGAGGGCGAACTCGGCTTGTTGGATCTGCCCCCCGGGCCCCTTCCCTTTCTGCAGGTCACTGTCCAGCTGGTCGTACAGCTTCCCCTGCACGATGAACCAGCAAGTCACCGAAACCGCCGCCACCGCGAACGCCACCGCCGCAGCGACCAGCAACGACAACCGCGCCCGGATGGGAAGTGTCCGGAACCGGTGCAGAATCCTGTTCACTCGGCCCCGCCCTGTCGCAACACGTACCCCACGCCCCGCACCGTGTGCACGAGCCGAGGCTCTCCACCCGCCTCCGTCTTGCGGCGCAGGTACATCACGTACACGTCCAGCGAGTTGGACGACGGCTCGAAGTCGAAGCCCCAGACCGCCTTGAGGATCTGCTCACGGGTGAGGACCTGGCG
The DNA here is from genome assembly GCF_053592055.1 of Streptomyces sp. NPDC002817. Classification (NCBI taxonomy): domain Bacteria; kingdom Bacillati; phylum Actinomycetota; class Actinomycetes; order Kitasatosporales; family Streptomycetaceae; genus Streptomyces; species Streptomyces sp. NPDC002817. The sequence goes on from NZ_JBSFUY010000002.1 coordinate 55,283, forward strand.
CGGATGCGCCATGAACATCTCCAGCAGCGTGAACTCGGTACGGGTCAGCTCCACCGGCCGCCCGGCACGGGTCACCTCCCGCGTCGCCAGATCCATACGGAGGTCCGCGAAGGTCAGCGCATCGTCCTCCGGCACCGCCCCGCCCCCGGCAGCGGCCGCGTAGGAGCTGCGCCGCAGCAGCGCCCGGACCCGCGCGAACAGCTCGTCCAGCTCGAACGGCTTGACCAGGTAGTCGTCGGCGCCGGCGTCGAGACCCGTCACACGGTCGCCGACCGTGTCCCGAGCCGTCAGCATCAGGATCGGCGTCGTCGTGCCCGCACCCCGCATGCGTCGCGCGGCGGTCAGGCCGTCCATGCGCGGCATCTGGATGTCGAGGACCACCAGGTCCGGCTGGTACGCCGTCGCCTTCTCCAGCGCGTCCGCGCCGTCGACCGCGACCTCGGTGTCGTATCCCTCGAAGGCGAGGCTGCGCTGGAGTGCTTCGCGTACGGCCGGCTCGTCGTCGACGATCAGGATGCGCTGGGGGTCACGGTCGCCATCGGCGGGGCTCATCGCTCGCGGTTCCTCAGGGTGCGGTGGGGCGGGGCTGGGTCGCTCTCAGCCTCGCATGTTTCCGGGCGGTCGGGTCGAACACGGTGTGGATCAGCCGCGAACCGTACGACGTCGGCTGACCCTGGCCGCGTGCCGGGCGGCCGCGGTCGAGATCTCGGGGGCCCGGACCGCCGCGGTCGGCGCGTTGAGTTCGTACGCCACCGCCAGCGCGAGGGCGAAGCCGGCCGGGTCGTCGCCGGCCACCGGGTGGGAAACCTGCTTGATCATGACGTGCTCCTCGCGAGGGTCAGGGGGTCAGCTGTCGGAGCCGCCGGCCCGCAGCGTGGCCAGGTCGGACTTGACGGTGTTGATCGGGATGGAGAAGCCGAGGCCCGCGCTGCCGGCTGTGGACGAGTCCGAACTGGCGGAGTACATCGCGGAGTTGATGCCGATGATGTTGCCGTTCATGTCGATGAGCGCGCCGCCGGAGTTGCCCGGGTTGAGGGACGCGTCCGTCTGGATCGCCTTGTACGTCGTCGTGGACGAGCCGGTGTCGCCGTTGAACTGCTGGCCGCCGAACTCGAACGGCCACTGGCCGCTGCCGCCGCCCTGGTTCTGGCTCTGGCTCTGGCTCTGGCCCTCGTCGGTCGCGACGGTCACGTCACGGTTGAGGGCGGAGACGATGCCGCTGGTCACGGTGCCGGTCAGGCCCTCGGGGGAGCCGATCGCCACGACCTCGTCGCCGACCTGGACACCGTCGGAGTTGCCGAGGGTGGCCGGGGCCAGGCCGGAGGCGTTCTCCAGCTTGATGAGGGCGAGGTCCTTCTTGCTGTCGGTGCCGACGACCTTCGCGGTGTAGGTCTTGCCGTCGCTGGTGCTCACCTTGACGGTGGAGGCGCCGGAGATGACGTGGTTGTTGGTGATGATCTCGCCGTCGCTGGTGATGATCACGCCGGAACCGGTGGACTCCCCGGCGTTCGAGGTGGCGTTGATCTCGACGATGCTCGGGCTGACCGCCTTGGCGACCCCGGAGACCGTGCCCTTGGCGGAGGACGGGATGACGTTGGTGCTGGTGCTGCTGGAGGTGACCGTGTCGTTGCCGGTGAGCTCCTGGATGCCGTACGCCGTACCGCCACCGATCGCCGCGGCGACGATCGCCACGGCGGCGAGGAGAGCGAGGGGACCCCGGGTCCGCTTCTTCGGCGCAGGGGCCGAGGGCTCCGCCGGTGCCGCGGTGAGGACAGCCGTACCGCCGCCGCCGTCGCCGCCGTCAGCGGAAGTGGCGTAGGCCGCCTGCTGCTGGGCCGGCCACACGGTCGTACCCGGCTCGACGGTCACCGGCTGCGGCGCGGGCGGCTGCGCCGGCGGGGGCGGCCACTCCGGGTTCACGGGGGAGGAGGCGTGCTGCTGGGCGCCCTGGTAGGGGTTCGCGTACTGCTCGTACTCGCCGTCGCGGCGGAAGCTCTCGGTCATGGCAATGAGCTTGTCGCCCCACCATGAGAGCTCCCTGAGTGCTCCCTGAGAACGCCGCCAGAACCTCGTTTGCCCGATATAAAGCCGGACCAGGGAGGAGGCGGAGCCTTCTCAGACAAGCCTCATGAAGGCCCGTGCAGCCTCATGCGCAGCCACAGGAGTGTCGTACGACCAACCGCGACGGAAACACCTTCAGCCGCTCCCGGCGCGATCCCGCCACCCGAAGCCCGTCGTCCAGCACCAGATCCACCGCCGCCCGCGCCATCGCCGACCGGTCGGATGCGATCGTTGTCATCGGCGGATCCGCGAGCGCCGCTTCCTTGATGTCGTCGAACCCGATCACCGCCAGCTCACCCGGCACATCGATCCGCAGCTCGCGCGCCGCGCGTAGCACGCCGATCGCCTGGTCGTCGGTGGAGCAGAAGATCGCGGGCGGACGCTCGGGGCCCGACAGCACGCCCAGCGCCACCTGATACGCGTCGTAGCGGTTGTACGGCGCCTCGAAGAGCCGTCCCTCGGTGGAGATCCCCGCCTCGTCCATCACGCGCCGCCAGCCCTCGACGTGGTCGGAGACCGGGTCGCCGACGGAGGGGGTCTCGGCGGTGCCGCCCATACAGGCGACGTACGCGTAGCCGTGGTCCAGGAGATGGCGGGTGGCGAGCTCGGCGCCGCCGAGGTCGTCCGTGACCACCGCGACGTCGTCGATCGCCTCGGGCCGCTCGTGCAGCAGGACCACCCGGGCGTCCCAGGCGTCGATCTCGGCGGCTGCGTTGTCGTTCAGTGCGTGGCTGACCAGGATCAGTCCGGAGACCCGCATCCCGAGGAAGGCCCGCAGATAGTGGACCTCGCGCTCGGCGATGTAGTCGGAGTTGCCGACCAGCACCATTTTTCCGCGCTCGGACGCGGCCTGTTCGACCGCGTGCGCCATCTCCCCGAAGAAGGGCTGGCGCGCGTCCGGCACGATCAGGCCTATGAGGTCGGTGCGCCGCGATGCCATCGCCTGGGCGACCCGGTCGGGCCGGTAGCCCAGTTCCTTGATCGCGGCGAGGACACGCTCGCGCGTGGCCGGGGCAACCGGCCGGGGTCCGTTGTTGATGACATAGCTGACGACGGCAGTGGACGTCCCCGCCAGCCGCGCCACGTCATCCCTGGTTACCTTGGCCACGCGCGGAGTCTACGCGGATGGACCCGCTCTGGGCAGGGCGTGAAGGAGCTTCCCTGTGCCCCGCCTGAGCGTTTCCGATGCCCGTCATACGTCCGCATTGACCTCGGCCGCGTCCAGGGCGGCCGTCTCGTCCGCATCCTCCGCCTTTGGCTGGGCGTTCTTGGACTTCGCCTCGTCCGAGACAGCCCCACCCTTCTCCGGCGTAACGAATCGATAACCGACGTTCCGGACGGTTCCGATGAGCGACTCGTGCTCGGGGCCGAGCTTGGCGCGCAGACGTCGTACGTGCACGTCCACGGTCCGGGTGCCACCGAAGTAGTCGTAGCCCCAGACCTCCTGGAGCAGCTGGGCGCGCGTGAAGACGCGGCCCGGGTGCTGGGCGAGGTATTTGAGGAGCTCGAACTCCTTGAAGGTCAGGTCGAGGACCCGGCCCTTCAGCTTGGCGCTGTAGGTCGCCTCGTCGACCGAGAGGTCGCCGTTGCGGATCTCCATGGGGGAGTCGTCGTTGACGATCTGCTGCCGGCCCATGGCGAGGCGCAGTCGTGCCTCGACCTCGGCCGGTCCGGCGGTGTCGAGCAGGACGTCGTCGATGCCCCAGTCGGCGGTGACGGCGGCGAGGCCGCCCTCGGTGACGACGAGGATGAGCGGACAGCCCGGCCCGGTGGAGCGCAGGAGCTGACACAGGCTGCGGACCTGTGGCAGATCGCGGCGACCGTCGATGAGGATGACGTCGGCACCAGGGGTGTCGACGAGGGCAGGGCCTTCTGCGGGGGCCACTCGCACGTTGTGCAGGAGCAGGCCGAGAGCGGGAAGCACCTCCGTCGATGGCTGGAGGGCATTGGTCAGGAGCAGCAGAGAACTCATACGGCTGGTTCCTCCTCGGTCCCGGCGAGGTCGTAGCTTTCGTATACAGGTGATCCGAAAGCACAAAAGGACTCGGGGGCTGCATTGCCCGAGTCCTCTGTTGAGGAGAATAGCCCACATGCGCATTGATCCGGCAGGTCGTGTGGTGCGATCCACCCCGATTCCGCACTCTGAGACGAACAGAGGCACACCTATACGGACGTTTCTGCACACCGCCGACGGTGTGACGATCGATTCCGTATACGATCCGCCGGCCGTTGTATACGACGCCTCCGCTTCATCCGCGCGTGGTCTCGTGTTCGTCGTCGCGCACGGTTTCACCGGCGACGCGGATCGTCCTCATGTTCGCCGGGTGGTGAAGACGTTCACGCAGTACGGGGCCGTCGTCACCTTCTCCTTCCGCGGGCACGGGGCCTCCGGTGGACGCTCGACGGTGGGGGACCGCGAGGTGCTCGATCTGGCGGCCGCGGTGGAGTGGGCCCGGTCGCTCGGGCACACGCGCGTGGTGACCGTCGGCTTCTCCATGGGCGGTTCTGTGGTGCTGCGGCACGCGGCCCTGTACCGACCGGACGGTGACTCGGGGCGCGAGGGGCGCACGGAAGCGCACTCGGACGCGGTGGTCTCGGTGAGTGCTCCGGCTCGCTGGTACTACCGCGGCACGGCCCCTATGCGCAGGGTCCACTGGCTGATAACCCGCCCCGAGGGCCGTCTGGTGGGCCGCTACGGCCTGCGGACGCGGATCCACCACCGGGAGTGGGACCCGGTCCCGCTGTCCCCGGTGGAAGCCGTCCCGAGGATCGCCCCCACTCCTCTCCTCGTCGTCCACGGCGACCGCGACGGCTACTTCCCCCTCGACCACCCCCGCATGCTCGCCGCGGCCGCCGGTGACCACGGCGAACTCTGGCTGGAGCCCGGCATGGGCCATGCCGAGAACGCGGCCCCCGACGAGCTGCTGGGGCGCATCGGGGACTGGGCCGTCGCACAGGGCGGCTAGCCTGACCGTGTACACAGCCGATTGATTGAGGAACCGGATGCCCAAGGTCACGGTCCGCTACTGGGCCGCCGCCAAGTCCGCGGCCGGCGTCGCCGAGGAGGCGTACGACGCGGACACGCTCGCCGAGGCGCTCGACGCGGTGCGCGGGCGACACCCCGGCGAACTCACGCGCGTCCTGCAGCGATGCTCGTTCCTCATCGACGGTGACCCCGTGGGCACCCGCGGACATGAGACGGTACGGCTGGCCGACGGCGGCACGGTCGAGGTGCTCCCGCCGTTCGCAGGAGGGTGACGATGACCGACCAGCCGTATGAGGGGCAGCAGCAGTACCAGCAGGGGTACGACCCGTACTGGCAGCAGCCCCAGCAGCAGCAGTCCTGGCCCGGACAGCAGCAGGGCTACGAGGATCCGCAGGCCGCCCGGCAGTACACCCAGCAGTGGCAGGGTCAGACCTGGGAGACACAGGTCCAGGCCCCGGTCGCGCCGGCCGCGGACACGTCGTACCTGCCGCAGCAGGCGTACGCCGAGCCGCCGGCCCCCGTGGCGCCCGCTGCGCAGGCTCCCGCCACCGCCGACTACGGCCCCGCCAGCCTCGGCGGCAACGCCCGCATCACCGACGCCCAGCGCGCCCGGCTCGAGGGCCGCTCCCCGGTCATCGAACCCGGCATGCAGCCCGCCGCGCTCACCGCGCTGCTCGGTCTGCTCCTCGCCGGCACGGCGGCCGTCGGGTCGTACGCCCTGCTCGTCCCGCTCGTCGCCCTGCAGGCCGTGACGGCGGCCGGCTGGTTCCGGCTGAACGGCATGTGGCCCGCCCGGCAGGGCATCGCGCTGGCGTTCCTGGGCGCGCTGGTCGCGGACGTGGCGCTGCTGGCGTCCGACCACGCGCCGTCCGCGATCCTCGGGACGCTGGGCGTCTGGGTGCTGCTCTCCCTGGTGCTCCAGCTGCGCTCGCACGCCGACCCCGACACCCGGATGTACGGCCTGATGGCCACCGTCGCCTCGGCGGCCCTGGCGATCATCGCGTCCGGCTACCTCGCGGCCGCCGCGGACGCGGTGACGGTCGGCGCGGCCTCGGTCGCGGTCGCCGTCCTGGCCCGTGCGCTGCCGCTGCCGACGCCGGCCTCCGTGGTGGTCTCGCTGCTCGCCGCGGCGGGCGCGGGCATCGCGGTCGGCGGGATGACGGACCTGGGCTCGGAGGGTGCGCTGCTGGGCGTGGGCGCGGGGGCGTGCGCGCTGATCGGCCACCGGGTCGCGAGCTACGACTACCCGTCCCGCTTCGTGCACTTCACGGCGGGCGTGGCCCTGCCGCTGGCCGCCGCGGCACCGGCGGTGTACCTGCTGGGGCGGGCGCTCGGGTAAAGCCCTGGACTGCCTTGTCACAGGTGATCGACAAACTCCTGGTCGGCGCCCCGGCCGGAGTTACGGTGACACCCGGACGTAGACCGCCTAGGTGGGGGAACACCAAAGAATGCGCGCACTGCGAATACTTCTGATCGTCGTCGTCATTCTGGGCGGCCTCTTCGTGATCGCCGACCGTGTCGCGGTCCACTTCGCGGAGGGCGAGGTCGCGGACAAGCTGAGAACCACCGAGAACCTCTCCTCCACCCCCGATGTGTCCATCAAGGGCTTCCCGTTCCTCACCCAGGTCGTCTCCGGCGAGCTCGACGACACCGAGGTCGGCATCAAGGACTACGAGGCCGCCGCAGGCACCACGGGCGACAAGATCCGCATCGACGACATCAAGGCGAACTTCAAGGGCGTCGCCTTCTCGGGCGACTACAGCTCCGCCACCGCCGCCACCGCGAACGGCACCGCGAGCATCTCCTACGACGAGCTGCTCAAGGCCGCCAAGTCCGAACCGACGGAGATCTTCACCGGGGTGACGGCCGAGGTCGTCGGTCTCTCCGACGGCGGCAACGGCAAGATCAAGGTGAACGTCAAGGTCAGGGCCCTGGGCAAGTCGACGACGTACCCGGTGCTCAGCACGGTCACCGTCGACGGCGACACCGTGAAGGTGCACGCGGACAACCTGCCGAACATGGTCGTCGAGGTCGCGGAGGGCAAGGTCCGCTCGATCACCGACTTCGAGCAGAAGATCGACGACCTGCCCGGCGGCGTGCAGCTCGACAAGGTCGAGGCCGCGCAGAACGGCGTAGAGGTGACGGTGAAGGGTTCGAACGTCGAGCTGGCCGGGTAGGACGGCGTTCGGCGGACAGGAACCGTCCGAGGAGCGAGACGGGCCGTCCGCACCGCAGATGTGACGACGGCCACCGGCGCCCGAAACCCGTGCGAGCACGGCCCGGGCGCTGCTCGGATCCCACATCCCGGACGATCGCGTCTCAAAATACGACACGCCGGTGACACGCCAGGCTGTCCGTCCCTACGATCGACGCATGAAGCGACAGGCGGATCTCACGAAGCGGCGGGCAGTGGACCTGTGCCGCGTTGCCGCCATGCTCTGTCGCACCTTCTGAGCGGAAGCTCCGTCCTTCCGCATCCCCCGCCCTGATTCCAGGGCATCCGTGCGCCGCGCCCGCACCGGGCCACGCACCCTCGCACTCGCACGCCCCGCCGTAACTGCCCCGGAGGAGAAAGAGCATGAGCCGCAGCGACGTCCTGGTCGACGCCGACTGGGTCGAGGCCAACCTCGACAACGCCGACATCGCGATCGTGGAGGTGGACGAAGACACGTCCGCCTACGAGAAGAACCACATCAAGAACGCGATCCGGATCGACTGGACGAAGGACCTGCAGGACCCGGTCCGCCGTGACTTCATCGACCAGGAGGGCTTCGAGAAGCTCCTCTCGGCGAAGGGCATCGCCAACGACACGCTGGTGATCCTCTACGGCGGCAACAACAACTGGTTCGCCTCGTACGCCTACTGGTACTTCAAGCTGTACGGCCACGACAGCGTCAAGCTGCTCGACGGCGGCCGCAAGAAGTGGGAGCTGGACGCCCGCGAGCTGGTCGAGGAGGTCCCGGAGCGGGCCGCCACCGACTACAAGGCCAAGGCCCAGAACACCGCGATCCGCGCCTTCCGCGACGACGTGGTGGCGGCGATCGGTTCGCAGAACCTGGTCGACGTCCGGTCGCCCGACGAGTTCAGCGGCAAGCTGCTCGCCCCGGCGCACCTTCCGCAGGAGCAGTCGCAGCGTCCGGGCCACGTCCCGTCCGCCCGCAACATCCCGTGGTCGAAGAACGCCAACGACGACGGCACCTTCAAGTCGGACGACGAGCTCAAGGAGCTCTACGCCGAGGAGCAGGTGGACCTGGCGAAGGACACCATCGCCTACTGCCGCATCGGTGAGCGCTCGGCTCTCACCTGGTTCGTGCTGCACGAGCTGCTGGGCGTGGAGAACGTCAAGAACTACGACGGCTCCTGGACCGAGTACGGCAGCCTGGTCGGCGTTCCGATCGAGCTCGGCGCCAACAAGTAAGCAGAGACCCCGCTCATCCCGACCGGCCTTCCTTCCGGTCAGACCCCTCTTGGAGAAAGACATGTGTGGAGCGAAGGCCGGCGGCCCGGACGCCTCGACGATCAAGCCCGGTGAGACCACGATCCAGGGCCAGGTGACCCGCGACGGCGAGCCGGTGGTGGGCTACGTCCGCCTCCTGGACTCGACCGGCGAGTTCACCGCCGAGGTCCCGACCTCGGCGACGGGCCAGTTCCGCTTCTACGCGGCCGAGGGCACCTGGACCCTCCGCGCCCTGGTCCCCGGCGGCACCGCCGACCGCACGGTCGTCGCCCAGCAGGGCGGCCTCGCGGAGGTCGCGATCGCGGTCTGAACCGCCGAGACCGACCGAAGGGCCGCACCCCGTCGGGTGCGGCCCTTCGGCATGTCCGGGTACGGGCCTACGCTGGACTCATGCTGGCGCGACGACGTCATGTCTACTTCGCCATGATGGGCACGTGCATCGGGCTCTTTGTCCTGGCCTGGTCAGTCGTGCGCCTCTGGTCGGTTCCGGTGGCCGTCGGCATGTGCGTGGTCGCCATGCTGATTCCCCCGGTCGCCGCGATGGTCGCCAACCGGCGTGGTCCAGACGACCGTTGGTGGGACGACCCGTCCGGTGACCCCAAGTCGGACGACTGGTGGGACGAGCTGGACGGGAAGAAGCGGCCGCGGTAGGAGGCTTTGCGCCCCGGCGGGCCATCCGTTCCGTCGGTGGGTCCGGGCGGCTCAGTAGACCAGCGCCTGTGTCCCGTCCCCCAGCGCCTCCTGCACGAACACCTGCGCCCCCGCGATCCGTACGCCCTCGATGACGTCCTTCTCCGCGATGTCCCGACGGGCCGCGCACTGGGTGCACAACGTCAGCGTGCCGCCGGCCAGGATCGAGTCGATCAGGTCGGGGAGCGGGGCCGCGTGCGGCAGTTCGAACTCGGCGGCGCGGCCCGGCAGCGCGAACCACGCGGACTCCCCGGTCAGCCACAGGGAGACCTCCACCCCGCTGGCCACGGCCACCGCCGCCACCGTGAACGCCTGCGAGCAGCGCTCGGGGGCATCGGCCCCCGCCGTCACCTTGATCACGAGCTTCTTCGCCATGCCTGAATCGTAATCATCTCGCCTACAACCCAGGTCATCGGCAGTGAGTCTCCTGTGCGCGCATACGGAATGCGCACTTCACGTTCTGTGGGGGGACGTCTTGGAAGTACCTGAAGTGCATGAAATACCGGTACAGGCGGAGGCGCCCGAAGCGCCCCGTCCGCGCCGGCGCGGACGCACCACACTCCTCATCGCCGCGGCCGCCGTCCTCGGCACGGTCGCCGGCACCTGCACCGGTTTCCTCGTCCAGGCCGACCGCGAGCCCACCCGGCTGCCGTCGCTGTCCCAGCCTGCCGTGAAGCAGGCCAAGGGCGAGGTCGAGCCGTTGTCCGCGGCGCAGGACCGTCGGGTGAAGACGGACGGAGACCTGCGCAAGCTGCTGCTGAAGAAGCCGAGTGGCGCGAAGAAGGCCGACTGGCTGGACGACAGCGACAACTGGATGGACCTGGCGTCCTACGCCGGCGCCTTCGAGAAGCCGGGCCGCGCCTTCGACGACCTCGTCAACGAGGAGTTCCGCCGCGCGGCCGTCACCGGCTGGGAGCACGGCAACCTCTCGGTGACGATCCGCCTGGTCCAGTACCGGCAGGAGGAGTACACCGCGGCCGCCGACGCCGCGGACGACGGCCAGTACTGGGCGGACAAGGACGACTCCACCGACAGCTGGGTCGTCCCGGGCACCGAGGACGGGATGGCGTACGTCCACCACGAGGCCGAGACCGAGCCGGGCTACCTGCCGCTCTACAGCGCGGAGGCGCACGCCTGGCGCGGTGACATCGCCGTGGAGGTCTGGATCTACGACACCAAGCCGATCACCAAGAAGAAGATCATGGACCTGGCCGAGCGGCAGATGGAGCGGCTGTGACGGAGAACCAGAACGAGCCGATCGGCGAGGCCGAGGTGGAGGCCGAATTCGGGGTCGTCGAGTCCGCCGTACCCGCCAGGAAGCCCGTCCGCCGTGGTCGTATCGCCGCGATCACCGGGTCCCTGCTACTGACCGGTGCCGTCGTGGCCGGCGTCGGCTACACCGTCGTGACCGTGGACGGCGCCGACCGCGACGCCGGTGCCCCGGTCTGGAAGTTCCCGAAGGCCGTGGCCGACGAGAAGAAGGCGGTCGCGGCCGAAGGGCTGGCCGGTGTGCTCGTGCCGTACGGGTTCGACGGCTGGAATCGGGGACCGGACCTCGCCGAGTTCGGCTCCGACGTCGAGCTCAGCGGCACCCAGGCGACCGCCCTGCGCAAGGAGTCGTTGAGCGGCCTGCCGCGCACCCAGCGCCGACAGCTGGAGAAGGAGATGGACAAGCGGCGCATCATGGGCATGGTGATGCGCAGCTACGTCAGCATGACCGGCAGCGGCTTCACCGGGCCGGGTGTCACCACGGTCAGCATCACGCTGTCCCGGATGGAGAAGCGGGCCGCCGCCAAGGACAGCTCGACGTCCCAGAACGCCTTCCTCGACGCCCTGGACATCTTCCGCAAGGGCCCGGAGATCAAGGGCTTCAAGAACGCCGAGTGCTTCCTGCCGCCCAAGGACGCGGACGAGGACCTCGACATGATGTTCTGCTCCGCCTACCAGGGCGACATCCTGATCAGCGCCACCGCCGACGGCGCCAAGCCATTCGACACCAAGACGATCGCGAAGCTTCTCGCCGAGCAGCTCGACCGCATCGCAGAGCCGGGGGAGGCGGTATGACCGAGCAGACCGAGCAGACCGAGCAGACCGAGCAGACCGAGCAGACCGGGCAGGCCGGGCAGGCCGAGCAGACCGGGCAGTCGGAACCGACCGAGCAGCACCTCGCGGTGCCGCCCGTGCCCGAGGCGCCTCCGCAGCCCGTGGCCCCGGCGGCACCCAAGGACCGCCGGGTCCTCCGTGCCGTCCTGCGCTGGACCGCCGCCGTCGTGGTCTTCGCCGTCGCCGGTGCGGGGACGGCGTACGGCATCACCCGCATGGAGCGGACGGACGTACCCGGACTCGCCACCGAGTCGGACGGGCGCTGGGAGTACCCGGAGATCGTCAAGCCGCCGCTGCCCTCCGGCAGCCCGGGCCCCTTCGCCGAGGCGAACACGGCCGGCTCGCACTACGCCGACCTGCGGGGGCTCCTGCTGCCCGCACCCGAGGGCGCGAAGGCCGACAAGGCGCTGGACGGCAAGGACGGCTGGCTGGCGACGAAGGACTTCCTGGCGGTGTACGAGTCGAAGGAGGAGCGGGAGACGGTCGGGACCCTGCTGACCGACCGCGGGCTGCGGCACATCGCCGCCCGCGGCTGGACCACCACGGACGGCACACGTACCCGGATCTATCTGCTCCAGTTCGAGACGGCCGCGGTCGCCGAGGACCTGGAGCAGGACTACTTCTCCAGCGTCGTAGCGCCTCCGTACGCTCTGAAGGGCGCCGCGCAGAGCCTCATGGACGAGGACTTCCCGACGAAGGTCGTGGTGGAGGACGTACGGCGGTACCCGTACACCGAGACCAAGCCGTTCGGCGCCGAGCACGTCCGCCAGGCCTACCTCGTCTCCGGTGACGTCCTCGCGCTGGTCGTCCAGTCCAGGAAGGGCGGCGCCGCGGCCGTGCCGTTCCAGCAGACGGTGGTTCTACAGAGCCAGCTGCTCGGCTGAGGCGTACCTCGCAGAGAAGGCAGGGCCCCGGCCGACTAAGCTGGGGCCCGGCCTGTGTACCGCCCACCCTCGCTCACCGTAGGAGCACCACGTGCTTGAGGTTTTCTTCGAAGTCCTGCTCGCCCTGGTCTGCGTCGGCGTCCTCGCCTTCGCCGGGCTGACAGTGAAGAAGCTGTACCAGGGCCAGCGCTGACCCATACCTAGGAACCGCCTCTCATGATCGAGATCCCGTCCGACCTCCACAAGGAGCTCGTCCCGCTCGCCTTCCTGCTCGGCAACTGGGCCGGCGCGGGCGTGCACGACTTCCCCGGCTCCGAGAAGTGCAACTTCGGGCAGGAGGTCACCTTCTCGCACGACGGCCGGGACTTCCTGGAGTACCAGTCCCACACCTGGGTCCTGGACAACGACGGGAACAAGGTCCGTCCGCTGGAGTCCGAGCACGGCTTCTGGCGCATCGACGCCGACCGCAAGGTCGAGATCACGATGGTCCGTGACGACGGCGTCGTGGAGATCTGGTACGGCGAGCTGGCGAAGCAGAAGCCGCAGATCGACCTGGTCACGGACGCGGTCGCGCGTACGGCGGCCTCGGGCCCGTACACCGGCGGCAAGCGTCTCTACGGCTACGTCAAGAGCGACCTCATGTGGGTCGGCGAGAAGCAGACCCCCGAGGTCGAGCTGCGCCCCTACATGTCCGCGCACCTGAAGAAGGTCGTCACCCCGGAGGACGTCGAGCGCTGGGCCAAGGCCCTCCCCGACGACATGCCGGACGACGGCATCGCCTTCTTCAAGTAGGCCTAGACTCGTCGGTGTGGTGAGCACCGACTGGAAGAGTGATCTGCGGCAGCGCGGTTACCGGCTGACCCCGCAACGGCAGCTTGTGCTCGAAGCCGTGGACACCCTTGAGCACGCGACCCCCGACGACATCCTCACGGAAGTGAAGAAGACGGCGTCGGGGGTCAACATTTCCACGGTCTACCGGACCCTGGAGCTCCTGGAGGAGCTCGGTCTGGTCAGCCATGCCCATCTGGGGCACGGGGCACCGACGTACCATCTCGCGGACCGCCACCACCACATCCACCTGGTCTGCCGCGACTGCCAGAACGTCATCGAGGCGGATATCGCGGTGGCGGCGGAGTTCACCGCGAAGCTGCGCTCGACCTTCGGGTTCGAGACGGACATGAAGCACTTCGCGATCTTCGGCCGGTGCAAGGACTGTTCCCTCAAGGCTTCAACTACCGAGTCGTAGGCTTAGGCATATGAAGAGCCCTCTGCTGTCCCTGCCCGGCGCCGTCCCCGCCGAGGGCGTGGACGAAGGCGTCGCCGCCCACTACGGCGACCTGTTCCGCGAACAGCGCGCCCTCGCCGAGGGCACCGGATTCGTCGACCTCTCCCACCGCGGTGTCCTCACCGTCACCGGCGAGGACCGGCTGAGCTGGCTGCACCTGCTGCTCACGCAACACGTCTCCGAGCTGACCGTGGGCGAGGCCACCGAGGCGCTGGTCCTGTCCGCCAACGGCCACATCGAGCACGCGCTGTACCTGGTGGACGACGGTGTGACGGTCTGGATCCACGTGGAACCCGACACCCAGGAAGCGCTGCTCGCCTACCTGGAGTCGATGAAGTTCTTCTACCGGGTCGAGGCCGCCGACCGCACGGCCGACTTCGCGGTCGTCCATCTGCCGGCGGGTTCGATCGCCCCGGTACCGGTGGGCGTCGTCGTCCGCGAGACGGCGCACGGCCGTGATCTGTTCCTCCCGCGCGCGGACCTGGAGTCGTACGCCGAGCAGGCGGGCCCGGCAGCGGGCCTCCTGGCCTACGAGGCGCTGCGCGTCGAGCACCACCGTCCCCGCCTCGGCTTCGAGACCGACCACCGCACCATTCCGCACGAGCTGGGCTGGATCGGCACGGCGGTGCACCTGCAGAAGGGCTGCTACCGAGGCCAGGAGACGGTCGCCCGCGTCCAGAACCTGGGCAAGCCCCCGCGCCGCCTCGTCTTCCTCCACCTCGACGGCAGCGAGGTCCACCTGCCGCCGGCCGGCACCCAGCTCCACCTCGCGGACGACGGCCCCGACGGCCGCAAGATCGGCTTCATCACGACGTCCGTACGCCACCACGAACTCGGCCCGGTCGCCCTCGCTCTGGTGAAGCGGAACGTGCCGCTGGACGCGCGCCTGGTGGCGGACACGACGGCGGCGGCGCAGGAGGTCGTGGTCGAGCCCTGAGGGGCTGAGGGCCTAGATCTCCACGAGCACCTAGATCCCCACGAGTACCTAGATCTCCACGAGCACGGTGAAGGGACCGTCGTTCGTCAGCGACACCCGCATCTGCGCGCCGAACCGTCCCGTCGCGACCGTCGCGCCCAGGGCGCGGAGTTGGGCCACGACCTCGTCGACGAGCGGCTCGGCCACGTCGCCGGGCGCCGCGGCGTTCCAGGTGGGGCGGCGGCCCTTCCTCGCGTCCCCGTACAGCGTGAACTGGCTGATCACGAGGAGCGGGGCGTCGATGTCGCTGCAGGACTTCTCGTCGGGCAGCATGCGGATCGACCAGAGTTTGCGGGCGAGTTGGGCGGCCTTCTCCTTGGTGTCCTCGTGGGTGACCCCCACGAGGACACAGAGCCCTTCGCCGACGATCTCCCCGACGGTCTCACCCTCGACGACGACGCTCGCGCCGTCGACTCTCTGAACCACTGCACGCATAGGACCATCATGCCGCGCGGGCCGCAGTGACCTTTCCTCGGGCTTCTTTTTGATCGATAACCCCCCATCTGGGGCCGATCGGGGGCACTCGGTCACATAGCGGCCACTTGGGGTGGCACGATGCTCACACACGCCCGGTCGAGGGGACGGTTGAGGCACATGAGCACACCGAGCATCGGACAGCCGCCCGGGGCTGTTGTCCGGCCGCCCGCGCAGCGTACGGAGGAGCCGTGGCTGCCCGTGGACCCGTCCGAGCACGACCTGACCCCGCTGAGCCTGCCCGAGCTGCGCACCCTGCGCCGGGACGCCCAGCGCGACGAGGCGGACCTCAGCTATGTACGGCGGCTGCTGCAGGGCCGTATCGACATCCTGCGCGCGGAGTTGGCACGCCGCTCGCCGGCGGGGGAGGGCTCGGTGGTGGAACGCCTCTCCGAGATCCTCGCGGACGCCCCGGCCCGCCAACGCTCCTCGGCCCGCCACGTGACCCTGGGCACGCCCCACAGCGAGGAGTACCGCCGCCTGGCCGCCGAGATGCTCGCCGAGGTCGAACTCTCGGACCTCCGGGCCCGCACCGACCTCGAACTGAACGCCGCGATGGCCCGCCTCGTCCGCTACGAGCAGCAGGTCTCCCGCCGCCGCCAGCGCCTCCAGCGCACGGCGGACGACTGCAGCGCGGAAATCGCCCGACGGTACCGGGAGGGCGAGGCGCAGGTGGACGACCTGTTGGTGTGAGGAGGGCGTGCCAGGACGAGGCCGGTCCGTGTCTTTCAGCCCATCCGGCGTTTGACGACGAGGGCCTGCCGTCCCGATCCCCCACCCATCCGCATCCTTCAGCCCGTCCGGCGTTTGAGGACGAGGCCCTTTGGGGCCGATGGGGGTCCAGGGGGGGGCGGAGCCCCTGGGGCGGGGTCGAAGGGGCGGCAGTCCCTGGGGATGGGACGGGTAGGGGCGGCGGGGGCGAGGAAAAATCGTCGCGACAGCTCATCGTCGTAGACCTAACGTGGCTCCATGACCCGCCCGCACCCCGACATCGACATCCGTCCGATCGACGAGGACGAGATTCCCGACTGGATCCGTGCTCTGAACACCGGTTTTCTGCGCAGTCCCGGCGTCACCGAGGACGAGATCGCGGACCGGAGCAGCTATATCGAACCGTCCCGGACGCTGGGTGCCTTCGACGGCGGGCGGTGTGTGGCGACGTTCCGGTCGTTCGAGCAGCAGCTCACGGCTGTGGGTGGCGCGGCCGTTCCCGCGGATGCCATCACGAACGTCAGCGTGACGGCCACCCACCGCCGGCGCGGCATCCTGACGCGCATGATGGCCGAGGATCTCGGTGCGGCGAAGGAGCGCGGAGACGTCGTCGCCACGCTGATCGCCGCCGAGTACCCGATCTACGGCCGCTACGGCTTCGGCCCCGCCACCTGGATGACCGAGTGGACGGTGGACGTGCCGCGCGCCGGGCTGGATGCCCGTTGGTCGGGGCCCGAGGACGGCGGCCGTATCGATCTCGTGGACCGGGAGGACGTACGCAAGCTCGGCCCGGAGCTGCACGAGCGCGTGCGCCGCGGCCAACCCGGCGCGGTCAGCCGTACGCGGCGATGGTGGGAGATCGAGACCGGGGTCGTGCATCTGGACCGTGCCCCCTGGGTCGAGCCCTTCTTCGCCGTGTACCGGTCGGCCACCGGCGAGGTCGAGGGAATGGTGGCGTACAAGTGCGACGACCGGTGGGAGGACAAGCAGCCGGCCGAGACGGCCAAGGTGAGGTGGCTGATCGCCACGACCGCGGCCGCCGAGCGCACCCTGTGGCGTCACCTCTGCTCGATCGACTGGGTCACAAAGGTGCGGAGCGGCTGGCGCGGGCCCGGCGACCTGCTGCCGTTCTTCCTGCCCGACCCCCGGGCCGCCCGGATCACCACGCACGCGGACTGGCTGTGGGTGCGGATCCTGGACGTCGTACGGGCTCTGGAGGCGCGTACGTACGGCAGGGCGGGGGAGTTGGTCCTGGAGGTCGTCGACGGGGCCGGTCTGGCCGGCGGGCGCTATCGGCTGGAGGTGGCGGAGGACGGTCGGGCGTCCTGTACGGCGACCACGCAGAGCGCCGAACTCACCCTGGATGCCGTCGACTTGGCCACCCTGTGGCTCGGCGACGAGTCCGTCGTACGGCTTGCCGCGCTCGGTCGGGTCCGGGAAGACCGAGCGGGCGCCGCCCTGATGGCCGACGCCCTGCTGCGTACGCCCGGGCGGCCTTGGTGCCCGGACATGTTCTGAGGTCTCCCTCCTGACGGTTACCGCCTGCCGGTGACAGGGGCTTGGGACTGATCCGTAGCTGTAGCTGTAGCTGTTGAGTTGTGGCTGTGCTCAGCGGTGTTCAGTTGTCGGTGTGGAGTTGTGGCTGTGCTGACCGACCAGGCTCCCGGCTCCCCTCCGGAAGGGAGCCCGATCGGCCGACTGCGCGGACTTGGGCGGTCCGGTCAGCCGGACTGGGCGAGCAGCATCACGAGGATCGCCGCTCCGATGCCGCCGACCATGGTGTTCTTTGCCTTGATGCCGATGGTGAGAAGGACGAAGGCGATGATGCCCATCGGCCCCCACTTCCACTGGATGAGCTGCTCGAATCCGATGGCGAGGGCGGCGATGGCGATGGCGAGCGGCATGACGATCCCCCCTGTTGCGGTCCTACCTGTCGAGGTCTGAAGCGACCTGATGGCACCAACCCTTTGGAAGTTTGACCATGTTGTGCAAGTTGGCTACCAACTTCACTGTACTTATCTCCGCTTGGATGCGTCTCATAACCACCTTCCCTCGAACTGCCCAAAGATGGCGGGAAGTTGTAGTGTTTGGTCGTGGACCCGAAACACGCCTCCGTCAATGGACGGGAGAGGTCACAGCGGCCACACACATCACATCGTGAGGTGGCCGACGAGCTGCGCTCCCGGATCCGGTCCGGTGAGCTGCGGCCGGGTCAGCGCATGCCCACCCAGGCCAGGCTGGCCGACGAGTTCGGAGTGGAGCGCGGGGCGGTACGACAGGCCCTGCGCATCCTGCAGTCCGAGCAGCTGCTCACCAACGTGTCCAAGGGCAGCCCCGCGACCGTCGCCCCCGACCTCAGCAGGGCGCTGACCGGCCCCGGAGCCCCGCCGCAGCCCACGATGGTGGCCCTCGCCCCGCGGATAGCTGCCGCGTTCGCGACCCCGCACGTCGAGATCGACGCGCTCTGCCTGACCTCGGTCTCCTTCAACCTCGCCCTCGGTGAACCGCTGCGCCAGATTCACGCCGGACAGCTGAAACCGGCCAAGATCGACGTCCGCGTCCTGCTGCCGAGCCGGGACATCGACCTCGCCTTCCCCGCCCCGGTCGACGCCTCGGTGGACGGCCGGCTGCAGCGCCACTGGCTGGCCCATCGCAACGCCCAGGGTCATGTGCTCCGCCACAACCTGCTGGCCCTGCGCGCCACGCACGGCATCGACGTCCAGGTCACCTTCCGCGCGCTGCCCTTCACGCCGCCGGTGAAGCTGTACCTGCTCAACAACACGGAAGCCCTGTTCGCCTACTACACCCTCTCCCAGCGCGAGGAGCAGATCGACCACGAGTTCCTGCAGATGTACGACGCCGAGGGCACCCAGTCGATGCTGTTCGCCTTCGATCAGGGCGCCGGCCTGCGGGACACCACCTTCGTCGAGCAGTCCCACCTGTGGTTCAACGCACTGTGGGAGACGATCAGTTCGGAGCTGACGCTCACGAGCTGAAGGTCTCCCACAGTGGCGGATCCGGGCGTCGCCTGTCTGTCATAGGGCGGGCCCCGCGACCAGCAGGGCGAGCACGACGGCGCCGATGGAGCTCAGGGCCGGGCTCTTGGCCCTGACGCCGATGGTGAGCAGCAGCAGACCGATGATGCCGGTGGCGCCGTACTTCCACTGAACGGTCTGCTCGATGCCGGTGACGAGGAGTGCGGAGAGGAGGTAGAGAGCTGGCACGGTGTTCCCCCTTCGGGCGTGAGGCGGGCATCCGGGGCGGTCGGATGTGCGGGGGGTTGGATGTGCGGGGGGTTGGATGTGCGGGGGTTGGGCAACAAGGAGGCAAAACTTCCGCCAACTTGGAGAAGTTGGCAACCATCTCAGTGTTAGTTGTCCCCACTTGGCCCGTAGTCCGAAACAACTTCCAAACAACTCCCCATAGATGGATCGGAGTTGTAGCGTTTGGTCGTGACCCAGGAGAACGTTGCAGTGAACGGCAGCAGAAGGCTCTCGCCCCAGGAGATCGCCGACATCCTGCGGGAACGTATTCGCGCAGGCGACCTCAAGGCGGGAGACCGCCTGCCCACCCAGGCCGAGTTGGCAGAGGAGTTCGGCGTCGAGCGCGGCGCCGTCCGCCAGGCCCTGCGCGCCCTCCAGGAGGACGGGCTGCTCAGCAATGTGAGCAAGGGAAGCCCGCCGAGGATCGCGGAGCCGGCGCCGGTCCGGGGGGCGCCGCAGCCGACGATGGTGGGTCTGGCACCGCGGCTGTCGGAGGCCTTCACGGCGAAGCATGTGCGCGTGGACGTCGTGAGTCACACTTCCGAGACGCTGATGCTGGCCCTCGGCGATTCCCTCCGCCGGATCCACGAGGGCAGGATCCACCCGGAGTCCATAGAGTTCCGCGTCCTGCTGCCGTCCCGGGACATCGCCCTTGCCTTTCCGGTGCTGATCGACCGCGGAGGCGAGGAGGAGGACCCGGTCCACCAGCGCTGGCTGGAGATGCGCAACGCCCAGGCCCACGTCCTCAAGTACAACCTCAACGCCGTCCGCTCCACCCACGGCATCGACGTCCAAGTCACCTTCCGAGCCCTGCCGTTCACCCCGCCGGTGAAGATGTACCTGCTCAACAGTGATGAAGTGCTGCTCGGCTACTACATGCTCGAACGGCGCGAGGAGGAGTACGAGAGCCAGACCCTGGAGATGTACGACGTCCTGGGCTCCCGCTCCGTCCTCTTCTCCTTCGTGAAGGCGGCGAGCCAGCGCGATGCGGCGTTCGTGGAGGAATCCCAGAAGTGGTTCGACGCCCTCTGGGAAACCATCACGACGGACCTGACACTCTCCTAGTGACTAGTGATACGACGCAGACTGAACCGGTGACAGCAGAACTCGAGAAACTCCGCGAACTGATCACCCGCGCCCGAGTCGTCCTGTGGGACTTCGACGGTCCGATCTGCCGCCTGTTCGCCGGGCACACGGCGGACGGGGTGGCGAGGGGGCTGGTCGAGTGGCTGGAGAGCCGAGGCCTGCACGGCCTGGTGACGGAGGACGAACGGGAGTCCCTGGACCCTCATGTCGTCCTGCGCGCCGTGGACGGTCGGCACCCCGGCAGTGACCTGGTCGCCGAGCTGGAGGAACGTCTCACCCAGGAGGAACTGCGCGCCGCCGCCTCAGCGATGCCGACGGCGTACGCGGACCCCCTGATACGCACCTGGACGGCGGTCGGCTCCCGCCTGGCCATAGCGACGAACAACTCCCCCAGGGTCGTCCGCAGATACCTTTCATCCCGCGGCCTGATCTCCTGCTTCACCCCCCACATCTACGGCCGCACCGAGGACCTCCACCGTCTCAAGCCCGACCCGCACTGCCTCGTTCGCGCCCTCAACGCCATGGGTGCGGCTCCCTCCTCCGCCCTGATGATCGGCGACACCCCCTCCGACTACGAAGCCGCTCGCAGCGCCGGCGTCCCGTTCCTCGGCTACGCGCGTAACGATCGCAAGGAGAAGCTGCTGCGGGATGCGGGAGCCGAGGTGGTGGTGAAATCGCTGGCGGTGGTGCGGGCCGTGGTCATGGATCAGGCCTGAACGATCAGTGGCGCGAGCTCCGCGGCCCCCGTGGCAGGACGAGCGCACCCACCGTGCAGACCACCTGGAGCAGGGGTTCATCCCCGCCACCGTCCCTCCGGCTCGTGCCGATCGGCCCGGCTGTTCTGTGCCTGGTCTACTGGCGAAGGAGTTCGCGGTTTCCCGGGACACGGTTCAGCGGGCGATACGGGAGCTGGCCGACGAGGGGTGGATCGAGTCGAGGCGGGGGAGCGGTTCACCCGAAGTCACCCTGGATGTCTACACGCTGACGTCCGAATCCCTCGATGCGCACATCCGTGTTCAAGCCGAGCGGATTCGAGGTGGTCGTGTGGCACCCCACAGCTTTGCCGTGCGGATGCTGCTGCCCTCGGAGTCGTTGTCGATGCCGTACCCCAAGGCCCTGGGCTGAGGGAGCTTCAGTCCGACCGGCTCGTTCCGTCCGTGGAGGTGGAGATCCACCATGTGCCCCTGGTCCCGGTCTTCAAGCTCTATCTCCTCAACGGAGTCGAGGCACTGCACGGAATGTACGAGGTCATCGAACGCACGATGGTCCTCGAGAGCGAGGAGGAGATCCTCGCTCTCGACGTCCTCGGCTTTGGTGCCACGCCAACCCACCACGTGACGGACGCCGACCCCTACTCATCAGGGTCCGTCTTCGTGGCGAACATGCGGTCGTGGTTCAACTCGGTCTGGACGCACCTCGCCGAGTAGCGCCTACGCCTGCGTCATCAGCAGTACGAAGATCACGGCTCCCACGCACATGCACGTCGTGTTGCGCGCCCGGATCCCCACCGCGACCAGGAGCAGGCACAACATGCCGAGTGTCCCGAACCTCGACTGGAACAGCTGGTCCAGGCCCACGAGGAAGACCGCGGACAGCAGTTGAAAGACGATCATGACGCCCCCATCTACCACTTCCCGAGAAGCGATCAACTTCCAGTCCAATTGGACTGGTTGCCTAAAACTGGTCATGCCCTGGTCTGTTGATCCCTTAACCAGCAGTCAAGTTGGGCTGCCGATTTGACTGAAATTAGTTTGTCCGGCGACGAGGAGAGGTACTGTCGGCGTGTGAGTGACAGCATCACCGGCGAGGGCGGCGGCAGGGCGTTCGAGCGCGTCGCGGGTGAGCTGCGGGCGCGTATGACCGACGGGACCTATCCCCACCAGTCGCTTCTGCCCCCGCAGCGTGAGCTGGCCGACGAGTTCGACGTCTCGCGCGACACTGTGCAGCGGGTGCTCAAAGAACTCAGCAACGACGGCTGGATCGACACCCGTCAGGGACGGGGCTCCCGGGTCATCTGGATGCAGCGGGTGCACTCCCCGACGAGCAGCAAGAGTGTCGACGGAATGGTCACCTTGCGGCCCATCATCGAGCACGCCTTCGAACAGCCCGAAGTGACCCTGGACGTCTTCTCGCTGACCTCCGAGTCCCTGGAGGCATACATCCGCCTGCAGGCGGAACGGATCCGGAGCCAGCAGATCACCCCCCGGCGCATCGCTCTGCGCATGCTGCTGCCGTCCGAATCACTCCCGCTCCCTTACTGGCGCACCCATGTCGCCCTTGAGAACGAGGCCCTGAAGGAGCGTTACCTGGGGCTCGTCAAGCGCTACACCGTGTCCATGCGCTCCGTGCTGCGCAATCTGGAAACGGATGGACTCGTGTCCTCCGTGAGCCTGGACATCCGCCGGGTGCGATTGATGCCGCACATCAAGCTGTATCTCCTCAACGGATCGGAAGCGGTGCTCGGCCCCTACAAGGCCAAGGTGCGGACCATAGTCCTCGAGGACGGCCGGGAGATCGAGGAGGCCCTCGACGTGGTGGGTCCGGCCGCCGGCCTCACACACCACGTCAAGGACGAGGATCCGAATTCTCAGGGAACGGTGTTCGTGAACACCTGGCAGGACTGGTTCGACGCCACGTGGAATCACCTCACCGATTAGCCAGCAACTTCCCGGCGATCTCGACGAGGGGAAGGTGTGAGAGGACCACGGCATCCGCACCGTCGTGTTTCATCTCGGCAGCCTTGAGGGTGTCCTCCGTATATCCGAGGAACCGGGTTCCGGCCTTCTGGGCAGCTGTCAGATCCGTGGGCTGGTCTCCCACCATGAGGCAGGCCGGGAACGGGACGTCAAGAAACGCGCGAGCCCGTTCCAGGCAATGGGGATGCGGTTTCATATGCCGGGCGTTCTTCGGATCCCGGCCGAATACACCGACGAACTTCTCGTCCAGCCCGTGCTGTTCCAGATATGCGCGGATCGGTTGCTCGGCGTTGTTGCTGACGATGACCAGGGGCAGCCCGAGTTCACTGAGCAGGTCCGCGAGCGCGGCGACGTCGGACGCCGGTTCGGCCGTTTCGACGGCCCTCTGTTCCTGTGCGGTGACGATGCGTTCCGCGAGTTCCAGCGGACGCGGGTCGAGCGGCCGGTGCCGGCTGTCGTACATGTCCCTGAGGCGGCCGAGGATGCCGTGCGAGTCTTCGCAGGACTCGACCTCCGCATCGAGAGTGCCCCAGTATTCGCGCGCCGCGACCTTGACGTCTGTTGCCGTGTCCTTCGTGGACGCGCCGCGGAAGAGATCGCAGATGGGCCCGTCGAAGTCGAAAAGCACGGCCCGGACGGAACCGAGCAGGCTCCATACCGCATCATGGTCCTCGATTGCGTCTGCCATGGGCCTCCTCGTGGTTGCCGCCCAGTCTGTCCCACTGAGGTGCCGTGCTGCCAATGAGACAGCTCCGATCGTGAATGCTGCTCCTCAAGTCTCGATCGGACGTGCGCCGGTTCGCCCGCCACGGCGACCGGATCCGCTCGATGGACCCGTTCTCCACCACCGCTTGACTGCAGTGGAGTAACGTGCGTCACCCCTACCTCCCAGCGGCTCCATCAGAACGGGCTGAACACAGCGAATGACTCCCCAACTGGTCTCCGGCACCCGGCAACGCGCCGCGGAAGTGAACGGTGGCTCGGGTGTGCTGAAGGGCCCGCTGAAGGGGTACCACCACGAGACGTATGTGCTCGCTCTGCCGGACGGGACACGAACGGTCAAGTTCCGGGAGCCGCGCGCCGAGATCCTCTGGTACGACCGCAGGTGCTTCAGGTCCGAGGAGCAGTTGCTCCGTGCTCTGAAGGGGCGTGTCACGCGGATCCCCGACATCCTCGACGTGGCGGGCATGGGCATGCAGGGGTTCATCGAAGGGCGGACCCTCAGGCCTCGCCTCTGGACCGGCCGGCGCGTGACCGACGCGGTGTTCGACCAGATCCTGGACCTGTTCAGGGAGATGGCGCGGGTCACGCCGGACATGCTGAGCGTGGAGCGGCGCTGCAAGAAGGAGGACCGCGCGGAGGACGGTGACACCGACGGTTTCCTGGAACGGCTCATCGTCTTCATAGAGAAGAACGTCTACAGAAAGAACAGGGACGATTTCGCCGGGCTCTTCAAGGAACTCGGTATTGAGGACGAAGTCTTCCCCCGTCTCCGGAAGCACGTTGAGGGGTTGAACAGGCGCCCTTTCTGCCTTCTCCACGCGGATCTGCACCGCAAGAACTTCGTCATCGATCCCCAGGGGCAACTCTGGACGATCGACTGGGAGTTGGCCATGCTGGGCGACCCTCTCTACGATCTGGCGACCCATCTGTACCTGATGCGTTATCCGGCGGATCAGGAGAACCGTATGGTTCAGGAATGGCGGAGGGTCGTCGAGCGTGTCCGTGCCGGGAGTTCGGACGGCTGGGAGGTCGATCTGCCTCTGATTCTCGACTTCAAACGGGCACAGTCGGTCTTCACCGATGTCATTCGGGTGGCCCTTTCGCTGCGCGACAGAACGGGATTCAACTGGGGCGGCCTTTCTCGGGCGGCCGGGAGCCTGCAGAAGGTTCTCGCCAATGCGGCCGAGCCGCTGGGGCTGTCGGAGACACCGAGCCGGGCACAGGTCATGGCCGCGCTCGTTCGCTGGAACCGCGAGCAGGACATGCGGCAGGCGGAGCACTCCGTATCGGCCCGAATCTGACCGCTCCTGACGCCTTTTGGCGATGGTGTGTCATGGCAGGAGTGAGCTCACGCGCAACCCGTGCGGCAGCGACGTATGTTCGTATGCTTGGATCCCGGCTCTGCCGACAGCCCGAGCACACCGGAGCGGCCCGTGGGCGCACCTCCTCTTCCCCGTCCTTCCTTCGGGGAGCGCATCATCGATGAGGCGTGGGTCGAGGCGTTCGTGAGGAGGGCTCCGCAACTCGGGGTGACAAGCAGCGGCCATCACAACGACAACCATGTGGTGTCTCTGACGGTGGACATGGCACAGCAGTTGGGCTGTGTGGCGGGTACGAAGGTGACCGTGCGGGTCCGACGGCGTGAGGCGCTGCCGGTCGTGATCCGGACCTGGTCGGACGAGGCGAAAATCCTCGGCGCCCTCAGAGGCGTGCTGCCGCATGTCCCCCAGTGCCTGGTCAAGAGGGACCGTTTCGCGATCCACAGCTATGTGGAGGGTGTGCCGCTTTCGGTGGTGTGCGGCAATGGCAAACCCGTGGACACTCTGCTCATCAAGGCACTCGCCGGTCTGCTCGCCGCGATGGCCGGGATAAAAAAGAGGGGGGCCCTGCCCGTCCTGCCGGCCGACTGGCCCCGCAAAAACACCGACAGCCGGGGCTTTCTGCGGATGCTGGCACACACGGCGGACCGGCAGATCCGGCAGCCCAATTGGCCTGCCTTCGGTGGTCTGTTCGCGGCCCTGGGCATCCCCGAGGACGCCTTGTTGCGGCTCGCCGAACGGGTTCCGGTCATGTCCCGGCGGCCGTACAGCCTGCTCCACGCCGACCTGCACCGGGACAACCTGATTCTGTCGTACAGCGGTGATCCGCCCCTGATCTGCGTCGACTGGGAACTGGCGAGCTACGGCGATCCCCTGCACGACCTCGCGACCCACCTCGTACGCATGCAGTACCCAGCCCACCAGTGGGACGAGGTGATCGAGGCGTGGGCGGATGCCATGCGGCAGATCAGTCCCGAGGCCGTCAACGGCCTGGCCAGGGACCTGCGTCACTACGTCGCCTTCGAGCGGGCGCAGTCGGTCTACCCGGACGTGATGCGGGCGGCCCAGTCCCTGCAGACATCGACCGACCGGAAGAGCCTGGACGAGGCGACGGCGAAGGTGCGCCGGGCGCTGGAGGCGGCGGCCGAACCACTCAGGCTCGACGGCGTTCCGGACCAGCGGGAGATCGAGCAGATCCTCTTCCGCTGGCAGGCCGTGCGGAGGGACAGGCACGCCCCGTCCGTCGAGAGCAGCAGCTGGAGCCCGGACCCGCGCTTTCCCGAGTACGCCGACTTTCCCGGCCCGGCCGTCCATGACGCGCTGCTCGCGGAGGGCGCCGCGCCGGCCGGACGGGTGTTCAGGGGCACGAGGCACCTCAATTCGGTGCTCCAGGTGCCCGGTGTCGCCTTCCCCGTCGTGATCAGGCGTCGGCGGTCCGACGCCTGTCGGAGGGAGCGGGGCTTCCTGAGCGAGCACGCGGTGCTGCGGACCATTGACCAGGCCCAGGTCGCGGTGGCTGCCCCCAGGCTGCTCGCCCTCGGTACGAGCTATGGCGGAGAACCGTTCGCTATCCACACATACGTGGGCCCTCCCGATGCCGGCCGGCCGCCCGACCATCCCACACACGGCCTGGGGCCGCACGAAGCGGACGGTCTGGTGGACCAGCTCTGCGCACTCACGTGGGTGGACTACACGGGACTCGACCCGGCTGCCGGTGCGGGTGACTACTACGAGTGGCTGAGCGCTGAACTCGTCGGCCTGGTACGCGATCTCCCGAAGGAGTCACAGCAGTTGGCCCGGCAGCTCGGGCTGCCCGATGCCTCGCGGCTGCACGAGAGCCTTTCCCGATTCAGCGTCAGCCAGCGCGCGCCGTCCCTGCTCCACGGCGACCTGCACCCCTGGAACCTCGTGCGCCGGGACGACCGTCTCGCCCTGAGCATCATCGACTGGGAGATGGCCGTCGTGGGCGACCCGCTGCACGACCTGGTCCGGCATCTGCACCTCACCCCCACCCGGCCGGAGATCAGAGAACGCATGTTCCGGCGCTGGGAGCGCGCCATGCCGTACGAATACACCGTCGGCTGGCGGCAGGACCACCGCGTCTACCGCAGGTTCGAGATCGTGCGCTCCGCGTATGTGGACCTCGACCGCCTGGTGACCGGAGCCGATCTGGACCTTCCCAACGTCCGTCGTGCGGTGGACTCGTACGCGATGACCCTGGCGGCGGCGATGGCGTCCTTCGGCCTGCCGATCCCCGCCACGGCGAACCCCTACCTGGCCCGCGCGCTGGGCTGAGTGGCGGAGCTGCTTTCAGCGAGGGACCCCAGCGCCCCCGCCCCGTACCCTCACCCCATGAGCGAGATCGGCCTGCGCGAGCGCAAGAAGCAGCGGATGTACGAGAGCCTGTCGGACATCGCCGTCCGCCTCTTCC
The DNA here is from genome assembly GCF_053592055.1 of Streptomyces sp. NPDC002817. Taxonomy (NCBI): domain Bacteria; kingdom Bacillati; phylum Actinomycetota; class Actinomycetes; order Kitasatosporales; family Streptomycetaceae; genus Streptomyces; species Streptomyces sp. NPDC002817. Next base: position 82,428 of record NZ_JBSFUY010000002.1, read on the forward strand.
TGGAGAAGGGCTACGACGCCGTCTCCGTCGCCGAGATCGCCGCCGCGGCCGAGATCTCCAAGCCGACGCTCTTCCGGTACTTCCCCAGCAAGGAAGACCTCGTCTTCCATCGCATCGCCGATCACCAGGACGAGGCCGCGCGTGTGGTGCGTGCTCACCCCGGCGGTCCCCTCGACGCCCTGCGCCTGCACTTCCTCGACGGGATCGAGCGGTGCGATCCCATCACCGGGCTCAACGACCACCCCGCCGTACGTGCCTTCTACGACTTGCTCTACGGCACTCCCGCCCTGGTCGCACGGCTCTACGCGCACCTCGAACGCTCCGAGGAGGCACTCGCCGAAGCCCTCGGGGGTGATCTCGACGCACGGCTGGCCGCCGGGCAGGTCATCGCCGTGCAGCGGGTGCTCGCGCAGGAGAACTGGCGTCGGATCGGGGGAGGGGAGAGGGCGGAGGAGGTGCGGGCCGATGCCGCGGTCGCCGCCGAGGGGGCGTTCCGGGCGCTGGCCGCAGGGTTCCCGCGTCTCGCATAACCGAGGCTCGGTAAAAAATTTAACTCGGTTACGTTATTTCGGTACGCTCGACCGTATGACGTCACCCGACCCCGGCCGACTCCAGCACGCCCTTCACCTCGAACGCACCCACCACGACACCTGCCGCGCCGCCCTCGCCGCCATGGTCGACGGTGCCCAGGAGCAGGTCGTCACCGGCGAGGACGTCTCCGCCTCCGGTGCCGACGCCGAAGTGCTCGGGTATCGGCTGCGGAGCAGGGCCAAGGAGATGCGGGAGCTGCCCGAGGGGCCGTTGTTCTTCGGTCGGCTGGACTCGTCCGATGACCGGCAGACGCTGCACATCGGGCGGCTGCGCATCAGTGAGCACCCCGCCGCCCCACCCCTCGTCGTCGACTGGCGCGCCCCCGTCTCCCGCGCCTTCTACCAGGCCAGCGCCCGCGACCCGCAGGGCGTCGCCGTGCGGCGGCGGTTCGGGTGGGCGCCGGGCAGTCGGGGGGACTCGGCCGACCTCACCGGGCTGGAGGACGAGCATCTCGAAGAAGGCGAGGACCGGGTCGGTGACATCGTCCTGCGGGAGATCGAGCGGCCCCGCGTGGGGCCGATGCGGGACATCGCCGCGACCATCCAGCCCGAGCAGGACGATCTCGTACGAGGAGATCTGCGCGCGTCCGTGTGTGTGCAGGGCGCCCCGGGCACCGGCAAGACCGCCGTCGGGCTGCACCGGGCCGCGTATCTGCTCTACACCCACCCGCAGCGCATCCGGCGCGGCGGCATGCTGATCCTCGGCCCCAACCGCACCTTCCTGGCGTACATCTCACAGGTGCTGCCCGCGCTGGGCGAGACCGGTGTACGGCAGGCCACCCTCCAGGAGGAGATCGCGCGGCACCCGGTCAGGGGTGAGGACGACGGGTGGGCCGCCGCGGTCAAGCACGACGGGCGGATGGCGGAGGTGCTGCGGCGGGCGCTGTACGCGCGCGTGTCCGCGGATGTCGTCGAGGGCCTGGCGATTCCCGACGGGTCGTACCGGTGGCGGGTGCCGGCCGGTGAGCTGGTGCGGATCGTGGCGGGGGTGCGGGCCGAGGCGTCGCCGTACGGTGTCGGGCGGGAGCGGGTCCGGGCGCGGGTCGTGGCGTACGTCCGGGCGCAGGCCGAGCGGCGCGAGGGGCCGGTGCCGAACTCCTGGGTGCGCAGGATCGAGCGGGCGCGGGCGATCAGCGCGTACGTCGATGCCGTGTGGCCCCGTGTGCGGCCGGAGGAGGTCGTCGCCGAACTCCTCACCGAACCCGGGGTGTTGGCGTCGGCGGCGGACGGGGTGTTGGACGTCGACGAGCAGAAGGCGCTGCTGTGGGGCAGGCCGCCGCGGTCGTGGAAGTCGGCGCGGTGGTCTGCCGCCGACCTCGTGCTCCTCGACGAGGCCGACGGGCTGATCGAGCATCCCGAGGCCTACGGGCATGTCGTCGTCGACGAGGCGCAGGATCTTTCCCCGATGGAGTGCCGGGCGATCGCCCGGCGGGCCTCCTTCGGGTCGCTGACCGTGCTGGGGGACCTGGCGCAGGGCACCACGCCGTGGGCGGCGCGGACGTGGTCCGACCAGCTCGCGCACCTCGGCCGGCCGGACGCCGTCGTCGTGCCGCTGACCATCGGATTCCGGGTGCCCGAGGCCGTCGTAGGCCTGGCCAACCGGCTGCTGGAGCGGCTGGACGTCGACGTCCCGGCCTCGCGATCCCTGCGCGGGGACGGGGAGTTGCGGATCCGGGACGCTGGGGACGACGTGCCCGGCGCGGTCGTGGCCGCCGTACGCGACGCGCTCCCGAGGGAGGGGTCGATCGGTGTCGTCGCCGCCGACGCCGATGTGCCCCGGGTGCGAGCGGCCCTCCACGCCGCGGGCCTCGACACCGCGGGCCCGGACGACCTGGCCGCCCGCGTGACCCTCGTACCGGCGACGCTGGTCAAGGGGCTCGAGTACGACCATGTCGTCGCCGTCGAGCCCGCGGCGATCGCCGAGGCGGAGGAGCGGGGGCTGCACCGGTTGTACGTGGTGCTCACGCGGGCGGTGTCGGGGCTGGAGGTGGTGCACGGACGGCCGCTGCCCCTGTGACGGACGGCCGCTGCCCCCGTGAAGGGACCTCAGCCGCCCAGCAGTGGGATCAACTGCTCCTCCTCGTACGTCAGATGGGCCTCCAGTTCGGCCGCGAGCCGTTCGACCTCCGCCTGGGCCGTGGCGGGCTCGCCCGCCGTCCACACCACCTGCTTCAGCTCCTCCACCAGCGCGGCGATCCGCTCGTGCTCCTCGCGCAGGCGCGCCAGCGCGGGGCCGGCCTCCGGGTGCCGGTCGGTGAGGAAGGGGAACAGGCCCATGTCCTCGCCGGTGTGGTGGTTGTGGATGCCCTGACAGAAGGTGAGGCAGTTGACGCGGAGCTGGGCGCCGAGGGTCGAGCCGGTGTTCTTGCGCATCTCCTCGCGGATCAGGGCGAGTTCGAAGCGGAAGTTGTCGTGTACGAGCTTGATGGCCTCGCCCATGGAGCCGGCCCGGATGTTCGGCGGACCGGGCGCCGCGTTCTCGTACAGGGCGACCATCGGGATCACCCGGTCACCGGCCTTCTCCTGGTACGCCGCCCAGCCCGGCTCCGTCTCCACCGCCCGCGCGAACGACCGGTCGCGCTCCTCGCCCTCCAGGACGACGGCCCGGGCCTCGTAGGTGAACGCGCCGCTCTCGACGGTCACTTGGGGGTTCGCGCGCAGGTTGTGGTACCAGGCCGGGTGCCTGGGGGAGCCGCCCGCGGAGGCGATGACCAGGACGCGGTCGCCGCCGTCGGGGAGGTAGCCGAGGGGAGTGGTGTGCGGGGTGCCGGTGCGGGCGCCGGTGGTGGTCAGCAGGAGCAGCCGGGCACCCTCGAACATGCCGCCGACGCGGCCGTTGTCGGCCCGGAACTCGTCGATGATCGGCTGGTTGAAGTCGTTGGGCATTCTCTTCTTTCTCTTCGTCGCTGGTCTCTGGGAGGCGAGGGCGAAGAGAAGGCGGCGGACCTCTGGCCCGCACCGGCCTCACTCGGAGGCCGGGTACCCAACTGTCGCGCGGCGCGTGGCCGCAAACCCGGCAGTCATGGGAAGGACGGTAGTCCTGGGGTCATGAGCGGCGCCACCGAATATCGGTGCACGCGGTCGCGGGCGGTGCATGCTGGCTGCCGATGATTCTCTTTCTCGACATCGACGGGACGATCCTGCCGTTCGGGTCCTCGCGTCCGTATCCGGTCCACGGCGGTGCGGCGGCGGCCGGCCACCCCCTGCTGACCCGCGTCGATCCTGGCCTGGGGCCGCGGCTGACGGCGTTGGGCTGCGAGCTCGTCTGGGCCACGACCTGGGCGGCGGAGGACGCCAACGACCTCCTCGCGTCCTGGCTCGGGCTGCCCCCGCTGCCGGCCGTGGACTGGCCGGACCCGGCCGGCGAGGAGGGCGGCGCCCTGCACTGGAAGACGCTGCCGCTCCTCGACAGGGCGGCCGGGCGGCCGTTCGTCTGGGTCGATGACGAGGTCGGGGCGGCGGATCGGGCGTGGGTGGCCGAGTACCACCCCGCACCGGCCCTGCTGCACCGCGTCGATCACCGGTACGGGATCACCGGCGCGGACCTCAACGTCGTTGAGCGATGGCTCAGCGGCGGCCCAGCAGCTCGGTCAACCGCGTGATGCCGTCCGCGCCGTGGCCCAGTCCGACGGCACGGCGGGCCTGGCCCTCGGCGGCGCGCAGTACGGCCGTGTCGATGCCGTGTGCCTCGGCGGTGTGGACGATGTGGGCCATCGAGGAGACCGAGGAGGTCAGGGGGTTGCCCTCGCCGGAGTAGGCGCCCTCGTCGATGTCGTCCGCCCACCCGGCGAACAGCGGCGGCAGGATCGCGCCGATGCCCTGGGCGAAGGGGGCCAGTTCGCGGGCGGTGATGCCCTCGGCGCGGGCCAGCGCGAGGGCGTGGACGTAGCCAGCGGTGGCCGTCCAGAAGATGTCGAGCAGGGCGATGTCGTGGGCGGCGGCCCGGCCGGGGTCCGCGCCGAGGTGGGTGTGGGTGCCGCCCAGCGCGTCCAGGGCGGTGCGGTGCTCGGCGTAGAGGTCCTCGGGGCCGCTGTGCAGGAAGACCGCGTGGGGCGTGCCGATGGTCGTGATCGGCGTCATGATCGCGCCGTCCAGGTAGCGGATGCCGTGCTCGGCGGCCCAGTCGGCGGCGCGGCGGGCGCGGTCGGGGGTGTCGCTGGAGAAGTTCACGACGGTACGGCCCTTGAGGGCGTCAATGACGGGTTCCGTACGCAGGAAGGTGTCGGCGGCGTCGTAGTCGACCACGCAGACGACCGTCAGCGGGCTCGCGGCGACCGCGTCGGCGGCCGAGGGGGCGCTGACCGCCCCGCGCTCCTTGAGGTCGAGGTCCCGGCCCGGTGTGCGGTTCCAGACCGTGGTCCGCAGACCGGCGTCCAGGAAGGCACCGGCCAGCGCGTGGCCCATCGGGCCCAGGCCGAGGACGGTGACGGAAGAGGACAGGGGCATGCTGAAACTCCCTTGGGAACAGAGGCCATTGGCGGGCCGTTACGAATGACGACGAAGGGGGCCAAGATGGGCTGCGCGCGCGTCCTGGACATGAACACCTGCGGAGTGACCGCCGCGATCACGGTGATCGACGGCAAGTGGAAGACCTCGCTGCTGTGGCTGCTGGAGGCCGGTCCGCAACGGCCCGGTGAGCTGCGCAGGAAACTGCCGGGCCTCAGTGAGAAGGTGCTGACCGAGGCGCTGCGCGCGATGGAGGCGGACGGTCTTGTGCACCGGGAGGTGCACGACGTCCTGCCGCTCAAGACGGTCTACTCCCTGACCGCCTTCGGCCGTGAACTCTCCGAGCTGCTGGCCCCGTTGTCCGACTGGGGCCACCGCCACATGGAGCAGCAGGCCGCTTCCTGATCCCTCCCGGCTCCCGATCCCCTTTCCTTCGCCGGCCCTTCGTGACCAGCTTCCGATCCACCCGGTACCGCTGCCAAGTACCCACTTTTTTGTGGGTACTTGGTCAGTCCTTCCGGTCGGCCTCCCGAGCCGCACGCTCCAGCCGCTCCCGGTAGGCCTCCCACCAGGCCGGGTCCTGCGACGCCATGCTGTCGTTGCCCTGATTCATTCCGACGGCACCGTCCATGAGCTCCCGGAGGATGTCGGCGTGCCCGGCGTGCCGGTGCGTGTCGGCGATCACGCGGACCATCGCGTGATGCAGCGTGACCTCGTCCTTGCCGTCCGGCCACCACGGCACCTTGCCCACGGTGTCCAGGGCCAGTGCGTCGAGCGTCGCGTCCGAGTGCGCCCATGCCCGGCGGTACAGGCCCACGATGTCCTCGCGCGACTCGTCGGCGGTGGCCCACATGTCGCCGTTGGGCTCGGCGTCGGTGTCGAGCCAGGGGAGTTCCTCCCCGGACGGGCGCCCGAAGGTGTCGCCGAGATACCCCGACTCCACGCCGGCCGCGTGCTTCACCAGCCCCAGGAGGTTGGTGCCGGTCGGTGTCAGGGGGCGGCGGACGTCGTACTCGGAGAGCCCTTCGAGCTTCCAGAGGAGGGCGTCGCGGGCGGACTGGAGGTAGAAGCGGAGGGCGTCCTTGGGATCCGTTTCGGTCATGCGTGCCAGTCTGTGACGCGGGCGATCTTCGCGCACCGTTTTTCGCACGGACGGCCGTCCAGGGCGCTCATCCGCGGGCGCCGGCGACCCCCGAACCGTCCATGTAGTCGCGCGCCCGTGTGATCAGTCCGTCGTGGACATGGAGTATCAGCAGGCCGGGGACGGTGAAGGCGGTGCGCCGGGGCGGCAGCGACCCCACCACGACGTGCTCGGCGACGATCACTCCGGGTTCGGCGGTCTCGTAGGCCGCGACCTTCCTGATCTCGTCCACCCGGACGGGACTTCCGCCCCAGGCCACCCGGTACCCCGCACGCACGGCCTCGCGTCCGTCGTAGCGAGGCGGGAAGCCGGGGACGGCGAACGGGAACTCGTGCACCGCGTCCACGGCGTACAGGTCGGCGAGGTCGTCCGCGGACTTGTCGACCATGGCCCGGTAGTAGCGGGCCAGCACCTCGCGTGGGGTGCGGAGGGCGGGGAACTGCGGTTCGGGCATGGTGACCACCCCAGTCGTGTGCACTTTCACTCAACAGGTGTTGACCTAATTACCGTAGAGACGACCGGGTGATTCGGTCAACGGCTGTAGAGTCAATTGATGCCTACATCCCCCTCCTCGCCCCATCGGTCCCGCGCCGACCGCCGTCGGGCCACCGAGGCGCGCATCCTCGGCAGTGCCCGGGAGCTGTTCGCGGAGAAGGGCTTCGACCGCACCACCATCCGTGCCGTGGCGGCCGCGGCGGGTGTGGACCCGGCCCTGGTCATGCAGTACTTCGGTTCGAAGCGCGAGCTGTTCTCGCAGGCGGTGCAGGCGCTCCCCGTGTCGCCGGCGCCGACCGACACCGAAGCGCTGGTCGATCAACTCATCGCCTCGCTCGGCCTCAAGCTCGGCGGTCTGCCCGAGGGCACGCTGGCGATGATGCGCTCCATGCTCACCGACCCGGCCGCGGCCGACCACGTCCGCGCGGCCCTCGCCCGGCAGATCGACGGCATCGCCGCCACCCTGCCGACGGCCGAGGAGTCCGGGCTGCGCGCCGCCCTGATCGTCACCACCCTTCTGGGCGTCACCATCGGCCACCAGCTCCTCGCCCTGCCCGCCCTCCATGACGCCCCGCCCGAGCGCGTCGCGGCGCTTCTGCGGCCGGCGGTCAAGGCGTTGGCGGGGCAGGCGGGTTGAGATGCCGGTGAGTGAAGTGAGCTGATCCCGCCCCGCATACGCAGGCCAAAGCGAGCTGCTCCCGCCCCGCACATGCAAGCCATGTCGCCGAAGGACGGCCATGCCCCCTCAGGACGGCGCGAGGACGCAGAACTCGTGCCCCTCCGGGTCGGTCAGGCACGTCCACGGAACGTCGCCCTGGCCGAGGTCGAGGTCGACGGCGCCGAGGGCGCGCAGCCGGGCCACCTCCGCCTCCTTGTCGTCACCGGGGTACGGCAGCAGGTCGAGATGGATACGGTCCGGCACGGTCTTCACGTCGGGCGTGCGCAGGAACTCGAGATACGGGCCGGCACCCGTGGGGGAGCGGAACAGCGCATGATCGTCGGTCACCTCGTGCAGCGGCCAGTCCGCCGCCTCACCCCAGAACCGGGCCATGGCCCGCGGATCCGCGCAGTCGAGGACCATCACGGCGATCGGCCCGGTGTCCCGGTGGATCTCCCGGGGCTCCAGCACACAGAACTCGTTGCCCTCCGGGTCGGCGAGCACCGTGAACAGCACGTCGTTGCCCTGGCCCACGTCGACGGGCGTCGCTCCGAGAGCCTTCAGGCGCGCGACCAACTCCGCCTGGTGGGCCGCGGAGGTGGTGGCGAGATCGAGGTGCAGTCGGTTCTTCGTCGCCGTCTTGGGTTCGGGAACCGGCACCACGTCGATGCCGACGGCGACCGGGTCCGGCCAGACGAGGTCCGCGGAGGGCCCGACGTAGGTGGTCACGCCGGGGCGGAAAAGGTTCCAGCCGAGCGCCTCCGCCCAGAACCGGCCGACCGCCGATCCGTCGACAGCCTTGATGTTCAGCTGAACAGGTCGCAGTGCCATGCCGACGATCCTAAGCAGATCCTATGCACCCGCTCCGCAGGGTCACGTGGCATGGAGCACTTTTGCAAGCGCCTGCTTGCAATAGTTAGCAAGGGTGAGGCACAGTGGGGGCATGGCAACGCTCAACGTCGGCAATCTCGGTGAGTACCTGCGCGAGCAGCGGCGAAACGCCCAGCTCTCGCTCAGGCAGCTCGCCGACGCCGCCGGGGTGTCCAATCCGTATCTGAGCCAGATCGAGCGCGGGCTGCGCAAGCCGAGCGCGGAGGTGCTGCAGCAGGTCGCCAAGGCGCTGCGGATCTCCGCCGAGACGCTGTACGTCCGCGCCGGCATCCTCGACGCCGAGCGTGACCGGGACGAGGTGGAGACGCGTGCCGTCATCATCGCCGACCCGACGCTCAACGAGCGGCAGAAGCAGGTGCTGCTCCAGATCTACGAGTCCTTCCGCAAGGAGAACGGATTCGGGACCGACACCGAGGAGACCGGCTCGCAGGGGGCACCCGCTCCCGAGACGGAGGCCGCCACGGTCGACGTACCGGCAGACATACCGGGCGAAGAAGCCCGGAGCGGAACTGCCAAGCGCCGTACCCGCAAGAAGAGCACGGCACCCCGCACGACCGACGGCAGCGACGCCGACCCGCAGCAGACGGCCAGTTGAGACACCGGCTGACCGAGCGCGGAACCAAAACCCTCAAACGAAAGCGATCCGGGAGGACCATCACCATGGCCATCACCGACGACATCCGCAAGGCCGTTTCGGACCCCACCCCGCTCTACTTCCTCGCCGGCGCCGGTGACCTCGCCCTCCAGGAGGCCAAGAAGGTGCCCGGCATCGTCGAGCAGCTGCGTGCCGAGGCACCGGCCCGTATCGAGGCCGTGCGCGGCACCGACCCCAAGGCCGTGCAGGAGAAGGCCGCCGCCCGTGCCAAGGAGGCCAGTGCCAAGGCCAAGGAGGCGCAGGAGTCCCTCCAGACCAGGGTCGGCGAGTTCATCGCGACCCTGGACGGCGACATCAAGAAGCTCGGCACCACGATCGACGCGGACCTGAAGAAGTTCGGCGAGAGTGCCCAGGACTTCGCCCTGCGTGGCGTCGGCGTCGCCGCCGAGTACGCCGTGAAGGCCCGCGAGACCTACGAGAAGGTCGCCGAGCACGGCGAGCAGGCCGTGAAGACCTGGCGTGGCGAGGCCGCCGAGGAGATCGAGGAGCTGGCCGTGGCCGTCGAGCCCAAGGCCGAGCCCGTCGAGGTCAAGGACGAGCCGAAGCCCGCCGCCGAGGCCAAGCCCGCCGAGGCCGCCCCGGCCAAGAAGACCACCGCCCGCAAGACGACCACGGCGAAGAAGACCACCGCCAAGAAGACGACCCCGCCCGCGAAGTAGGCGACGAGGCCGGTACTTCCACGACGGCCGGGCACCCCTGGGGTGCCCGGCCCGTTCTACGGGTACGGTGACCGCGTAACGACGATCCGAGTCAGGTGGTGGGCGTTGTGCTGATGCAGGGGTTCGCGGGGTTGATGTGGATTCTCTACCTCGCGATGTTGGGATTCGCGGTGGTGGCCTTCGTCATGGCCGCCCTGTTCCGCGAGGACGCGTACCGCGCGGCCAGCAAGAACAACAAGGGCTTCTGGCTGATCATCCTCGGTGTCGCGGTCGCGGTGAACCTTCTGGTGCCGATGCTCTTCCTGCAGCTCGCGGGCCTGGTCGCCTCGATCGTCTTCTTCGTCGACGTACGCCCGGCGCTCCGCCAGGTGTCGGGCGGCGGAGGCAGGGGCCGGGGCGGCAGCAGCAGCGACGGTCCGTACGGCCCGTGGAACGGCGGCAGGTAGCAAACGCGGCCAGGGGCGACGCCGTCAGGGGCGCGGGGCTGCATCGATTTGCGGCTCTGCCGCGTGGGCGCGACCAGCCACAACGGACGCGCACCCGGCAAACGACAGGAACCCACAACGGCGGGCCCCCGTCCGACCTCACCCGGTCCGATCCAGCAGCAGCACAGCCACGTCATCCGTCAGCTCGCCACCGTTCAGCTCCCGCACCTCGCTGACGGCCGCCCGCAGCAGCGCTTCGCCCCGCAGCCCTTCGGACAGCTGCCGGCGGACCATCTCCACCATGCCGTCCTGGCCGAGTCGCTCCTTGCCGACCCCGACCCGCCCCTCGATCAGCCCGTCGGTGTAGAGCATCAGACTCCACTCCCGCCCCAGCTCCACCTGCATCCGCGGCCACCGGGCACCGGGCAGCAGCCCGAGCGCCGGCCCGTTGTTGTCGTACGGCAGCAGCCGCGCCGGCCGCCCCGGCCGGGCGACCAACGGCGCCGGGTGCCCGGCGAGGCACAGCCCCGCCCGACGTCCGTCAGGCGCGATGTCCACCGTGCACAGCGTCGCGAAGATCTCGTCGTCGGACCGCTCGTGCTCAAGGACCTGCTGCAACGTGCCGAGCAGTTCGTCCCCGCACAGCCCCGCCAGGGTGAGCGCCCGCCACGCGATCCGCAGCTCCACACCGAGCGCCGCCTCGTCGGGCCCGTGCCCGCAGACATCGCCGATCATGGCGTGCACCGTGCCGTCGGGAGTGCGGACGACGTCGTAGAAGTCGCCGCCGAGGAGGGCACGTGAACGCCCCGGCCGGTAGCGCGCGGCGAACCGCAGTGAGGAGCCCTCCAGGAGCGGCGTGGGCAGCAGCCCCCGCTCCAGGCGGCGGTTCTCCTGTGCCCGCAACCGGCCCTCGGCGAGCCTCCGCTCGGCCGTGTCGGAACGTTTCCTCTCGACGGCGTAGCGGATCGCCCGGCTCAGCAGCCGGCTGTCCAGTTCGTCACGGAAGAGGTAGTCCTGGGCGCCCACGCGTACGGCCTCCGTGCCGCGCTCGGCGTCGCCGGAGGCGGTGAGGGCGAGCACGGCGTGCCGGGGCGCGAGCTCCAGTACGTGCTTGAGCACGGCGAGCTCGTCGTCACCGCCGCGCGCGGGGGCGGGCAGGGCCAGGTCCAGCAGGATGCAGTGGACGTCGTCGGTGAGCAGCCGCCCGGCCTCGGTGAGGTTGCGGGCGGTGCGGACGCGGATGGGGTTGCCGGCGGCGTCGAGGAGCTCCGGCACGAGCGTCGAGCCACCGGGATCGTCCTCGATCACCAGCAGCGTCAGATGAGTCGTGCCGTTGTGCTTCTCGATCGTGCCGTCCGTGCGCGGGGCCTCTTCCCTTGAAGGGCCGCCACTTGCGGTTGCGGCCGGCGCCTGACCACTTTCCACGGCCGGGATCGCTCTCTGCCGCGGTACGGGTACGGGCATCGTCTTGGGTCCTTCCCTCCCCCCGAGGGCATGGTGGGGCGAGGGACCTCGACCCACCGACGGGGACCATAGCGGTACTCGGCGCCGCAACGGAATGGTGTACGGCACCCGGCTCGGCAGGCGGCCGCTGTCATATGCCGCGTTCCCTACCGCAGTTGGACACCCCGCCCGAGGTGCGGGAATGACGAACGTCACGTCCGTGCCGGGTTTGGGAGCCCGTCGGCGTGCGGTGCGTCACGTGACCCCGGTCTCAGGTGCCCACGATCTCAAATACCCATATGTCAGGCGTCAGGCCGCACGACCGCCAGGATCGGCATGGATCCCGCCCCGGCGATCGTCACCGTCCGCCCCGGCCGCGGGGCGTGGATGATCGCGCCGTCGCCGATGTACATCGCGACATGGCTGGCATCGGCGTTGTAGATGATGAGGTCGCCGGGCCGCATGTCCGCGACGTCGACGTGCTTCAGCTGCTTCCACTGCTGCTGCGAGGTCCGCGGAATGGCCTGCCCGGCACTGGCCCAGGCCTGCGAGGTCAGCCCCGAGCAGTCGTACGAACCCGGCCCCTCGGCGCCCCATTCGTAGGGCTTGCCTATCTGGGCGCTCGCGTACTCCACGGCCTTCTTGCCCTGTGCGGACGCCTTGGCGTTGATCTCGTCGAGGATCCCGGAGTCCAGCCAGGCGGTCTGCGCCTGATAGGCGGCCTGCTGCTCCAGCCGGGCGAGGCGCTCCTTCTCCTCCTTCTCCAGCTGGGACTCGAGCTCCTCGGCCGCCGCGATCTGCTTCTTGACCTTCTTCTTGGCGGCGGCCTTCGTCTTGCGGTTGGCCTCGAGCTTGTCCCACTGAGCGGAGGCGTCCTTGGCGTACTGCTCCAAGTCCTCCTGGGTGCGGGTCATTTCCGCGATGAGGCCCTTGGTGGCGCGCTGGCCCTGCAGAATCCGGCCCGCGCCGTTGAGGAACTGCTGCGGATCGTCGCTGAGCATCAGCTGCGCCTCGTCGGGCAGTCCGCCGGTGCGGTACTGGGCGGCGGCCGCGTCGCCCGCGCGCTTCTCCAACTGCGCCAGCTTCTCCTTGCCCTTGACGATCTTCTTCGCCAGCGCCACGATCGCGGCCGACTGCTGGTCGGCGGCTTCCTCGGCGGCGTTGTACTCGTCCGTGGCGACGGCGGCGTCGTGATAGAGGTCGTCCAGTTTCTTGCGTACGGCCTCAAGGTCCTTGTCGGTCCCGCCGGTGGCGGACGCCGAAGGCGTGGGACTGGGACTGGGACTCGGGCTGGCGAACGCCGTACCGGGCGCCGCGAGCACCGTGACCGCACAGACCACGGTCACAGCAGCCGCCACCAGCCCGCGCTTGCCCGCACCCATACCCCAGCCCCCAAACCTGATTTACCGTCAGTAACTTACGGACGCCCGGGGATCGTGCCATGTCGTGACAGAAAACGACAGAGGCAGTACGTCCATCCCCCTGATCCACCCGCCCTATGACGATCTCCCCGCCTTTGTGACGAACGACTCACGGAGATCGTTCCCCGCAGGTCAGGCGGGCGAGTGAGGTTCACCCGCGCGGGGCCAACGCCCCCCATGCCACGGTGACTTCCCCCTGACGCCACCGCACCGGCCCATCGGTCACAGGCCAGTCGGCGGTCAGATCCCGCACCGCCCGGATCCAGCGCTGGCGGGCGCCGTACGAGGCGTAGGGTGCGGCGGCGGCCCAGGCGCGGTCGAAGTCGCGCAGGAAAGTGTGCACGGGTTCACCGGGGACGTTGCGGTGGATGAGCGCCTTCGGCAGTCGCTCGGCGAGGTCGGACGGCCGCTCCAGCGACCCCAGCCGGGTCGCGAAGGTGACCGTCCGCGGCCCCTCCGGTCCCAGCGCGACCCACACATGCCGCCGCCCGATCTCGTCGCACGTCCCCTCGACGAGCAGTCCGCCCGGCGCGAGCCGCGCACACAGCCGCGCCCACACCTCGGCGACCTCGGCCTCCTCGTACTGCCGCAGCACATTGGCGGCCCGGATGAGCATCGGCCGCGGCTGGACCGCGACCTCGAACCCCCCGTACCGGAACTCGAGCCCCTCCCGCTCGTACGGCTTCGCGGCCGCGACCCGGGCGGGCTCGATCTCCACGCCCACGACACGCGCGCGTGGCGCGACGGTTCGAAGGCGCTGCAGCAGCTCGACGGCGGTCCAGGGGGCGGCCCCGTATCCGAGATCGATGGCGAGGGGGTCGTCGGCCCGCCGCAGTCCGGGCCCGTGGGTCGCGGTGATCCAGCGGTCCATGCGGCGCAGCCGGTTGGGGTTGGTGGTCCCACGCGTCACTGTGCCCACGGGGCGGTGCGCTGCGCGGGCTGTCATGGGTACGAGGGTATGCGCCCGGCGCGACCGTGGCCCTCGAGGGCTCTCGCCCGCCGCCGCCCCTACCCGTCCCATCCCCGAGGGCTGCGCCCCAGACCTCCGCCACGGCCCCGAAAGGGCCTCGTCCTCAAACGCCGGACGGGCTGAAAGGCACCCCGGACGCACCCGCTCCCCGAACAGTTGAGCGATCCCCGGTAATGGCTCAGCAAAATTCACCGTGCCCGGAATGGGAACCCGTCCCTCCGATGTTGCACCCCCGTGGAGGGCTCCCCACACCCTCCGTCAGGCATGCCCGCTGCGAGGAGGACCGCCACGTGAGCCAGTACGTCAGCAGGCTCGGGCGTCGCTCCCCGGCCGCGCCCCCGCGGCTGAGGCTGCACCGCCGCCCCCGCCGTATCGCGATGCTCTCCGTGCACACCTCCCCGCTCCACCAGCCCGGCACCGGCGACGCCGGCGGCATGAACGTCTACATCGTCGAACTGGCGCAGCGCCTCGCCGCGATCAACATCGAGGTCGAGATCTTCACGCGCGCGACGACCGCCGCACTGGAGCCGACGGTCCAGCTCGCCCCCGGCGTACTCGTCCGCCACGTCGACGCCGGCCCGTACGAGGGCCTCGCCAAGGAGGAGCTCCCCGCCCAGCTGTGCGCCTTCACGCACGGCGTGATGCAGGCATGGGCCGGCCACCGCCCCGGCTACTACGACCTCGTCCACTCGCACTACTGGCTCTCCGGCCACGTCGGCTGGCTCGCCGCCCAGCGCTGGGGCGTCCCCCTGGTCCACGCCATGCACACCATGGCCAAGGTCAAGAACGCCAACCTCGCAGACGGCGACACCCCCGAGCCCGCCGCCCGCGTCATCGGCGAGACCCAGATCGTCGACGCCGCGGACCGCCTCATCGCCAACACGGCGGAGGAGGCCGACGAACTCGTACGCCACTACAGCGCGGACCCGGGCAAGGTCGCCGTGGTCCACCCCGGCGTCAACCTGGACCGCTTCAGCCCCGCCGACGGCCGCGCCGCCGCCCGCGCCCGCCTCGACCTCCCCCAGGACGCCCTCATCCCGCTCTTCGCGGGCCGCATCCAGCCCCTGAAGGCCCCCGACGTCCTTCTGCGCGCCGTCGCCGTCCTCCTCGACGAGCGCCCCGAGCTGCGCTCCCGCCTGGTCGTGCCCATCGTCGGCGGCCCCAGCGGCAGCGGCCTCGCCAAGCCCGAGGGACTGCAGAAGCTGGCCGCCCGGCTCGGCATCGCGGACGTCGTACGGTTCCGTCCGCCCGTCGGCCAGGAACAGCTCGCGGACTGGTTCCGGGCCGCGTCCGTGCTGGTCATGCCGTCGTACAGCGAGTCCTTCGGCCTGGTCGCCATAGAGGCCCAGGCGGCCGGCACACCCGTCCTCGCGGCAGCGGTGGGCGGCCTGCCGGTGGCCGTGCGCGACAACCAGACGGGCTTCCTCGTACGAGGCCACAACCCCGCCGACTACGCGCGCGTGCTCCGCGACCTCGCCGACGACCCGCACCTCGCGCCCCGCATGGGCGAGGCCGCCGCGCGGCACGCGCAGTCCTTCGGCTGGGACACCGCGGCCGCCGCGACGGCGGACGTCTACACGGCCGCGATGCAGGCCCACCGGCGTCGCGTACGCTCCCACCATGGCTGAGGAGCAGAAGGCGGCGCAGGTCATCGAGGGTGTCCTCAAGGACAACGACCTGGAGTGGGAGAGCCCGGCCCCCGGCAATTACGTCGTCCAGCTCCCCGGTACCCGCAAGCTGAAGACGACGGTCTCACTCCTGGTCGGCCGCCACTCCCTCTCCCTGAACGCCTTCGTCGTCCGCCACCCCGACGAGAACGAGTCCGGCGTCCACCGCTGGCTCCTTGAGCGCAATCTCAAGCTGTACGGCGTGAGTTACGCCGTGGACCGGCTCGGCGACGTCTACGTCACCGCCAAGCTCCCCCTCGCCGCCGTCACCGCCGACGAGATCGACCGCCTCCTGGGACAGACCCTGGAGGCGGCGGACGGCAGCTTCAACACCCTGCTGGAGCTCGGTTTCGCGTCCGCGATCCGCAAGGAGTACGCGTGGCGTGTGGCCCGGGGTGAGCCGACGCGCAACCTGGACGCGTTCGCCCACCTGACCCAGCGCCCGGCCGACCGGTCCGAACGGTCCGACTGACCCCGGGCCGGCGCGTCAGGACTCGCCGGGCGGCAGGGACGAGTCCGGCTGGGGCTCGCTGGTGGGATCGGGGTGCTCGCCGGAAGGGTCGCTCTTGTCGAGCTCGTCCGCGAACGCGCGCAGGGCGTCCGCCAGTTCCTTCTTGGTGGGCAGCTCGTCGACCTTCTTGTCGAGCTCCGAGATACGCCGGTTGAGCTCGTCCAGCTCACTGGGCGAGGAGGGCTCGTCGGTGGGTTCCGGGGTGGGGTCGTCCGGTTCCGTGAACGTCGGGCTCGGGCCGCTGCCGCCGGTGGTGCCGCCGTCGGAGCCGGAGCCGCCCGTGCCCCCGTCCGCCGGGACGCTGATCTCCACGGAGGGTTCGGCGGTGGGCTCCTCGTCCGAGGTCGCCGCGAGGGCGGCGCCGACGCTGAGGGCGACCAGGGCGGCCGCGCCGACGACGGCGGTCGAGAAACGTCTGACTCTCAAGGTGCGGTCGGGCTGTGAAGTGCCTTGTGTGTCCTCTGAGTTGTCCATGGACCGACGCTAAGCGGCACTGATCACCGGACGGGCGTCTTCCGCCGAACCTCTCGAACGGACGTCCGCTTAAGGCTGCCGAGCTGCCTCGATCCGAAGTCTCACCCTCCCTTCGTGTACCTCCCCGGCGTGACCCCCACCAACTTCCTGAAGTGCCGGGTGAGATGGGACTGGTCGAAGAAGCCGGTGGAGGTGGCCACCTCGCTCGGCCGCACCCCGTCGAGGAGCAGCCGCCGAGCGCGGTCGACGCGGCGGGAGTTGAGGTACTGGTGCGGCGCGATGCCGTAGGCGGTGCTGAACGCCCGTACCAGGTGGGCGGGATGCGCGTGCACCAGCGCGGCGGCCTCGTCCAGGGTGATCCCCTCGACCACCCGCTCGTCGAGGAGCTCGCGCAGTCGGCGGGCGAGGGCGGGGTCGGCGCGCGGGACGTCGGTGACCAGGCGCGGCCGCAGCTGAGCGGTGAGCCGTTCCCCGATGAACGTCAGCCTGCTCGCGGCCTCCAGCTCGTCGCCGGCATGGTCGAGGGCCTGGTGCAACTGCCCGACGCGCTGCCGCAGCAGGGGATCCCGCAGATCGGGGGTGTCGACGGCGGACCCGACGAGATCCTCGCCCAGCAGCGAGGTGTCGAGATAGATGACCCGCTTGCGGAAACCGTCCGGCGTGACGGGGGAGCCGTTGTGCGGGACGTGCGGCGGCAGCAGGGACACCGTGTCGTGCGGGGTGCCGTGCTCGTGCCGGTCGAGGTCGTACCGTACGGCCCCGTCGTCCACGATCAGCAGCGTCCACGCGTCATGGACGTGCATCGGGTAGGCGTACCCGGTGAAGTGAGCGTGGAAGACCTCCACGACGCCCGGGACGGCGGGGCGCCAGGCGGAGACGGTCTGCCGGGTGGCCATGCAAAGAACGTACAAGACGGTGTCGTGGGCCGCCCGGCAGTCTCATGGCATGAGCGAAGCACCCATCCGATTCGATACGAAGATCGCCGTCCTGCTGCGGGAGGACCTGGAGCCGTGGCAGCGGCTGAACGTCACCGCGTTCCTGGTCAGCGGCCTCGGCACGGTGGTTCCCGAGGTGGTCGGGGAGCCGTACGAGGACGCCGACGAGGTGGTCTATCTGCCGATGTTCCGGCAGCCGGTGATGGTTTTCGAGGGGACGAAGGAGACGTTGACGGCGGCCCATGCGAAGGCTGTGTCCCGTGGGCTGCCGTGCTCGGTCTTCACGAGCGACCTGTTCTCGACGGGCAACGACCGGGACAACCGGGCGGCGGTGAGGGCCGTGGGGACGGGGGAGTTGGATGTGGTGGGGATGGCTGTGTATGGGGCACGGAATGGAGTGGACAAGGTGGTGAAGGGGGCGCGGATGCATCCGTGAGGGGTCAGGACTTCCGCTTCTTCGAGGTGCCCTTGCGCTGGACGGACGCCCTCACTTTGGCGGCCTCGAAGTTTCGTCCGCGGGCTCCGAGAGCGTCGGCCAGTTTGTGCGTAACCGTTCTGTAGAGTGCGTGGCCCTCTCCCATGACCCTTCGCACCCGCGTCCTCGTGTCCCTGAGAAGCTGCTCGGCCTCGGCATACCGGCCCAGCTCGGTGAGCACGCCGCCGAGGCTGTCGGCCGTGTCGAGGGCGTCGGGGTGGTCGTCGCCCAGTGTGTGCCGCTGGCGCTCCAGGGCGTCGGCCAGCACGTCATGAGCCTCGTCGTGCCGGCCGAGGTGGTGCAGCGCGACACCGAGGGTGTGGCAGGTGTCGAGCGTGCCGGGATGATCCCTGCCGAGCACGGCTCGTTGCCGCTCCACGACGTCGGTGAGAAGACGGTGGGCTTCGCGGAACTGGCGGAGATGGATCAGCGCGATAGCGAGGTTGTGCGAGCTGTCGAGGGTGTCGGGATGGTCGGCGCCCAGGGATGAACGCTGCAGTTCCACGACCTCGACGAGGATGGTGCGCTCCTCTTCCCGTCGGCCGACGGAACCCAGGGCGACAGCCAAGCCCTGAGCGGTTCTCAGCGTCGAGGGATGCTCCTTGCCCAGAGTGGCTTGTTGGCGCTCGTGGATTTCCTGGTGCACGACGAGCGACTCCTGCTTTCGGCCCAGCCTGCCCAGGGTGACGGCCAGGTCGTGACCCGAACTGAGTGTGTCGAGGTCGTCCTCGCCCAACACCCGCCGACGCCGTTCCAGGACGTCCTCGACCAGGGGCAGGGTCTGCGCGTACTCACCCAGGCCGTCCAGGGCCCAGGTCACCATGTGGGCAGCGCGCAAGGTATCGGGGTGGTCCTGTCCCAGGGAAGCCGACCATGTCTCGTGCACGGTTCCGGCCAAGCTGCGGCCCGAGTGGTACTGGGCGCTGCGTACGAGGTAGCGGGCGGCGCCCAGCAGCGTGGGGCGAAGTCGGGGGCGGGTGCTCAGGATCGGCAGCGTCGCTGTCAGATGCGGGACGAGGGCCGCCCAGCGCGGCCAGGTCGCGGGCAGCTCGGGGTCGCCGGGATCGACCGCGGTCAGCAGGGCCGCCGCGTCGTCGTGCAGGGTGTCGGGCTCGCCGACGGACTGACGCACCACCGCCTGCGTCAGCCGATGCACCTGAAACACATCCGCCCCCACCTCCGCCAGCCCATACCGAGCGAGCGGCGTCAGTGCGCTCTCCGGCCAGAAGATGTCGTCCTCGTCCCCCGGGACACTCGCCAGCGAGCCGCGCGCCGTGATCAGCCACGACGTAGGAATCGGCTCGGGTCCCAGAAACGCGGCGAGCCGCAGTACCGCGACGGCCCCCGGATGGTCCGCCTCCAGACGTTCCGCGGCGATCGTGACCGTGGCGGCCAGGGACGCGGGATAGTCCGGCAGGTTGCTGCGACCGAGAAGCTGGGCCGTGTTCGTCCTGAGCAGCTCCAGATACCGGTCCGCCGGAATCCCGCCCCGCATGACCCCCGCCGCCTGCGCCAGCGCGAGCGGCAGGTCGCCCAGGGCCTCGGCCAGCGCGTCCGCCTGATCGTCGGTCAGGGCCGGCAGCTGACCCCTCAGGTACGCAACCGACTCCTCCCGGCTGAACACCCCCAGCGACAGCCCCGGCACGATCCCGCTCCACGCCGGATCGCGAGCCGTGATCAGCACGTGCCCGCCGCCCTCCGGCAACCAGCTCCGCAGCTGCTCCGGATCCTCCGCGTTGTCCAGGATGATCAGCCAGCGGTCCCGGGTGCGCAGGTACTCCATCGCGTACCGGGCGTTGAACTCGACGCCCGCCTCCGGCTTGGCCACGTCCACGCGGGCCGCGAGTTCGGCGTAGCGGGCCACCACCTGCTCGCTCTGTTCGGCGTCGACCCACCAGACGAGGTCGTAGTCGGCGGCGTGCCGGAAGGCGTACTCCAGAGCCACCAGAGTCTTGCCGATGCCACCCGTGCCGCGCAGTGCCTGGACGGCGGCGTGGCGTTCGGCCAGCAGTTTGCCGCGGACCTCGTCGATGACGGCTTCACGGCCGGTGAAGTGCGGGTTGCGCCGGCGGTCGCGTACGTCCCACACGGCGGGGCCGCCGCCGGTGCGGGGTGGGAACGGCGGCTGCGGGCCGTGCGGGGCGGGCGGCGCGGACGGTGTGGCCGCGGCGCCGGGGAAGGCCGGCGGGCGGGTGGGCCGCGCCGGTCCCCGTACGGCGTCGAGGAGGGCTTTGAGGGCATCCGGCTCGCTCAGTCCGTGCAGGTCCTTGCGGAGCCGGGGCGCGAGGATCGCCGGCAACTGGCCGTCCTCCAGGGGCTCGACGACCAGCGGGACGTAGCGGCCCCGCCGGGCGATCGCGGAGGTCCACTCCTCCTCGGTGTACCGCCCCGCCTCGAAGTAGCGCGGGGAGAAGACGGCGACGACGGCGGACGCCTGGTCGAGCGCCCGGCTCATCTTCGTCACGAAGTCGTCGCCGGTGCGCCAGTGCCAGCGGTCGAGCTCCACCTGGTAGCCGTTCTCCTGGAGGTGCCAGGCCACCCACTCCGCCCACTCCTTGTCCGGACCGGCGTAGCTGATGAAGATCGGCTCGGAACTGTCGGACATGCCCGTCTCCCACCCCAGCGGCCCCGGCGGCCCCCCGCGACTTCCTGTATACCGCCGGGAAACGTGTCTCCGCCGGGGTAAGGGAAAGTCGACGGGCAGGGGATACCAGGTCAGGACCGTTGGCAGGGCCTGGCGGTCACCGGGATCAGGCTGCGCTGACTTCGGTCTTGGCCGTGACCGGCGGCTCGGCCGGGGCCGGGTCCTCGGTGGGCAGCCGCCGCATCAGCACGCCGTACCCCACCGCGGCCAGGGTGCCGACGACCGCGCACAGTCCCCACAGCCACTCCGCGCCGTAGTGGTCGATGATCAGGCCGGACATCAGCGGGGCGACGAGGGAGGCGACGGCCCAGGACAGGGTGTACATGCCCTGGTAGCGGCCGCGGCCGTGCACGGGGGAGAGGCGGACGACCAGGCTGGTCTGGGTGGGGGCGTTGACGATCTCGGCGAGGGTCCAGACGCAGACCGTGAGGGCGAAGACGCCGATGGAGCCGGCGAAGGCGGTGAGCCCGAAGCCGTATCCGGCGAGCAGGGCCGAGATGACGAGCAGCCGGCGCGGATCGCGGTGCTGGATGAACCGGGTGACCGGGATCTGCAGGGCGACGATGAGGATGCCGTTGACGGCGATCGCCATGCCGTAGTCGGCGGGTGTGAACCCGGCCTCGCCCATCGCCACCGGCAGTCCGACCGAGCCCTGCTGGAAGACGAGGGCGATGAGGAAGGACAGCCCGACGACACTCATGTAGCGCCCGTCGCGGAGCACGGTGCCGAGCCCGACCTCGTTGTCCGCCGCCTTCTCGGTGGGTGTGCGTTCGGGCCGTGACTCGGGCAGCTTCAGGAAGATCACGATCGCGCAGGCGGCCGTCATGCCGGCCTCGATGAGGAAGCCGGCGAGGTAGCTGAACTCGGCGATGAACCCGGCGGCCATGGAGGAGATGGCGAACCCGAGGTTGATCGCCCAGTAGTTGAGCGAGAAGGCGCGCACCCGGTCCTCGGGCCGCACGAGGTCGGCCATCATCGCCTGCACGGCGGGCCGCGAGGCGTTGCTCGTCATACCGACGAGGAAGGCGACGGCGGCGATGGCGACCGGGTGGTGCATGAAGCCGAGCAGGGCGACGGAGGCGGCGGTGGAGGCCTGGGCGATGAGCAGCGTGGGCCGCCGCCCCAGCCGGTCCGTCATGACACCGGCCCCGACGGACGAGACGACACCGCCCAGACCGTGCAGGGAGGCGACGAGACCGGCGTAGGCGGCGGAGTACCCGCGGTCGAGCGTGAGGTAGAGCGCCATGAAGGTGGCGACGAAGGCACCGAGCCGGTTGACGAGGGTGCTGGTCCACAGCCACCAGAACTCGCGGGGGAGCCCGGAGACGGATTCCCTGAGGGCACGTCTCAAGGTGGCTGGTGACATGGCGGATCCCCCGAAATGATGTAAGCGTCCCTGGCGGCAACGGCAACTTACAATCGGCGTGCTCGGGAGGACCACTCAATTAACAGATCCCGTCAACCGTTCGTCCGCCGTCCGTCTGCCGAACGGAGGCACAAGCGATCGAGTCGGTGGATTACGCTCATACGCATGGCCGACGCACCGTACAAGCTGATCCTCCTCCGCCACGGCGAGAGCGAGTGGAACGCGAAGAACCTGTTCACCGGCTGGGTGGACGTGAACCTGAACGAGAAGGGCGAGAAGGAGGCAGTCCGCGGTGGCGAGCTCCTGAAGGACGCCGATCTCCTCCCCGACGTGGTCCACACGTCCCTCCAGAAGCGCGCCATCCGCACGGCACAGCTCGCGCTGGAGTCCGCGGACCGCCACTGGATCCCGGTCCACCGCTCGTGGCGCCTGAACGAGCGTCACTACGGCGCCCTCCAGGGCAAGGACAAGGCGCAGACCCTCGCGGAGTTCGGCGAGGAGCAGTTCATGCTCTGGCGCCGCTCCTACGACACCCCGCCGCCCGCGCTCGAGGACGGCACGGAGTACTCCCAGTCGGACGACCCGCGCTACGCGACGATCCCGCCGGAGCTCCGCCCGAGGACGGAGTGCCTCAAGGACGTCGTGACGCGCATGCTCCCGTACTGGTACGACGGCATCGTCCCCGACCTCCTCACGGGCCGCACGGTCCTGGTCGCGGCCCACGGCAACAGCCTCCGCGGCCTGGTCAAGCACCTGGACGGCATCTCCGACGAGGCGATCTCCGGCCTGAACATCCCCACGGGCATCCCGCTGTCCTATGAACTCGACGCCGCCTTCAAGCCCCTCAACCCGGGCGGCACCTACCTCGACCCCGACGCGGCCGCGGCGGCCATCGAGGCGGTCAAGAATCAGGGCAAGAAGAAGTAACGCGACGCACTAAAGCCCCCCACCCGCGGTTTCCCTGCGGGCGGGGGGCTTTTCGGTGGCCTCGGGCCCTCCCTGGGCCGTCAGTGACGGACTCACCCTGGAGGCGGCCGGCCCAGGTCATCGCTCAAGCCGCCCGCACATGCATGCCGGTCATCATCCCGGCCGTTCGGGGGAGATACGCGCGGCCTCGGGGCGGTATCTCACCCTGTGGGGGATCCCTGGCTGGGACGAAAGGGATACATGATGCCGCTCTATCTGTCGAGGTTCAGCTACACGCCGGAGACCTGGGCGAGGCTCATCGGCCACCCCGAGGACCGCGCAAAGGCCGCTCAGTCGTACATCGAGTCGATCGGCGGCAAGCTCCACGGCTTCTGGTACGCGTTCGGCACCCGCGACGGCTACAACTTGTGGGAGGCCCCCGACAACGTCTCCATGGCCGCCGTCGCCCTGGCGATCAGCGGAGGCGGCGCACTCAGCTCGTTCGAGACGACCGTTCTCCTGACCGTCGACGAAACCATGGACGCCCTGCACAAAGCCGGGCAGATCCAGTACCGGGCCCCCGGCGCGTAGCGGTCCAGGCGGCGGGCAGCGACGAGCAGGTCGCGACTCCCGGGCCGCCCCTCGGCCGTCCGACGCCGCTCGGCAGTGGCCGCCCGCACCGTCCTGCTCCCGGATGAGTACGACGGTGAGTACCGCTACTCACGCCTCACCCCCCACCCCACCCCCACCATGAAGTCACACGACCACTCACAGGGGGACCCACCGATGAACGCCCGCCCGCTCCGCACCCTCACCCGTCTCACCTTCGCCAACCCCGCCTCGCTCGCCTACCTCGCCGTCGTCGGGGTCGCGCTGGTGGTCGCCGCCTCCGAGCCGCTGTACTCCGATGTGTCCGGGTCGATGATCTGGGTGTGGCCGGCGATGCTGACGCTCCCGGCGTATGTGCCGATCGCGGCGCTCGGTGCGGCGGTGATGGGGGAGAGCATGCCCGGGCTGTTCGTCGGCAGCATCGTGCTCGCGGCGCTGGTCCAGTCCCTCGCCCTGGGCGCGCTCTTCGAATCCCTGCGCGGCCGGCTCACCCGCCCCGGTAACCTGCGCGCATGACTCACCACCGAAAGGGCGATGCCGCGTAGGCGCCCCTCCGCGATACGGGCCGCGACGCCGGTACGGGTACGACGTTCCCGGCACCCCCGTCCCCGTATCGGCCGGATCTCCGCGGGCTGTGCCGCCGACATCCGCAGGCTCGAACACCGACGCTTCTCGCCGGGGGACACGGACGGTGCGTTCCGGTACTGGGCCGCCCTCGCGCACGGTCCTCTCGCCCGTCTGACCCGCGACGTCGACACCTGCGGCATCCCCGAGTGCGGATGCGACCCGGGGTACTTCCGCGACCACCTCGAACAGGTGCTCCACGCCCTCCCCACCAGGTCCGCCCGCGAACTCCGCGCCCTCCTCCACGACCTCGACGCCGTCATCCTGCGCCGGGCCCGCGTCCTGCCCTGCTCCTCGCCCGACGTCCCGTGGTGGAAGGAACGGTTCTGAGCAGGCAAGGAGTCCGCCAACCCCCGGACAATTCCATGACCGCACACCCGCCCCGCCCACTACCGTGCGCCCCATGCGACACATGTGGTGGGCGGTCGGCGGCGGGTTCGCCGCGGCGGTACTGACGGTGGGCGGTTGGCTCGTGGCCGCGGACAAGGGGTATCCGTTCGCGGACGCGCGGGCCTGCGAGGGCAGCGATGTGCCGTTGGAGGTGGAGCTCGACATCGTGGGCCTGCCGATGCCGGCCGCTGCCCGGGACGTCCACTACGTCACCCACCCCGCCACCAGGATCGGAGACGTCGACCTGGCCGTCGCCTTCCGCAGCACCGCGAAGGCGATGCGCGCCTACCTCGTACAGAACAAGATCGTGACGACCGGGTTCACCCACCTCGCCGACGGCCGTTTCCTCACCGGTGACGTCGGCACGCCTCCCGCCGAACTCGGCCTGTGCGGCGACGTCCCCCAGATCTACGCGCCCGCCGTCCTCGTCGAGCAGCAGCGCACCGGCTTCGGCGGAGATCCGGAGACCGTCGACATCGCCCTGCAGACGAAGCCCGGCGACATCAGCACCCTCCGGCCCACCACGGAAGTCCTCCTCACGGTCACCCAAACCCCGGGCACCTGACCCGCGCACCCGTGCCCGCCCACGCGAAGGGCCCCGGCGCGATCACCGGGGCCCTCACCGTCGTACGACAAGAAGCGCGACGTCAGCCGCACTGGCACGGATTGCCCGACTGGCACCCGCACCCGCAGCCCGAGCCGCAGCCGCACGCGCCTATCAGCATCAGGTTCCTGATCTCGGCGGGCTGCTCGGTCCCGCGTTCCTGCGTGGGGTCGGGCGTGGGGGTGCTGGGGGATTCGGCCATGGGTCCCTCCTCGAGGCAAGGGTCTGACTCTCGGCACAGACCCTGTCCCCATTGCATGCCCGCCCACGAGGTCGCATCAACGGCGCACTGAGGCTTGCACGCGCCCCGAGCAGGCCCCGCACACCCCGGTTCCACACAGGAGCCGGGCCCTCGCGCACCCCCGGGAGGCCTGGGACTCAGGCCCCCTCCACCCCCGTCGCCGGCTGGATGTCCGCCTGCAGATCGTCCGCGTGCTCACCCGTCACCAGGAACACCACCCGCTTGGCCACCGACACCGCGTGGTCGGCGAACCGCTCGTAGTAGCGGCCCAGCAGGGTGACGTCCACCGCCGTCTCGATGCCGTGCTTCCAGCGGTCGTCCAGCAGGTGCTGGAAGAGGGTGCGGTGCAGCAGGTCCATCTCGTCGTCGTCCTGCTCCAGCTGGAGCGCGAGGTCGACGTCCTTGGTGATGATGACCTCCGCCGCCTTCGCCATCAGGCGCTGGGCGAGCTGACCCATCTCCAGGATCGTGGCGTGCAGGTCGTGCGGGATGGCCCGCTCCGGGAAGCGCAGCCGGGCGAGCTTCGCCACGTGCTGGGCGAGGTCGCCCGAGCGCTCCAGGTCCGCCGACATCCGCAGGGAGGTGACGACGATACGGAGGTCCGTGGCCACCGGCTGCTGCCTGGCCAGCAGGGCTATGGCCCGCGCCTCCAGCTCGTGCTGGAGGTCGTCCACCTTCTGGTCGGCCTCGATGACGCTTTCGGCCAGCTTCAGGTCGGAGTCGAGGATGGACGTCGTGGCGCGCCCGATCGCCGACCCCACCAGCCGGGCCATCTCCACCAGACCGTCGCCGATCGAGTCAAGTTCCTCGTGGTACGCGTCCCGCATCAGGGATCCCTCTCTTACGTCTGCCTCGGGGGTTCCGGGGGCCAGAACCAGCCACCGGAAACGTCCGACGACCGGCGCTGTGAACCCCACGCTCCCACGTTCGGCCCTGTACGCGTCGATTTCCGTCACCCCAAATGAACCAACACTGGCTCCAAGGTGAACTCTGGGCGACGAGTGTTCGAGCTCGCACCTCGAAGGCTGTGGCCAGGAGCGATCGCGTGCCTAACCTGGACGCATGGACGTGAACGCGGCGGTCGCCGCAGTGGCAGCGATCGCCGGAGCACTTACCGGCGTGATCGCCATGCTGGCGTTCCGCTTCAGCGAGCGGGAACAGAAGCGACCCACCCGTACCTCGCTGCACACCGACCCGGTGCTCCCGCCGGGCGTGGACACCGTCCTGTCCGTCCTCCGCTCCTCCGCCGTCGTCCTCGACGAGGCCGACGGTGTCGTCAAGGCCAGCTCGGCCGCCTACGCCCTCGGCCTGGTCCGCGGCGGCAAACTCGCCGTCGAGCCCATGCTGCAGATGGCCCGCGACACCAGGAGAGACGGAGAGATACGACAGGTCGAACTGGATCTGCCGAGAAGGGGAACCGGACGAGGCGAGGCCCTCGCGGTCTCCGCCCGAGTCGCCCCCCTCGGCTCGCGGCTGGTCCTCCTCCTGGTCGAGGACCTCACCGAGGCCCGCCGCATCGAGGCGGTACGCCGCGACTTCGTCGCGAACGTCAGCCACGAGCTCAAGACCCCGGTCGGCGCCCTCTCCCTGCTGTCGGAGGCCGTCATGGACGCCTCCGACGACCCCGAGGCGGTGACGCGCTTCGCCGGCCGTATGCAGATAGAGGCGACCCGGCTCACCAACCTGGTCCAGGAGCTCATCGACCTCTCCCGGGTCCAGAACGACGACCCCCTGGAGGACGCCGAGCCGGTCCGGATCGACGAACTCGTCGCCGAGGCCATCGACCGCTGCCGCCACCAGGCAGGCGCCAAGCAGATCACCATGGCCGCCGGCGGCACCGCGGATCTCAGGATCTGGGGCAACCGCGGCCAGCTCGCCGCCGCCCTCGGCAACCTCGTCGAGAACGCCGTGAACTACTCCCCGGCCCGCACCCGCGTCGGCATAGCCGCCCGCCGGGTGACCGCGCCCGGCGGGGACCTCATCGAGATCGCCGTGACCGACCAGGGCATAGGCATCTCCGACAAGGACAAGGAGCGCATCTTCGAGCGCTTCTACCGCGTCGACCCGGCCCGCTCCCGTGCCACCGGCGGCACGGGCCTGGGCCTGGCGATCGTCAAGCACGTGGCCGCCTCCCATGCCGGGGAGGTCACGGTGTGGAGCTCGGAGGGACAAGGCTCCACGTTCACCCTGCGGCTGCCGGAGGCGGGGGCTGCCCGCGACCGTGCACATCACCCGGCCGACCTCGATGATGAGGACGGACCCGACCCATCCCCGTACGAACCGCTTCCCGCCCCGGAGGTCCTTCCGTGACCCGAGTGCTTGTCGTCGAGGACGAGGAGTCCTTCTCCGACGCCCTGTCGTACATGCTCCGCAAGGAGGGCTTCGAGGTCGCGGTCGCGACCACGGGCCCCGACGGACTCGACGAGTTCGAGCGCAACGGCGCCGACCTCGTCCTCCTCGACCTGATGCTGCCCGGCCTGCCGGGCACCGAGGTCTGCCGTCAGCTGCGCGGCCGCTCCAACGTGCCCGTCATCATGGTGACCGCCAAGGACAGTGAGATCGACAAGGTCGTCGGACTGGAAATAGGAGCCGATGACTACGTCACCAAGCCCTTCTCGTCCCGTGAACTGGTCGCCCGTATCCGGGCCGTCCTGCGCCGCCGCGGCGAGCCCGAGGAGGTCAGCCCCGCCGCGCTGGAGGCCGGCCCGGTCCGGATGGACGTGGACCGTCACGTGGTCACGGTCTCCGGCTCCAAGGTCGATCTGCCCCTCAAGGAGTTCGACCTGCTGGAGATGCTCCTGCGCAACGCGGGCCGCGTCCTGACCCGCATGCAGCTCATCGACCGCGTCTGGGGCGCCGACTACGTCGGCGACACCAAGACCCTCGACGTCCACGTCAAGCGCCTGCGCGCCAAGATCGAACCGGACCCGGGCGCGCCCAGGTATCTGGTGACGGTCAGGGGCCTGGGCTACAAGTTCGAGCCGTAAACCGTAAGCCGTACGACGACGAAAGGGCGGGACCTCCGAAGAGGTCCCGCCCTTTCGTCTACGACCAGACGGTCGTCGTACGACCGCTCAGTGCCCGGCGGCAGCGCTCTCGGTCGCCGTGGCGGATGCCGATGCCGCGTCGGTCGCGGTCTCCGTCGCCGAAGGCGAGGCCGTGTCGGTGGCCGACCCGGTCGGGGAGGGCGAGGTGCTCTCGCCCGTGCCCGGCGCCTCGGGGACCTCGGTGGGGCCCCACTTCTCGAAGAAGCTCTTGGCCGGCACCACGAAGGCCCGCAGGCTCACCGCACCGGTCTTGCTGAAGGTGAAGATGATCTTCTGCGCGTCGCCGTCCTGGACCGCCTCACGGCTGCTGGACAGGACCGCGGAGGCGTTGCCCGCACCGCCGATGACGAGGGAGCCGCCGGCCGGGATGGTCAGCTTGCCCTTCCCCTTGGCGGCGGTGAGCTCGGCGGTCTTGCCGGCGTCGTCCACGGTGACCGAGTCCAGCGTCTCGGCGGTGGGGCCGCTGTTGAACAGGGTCGCGGAGATCACGGCCGGCCCCGTCGACTCCAGGTCGGGCTGGGTGATCACGACGGCGTTCTGGATCTTGATGTCGCCGACGGAGGTGGCCGCGTTGTCCGGCTTGACCTCCAGGGTCTGGGCGTTGTTGCCGGCCGCACACGCGGAGAGCGAGGCGATCGAGAACGCGATGGCGGCGGCCGCTAGGGCACCGCGTCGAAGGCTGCTGCTCACGGCGGCGGCAACTCCTTGACTCGAACGGAGCGGGCGAATAAAGCCGCCCTAAGTGTCTGTCAGCGGCCTTAGGTTACCGAGCCGTTCCCGCGTCACCGCACCCGACCCTCCCCAACGGGCCGTCTTCCGCACCGCAGGGGCTAGTCACCACCCCCACAAGTGACCCACGAGTCACTTTGAGTCCGCACTCGTCCGTCATTCACATAAGACTCCTCCGCACCCGCTCGCAAATCTTCCGTGAAGGAAATCGCGATCGCCCACGAAATTGATCACGGGCTGATCCGGTGGGTGCTCACCATTGCGAGTGATCAATTCCGGAAACGGCGCGGAAGCGACTCCCGGCGTCGAACGGAGTAGCGGAAGTCGCACACCTGGAACCAGACATATGGGGACGTTCGTCTACGCTGAAGGGCCTCCGGATGTGTGTAACGTACGCGTTTCACCTCCCCCGGAGAGCCGCTCCGACCTGCGAATACCTTCTTCCGCTCGGCCTCCGCAGCACGTTCCTGTTGTTGTTGTCAAGCCCCGAGATATGCCCTGACCTGCGAAAACGCCATTCAGAACCCGCAGTTTCCGTGTTACCCTGGATAGCCACGGAAGGGGTACCTGTCACATGACGTTCAAGGTTGGCGACACCGTGGTCTATCCCCATCACGGGGCCGCGCTGATCGAGGCTATCGAAACTCGCCAGATCAAAGGCGTGGACAAGACCTACTTGGTGCTGAAGGTCGCCCAGGGTGACCTGACGGTACGTGTGCCAGCGGACAATGCGGAGTTCGTCGGCGTGCGTGATGTGGTCGGTCAGGACGGGCTGGACCGGGTCTTCGAGGTGCTGCGCGCGCCGTACGCCGAGGAGCCCACGAACTGGTCGCGTCGTTACAAGGCAAATCTGGAGAAGCTCGCCTCCGGCGATGTCATCAAGGTCGCGGAAGTCGTGCGTGACCTGTGGCGTCGTGAGCGTGAGCGCGGACTTTCCGCAGGTGAGAAGCGCATGCTCGCCAAGGCCCGCCAGATCCTGGTGAGCGAGCTCGCCCTCGCGGAGAACACGAACGAGGACAAGGCCGAGGCCCTGCTCGACGAGGTCCTCGCGTCCTGACGACGCACGCTGCCGCCAGGTTCGGCTCAGCACATTGCCGCGTCCTCTGAAAAGAGAAACGCTGCAAAGAAATGCCGCGGTGCCCGATGACGTAACCATTGTCGCCGGGCGCTGCGGCATGTTCACGCCCGGATGCTGATTCCGTCCTGCACGGACCGACTCTGTCCCGGCGCTCACATCTTCGGGGGCAAGCCCCGATACTTGGCGTGCCGGGCCCGGGCAGCAGGCTCGACCGGTGTCACGGAAGGGTCCGGTCAAGGCGTCGCGCCCGGCACGCTGTCTGGCCTACCCACCTTGGCCGAGCACACAAACCTGACAGGAACCGATGTCTGACGATTCGCGCCCTTCGCGCGCCGAAGTCCGCACGGCGGTCGTGATTCCGGCCGCCGGCCGGGGCGTACGACTTGGCCCGGGCGCCCCCAAGGCGCTCCGCGCGCTGAACGGCACCCCCATGCTGATCCACGCGGTCCGTGCGATGGCCGCATCCCGCGCGGTCTCCCTGGTCGTCGTCGTGGCACCGCCCGACGGCGCCGCCGAGGTCAAGAGCCTCCTCGACGCCCACGCCCTTCCCGAGCGCACCGACTTCCTGGTCGTCCCGGGCGGCAAGGAACGCCAGGACTCCGTGAAGCTCGGCCTGGACGCCCTGCCGCCGGACTACGACATCGTCCTCGTCCACGACGCCGCCCGCCCGCTGGTCCCCGTGGACACGGTGGACGCGGTCATCGACGCCGTACGAGAGGGCGCCACGGCCGTCGTGCCCGCACTGCCCCTCGCCGACACGGTGAAGGAGGTCGAGCCGGCCACCGTCCCGGGCGACCCCGAGCCCGTCGTCGCCACCCCGGAGCGCGCCCGCCTCCGCGCCGTCCAGACGCCCCAGGGCTTCGACCGCGCGACGCTGATCCGCGCCCACGAGACGGTCACCGACAACGTCACCGACGACGCGAGCATGATCGAGCAGCTCGGCGAGACGGTCGTGGTCGTCCCCGGCCACGAAGAGGCCTTCAAGGTCACCCGCCCCCTGGACCTGGTCCTCGCGGAAGCGGTCCTGGCGCGCAGGAGGCTCAACGATGGCTTCTGACGCCTTCGCGGGGATGCCACTGCCGCAGGTCGGCATCGGCACCGACATCCACGCCTTCGAAGAGGGCCGCGAGCTGTGGTGCGCCGGCCTCAAGTGGGAGGGCGAGGGCCCGGGTCTGGCCGGCCACTCCGACGCCGACGTCGTCGCCCACGCCGCGTGCAACGCGCTGTTCTCGGCGGCGGGCCTCGGTGACCTGGGGCAGCACTTCGGCACGGGGCGCCCCGAGTGGTCGGGTGCGTCCGGGATCACCTTGTTGACGGAGGCGGCCCGGATCGTGAACGCCGCGGGCTTCCGGATCGGCAACATCGCCGTACAGGTCGTAGGGCCGCGTCCGAAGATCGGCAAGCGTCGCGACGAGGCCCAGAAGATCCTCTCGGAGGCGGCCGGAGCACCGGTGTCGGTGTCGGGCGCGACCACGGACGGGCTGGGGTTCCCCGGCCGCGACGAGGGCCTCATGGCGATCGCCACGGCGCTGGTCGTACGGGTCGGCTGACCGACAACGTCACGAATACGTCCCCTTGAGCGGAACGCGCGCAAGGCACTACCCGGGGCCCACTACCCTTGTCTCGTGACTATTCGGCTGTACGACACCAGCGCCCGGCAGATCCGTGATTTCACCCCGCTCGTTCCGGGTTGTGTCTCGATCTACCTCTGTGGTGCCACCGTGCAGGCCGCACCGCACATCGGGCACATCCGGTCCGGTCTGAACTTCGACATCATGCGCCGCTGGTTCGAGTACCGCGGCTACGACGTCACGTTCATCCGCAATGTCACCGACATCGACGACAAGATCATCGCAAAGTCGCACGACCAGGGCCGCCCCTGGTGGTCCATCGGCTACGAGAACGAGCGGGCGTTCAACGACGGCTACCAAGCCCTCGGCTGCCTCCCGCCGACGTACGAGCCGCGTGCCACCGGGCACGTCCCCGAGATGATCGAGATGATGCGCGGCCTCATCGAGCGCGGTCACGCCTACGAGTCGGACGGCAACGTCTACTTCGACGTGCGCTCCTTCCCGGGCTACCTCCAGCTGTCCAACCAGGAGCTGGACAACCTGCTCCAGCCCGCCGCGGACGGCGAGACCGGCAAGCGCGACCCCCGTGACTTCGCACTGTGGAAGGCGACCAAGCCGGGCGAGCCCGACTGGGAGACCCCGTGGGGCCGTGGCCGCCCCGGCTGGCACCTGGAGTGCTCGGCCATGGCCCACAAGTACCTCGGTTCCGCCTTCGACATCCACGGTGGCGGCCTCGACCTGATCTTCCCGCACCACGAGAACGAGATCGCCCAGGCCAAGGCCTACGGCGACGACTTCGCCGCGTACTGGGTGCACAACGCCTGGGTCACCATGAGCGGCGAGAAGATGTCGAAGTCGCTCGGCAACAGCGTCCTCGTCTCCGAGATGGTCAAGACGTGGCGCCCGATCGTCCTGCGCTACTACCTCGGCACCCCGCACTACCGCTCGATGATCGAGTACAGCGAGGAGGCCCTGCGCGAGGCCGAGTCGGCGTTCGCGCGCATCGAGGGCTTCGTACAGCGCGTCGTCGAGAAGGCCGGCACCGTCGAGCCCTCCGCCGAGGTCCCGCCCGCCTTCGCCGAGGCCATGGACGACGACCTGGGCGTCCCGCAGGCACTCGCCGTCGTCCACACCACGGTCCGCCAGGGCAACAGCGCGCTGGCCGCCGACGACAAGGAAGCCGCCGTGGCCCGCCTCGCCGAGGTCCGCGCCATGCTCGGCGTCCTCGGCCTCGACCCGCTCGACGCCCACTGGGCCGGCGAGGACAACCGCGGCGAAGACCTGCACGGTGTGGTCGACAGCCTCGTACGACTCGTCCTCGACCAGCGCGAGTCGGCCCGCGGCCGCAAGGACTGGGCCACCGCGGACGCCATCCGCGACCAGCTCAACCAGTCGGGCCTGTCCATCGAGGACGGCCCCCAGGGACCGCGCTGGACCCTCGGTCCGCGCTAGCCCGCTTTCTTGATCGATTGTGCCGCCCGGCCCTCCGGGCGGCACACTGCATAGACGTACGTATTACTTCCGTAGAGAACAGGTAGGTCATGGCCGCGAACAACCGCCGCATGTCCGGCAAGAAGGGCGCGCAGGTCGGCAGTGGCGGCCAGCGACGCAAGGGCCTCGAAGGCAGGGGTCCGACGCCGCCCGCCGAGCTGCGCAAGAAGCACAAGGCGAACCGCATCGCGAACGCCAAGGCCAAGCAGGTCGCGCGCCGTCCCACGCCGCGCGGCCGGGGTGGCAAGGGCACGTCCGAGATGGTCGTCGGCCGCAACCCCGTCGTCGAGGCGCTGCGCGAGGGCGTGCCCGCGGTGACGCTGTACGTCCAGCAGTTCATCGACAACGACGAGCGGGTGCGCGAGGCGCTCCAGCTCGCGGCCGAGCGCGGCGGCATCAACCTCATGGAGGCCCCCCGCCCCGAGCTCGACCGTATGACCAACGGGCTCAACCACCAGGGCCTGGTTCTCCAGGTCCCGCCGTACGAGTACGCCCACCCCGAGGACCTCGCCAACGCCGCCTACGACCACGGCGAGGACCCGCTGATCGTGGCCCTGGACGGTGTCACCGACCCGCGCAACCTGGGCGCAGTCGTCCGCTCCGTGTCGGCCTTCGGCGGCCACGGCGTCGTCGTGCCCGAGCGCCGCGCGGCCGGCATGACCGCCGGTGCCTGGAAGACGTCCGCCGGTACGGCCGCCCGTACGCCCGTCGCCCGCGCCACCAACCTGACGCGCGCCTTGGAGGCGTACCAGAAGGCCGGCATCGCCGTCGTCGGCCTCGCCGCGGACGGGGAGCACGAGATCGGCGACCTGGAGGCTCTCGGCGGCCCGGTCGTCATCGTCGTCGGCAGCGAGGGCAAGGGCCTGTCCCGCCTGGTCGGCGAAACGTGCGACTTCCGGGTGCGGATCCCGATGCCGGGTGGCGCGGAGTCGCTGAACGCCGGTGTGGCAGCGGGTGTCGTGCTGTACGAGGCGGCTCGTCGGCGGGCCTGACGGGAGTCGGCTCAGACAGGCGGAGCCCGCCGGTCGGAGGCCGGCGCAGTCGTCCGAAGCCGCGTAGCGGTGCGAGGGCGGCAGCCAAGAGGGGGCGAGGCGGCTCGTCGGCGGGCCTGAACAGGGGTCCGCATCGTCACTCGAACGGGGTAATCCCGCCTCCGTTCGGGCGATGCGGGCAAGCTTGACGCTGTCCGGACACATCCGGGCAGTCAAAGCAGTGTCCTAAACACACGTCACTCGGTTAGATGAGTGTGGACACCAGAACACCCCGCACACCCACGGGGGACCGCTCGTCGGGATTCGATTCCGGATTCGACGACGCTCCCGCGCTGAGCATGGTGAAGGTGCCGAGCGATCCGGCGCAGGTCATCGTCAATCACGCCAGCTTCCGCGTGCAGTTGGGCGCGTCGACGAGACGTGCCGCCCAATCCCCGCGGATCGCACGGCACTTGAGCGCCGCCGAGGACACCGCCCGGATGCCCGCCGTGGGAACCACGGCCACCGGTGCGGCCCGCCGCCGCCCCGTCGTCTGGAGCGGCAAGTCCGCCCCCGACGACACCGGCGCCCACCGCCTGCTCCAGGCCGTGCGCGGCGGCGGCGTCCGCCCGGTCGACGAGCCCGCCGCCGACGCCGGAGCCACTCAGGTCATCCCCCGAATCGACGTCTACGACGACGAGTTGGCCCAGACCGTCGAGACCCCCGTCGTCGGCGCCCAGCGCACCTACGACGGCGACGAACCCCGCCTCCTGCCCGACATGCGGACCGTCGGCAGCGCCTACGACGAGGAACTCGCCTACGGCGACGAGGAGTTCGAGGACGCGGCGCGATCCGGTGACACCGGCACGCCCCGACGTCACGGCGTCGACCCCGCGCGGCACGCCTACTACCCGGGCCGCCGCATGAACCTGGGCGTCGTCCTCCTCCCGCTGCGCATCTTCCTCGGCTTCATCTCCATCTACGCCGGCATGGGCAAGCTCTGCGACCCCGTCTACTTCGACGGCGGCAAGCGCGGCTCCATGGTCAAGTGGCTCAACACCCTGCACCCCTGGGAAGTCGCCGAACCACTGCGCCAGTTCGCCCTCCAGCACCCCGTCGGCTCCGGTCTCGTCATCGCCTTCCTCCAGGTGATCGTGGGCGTCCTCACGATCCTGGGCTGCTGGCAGCGCGTCGGCGCCGCCGTGGGCGCACTGCTCTCCGCCGCGCTCCTGCTCACCGTCAGCTGGAAGAGCGTCCCCGTCTACGACGCGCCCGACATCATCTACCTCGCCGCCTGGTCGCCGCTGATCATCGCCGGCGCCCCCGTCTACTCCATCGACGGACGCCTCGCCGGCAGCGCCTGGCGCCGCCTCGGACCCCGCTCCGACCTCTGGGAACTGCGCCGCTACGTCCTGCGCCGAGGTGCCCTCGTCACGGCCGTCGTCATCGGTCTCACCCTGCTGATCGGCTCGATGCTCGGCGGTGCCGTCCGCGACGCCGACCGCATCATCGTCCCCGGTCCGGGCGAAGCCCCGCGCAACGAACTCCCCGGCTCCCCGCTCCCGCAGGAACCCGGCAAGCGCAAGAAGACCCCGTCCGCCTCCACCTCGCCCACCCAGGGCGCCACGGCGGGCACGGCCAGCCCCTCCGGCGCCGCCACCACCCCGGGCGCCACCAAGGACACCAGCACCACCACCCCCAGCCAGACCCAGGGCACCGGCCAGGCCCCGCCCCAGCAGTCCTCCCCGACCGGAGGCGCCCCCAGCACCAGCTCGGGACCGACCGGCGGCACCGGCTCCACGGGCGGCACCGGCGGCACGACAGGCGGCTCGGACACCGGAGGCTCCTCCTCCGGTGAACCGGGCCTGGTAGGCGGCCTGTTGGGGTAGCTGAGCCGGTGGGAGGCATTCTGGGACAGCAGCCCACCGGCTGACCCGAAGACGCGAAGGGCCCGGCACGTGAGTGCCGGGCCCTTCCTGCGACGTGACGCTCAGCGCCCCAGGGCCGCCAACTCCTTCGCCGCCTCGGTCAGATCCTTCGCGGTGTCGATGGCCCGCCAGTACGCACCCTGCGGAATCGGATACCCGGCAAGCCGCAGCTCCCGCGCCAGATGCGGGAACGTGGTCCGCTCGTGGTCCCCCCGCTCGGGCAGCATCGAGGCGAACTCCGGGGAGAAGACGTACACACCCGCGTTGATCTCGTACGTCGTCGGCGGAGCCTCGATGAAGTCCGTGATGTGCCCGAACCCGTCGGTCTGCACGGCTCCCCACGGAATCCGCGGCCGCGCCAACGCCAGCGTCGCCACCGCGTCGCGCTCGGCGTGGAAGTCCGCCATCTCACGCAGCGAGAACCTGGTCCAGATGTCACCGTTCGTGGCGTACCAGGGCTGGTCCGGGTGCGGAAGACGCGCCGCCGCGTACTTGAGGCCACCACCGCGGCCCAGCGGCTCCGACTCGACGACCGTCGTCACGTTCACGGGCAGATCGGCCGAGTCCAGCCACTTCTGCAGGACGTCGGCGAGATGGCCACAGCTGACCACCACGTCCGTCACGCCCTCCTCGGCGAGCCAGACAAGCTGATGGCCGATGATCGGAGTCCCCGTCCCGGGGATCTCGACCATCGGCTTGGGCCGGTCGTCGGTGTACGGGCGCAGCCGAGAGCCCTGGCCACCTGCCAGGACAACGGCTTGAACGGGGCGGGACGCGGCGTTCGGATCGGTCATGACCGAACTGTACGCGGCGTCCCGCTAGCGGCTTCTGCCGGTAACCGTTCCTTATTCAGCCGTAACTTTCCACAAGCGGAATGGACGCCTCCTCCCGATCGGGAGGAGGCCATGGCCTCAGCTGTGCGCCGCCGCCACACCCGTCGCGAAGGAGGTGTCGCAGACGGGCCGGGCGTACGACTGCGCACGCGTCGGGCCGTACACCCGCACCGCCGCGCGGCCGAGCGCCCGGGCGATCGACGCACAGTGCTTGGCAAGTGTCGGGCGGCCGTTCACGGCCTCCTGGAGGTGCGTGAGGGCGATGCCCGGGTTCTCCTCCTGGAGCTCGGTCAGGAGCTTGTCGCGCAGGACGTCCTGAGGTGCACGTGCCCTGGTCTTCGAGGAGGCGCCGGCCGCCGAGACGTCGGAGGCGGTGAGCACGGAGCCCGAGGGATCCCCCGACCAGTCGACTCGGGTGACCGCGAGGGTCCCGGAGAGGACCAGGACGACGGGCAGGACAAGGGCGAGCGTGCGGCCGATACGGCGGGCGGGGCCCCGGCCGCGTCGCGTCTGTTGGTTAGTGGAGTGCTTCACGCGTGTGAGGGTAGCGCGGGGTGATGATTTGGCGACATTTAGTCACCGGTTCGGGGGATGAACTGGTGCCTCGAATTGGGTAAGGCGTTGACGCACACTGCTCGAAATGCCCGGTCTGCCGGGGTATTTGTCGACAACGAAGAGGGCCCCGCAGCAGGCTGCGGGGCCCTCTTCGTCAACCTGGGTGAAATTACCCGGGATGTACTGCCTGTGGGTCAGTCGGAGAGACGCTCACCCGTGGAGGTCGAGAACACGTGGGTCTCGCCCGAGCGCGGGACGACGTGCAGCGTGCTGCCCTTCTCCGGGACGTCACGGCCGCTGACACGGACGACGAGGTCCTTGGAGTCGCCGTCGAGCTTGGCGGTGCCGTAGACGTACGCGTCGGCGCCCAGCTCCTCGACCACGTTCACGGTGACCGCGAGACCCAGGTCCGCGTCCGGGCCCGCGACCTCGAAGTGCTCCGGACGGACACCCACGGTCACCGTCTTGTCGGTGATGCCGGAGACCGCTTCGCGCTGGACCGGCACGACGCTCTTGCCGAACTTCACGCCACCGTCGGTGATCGGGACCTCGACCAGGTTCATCGCGGGGGAGCCGATGAAGCCGGCGACGAACAGGTTCGCCGGACGGTCGTACATGTTGCGCGGGGTGTCGACCTGCTGGAGCAGACCGTCCTTCAGCACGGCCACGCGGTCGCCCATCGTCATGGCCTCGACCTGGTCGTGGGTGACGTAGACGGTGGTGATGCCGAGACGGCGCTGCAGGGACGCGATCTGCGTACGCGTGGACACACGGAGCTTGGCGTCCAGGTTGGACAGCGGCTCGTCCATGAGGAACACCTGCGGCTCACGCACGATGGCGCGACCCATGGCGACACGCTGACGCTGACCACCGGAGAGCGCCTTCGGCTTGCGGGCCAGGTAGTCGGTCAGGTCGAGGATCTTCGCCGCGTCCTCGACCTTCTGGCGGATCTCCGCCTTCGGCACACCGGCGATCTTGAGCGCGAAGCCCATGTTGTCGGCGACCGACATGTGCGGGTACAGCGCGTAGTTCTGGAACACCATGGCGATGTCCCGGTCCTTCGGCGGCAGGTGCGTGACGTCGCGGTCGCCGATGCGGATCGCACCGCCGTTGACGTCCTCGAGCCCCGCCAGCATGCGGAGCGAGGTGGACTTGCCACAGCCGGACGGACCGACCAGAACGAGGAACTCTCCGTCCTCGATGTGGATGTCAAGACCGTCTACGGCGGGCTTCTCGGTGCCCGGGTAGATCCGGGTCGCCTTGTCGAACGAAACAGTGGCCATGGTGATGGGCCCCCTTCTACCGGCAGGAACGTGCCGGACGATCCGTTGTAGGAAGGTGGTGGTGTAGTCCACACAGGTGAACTGGGAGGGACGGTACCTGGCGTTTACCCGATCTGTCAGTAGTCGAGGGCATGTGAACTTCGCCGAAATTTTCGACAGGGCGTGGCCGGGACCTGGGTACACTGCACGGGCGCGTACGCAGTGGACGTATGCATGCCTCCTTAGCTCAGATGGCCAGAGCAACGCACTTGTAATGCGTAGGTCGTCGGTTCGAATCCGACAGGGGGCTCTTTTCAAGCCCGGCTCAGACCTGCTCTGACCTGGGCTTTCTCATGCCGGGCCGCCCAGTGTCCGCAGCGCCCCGTCGGTCAGCCGGTACACCGTCCACTCGTCCTGCGGACGTGCCCCAAGCGCCTCGTAGAACGCGATCGACGGCGCGTTCCAGTCCAGTACCGACCACTCCAGCCGCTCGTACCCGCGCTCCACGCAGATCCGCGCGAGTTCGGTCAGCAGGGCCTTGCCGTGGCCGCCGCCCCGGGCCTCCGGGCGTACGTAGAGGTCCTCCAGATAGATCCCGTGCACACCGCGCCAGGTGGAGAAGTTGAGGAACCACAGGGCGAAGCCGACCGCCTCCCCTGTCGTGTCGTCCTCGGCGATGTGCGCGAAGGCCGCCGGACGCTCCCCGAACAACGCCTCGTGGAGCTGCTCCGGGGTCGCCTTCGCCTCCTCCAGGGCCTTCTCGTAGTCGGCGAGTTCGCGGACCAGGGCGTGGATGACGGGGACGTCGGCGGGGGTGGCGGTGCGGATCATGAAGGGTGGTGGCCTTTCAGGCGTCGGGCGATTTCCAGTTGTTCCGGCTCCAGCGGGCGCCCGTCCTCGATCTCCCACAGGCAGTTCTGGAGCACGCGGCCCAGTGTCCAGGCACGCGCGCGTGGGCGGTCCAGGCCCAGGACGTCCGTCATGGCGTCGAAGCGCCATCGCACCTCGTCGGGGTCGAAGCGGTTGTCGATGGCGGGGAGGAGGTCGAAGCCGGGGTCGCCGGCGAGGGGTTTGGGGTCGATGGCGAGCCAGGGCGCACGGGCTGAGGCCAGGACGTTGTCGTAGTGGAGGTCCCAGTGCAGGAGGCGGTCGCCGGGTTCGTCCATGACCTCCCGTACCGCCGCCGCGCAGTCGGCGACCAGTCTCCGCGCCTCCGCATCGGCGATCCGTTCCAGTGCCCGCGGTGTCTGTTCCACCATGGCCGCGGCGATGTCGCCGAGCGTGCGCATGCCCATCGGTGCCGGTCCGGAGGTCAGGCGGGCCAGCAGGCGGGCGATGACCAGGACGGCCTCGCGGGAGTCCGGGACGTCGGAGAGCATGCGGGCCGGGTCCAGACGCTCCAGGAGCATGGTGCCTGTCGCGGCGTCGTGGTCCAGCAGGCGTACCGCTCCGTCGCCGTCCCACACCCGCAGCGCGGCCGGCTCGCCTTCGCTCTCCTCGTCCAGCAGTTGCAGCTTCAGTACGGCCGGGAGGTCGTCCGCGCGACGCACGACCGGCAGGACCAGCGCCGTGACGCCGTGCATCGCGGCGCCGTCCCGTCGTAGGTCCCAGTGGTCCAGGAAGTCCGCTGCCAGTCGGGGCAGTCCGGCGATGAATCTTCGCCCTGCCTCTCCGTTGAACTTCTCCTGCGCCGCCGCCAGTCCCTCCGGAATGTCGATCATCGTTCGAGGCTATCGGCGTGGGTAAATCGGGTCATGTGAATTGCCCGGGGCTTCCACAGGGTGTGGACGTACGGCCGCGGCGCCCCCCGGCACGTACATCTGGCTGGCGCCCCTGTTCGGGACGACCGTCGCCCTGCACCACATGCCGCCGGAGTCCGAGGAGGAGCTCCTGCGGCAGTGGTCCACCGTTATCCGCTGGTCAGGGGGCGTGCGGGACGACGAGATCCGAAGGAGACAGCGGGTGCTGTCAGGGGTTAACGTCCGGCCATGAACAGCTCGGAACGCGCTGTCGTGAACGGCGGCATCTCCTTCTGGTACGCGGACGACGGCCTCCCGGCGGTGCGGGAACCGCTCGGCGGTGACGCCACCGCGGACGTCGTGATCGTCGGCGGTGGGTACACGGGGTTGTGGACCGCGTACTACCTGAAGAAGGCGGCGCCCTTCCTCCAGGTCACCGTTCTGGAGCAGAAGTTCTGCGGATACGGGGCGTCCGGCCGTAACGGTGGCTGGCTCTACAACGGCGTCGCCGGCCGTGACCGGTATGCGAGGCTGCACGGCCACGAGGCCGCCGTACGCCTCCAGAAGGCCATGAACGACACCGTCGACGAGGTCGTCCGCGCCGCCGAGGAGGAGGGCATCGACGCCGGCATCCACAAGGGCGGCGTCCTCGAAGTCGCCACCACGCCCGCGCAGTTGGCGCGGCTGAAGGACTTCCACGCGCACGAGCTGTCGTACGGCGAGAAGGACCGCGAGCTGTACGACGCCCGCGGGACCGCCGAGCGGATCCGGGTCGCCGACGCGGTCGGCTCCTCGTGGACGCCGCACGGTGCGCGCGTGCACCCGGTGAAGCTGGTGAAGGGGCTCGCGGCGGTCGTCGAGGCGCTGGGGGTGACCGTCCACGAGCAGACGCCGGTGACGGAGATCCGGCCCAAGCACGCGGTCACGCCGTACGGCACGGTCCGCGCGCCCTATGTTCTGCGCTGCACCGAGGGCTTCACCGCGAACCTGAAGGGCCAGCGCCGGACCTGGCTGCCGATGAACTCCTCCATGGTCGTCACCGAGCCGCTGTCCGACGAGCAGTGGGAGACGGTCGGCTGGGACGGGCGCGAGGCGCTCGGGGACATGGCGCACGCGTACATGTACGCCCAGCGCACCGAGGACGGGCGGATCGCGCTGGGCGGGCGTGGGGTGCCGTATCGCTTCGGTTCGAGGACGGACGACGACGGGCGGACGCAGGACGCGACGATCGAGGCGCTGCGGGAGATTCTCGTACGGTTCTTCCCCTCGCTGACCGGGCTGCGGGTCGAGCACGCCTGGTCGGGGGTGCTGGGCGTGCCGCGTGACTGGTGCGCGACGGTGACCCTGGACCGGACGACGGGACTGGGCTGGGCGGGGGGCTACGTCGGCTCCGGCGTGGCCACGACGAACCTTGCGGCGCGGACGCTGCGGGACCTGGTGCAGTTGGACTCGGGGCAGGGCGGGACGACCGGGCTGACGGGTCTGCCGTGGGTGGGGCACAAGGTGCGCAAGTGGGAGCCGGAGCCGTTTCGGTGGCTGGGGGTGCAGGGGATGTACGCGACGTATCGGGCGGCCGATCGGCGGGAGGCGGCGACGCAGGGTGCGCAGTCGTCGCGGTTGGCGCGGATCGCGGACCGGATTGCCGGGCGTCACTAGGGTTTCGGCCGTCCCTGGAAACTCGTGAGAGCGCTGTCACACCCCTGTGCGACCATCGCCTCAACGACCGATGTTCCAGGGGGGATTACGTGTCCGACGACGATTCCTGTCCGCCTGCGAGACGGATGGGACGAAGGCGTGCGGCCGTGTTCGCCGCTGTCGTCTCGCTGTGCGCTTCACTGTTGTCCCTGGCGGGGGCGGGTCCGGCCGTCGCCGCCGACGAGGCGGAGTGTGCGCCGCTCGCGCTCGCGGCCTTCGGCGACCCGGGGGACGCGATCGGCAAGGCGACCGTCGCGCCCGATTCGAGCGCCTGCTACACCGTCACCGTCGAGACGCCCGGCCTTTACCTGGCGCCGGCGATGGACGGCAACGGCAACACGATGGCCAGGCAGTTGTTCGCCGCCGATGGCAGTCAGGTGGACTGCTCCGGCGACGGGTACGCCACGAGGGACATGTGCGCGGTGCCCGCGGCCGGCACCTACACGTTGAGGGTCCTCAACACCGGCTGGGAGGACGAGAGCGCCTCGGTGACTTTTGTGCCGCTCGGCTCGGACGAGGGTTGCGCGGTCGCTGTCGGCACCGGCTGGGACCAGCCGGATGTCACCCGTACGACGGTGAGCCAGGTGGAGGTCGACTGTCAGCCTTTCGAAGGCGAGCGCGGCGACCGGGTCCGGCTCACCTACGGTTCGAAGGTGTACGGCGACTCCCGCGCCTGGATCACCGACGCGACCGGTGCCCGGATCTGCGAGCAGTTCCCGGAGAACGACGAGGACAGCTGTGTCCTGCCCGGCGACGGCCCGTACCGGGTGATCTCGACCGTCTCGCGCTCGGAGAACGGCTTCCCTGCCGAGTACGGCGTCAAGGTGCGTCGGCTCAGCGACCCGCAGGGCTGCACCGTCACTCCGGTCCGCCCGTACGGCGCGCTGGAGCAGCAGGACTTCACCGCCAACCCGTGCTTCACCTTCACCGCCGCTTCTGCGGGCTCGTACACCGTGCACTCGGTGAGCGAGGACCGGGAGGTCGAGGTGGCGCGGGTGTACGACGCGGCCGGGCTGAG
The DNA here is from genome assembly GCF_053592055.1 of Streptomyces sp. NPDC002817. Lineage (NCBI taxonomy): Bacteria > Bacillati > Actinomycetota > Actinomycetes > Kitasatosporales > Streptomycetaceae > Streptomyces > Streptomyces sp. NPDC002817. Next base: position 125,585 of record NZ_JBSFUY010000002.1, read on the forward strand.
CGTGTGTCGGTACGGTGCCGATCCGTGCCGGATCAAGGCGCCGGGCACGTACACGGCTGTCCTCGACGGCACGTACCCCTTCCGTGACACGCGGGCCGGCCTGGTCGTCCTCGACCGCGCGGCCGACGACGGGTGCGTGGCGACCGGGACCGGTCTGTACAAGGGCGAGTTGAGCTCGGTCGGGCAGTACGACTGCCTGGCGCTGTCCGCCCCGCAGGGGGCCCGGATCGCCGCGCTCACCTCGCTCTCCTCTGCCGGGCTGACTCCCGAGGTGGAGGTCCTGGACCGCACGGGCGCCACGCAGTGCGACAAGGGCGAGCTCCGTGGGGGCGACTGCGCGCTCAGCGGTGAGGCCCCTTACCGGGCCCTGGTGCACACCGAGGACAGCGGTGACTCGGCGACGGGTGCCTACGCGGTGGCCTTCCACCGGACCGACGTCGCCGAGGGCTGCCCGGTTCTGTCCGCCGGGAGTTTCGGCGCGGGCGGCGCGAAGGCCACGCCGACCACCGGCGGCGGCGTCTTCTCGCACTGCCTGGGCATTCCGGCGGATGCGCACACCGACGCCGAGGTCTTCCAGCTGATCGCCACCTCCGGGACGGCCTCCGCGGCGTTCTCGGTGCTGGACTCCGACGGCAAGCGGGTCTGTGAGCGCTCCGCCACGACCAACGGCTGGGCCATCTGCTCCCTGACCCCGGGCAAGGACCACACCGTGCTGGTCAACGGCCGGGACGAGACGGCCACCTACAGCCTGACCCGGCGGGACGTCACGGCGAGTGCTTCCTCGGCGGGCTGTACGAGGACCGCGGCGGCCAAGGTCGGCGGGCCCTCGGTGAGGAGTGGTTACGACGGTCCTGGCACGCTGAACTGCCACCAGGTGACCGCCGCGGCCGGCGATGTCGTGCACGTCAACGTGCGGGACGCCCTCGGGACCGCCAACAGCGCGGTCGTCGCCGGGGACGGCCGGGTGGAGTGCTCCTTCCGTAACTCCGCTTGTGCGGTCACCGGGTCCACCACCCATCAGGTTCTCGTGCAGACGCCGGTCACGCTGAAGGCGGCGCCCGAGTACCGCCTGGACGCTCTGCGGATCGCGACCGCCGGCGGTCCCGCGCCGGAGTGCGTGAAGGTGCCGTCCGTGGCCTACGGATACGGGCCGATCACCGGCACGTTGGACGAGTCGCACACCGCGGTGTGCGCGGCGCTGCCGACCGCCGGGTTCGACCGCTTCGAGACGGAGATCAAGGACACCGCCGGTGCCACCACCACGGCGGTGCCGGTGCTGTACAACACGGCGACCTGGGCCAACGGCTGCACGCACTACATCCCGGAGGGCTACGACTGCGACGCGCTCGGCTCCTCCTCGCAGAGCGCGCCGACGGTGTTCGTCCTGGGCTTGCCCGAGAAGGCGTCCAGCACCGCCTACAGCGCCGAGCTGACCTGTACGTCCGTGGTGTGCGGCACGGAGGAGACGGCCGTCACCGCGGTCGGTCCCGACACCGGTGTGGCCGGCGGCAAGGTGAAGCTGGCGGTCACCGGTACCGCGCTCGGCCCCGACGTCACCGTTCGGCTCAGCCTGTCCGGCAAGACGATCACGGCGGCGGCCGACTCGGTCTCCGCGGACAACCGGACGGTGACCGCGACGCTCGACCTGACCGGCGCGGCCACCGGTACCTGGAACGTCAGCGTGATCACGCGTGGCTGGGAGTTCCCGCGCGGCACCTTCACCGTGGCTCCCCGGCCCGAGCTGGCGAACACGGCCGTCCCCAAGGTGACGGGCACGGCCAAGGTCGGAGCCAAGGTCACGGCTTCGCCGGGGAGTTGGTCGGCGGCCCCGTCCTCGTACACGTACCAGTGGAAGGCGGGCGGCAAGCCGATCTCGGGGGCGACCGGGACGTCGTACACCCCGCTCGCCTCGGTGGTCGGCAAGAAGCTGACCGTGACCGTGACCGCGGTCAAGGAGGGCTGGCAGAGCGGGACGGCGACTTCGGCTGCGGTGACCGTGGCCAAGGGGGACGCGCCCAAGGCGAGCAAGCTGCCGGTGATCAGCGGGACGGCGAAGGTCGGGAAGACGCTGAAGGCGTCGAAGGGGACGTGGAGTCCGGCGCCGACCTCGTACGCGTACCAGTGGTACGCGAACGGGAAGGCGGTCAGCGGGGCCACCAAGTCCTCGCTGGTGCTGAAGTCGGCGCAGAAGGGCAAGAAGATCACCGTGAAGGTGATCGCGCACCGTACCGGTCACAAGGACGGGTCGGCGGTGAGCAAGGCGACCAAGGCGGTCGTGAAGTGAGCCGCTGAGGCGGGTGGGAGGGGCGGCCGGACGGTCGCCCCTTCTGTGCGTTCAGGCCACCGACTCCGTCAGCGTCGTCCCCGTCGGAGTGTCCCGGCGTGGTGGTTCGGCCGTGACCATCAGGGTGCGGTTGGCGCCGGAGTCCTGGGGGCGACCGCGCCGGCTGCTTCCTGACCCTGGGCCTCGCCGTCATCGGCTTCGCCGAGCAGGAGGAGTCCGCCGAAGGCGAGCGTGTAGGCGGCGAGGGTCCGTGACTGCGGTGGATTGGTCCGTTCGGGCGACGCCCGCCTGGCCAGAAGGTTATGAATCGGTACGTATCGCATCTGCGCGTGTCAGGGCACGAGAACGACCTTTCCGGTGGTGCCGCGTGTTTCCAGCGCCCGGTGCGCGGCGGCCGCCTCGGCGAGGGGGAAGCGGTGGACCGCGGGGATGAGGCGGCCTGCGGCGGCCTCGCCGAGGGCGCGTAGTTCGAGGGTGCGGACGGGGTTGGGGCCGCCGGCCTTCTGCATCATCACGGGGCCCAGGACCTGCTCGGACACGCCGTCGATCAGGTAGGGCTCGCCGTCGTGGAGGCCTTCTCCCGACCAGCCGAAGACGATGTGCTTGCCGCCGGGGCCGAGGAGGTCCGTGCTGTGTCGGGCGATCTCGCCGCCGACGCCGTCGAAGACGACGGTGGCGGGCCTGCCGCCGAGGAAGGCGCGGGCCTTGTCGGGCCAGGCGGGGTCCGTGTAGTCGACGGCGAGGTCGGCGCCGTTCTCCGCGACGCGGGCCACCTTCCGCGGGCCGCCGGCCAGACCGACGACGGTGGCGCCGGCGTTCTTGGCGTACTGCACGAGGAGCGTGCCGATGCCGCCGGCGGCGGCCGGGATCACGGCGACCGAGTCGGGGCCGAGGTCGGCGAACTGGAGGATCCCCATCGTCGTACGGCCTGTTCCGATCATGGCGACGGCCTCGGCGGCGTCGAGGTTCGCCGGGATCTCGTGGACGCGGTCGACGTCGGTGACGGCGAGTTCGGCGTAGCCGCCGGGGGCGAAGCCGAGGTGGGCGACGACGTGCCTGCCGAGCCAGAGGGCGGCTACGCCGTCGCCGAGGGACTCGATGACGCCGGCGACCTCTCGGCCGGGGATGGTGGGCAGCCGCGTCGGTGCGGGCAGGGGGCCCTGTGCGCCCTCGCGCAGTGCGGTGTCCAGGAGGTGGACGCCGGCCGCCTCGACGGCGATACGGACCTGGCCGGGGCCCGGGAGCGGGGCCTCGACCTCCTCGTGGGTGAGGTTCTCGGCCGGGCCGAAGGCGTGCAGTCGGATGGCGTGCATGTGCGGTCCCCCTGTGGTCTGTCGGAGCCCGGGCCGTGGTGGCCCTGGCCGTCGGGACCTCACTCTTCAACCTCAAGCATGCTTGAGGTCAAGGGTGTGCCGGCCCAGCGCCAGCGATACGGCGGTGAGGGCGCTGTTGAAGGACACCTCGGACAGGACACCGGGGGCGGCGACCTGGTCGCCGGCGAGGTAGACGCCGTTGCCGCGGTCGATGGCGGGGCGGTCGCGCCAGCTGGTACCGGGCAGGTCGACGGCGCCGGTACGGCCGGCCGCGACGGACTCGCGGCGCCAGGTGACGCGGTCGCGCCAGCCGTCGAAGGCGAGGTCGAGGAGCTGCTCGGCGCGGGCGATCCCGTCGGCCTTCGACTCGTCGGGGGAGAGGGGGATCTGACCCTGGATCAGCTGTTCGCCGGCGGGGGCCAGGGTGCGGTCCTGGGCGGTGAACCGCTCGATCCAGCCGGGGGAGTCGAGGTCGGAGACGGCGAAGGCGTCGCCGCGTCGGGTGCGGACGGCGAGGTCGATGAGAGTGGTCCGGCCACTGGCCCAGGTCAGCGTGTTGTCGGCGAGGAGCCGGCGGGCGGCGTCCAGGGAGGTGGCGACGACGACGGGGGTGTCGGTCGGGAGGGCGTCGACGCGGGACAGGGTCTCCACCCGTACGCCCAGGTTCCAGGCGCGGGCGGCCATGCGGTCGATGACGCTCGCCCAGCCGCCGCACGGGTAATGGGCCTCGGGCGGCAGCTTGGTGGCGCGGCGCAGCCGTTCCTGTACGAACGCGGCGGACAGGGAGCCGGGGTCGTGGTGGAAGAGGGCGACGGCGGAGTAGTGGGCGGCGGCGCGGGCGCCTTCCTCGCCGGCCTGCGCTGCGGCCCAGGTGAGGAAGTCGGTGTCGACGGGCGCCTGTCGGGAGGCGCGGCGCAGCAGCTTCAGCATGGCGAAGGGAGGGGTGCGACGCAGGACGCCGTGGTGCCTCAGGCGCATCCGGGCCGCTTCCAGGGGCGGGATCGGCGCCAGCGGGCCGATGAGGTCGCGCTGCCTGAGCCAGGACCAGTGCGGTCCGCCGCTGTAGAAGGCGTGCGGGCCCTCGTTCGTCCTGTAGGGCCCCTCGGCGGTCCGGGCGCGGCCGCCGAGGGTGTGATGGGCTTCGTAGACGGTGACCTTGGCGCCCGCCTCGGCGGCGGTGACGGCCGCGGTGAGTCCGGCGAAGCCGCCGCCGATGACGGTGATGCGGTGCATGGCTGGGGTCTCCCTCGGGTCGTGGTCGCCTTGTCGGTCGTGCCGGTGGTTCTGCGGGGTTCTTCGTGAGTACGACGAACCGGCCGCCCTGTTTTGTGACAGCGGGGGAGTCCTCGCAGGCCAGGGCGTTCGCCCGGGGCGTTGTCAGTGCTGGGGTGCAGCATGGGGGCATGGCGAGGAGAGCGGCAGGCGGAGCGGGCGGTACCGGTGTGAAGGGTGCGCGGCGGCCGGAGGTGCGGTTGCCTCCGTTGGCGGCGTACGACGGCGGAGGGCTGGAGCCGGACGGGGACTACGACGGACTGGAGTTCACGGAGTCGGACTTCGCGGGCCAGGACGCCTCGGGCGCCCGTTTCATGGACTGCGCGCTGACGGGGTGCGCGCTGGACGAGACGCGGCTGCGCAACGCGCGCCTGCTGGACTCGGTCCTCACCGGCGTCCGGGGCGTGGGGACCAATCTGTCCGAGGCGACCCTGCGGGACGTGGAGCTGATCGACGCCCGGCTGGGCGGGGTGCAGTTGCACGGGGCGGTCCTGGAGCGGGTGGTGATCCGCGGCGGCAAGATCGACTACCTGAACCTGCGGGCGGCGAACCTGCGGGACGTCGTCTTCGAGGGCTGCGTGCTGGTCGAGCCGGACTTCGGCGGGGCCCGGCTGGAGCGGGTGGAGTTCGTGGACTGCGCGCTGAAGCGGGCGGACCTCACGGGGGTGACGCTCACGGACGTGGATCTGCGGGGCGCGGTGGAGATCGACATCGCGCGGGGTGTGGAGCGGCTTGCGGGGGCGGTCGTCAGTACCGCACAACTGCTGGATCTGGCACCGGTGCTGGCGGGCCAGATGGGGATCAGGGTGGAGGGCTGACGGGGTGGGGACCTTCTACGGCAATGTCCTGGTCGCGCGGAAGTGCGCCGAGGCCGTGCCGCTGCTCGCCGGGGCGACGGCGGAGGACGGCGGGGCGCTGCGGGGGTACGCGATACCGGCGGGCCCCGGGCACACGGTGCTCTTCTTCCCTGACCCGGACACCGACGCGATCGAGCTGGCCGGACCGCTGAGCCGGCTGCTGGGGGCGGCCACGCTGAGTGCGTAGGTACATGACTCGGACGTGCTGGATCTACGGGTCTTCGAGGACGGCGAGGAGCGGCACTTCTACGACTCGTGTCCCGGGTACTTCGGCGAGGGCGAGACCGACGAGGACGGCAATCCGGTGGGCGGGGACTCCGTGCGGCCCGATCCCGAGGGTGCCGATCCCGAGGCGTTCCTGCCGTTCGCGGCAGCTCCGGTGGACCGGGCGGTGCTGGAGTCCGTCCTGCGCCGCATGGCCCTGGACCCGGAGGAGGGTGGCAGGGACGGGCGGTATGTCTTCGCGGAGGACCAGCACTACGACGTGATGGAGACGCTGGGTCTGGACGGCCGTCGGCTGAGCACGGGATACACCGGCCTCTCCCGCGGTGAGCTGCCCGAAGGGCTGCTGCTGGAGGAGCTGATGGTGTTCGGCGGGGCGACGTTCGGGCCGGCCGGGGACTGACGCCGGGAGCGGTCAGCGGACTCTGGGGAAGCGGGCCTGGAGCGTCCAGATCGCCGGGTTCTCGGCGAGGTCGTCGTGGAGGTCGCACAGGTCGGCGAGCAGGTCGTGGAGGAAGTCCCGTGCCTCGCGGCGCAGTTCGGAGTGGGAGAAGGTCAGGGGTGGTTCCTCGCCCGGCATCCAGTCGGACTCGATGTCGACCCAGCCGAAGCGGCGCTCGAAGAGCATGCGGTCGGTGGACTCGGTGAAGTCGAGTTCCGCGTGCTGGGGGCGGGAGGCCCGGGAGCCGGCCGGGTCGCGGTCGAGGCGTTCCGCGATGTCGCACAGCGCCCACGCGAAGTCGAGCACCGGCACCCATCCCCAGGCCGTGGACAGTTCCCGGTCCGCCTTGGTGTCGGCGAGATAGACGTCACCGCAGAACAGGTCGTGGCGCAGCGCGTGGACGTCCGCGCGGCGGTAGTCCGTCTGGGGCGGGTCCGGGAAGCGGTTGGAGAGGGCGTAGCCGATGTCGAGCACGTACGAGATGGTGTCACGGCGCGGCAGGAGGACGGACGGGGCGACCGTGCGCCGGGTCCGCAGCCGCGATGGGGTGGTGGTGCGCCGCCCTAGGATCGCGGTCATGTCCCGTTCCGTGCGCCTTGTCCCGGCCTGTGCCTCCGTCCTGCTCGCTCTCGCGCTCTCGGCGTGCACCAGCAGTGGAGTGCAGGGCACCCCCGGCGGCTCCGGTGTGCGCGACCCGTACTTCCCGAAGGCGGGCAACGGCGGGTACGACGTGGCCCACTACGCGCTGCGGCTGTCCTACGACCCCGACGCGGAGCACCTGTCCGGCACGGCGGCCGTCACCGCCCGGGCCACGCAGCACCTGTCCGCCTTCGACCTGGACCTGAAGGGGCTGGACGTCGAGGAGGTCACGGTCGAGGGCGAGAAGGCCCGCTGGAACCGGTCCGGGCAGGAGCTGACCGTACGTCCGGGGGACGAGCTCGATGAGGGGGAGACGTTCGAGGTGCGGGTCCGCTACTCCGGCACCCCGCAGACGATCACCGACCCGGACGGCTCCGAGGAGGGCTGGCTGCCCACGGAGACCGGCGCGGTCGGACTCGGCGAGCCGACGGGGTCGATGGCGTGGTTCCCCGGCAGCCACCATCCCTCCGACAAGGCGTCGTACGACATCGCGGTCACCGTGCCGGAGGGCCTGCGGGCCGTGTCCAACGGGGAGTTGACGGGTGAGACGACCAGCAAGGGCCGTACGACCTTCACCTGGCGCACCGCCGAGCCCATGGCGAGCCATGTCGCCACGCTCGCGGTCGGCGACTACGACATCCGCCGCTCCACCGCCGGTGACCTCCCGGTGTACACGGCCCTCGCCCCGGGGCAGGCGAAGGCGAGCGCGAAGACCCTGGCCCGGCTGCCGGAGGTCATGGAGTGGGCGGAGTACAACTTCGGTCCGTACCCCTTCTCCTCCACCGGCGCGATCGTCGGCGGCGAGCACGACGCCGGGTACGCGCTGGAGACGCAGAACCGCCCCTTCTTCCCCGGCGCCCCGGACACCGGGCTCCTCGTCCATGAGCTCGCGCACCAGTGGTTCGGGAACTCCGTCACGCCGCGGACCTGGCGGGACATGTGGCTCAACGAGGGCTTCGCGACGTACGCGGAGTGGCTGTGGGAGGAGGACGAGGGCGGCGACAGCGCCCAGGAGACGTTCGACGCGCTCTACGACCACGGCGAGGACAGATTCGAGGACCTCTGGTCCTTCCCGCCGGCGAAGCCCACCAGCGCCGCGCACATCTCCGACGAGGGCCCCATCTACCAGCGCGCCGCGATGGTCGTCCACAAGATCCGGCAGACCGTCGGCGACGACACCTTCTACGACATCGTCCAGGGCTGGACGGCCGCCCACCGCCACGGCAACGCGGACACCGACGACTTCACGGCGTACGTGCAGAAGCAGGCGCCGGACGAGGACTTCGACACGATCTGGGAGGAGTGGCTGTACGGGCAGGGGAAGCCGGAGCACCGCTGAGCCGACCGGTCAGGGCCGGCGTTCGAGGTCGTGGCGCATGGCCTCGCGGGCGGTGTTGACGGTGCGGGTGTGGGCGCGGCGGGACTCCTTGTACTCGGGTGAGGAAAGGGGGTTTCCGGCGGCGAGCGCGTCACGGATCTCCCGCAGGTTCAGATAGGCGTCCTCGATCGTGGCGGCCAGCGAGGGCGGCACACAGATCAGAGCCGTCTCGCGGGCCTCGTTGCAGCCCGACTCGCGGAACGCCTCCCGTACGGCGGCGTCGACGGCGGCCGCCTCGCGCTGCTGGTCACCGGTGGCGACGGCGCGCATGGCCTCGTGGGCCTGACGGAACGTGGTCAGGCAGCTGACGTATATCTCCTTGCGTTCCTGCCGGGCCTGGTCGGCCGAGTCCCGGCGCCAGCGGGCACGGTCCGCGAGCAGGGTCGAGCCGATACCGACGAGCGCGCCCAGTCCGGTACCGGCGAGGGTCGTCCACTCCATCGGGATCAGACCCCGTCGAACTCGTCGAGCCGCCGTGCGAGGTCCGGTGGCCACATGGCCTCCGTCGCTTCCCTGAGCTCCTTCCGTGTCCACCAGCGCCAGGTGAGGATGCGGTCCTCGGCGTGGACGGCGGCGAGGTGGGGGCCGGTGGGTTCGCGGCGCGGGCCGTGGGTGACGTAGACGTGCTCGTGCTGGTGGACGGGGCCGACGGAGGCGTGCGTGAAGTCGTGCTCCCACGTGCACAGCAGCGGGCCCGCCGCCAGGTCCGTCCAGCCCGTCTCCTCGCGCAGTTCGCGCAGGGCGCCCTCGACGGGGCTCTCGTCCGGCTCCAGGCCGCCGCCGGGCATGGCCCAGTGCACGCCGACCTCGACGTTGTCGTACCGCAGGAGGAAGACCGCGCCCTCGGGGTCGAGCACGGCGACCCGGGCGGCGCGGCGGGGCGTGCGCAGCGGCTTGCGCAGGACCGCGCAGGGGCGGCCGAGCGCGCGGTCGTCGCGGTGGTCGATCACCTCGTAGCCGAGGGCGGTCCAGAAGGCGAGGCCCTTGGGGTTGGTGTCGAGGACGGCGAGCCGCACGGCGCCGCGGCCCGCCGTGCGGAAACGGTCCTCGACCAGGGACGCCAACCGCCGCCCGTACCCCTGGCGTTGCCTGTCCGCGTCCACCATCAGCAGTCCGATCCAGGGGTCCGGGTCGGCCGGGTCGGGATGGTGGGCGAGTGTGATCACGATCCCGACGAGCCGTCCCTCGCTGCGGGCGAGCAGCACCTCGGCGCCCGGCTCCGCGAGATCGCCGGCCAGTGCTGCCGCCACCTGCTCCGGGCGCACGTCCTCCGGGTCCGGGAAGTCCCCGCTGAGGGCGTGGAACTCACGGTTGGCGGCGTAGAGCGCGGCGAGTTCGGTGAGGACGGGGGCCGGGATGTCGCGGTCGGGGGTGAGAGGGAGGGGGGCGAGGATCATGCGGGGCAACGTATCGCGCACACGTCATGCGCGGCCTCGTCACCACACACCTCGCGACGCACCCGGCTACGCGCACCGCAAGGGCCCTCACAACGCGGGAACCCCCGGCCGAAGCCGGGGGTTCCTGCGCAGCGTGGTGTGTCTGTGTCGGTCGGACGTCAGACGGACACACCGAAGTCCGACGCGATGCCCGCCAGGCCCGAGGCGTAGCCCTGGCCGACGGCGCGGAACTTCCACTCGGCGCCGTTGCGGTACAGCTCGCCGAAGACCATGGCGGTCTCGGTGGCCGCGTCCTCGGACAGGTCGTAGCGCGCGATCTCGGCGCCGCCGGCCTGGTTGACGATGCGGATGTACGCGTTGCGGACCTGGCCGAAGTTCTGCGAGCGGTTCTCGGCGTCGTAGATCGAGACCGGGAAGACGATCTTGTCGACGTCGGCCGGGAGGCCCGCCAGGTTGACGTTGATCGCCTCGTCGTCGCCCGCGCCCTCGCCGGTGCGGTTGTCACCGGTGTGGACGATGGTCTGGTCCGGCGTCTGCTTGTTGTTGAAGAAGACGAAGTGGCCGTCGGAGTAGACCTTGCCCGTCGGGTTGACGGCGATCGCGGAGGCGTCGAGGTCGAACTCCGTGCCGGTGGTGGTGCGGACGTCCCAGCCCAGGCCCACGGTGACGGCAGTCAGGCCCGGAGCCTCCTTGCTGAGCGAGACGTTGCCACCCTTGGACAGGCTTACAGCCATGGTTGGGATCCTTCCCTCGTTATGCATTGCACAGGCGGTACGGGCTCGAAGCTACATCTACCCCCAAGAACGCGGAGCGGGGCACCAAGGTTCCAGCTCTCTTTACTTTCTTTACCAAGCGGGAGTGAGGGGCACGAGGCGCGGGGACGGGGATATTCGCGTGACGTGTGCGGGTCAGCCGCGCGACCATAGGGGGCATGTCCGGTCCTCACGTCATCCGCGGCTCCGTCTCCCTTCCCGAGGCCGAGCTCATGTGGCGTTTCTCGCGGTCGTCCGGACCGGGCGGCCAGCACGTCAACACCAGCGACTCGCAGGTGGAGCTCCGCTTCGACCTGGCCAAGACGGAGTCCCTGCCCGAGGTGTGGAAGCAGCGGGCCCTGGAACGCCTGGCCGGCCGCCTCGTCGACGGCGTCGTCACGGTCCGCTCCTCCGAGCACCGCTCCCAGTGGCGCAACCGCGAGACCGCCGCCGTACGCCTGGCCGCCCTCCTGGCCGAGGCCACCGCCCCACCCCCCAAGCCCCGCAGGGCCACCCGCATCCCGCGAGGCATCAACGAACGCCGCCTGCGCGAGAAGAAGCAGCGGGCGGAGACGAAGCGGGGCAGGACGGGCCGCGACTGGGGCTAGGAACGGCGCGCGCCGAGGCGTACCCCTGTCACATCTGCGCGCTCCCGTTCGTCAGACCGTTGAGACCACCCCGGCGACGCGACGAGAGGTCAGAGGCGGATGAGCGAGAGTGAGTTCCTTGCCGAGCGGTTCGAGGCGTACCGGGGGCATCTGAACGCCGTCGCCCATCGGATGCTCGGGTCGCGTGCGGAGGCGGATGACGCGGTGCAGGAGGCGTGGTTCCGGCTGAGCCGTTCCGACACCCGGCAGGTGGAGAACCTCGGGGGCTGGCTCACCACGGTCGTCGGGCGGGTCTGTCTGGACATGCTGCGCTCCCGCAAGGCACGTGCCGAGCAGCCGCTGGAGCCGGACGTACCGCTGCCCGGCGTGGTCCCCGACCCCGAGCAGGACGCGCTGCTCGCCGACTCGGTCGGCGTCGCGCTGCTCGTCGTACTCGAGACGCTGACGCCCGCCGAACGACTGGCGTTCGTGCTGCACGACCTGTTCGCGGTGCCGTTCGAGGATGTCGCCGACATCGTGGGACGTACGCCGGCCGCGACGCGGCAGCTCGCCAGCCGGGCCCGGCGCCGGGTGCAGGGCGCGCCGGCGCCCGACGCGGACCTGGTCCGGCAGCGGGAGGTCGTCGACGCCTTCCTGGCCGCCGCGCGCGGGGGCGACTTCGACGCGCTGGTGGACGTGCTCGACCCGGACGTCGTGGCGCGTGCCGAGGTCGGTGTCACGGCGGGTGCCCTTGCGGTGGCGAAGGGCGCGACGAGCTTCGCGAGCCTCGCCCTGGTCGCGCGGCCCGCGCTGGTCGACGGGGTCACGGGGCTCGCGGTGCTGGTGGACGGGCGGGTGGAGCGGGCGCTGGCCTTCACGTTCGTACGGGACCGGATCGCCGTGATCGACGTCGTGACCGACCCCGCGCGCGTGGCCGCCCTCGACATCGAGCTCGTCTAGCCACGGGGAAGGGGTAGGCGCGGGGAGGGGCTCGGTTCGGTGATGGGCGGGGTCCGTCCCAACTCCCGTCGGCAGGAACCCAGGTGGCCGCCCGTCCCGTCAGTCCAGCTGGCGGTAGCGGCCCCTGAAGTACGTCAGGGGGCCGCCGTCCGCGCTCAGGACCCCTGCCGTCAGGACCCGGCCGATCACCAGGGTGTGGTCGCCCGCGCGGACCCGCTGTTCCGTTCGGCATTCCAGGGTCGCCAGGGCGCCGCCCACCAGGAGGGAGCCGGTGGCCTCGCCCCGGATGCAGGGGATGTCCTCGAAGAGGAGGCGGTCACTGATGCGGCCCTTCATGGCGAAGCGGCCGGCGATGTGGCGCTGGCTCTCGGAGAGGACCGAGACGGCCCACAGGGGCTGTTCGTCGAGGAGGTCGTCCATACGGGAGCCCTCGCGCAGGCTGACCAGCACCAGGGGCGGGTCCAGGGACACCGACATGAAGGCGGTGGCCGTCATGCCGACGTCCTCGCCCTTGGGCCCCTCGGCGTCGAGCGGGGGCTCGTAGGCGGTCACCAGGACCACACCCGCGGCCAGCCGTGACATGGCGGCGCGGAACTCGTCGTTGCTCACCCCCACAGGATGCCCGTAGGCGGTCACGGCGGTGATCGGAGAAGTGTTCGGCACGTCGGGAACGCTAGTGTCCGACCGATGCGGACCGCATCGGACCTCCGCCCGAGCCGGGACCCGATCTCCGACCTAGGACCCCCGACCAGCCCCTCCCCGCGAACCTCCACAAACCCACAAAGTTTGCGTTCAGTAAACGCACAGGGAAAACGCAGAAACCCCACTCAATTGTTCATCTTTCGCTGTGACTTGAGTCACAAGGGGTACTAATTGTTGACCCTGTGTACCGAGTGGGGAGCGCGCTGTGATTCAGTGGCGGGGAAGCTGCCAGAACGATACGCCGATGAGAACCCTTGATTCGCTGCGAGGTCTCGGGGGGAGGGCGAGCATGGAGACCGAGTCGGAGCCCTACGTCCGTCTTGCGACTCTGCGACAACTGCATCAGGTCATGGCCGACATGAACACCGCCCGATCCCTGGCGGACACCTTGCAGACCGTCGCCGACGGAGTGGTCACCGGCCTCGGCTACGAGCTGGCGTGCGTCAACCTCGTCCGCCCCGACGGCGACCTCGTCGTCGCCGCCTTCGCCGGCAACCCCGCCGCCGAGGCGCTCATCACCGGCCGGGTCGGCTCCCGCGACTCCTGGGAGCGCCGGCTGAGCATGGGCGAGAACTGGGGCGACCTGGTCTTCATCCCGCACACCGAGGGCTGGATCCTCGACGACGACGACGTACCGCAGTGGTACACCGACGGCCCCGCGCCCCGCTTCGAGGACGAGTGGCACCCCTCCGACCGGCTCTTCGCCCCCATGTTCACGCCCGGCGTGGGCGGCGCCGCCTGCGGCGAGCTGATCGGCGTGCTCTCCGTGGACCGGCCGCGCAACGGCCGCCGGCCGGGCGCCTGGGGACGCGAAGCCCTGCAGATGTACGCGTTCCAGGCCGCCATCGCGATCAGCAACGCGCGCCTGCGCGCCAACATGCAGCGCGCACTGGTCAGGCTCGAGCGCGAGCAGCAGGCACTCAGGGCGAGTGAAGAGAGCTTTCGGCAGGCCTTCGAGTACGCCCCCTCCGGCATGGCCATCGCCGAGATGGGCGGCGACCAGCACGGCCGGATCCTGCGGACCAACGACGCCCTGTGCCGTCTCCTGGGCCGTCCCGCGTCCGCGATGCGCCGCTACTCCTTCTCCGACCTGGTCCACCCCGAGGACATAGGGACACTGCTGAGAACCTCGGCGGAGGGTGGACGCGCGGAGCTGCGCCTGGGCCGCCGCGACGGCACCTACCTCTGGGTCTCGCTCCGCAACTCCGTCGTCGCCGACGCCGCCGACGGCCCCCGGTTTCTCCTCACCCATGTCGAGGACATAGAGGACCGCAAGCGCCGCGAGCTCCAGCTCGCCCACCGGGCCTCCCACGACTCCCTCACCGGCCTGCCGAACTCCGCCGAGCTGCGCGCCCGGCTCTCCGCGCGGCTGTGCAAGCGCCCCACCCACGCCGCCCTCGAATCCATCGACGCGGCCTTCGGCCAGCCCGCCTACGACGCCAACGGCCACGGCTTCGACTTCCGGCCCGGCACCGAGGCGTTCGACGCCGCCTTCGACCACCATGTGCACACCGTCGCCCCTGAGGGTGAGCTCGACGACGGCACCAAGGGGCTCGCGGTCCTCTTCTGCGACCTCGACGGCTTCAAGTCGATCAACGACCGGTTCGGGCACAACGCCGGTGACGCGGTCCTCATCGAGGTCGCCCGCCGGCTGTCCCGTCAGGTCCGCGACGGCGACACCGTGGCCCGGCTCGGCGGCGACGAGTTCGTGATCCTCGCCGACGGCCTGGGTCGCGCGGACGCCGCCGACCTCGCAGTACGCCTGCGCAACGAGATCATCCAGCCCATCCGCGCCGAGGGCCGGGCCGTCCGCGTCGGCGCCAGTTTCGGCATCGGCTGGGCGCACTGCGGGATGACGGCCGACGAAGTGCTGAAGTCCGCCGACGAGCGGATGTACGTAGAGAAACGATCTCGTCCCAAACAACACAGACGCGCGGGATGATCTCCAGGTCAGCGAGCTGATGCGATCCGAGTCACCCGTTTGGGGCAGCAGGAGCGGGTAGGCTCGCCATTCACCACGCGTACCGCATCCGTCCCCGCACCTGCTGAGGAGTACCTGGGATGACGTCCGGCACCACCGGCGCGAACACGCCGCCCGAGGACGACGACCCGTTCGGCTACCTCTACGCCGACGGACAGGCCAACGGAGCCCAGCCGCCCTCCGGCGGCTACGGCTATCCGGGCTCCGTCAACCGGGTGCGCGCGGTCGGCCAGCGCCAGTACGGTCAGCCGCAGCAGCAGTCCACCGCGCCGTACGGCCAGGTGCCGCAGCAGCAGGGCGCCTACGGCCAGCCCAACAACGCGCACTACGCGGCACCGGAGACCTTCCCGGGCGGCGCCCCCACCACCCAGCACCCGCAGCAGGGGCACGGCGGTGGCGGTCGCGGCCGGGGTCCCAACACCAAGGGCCTGCTGATCGGTGCCATCGCGGTGGTCGCGGCGGTCGTCATCGGCATCGGGGTGGCGATGCTGGGCGGCGACGGTGACGACGACGCCTCCGGCAACCAGGCCTCCAGCACGCCCTCGTCCCAGCAGAGCAGCGAGCCGAGCCAGGCGGCCAGCAGCGCGGCGGCCGACGAGGAGGACCTGCCGAAGATCGACGCCAAGGCCCTGTCGCTCGGCACCGGCGTGACCACGGCGACGGACATCAAGGGCGCCCAGGCGGACGGCGGTGTCTACCTCACCGGCTTCAACGCCGTCGGAGCCTCGGTCACGTGGAACGTCAGCGGCATTCCCAAGAGCGGCAAGTACACGCTGTACGTCGGCTACAGCGTCCCCGGCAAGGACGCCACCGCCACCCTCACGGTCAACGGCACGGCCTCCACGACGCCGGTCGGCATGGACAACTACGCGCACGCCGCCGAGGGCGACTACACCAAGGGCTGGACGAAGACGTACAACTACGTCCAGCTCAACAAGGGTTCGAACACCGTCAAGCTCTCCTGCGAGCAGGGCAACCAGTGTGACGCCCTGCTCGACCAGATGTGGTTCGTCAAGGGCTGGGTCAAGTAGTCAGGCGGCGGTGACCTCGCTCGTCACCGCGACCCGCCCCCGCAACTCCTCATAGGCGGCTGGGTCGAACTCGCCCGCCACCGGCGCCAGTACCGTCGCCGCCGACAGCGCGACCGCGCGGGCCAGCCGGTCCGGCCACGGCAGATGCTCGACCAGGCCCGACAGCAGCCCCGCGACCGCGGAGTCGCCGGCGCCCGTCGGGTTGCCGTGGACACGTGTCGGTGGGGTGGCGTGCCAGCGGCCCTCGGGGGACGCGGCGAGGAGGCCGTCCGCACCCAGAGACGTGACGACCGCCCGGGCGCCCCGCCGCCGTGCGTCCTGCGTGGCGCGCAACGGCTCGTGGGAGCCCGTCAGTTCGGCCAGTTCATCGGCGTTCGGCTTGATGATGTCCGGGCGGGCCGCGACCCCGCGCCGCAGGGCTTCGCCGCTGGTGTCGAGGAGGACCGGGACCCCGGCCGCGCGAGCGGTCCGCACCAACCCCGCGTACGCCCCCACCGGCACCCCTGGTGGCAGGCTGCCGCACAGGGCCACCGCGGCCATCGACGGGAGCAGATCCTCGTACGCCTCCTGGAAGGCGGACCACTCGGCGGGTGTGACGGTCGGGCCGGGTTCGTTCAACTGGGTGGTGTCGCCGCTCCGTTCGTCCACCACCGCTATCGTGCGCCGGGTCGCGCCGACGACCGGGACGAGCGCGTCCACCACACCGGACGCCGTGGTGAGCTGCTCCTGGACGACCCTCCCCGTGGCGCCGCCCGCGAAGCCGGTGACCGTCACCTCGTGACCGAGGGCCGCGAGCACGCGGGCCACGTTCAGGCCCTTGCCGCCGGGGCGTTCGGTCACCTCGGAGACCCGGTGGGAGGCGTGCGGCCTGAGGGTCCGCACGCGATAGGTGATGTCGAGAGCGGTGTTCAGCGTGACCGTGAGGATCACCTGGATCCGACCTCCCCCGAGGAAAAGACTTCAGAACGGGCTTGCCGCCACTGTCCGTCCGAAGACCTGATCATGCCGAACGGACGGCGGCCGTCCCAGTCTCCCAGGACGGCCGCCGCCTCAACAGGTGGACACATCAGCCCAGTTGGGGATCGACCACCCATTCACCGCGTCGCATCACGCCCTTGAGGGCGAATTGATGGTCAAGAAGTACCAGGTCGGCGTACTTGCCCGGCTCCAGCGAGCCGATCGTGTCGTACATCCCCAGCAGCCGGGCCGGGTTGGCGGACAGTGCCGCGACGGCGTCCTCGACGGACAGCCGGTCGACCGTCACCGCCCGTTGGAAGGCGCGGTCCTGGGTGAGCGTGGAGCCCGCGATCGAACCACCCTCCACGAGCCGCGCCACACCCTCCTTGACCTCGACGGCCAGCGGGCCGAGCGAGTAGAGGCCGTCGCCGAAGCCGGCCGCGTCCATCGCGTCCGTGATGAACGCGACCCGGTCCGCGCCCGCGTGATGGAACGCCAGCTGCAGGGCGGCCGGGTGGAGATGGGTGCCGTCGTTGATCAGCTCGACCGTGATGCGCTCGTCCTCCAGGAGGGCTGCGATCGGGCCCGGGGTGCGGTGGCCGAGCGTGGGCATCGCGTTGAACAGGTGCGTCGCGACGGTCGCGCCCGCGTCGATCGCCTCCACCGTCTGCTCGTACGTCGCGTCCGTGTGGCCGATCGCCGCGATGACGCCGTGTTCGGCGAGCAGGCGTACGGAGTCGATGCCGCCGGGGAGTTCGGTGGCGAGGGTGACCATCTTGGCCTTGCCGCGCGCCGCGTCGATCAGCTTGCGGACTTCCGCCGGGTCCGGGTCGCGCAGCAGCTCCTCGGAGTGCGCGCCCTTGCGGCAGGGGGAGATGAACGGGCCCTCGAAGTGGATGCCGGCGATGTCGCCCTGCTCGGCGAGTTCGGACAGGAGGCCCGCCCGCTGGGCCAGGAAGTCCATGTCGCCGGTGACGGTGGAGGCGACGAGGGTGGTGGTGCCGTGGAGGCGGTGCGTGTGGATGCCGTGGAGTACGTCGTCCGTGGTGCCTGAGGTGAACGAGGCTCCGCCGCCGCCATGGTTGTGCATGTCCACGAAGCCGGGGACCAGGGTGTAGCCGGTCACGTCGATGACCTGGGCGTTGTCCGGGGCGCTGCCGGCGATGCGGGTGCCGTCGATGATCACTCGGCCGTCTTTGACGGTTCCTGTGGGGAGGACGACCGTTGCGCCGGACAGGACGAGGGGGGACTTGTCCGTCGCGGGGTGCGTGTTCGTCGTGGCTTGTCGCGCAGTTCCCCGCGCCCCTAGCGGCGTTGCCATCAGGGAGTTACCTCCATACGGTCCGTTGTGTCGAGGAGGTCCCAGGCCAGCAGGCCCGCGCCCAGGCAACCCGCCGTGTCGCCCAAGGCCGCCGGGACGATCGTCGGCAGCTTCTGGAAAGTGACCCGCTGCCGGACGGCTTCCCGCAGTGGTGTGAACAAGGTTTCCCCCGCCTCGGCCAGGCCGCCACCGATGATCAGGGTGCGGGGGTCCAGGAGGGTGAGGGCGGTGACCAGGCCGTCGGCGAGGGCGTCGACCGCGTTCTGCCAGACCTGTACGGCTCGGGGGTCCCCGGAGCGGACCGCCTTCGCGCAGTCCGCCGCGTCGGCGTCCGGGTCCCCGCAGGCGGCGGCCCACGCCTGGCTGACGGCCGCCGCGGAGGCGTACCGCTCCAGACAGCCGTGCTGGCCGCAGGGACAGGGGGTGCCGCCGGGGCGTACGACGATGTGGCCGATCTCGCCCGCGAAGCCGTGCGCGCCCGCCTCCACCCGGCCGGCGATACCGATCGCGCCCGCGATACCGGTGCCCAGCGGGACGAAGAGGAAGCGGTCGGCGCCCCGGCCGGCGCCGATGCGGCCCTCGGCGAGACCGCCGGTGCGGACGTCGTGGCCGAGGGCGACGGGGACGCCCGCGAGCCTTTCGGTGAGCAGGGCGCGCAGCGGTACGTCGCGCCAGCCGAGGTTGGCGGCGTAGGCGGCGATGCCGTGCTCGGCGTCGACGATGCCGGGAACGGCGACGCCGGCGGCGGACGCGGGCTCGCCGAGGCGCTCGGCGCCGTACGCGCGCAGCTCGGCGGCGAAGTCGAGGATGCCCTCGACGACCGCGTCCGGGCCGCGCTCACGGCCGGTCGCTCGGCGGGCCTGGTGGAGCAGCTCGCCGGAGGCGCCGACGAGGGCGGCCTTCATTCCGGTGCCGCCCACATCGAGGGCGATGACATGTCTCACGGGGGTAGTGTGGCCCGGCAACCCGTGAGAGGTCTAGTCCACTTACGTGGTGTAGACCTTATGTCTGACCTTTCGAAAGTTTCGACGATGATGTGGGGCTCGGCAGTGCAGCGGCGTAGGACAGGAACGATCGCGGTGGTGTCCGCACTGGGCATGACGGCGGTACTCGGCGGCTGTGGGGCCGGGGCGGACTCCGACGAGGTGACGCTGAAGCTGGTCGCGGCCGACTACGGCGACAGCAAGGCCAACAGCTCGCGGAAGTACTGGGACGGGCTCGTCGAGCAGTACGAGAAGAAGCACCCGAACGTGACGGTCGACGTCAGCGTCCACTCCTGGAACGACGTCGACCGCAAGGTCAAGGAGATGGTCGCCGCCGGGGACGCGCCCGACATGGCGCAGATCGGCGCGTACGCCGACTACGCCGCCGACGACCTCCTCTACTCGGCCGACGAACTGCTCTCCATCTCCACGCAGGCCGACTTCGTGTCGCAGTTCGCCTCCGCGGGGGAGGTCGACGGGACGCAGTACGGCTTGCCGTTCGCGGCCTCCACGCGGCTGCTCTTCTACAACAAGTCCCTCTTCGCCGAGGCCGGCCTCAGCGCGCCGAAGACCTGGGACGAGCTCGCCGCGGACGCCGCCGCGCTCAAGGCGGACGGGGTGAAGTACCCGTACGCCCTCCCGCTCGGCTCCGAGGAGGCGCAGGCCGAGACCATGCAGTGGCTGCTGAGCGGCGGGGGCGGGTACACCGAGAACCTCGGTACGTCGTACGGCATCGACTCCGCCGAGAACGTCGCCACCCTCACCTGGCTGAAGGACGACCTCGTCGGCAAGGGGCTGACCGGGCCGGTCGCGCCGGGGAGGCTGAACCGGGCCGACGCCTTCGCCGCGTTCGCGAACGGGCAGGTCGGGATGCTCAACGGGCATCCGACGCTGATGCAGATGGCGGCCAAGAAGGGCGTGAAGTTCGGCATGGTCCCGATGCCCGGGGTCGACGGCCAGACCAAGGTCTCCATGGGTGTGGCCGACTGGATGACGGCCTTCAAGCAGAACGGCCACGCCGAGCAGGTCGGGGACTTCCTCGACTTCGTCTACGAGGAGAAGAACGTCCTCGCCTTCTCGCGCGAGTACGACCTGCTGCCGGTCACCGCGTCCGCGTCCGACGTCATGAGCACGGCCGCGCAGGACAAGGACCTCCGGCCGTTCCTGGAGGAGCTTCCGCTGTCCGAGCTGTATCCGGTCGGGCGGACGTCCTGGGCCGCGGTGAGTGCGGCGGTGAAGAAGCGGATCGGGGGCGCGGTGGCGTCCGGTGGCAGCCCTACGTCGGTCCTCGCCGGGCTGCAGTCGACGGCGCTGGAGGCGGAGAGCGGGGAGTAGGCGTTGTCGGTGGCTGCGGCTACCGTGCGGGGCATGGACGACCAGGACGGGCTCGGGGCGCGGGAGCGGGCGATCCTCGTCCTCGAGCGGCGGGGGTTCGCCGGGCCGGGGGCGAAGGAGCGGGCGATACGGGAGGAACTGGGGCTGGTGCCGGTCCGGTACTACCAGCTCCTGAACGCGCTCCTCGACGACCCGCGAGCCCTGGCCTTCGACCCGGTCACGGTGAACCGCTTGCGCCGCGTGCGAGATTCACGCCGGTCGGAGAGGTGACCCTCGGGTTGTCTCGCCCCCGCCGCCCCTACCCCCGCTCCTCAAACGCCGGAGGGGCTGACCAACCAGCCCGTCCGGCGTTTGAGGACGAGGCCCTTTCGAGGCCGAAGCGGGGGTCTGGGGGCGGCAGCCCCCAGGGACGGGACGGGTAGGGGCGGCGGGGGCGAAGACACTAGGGTCGGTGTATGGGCAGCCACACGCACGTCATGGACGAGTCACTGCCGACGCCCGTCACCCGGGCCGGGCGGGACGGACTGGACGCCGTTCTCAGCCGGCCCGGCAAAGCCGTTGTCGCGTTCGACTTCGACGGAACGCTCGCGCCGATCGTGGCGGACCCCGAGCAGGCCCGGGCGCACCCGGAGGCGGCGGCCGCGCTCGCCGCACTGGCCCCGAAGGTCGCCTCCGTAGCGGTGATCACCGGGCGCCCGCCCGGCGTGGCCGTACGGCTCGGCGGGTTCGACGGGACGCCAGGACTCGACCACCTCGTCGTCCTCGGCCACTACGGCGCCGAACGCTGGGACGCCGCCACCGGCGACATCACCGCCCCACCGCCCCACCCCGGCGTCGCCGAGGCCCGCGCCGAGCTGCCCGGGTTCCTCGACCGGATCGGCGCCTGGCAGGGCACGTGGATCGAGGAGAAGGGCCGCGCCCTCGCCGTCCACACCCGCCGCGCCGAAGACCCCCAGGCCGCTTTCGAGGCCCTGCGCGAACCCCTCACCGACCTCGCCACCCGCCACGGCCTCATCGTCGAACCCGGCCGCCTGGTGCTGGAGCTGCGGCCGCCCGGCATGGACAAGGGCGTGGCCCTGACGGAGTACGTCCGTGAACTGGGCGCCGAGGCCGTGCTCTACGCGGGCGACGACCTGGGCGACCTCCCCGCCTACTCCGCCGTCGACAAGCTCCGCTCCGACGGCGTCCCCGGCCTGCTGGTGTGCAGCGCCGGCAGCGAGGAGGTTCCCGAGCTGAAGGACCGGGCCGATCTGGTCGTCGACGGTCCGCAGGGTGTCGTACGGCTGCTGCGGGCGCTCGCCGCTCAGCTGGGCTGAGCGGCGTCGAGCGCGTGCAGCTGGTCCAGGAACCACTGGGCCGGCGGCAGCGCCGTCGCCGCCGCGGCCAGCCTCTTCGTCCGCTCGGCCCGCTCCTCCACCGGCAGGGTCAACGCCTCGTGCAGGGCTCTTGCCGTACCGACCACGTCGTACGGGTTGACCACGATCGCGTCCTCGCCCAGCTCCTCGTACGCCCCCGCCTCCCGCGACAGCACCAGCACGCATCCTTCGTCCGACACGACCGGCATCTCCTTCGCGACGAGGTTCATGCCGTCCCGGATCGGGTTCACCAGCGCCACGTCGGCCAGCCGGTACGCGGCCAGCGAGCGTGCGAAGTCGTCCTTCACATGCAGGACGACCGGCTTCCAGCCCGGTGTCGCGTACGCCGAGTTGATCTCCTGCGCGACCCGCTGCACCTCCGCCGTGTACTCCCGGTACACCGCGAGGTCCTGCCGCGACGGGTAGGCGAACGCCACGTGCACGACCCGCTCCCGCCACTCGGGGCGGTCGTCGAGCAGCTGCCGGTACGCCAGCAGGCCCCGGACGATGTTCTTGGACAGTTCGGTCCGGTCGACCCGGACGATCGTCCTGCGGCCCTCGCCGACCTCCGCCCGCAGCGCCGCCAGCCGCTCGTCCACATCCGCCTCGTGCGACCGCTTCCGCAGGAAGTCCGCGTCCGCCCCGAGCCCGTGCACACCGACCCGGGTGTCCCCGAGGCCACCGACGATCTGCGCCGCGCACGCCTCGAACGCCGACGCCCACCGCCGGGTCAGGAACCCCAGCCGGTCCGCGCCCAGCATGCCCCGCAGGACCTGCTCGGCCACGTCGTCCGGCAGCATCCGGAAGTACTCCGGGGGCGCCCACGGAGTGTGCGAGAAGTGGCCGATCCGGAGGTCGGGGCGCAGCTCGCGCAGCATCCCGGGCACCAGCGTCAGGTGGTAGTCCTGCACCACCGCCGCCGCGCCCTGCCCCGCCTCCTCGGCCAGTGCCTCGGCGAAGGCGCGGTTGTATGTCTCGTACGACGCCCACTGGCGCCGGAACTCCGCGTCGAAGACCGGCTCCAGCGGGGTCTGGTACAGCATGTGGTGGACGAACCACAGGACCGAGTTCGCGATGCCGTTGTACGCGTCCGCGTGCACGTCGGCGGGGATGTCGAGCATCCGCACCCCCTGCTCGCCCTCCCCGCGGCGCACCGCCTCGCGGTCGCCGTCGGAGAGTGCCGAGCACACCCACAGCGCGTCCGCGTCCGACCCGATCGCGGAGAGGCCGGAGACCAGCCCGCCGCCACCGCGCTTGGCGGACAGCGAGCCGTCCTCCTGAACCTCGTACGAGATCGGGCCGCGGTTGGACGCGACGAGCACCCGGGCACCCTGGTCAGCCTGCGTGGAAGCCATACGCCTCAACCTAGCCCGACCCGTAAACGCTCAAACGTACGGTTCGCCGTATACGGGCTCGTGGGCGCCGTAATACGGCCCTCCTCAGGCGACCTTCCGGGACGCGTACTCCACGATCTCCACCATCGGCGGCCGCTCCTCCGTGTCCACGGAGTACGTCCGCGGCTCGAAGCCGTCCGCGCCCCGCTCGAACTGGGTGAGGGAGGGGCGGATGAGGTGGCCGCGGGCCAGCCGCAGCTGGGCCGTGCGGTAGATCGCGGCGGACATCCGGCCCAGGGCCTGCCCGTCCTGGTGGCGGTGCTTGCGGACGCCCACGTCGACCTGGGCCAGCGCGTCCAGGCCCACCAGGTGCAGCGCGTCGACCAGCATGCCGAGCTCGACGCCGTAGCCCACCGGGAACGGCAGTTGTTCCAGCAGGGAGCGGCGGGCCGCGTACTCGCCGCCCAGCGGCTGGACGAAGCCGGCCAGCTGGGGCCAGTGCATGTTCAGCAGCGGGCGGGCCATCAGCTCGGTCACCCGGCCGCCCTGGCCCGCCGCGCCGCCCAGCGGGCGGTCGTACATGCCCTTGACGAGGTCGACGCCGGGGTCGGTGAGCAGCGGGCCCACGATCCCGGAGACGAAGTCGGAGGAGAACTCCTTCAGGTCGGCGTCGATGAAGCAGACGATGTCACCGCGGGTCACCAGCAGCGAGCGCCACAGCACCTCGCCCTTGCCGGGCACGGCCGGGAGACGGGGCAGGATGTCGTCGCGGTGGACGACGGTCGCCCCGGCCGCGGCGGCGACCTCGGATGTACGGTCGGTGGAGCCCGAGTCGACGACGACTATCTCGTCGACGAGCGGGACCTGCTGCATGAGGTCGTGACGGATCACGGAGACGATGTCACCGACCGTCTCCTCCTCGTTGAGCGCGGGCAGGACGACACTGACCGACTGGTTCGTGCGTTGCTTGGCGGCCAGGAGCTGGTGGAGCGGGCGATCAGTCAGGGACCAGGACCGGGTGGTCAGCCAGCGCTCGACTTCGTTCAGCACAGTGCGCGGCTCCTCTGCGTTCTCTCGGCGAGCATGCGTATCACCGTGTGATCCATCTCGCGGTTCGGACGACTATCTCAACTGTCCTGGTCGTCGGTTACAGTCTTGAACAACGCGGATGACCATCGCATGTCGAGGGTGGCCCGCCGTTCACACAACTTCATACCGCTCATCCAGAGGGGCAGAGGGATACGGCCCGATGAAGCCCCGGCAACCCTCCAGTCGGTTTCTCACGCGCGTGAGGCTCCCGACTCGGGAAGGTGCCAAATCCGTCTCACGGCGAGATGCGTCGTGAGGAAGATGAGGAAAGGGCCTCGCCTCTCATGGCTGCGCAGACTGTTGCAAGCACCACCGAAACCACCGTAGACCTCGGCCCGGCCGCGGCGCTCAGCTGCCGCGAGTGCGGTCACCGCGTCCCCCTCGGCCCGGTCTTCGCGTGCGAGGAGTGTTTCGGCCCGCTCGAGATCGCCTATGACTTCTCGGCCTATGACACCGAGGAGCTCCGCAAGCAGATCGAGGCGGGACCCGCGAACATCTGGCGCTACGCGCCGTTGCTGCCCGTCCCCGCGGACGTGGCCGACAAGCCCAACATCAACCCGGGCTGGACCCAGCTCGTCAAGGCCGACAACCTGGCCCGCGAGCTCGGTGTCACCGGCGGTCTGTATGTGAAGGACGACTCCGGCAACCCGACGCACTCCTTCAAGGACCGCGTCGTCGCCCAGGCCATCGAGGCCGCGCGCGCCTTCGGCTTCACCACCCTGTCCTGTTCCTCCACGGGCAACCTGGCCGGTGCCGTCGGCGCCGCCGCCGCCCGCGCCGGCTTCCGTTCCTGCGTGTTCATCCCGCACGACCTGGAGCAGGGCAAGGTCGTCATGGCCGCCATCTACGGCGGCGAGCTCGTCGGCATCGAGGGCAACTACGACGACGTGAACCGCTTCTGCTCCGAGCTGATCGGCGACCCGGCCGGCGAGGGCTGGGGCTTCGTCAACGTCAACCTGCGGCCCTACTACGCCGAGGGCTCCAAGACCCTGGCGTACGAGATCTGCGAGCAGCTCGGCTGGCGGCTCCCCGACCAGCTGGTCGTGCCGATCGCCTCCGGCTCGCAGCTCACGAAGATCGACAAGGGACTGCAGGAGCTGATCAAGCTCGGGCTCGTCGAGGACAAGCCGTACCGGATCTTCGGCGCCCAGGCCGAGGGCTGCTCGCCGGTCTCCGTCGCCTACAAGGCGGGTCACGACGTGGTGCGGCCGCAGAAGCCGAACACCATCGCCAAGTCGCTCGCCATCGGCAACCCGGCGGACGGGCCGTACGTCCTGGACATCGCGCGCCGTACCGGCGGTGCGGTGGAGGACGTCAACGACGAGCAGGTCGTCGACGCGATCAAGCTGCTGGCGCGGACCGAGGGCATCTTCGCGGAGACCGCGGGCGGTGTGACGGTCGGTGTCACCAAGAAGCTGATCGAGAACGGCCTGCTGGACCCGACGCTGACCACCGTTGTGCTGAACACGGGCGACGGACTGAAGACCCTGGATGCGGTGGCGGGTACGGGGCTCACTGCGACCATCCGCCCCAACCTTGACTCGTTCCGCGAGGCCGGCCTCGTCTAGGCCCCCGCAACCCTGACCGGAGGTTCAACCGTGAGCGTCAACGTCCGCATCCCCACCATCCTGCGCACCTACACCGGCGGACAGGCCGAGGTCGCCGCCGAGGGCGCGACCCTCGCCGAGGTCATCGCCGACCTCGAGAAGAACCACACCGGTATCGCGGCCCGCGTTCTGGACGACCAGGGCAAGCTGCGCCGCTTCGTCAACGTGTACGTCAACGACGACGACGTCCGCTTCGAGCAGGGCCTGGAGACGGCCACTCCGGACGGGGCCGGCGTCTCGATCATTCCGGCCGTCGCCGGAGGCTGACCGAGCCCGGTCGTTACCCTCGGTAATGCCGATTACCAAGAGTTCATCGAATTGCCCCCTCCGTGAGAGAAGCGGAGGGGGCAATTCTCTATGGTTGAGCGCGGTACAGTTGGGGAAGCTGCTCCACCCCCCATGCCAGCCGCATATGAGTTCTCGCTTCGGATGCGACGAGAAGTAGCCAAAGTGTGCGGTTCTTTTGTGAACTTTGTTCCTTTTGTGGAGCCCGACTTGCCCAGAATTCGGGCGAATTCTCACTACATTCCGGACCCTTCGCGTCCAGAATTCTCGTCCGATTGACCTGTTGCAGACGGCAGTTGGACAGATACATTCAGCCGCGGTCGACGCGTTCCGGCGCACGCCCCCAATCCGTGGGGGGTGAGGTCTGACCCGGATCCGCGAAGTGTGGATCTGTGCAAGGGCCAGTAATAGGGGAGTTAGGCATGGCTCAGGGCACCGTCAAGTGGTTCAACGCGGAGAAGGGGTACGGCTTCATCGCGGTCGACGGTGGTGCGGATGTTTTCGTCCACTACAGCGCGATTCAGATGGACGGCTACCGCACCCTCGAGGAAGGTCAGCGGGTCGATTTCGAGATCTCGCAGGGCCAGAAGGGGCCGCAGGCGGACATGGTTCGCCTTGCGACAGGCTGAAGCACGCGCCGGGTAACTGCAGCGTCGTTCTTCGTTCTTTTTCGGAGGGCTCGTACCCCATGGGGAGTCATGGGTACGGGCCCTCCGGCATGTCCGGACCTCCTCCGGCGCGTGCCCGGAACCCCTCCGGCACCTGCCCGGAACCCGTGCGGGACCTGGACGATCCCTGAGAGGCGCTTGCACTCGCAGGGGTCGAGTGCTAATCATTGGCGTTAGCACTCTGAAGGTGAGAGTGACAAAGAAGGACCGGGTCGGTGAGGCCCGCAGGCCAGGTGGGGCAAGGAACCACGAGGTGTGCGAGCCGTCCGTCGCGGGCGCGGGCGCGGTCCGAAGGAATCACCCCCAGTCCTGGAGGGACCACTTCACATGGCCAAGATCATCGCGTTCGACGAGGAGGCGCGGCGCGGCCTCGAGCGCGGCATGAACCAGCTCGCGGACGCCGTCAAGGTGACGCTCGGCCCCAAGGGTCGCAACGTCGTCCTCGAGAAGAAGTGGGGCGCCCCCACGATCACCAACGATGGTGTCTCCATCGCCAAGGAGATCGAGCTCGAGGACCCGTACGAGAAGATCGGCGCCGAGCTGGTCAAGGAAGTCGCGAAGAAGACGGACGACGTAGCCGGCGACGGCACGACGACCGCGACCGTCCTGGCCCAGGCCCTGGTGCGCGAGGGTCTGCGCAACGTGGCCGCCGGTGCCAACCCGATGGCTCTCAAGCGCGGTATCGAGAAGGCCGTCGAGGCCGTCTCCGGTGCCCTGCTCGAGCAGGCGAAGGATGTCGAGACCAAGGAGCAGATCGCTTCGACGGCCTCCATCTCCGCCGCCGACACCCAGATCGGCGAGCTCATCGCCGAGGCGATGGACAAGGTCGGCAAGGAAGGCGTCATCACCGTCGAGGAGTCCCAGACCTTCGGTCTGGAGCTGGAGCTCACCGAGGGTATGCGCTTCGACAAGGGCTACATCTCGGCGTACTTCGCCACCGACATGGAGCGGATGGAGGCGTCGCTCGACGACCCGTACATCCTCATCGCCAACTCCAAGATCGGCTCCGTCAAAGACCTGCTCCCGCTCCTGGAGAAGGTCATGCAGTCGGGCAAGCCGCTGCTGATCATCGCCGAGGACGTCGAGGGCGAGGCCCTGTCGACCCTGGTCGTCAACAAGATCCGCGGCACCTTCAAGTCCGTCGCCGTCAAGGCTCCGGGCTTCGGTGACCGTCGCAAGGCCATGCTCGGCGACATCGCCATCCTCACGGGCGGCGAGGTCATCTCCGAGGAGGTCGGCCTCAAGCTGGAGAACGCGACCCTGGACCTCCTGGGCCGCGCCCGCAAGGTCGTCATCACCAAGGACGAGACGACGATCGTCGACGGCTCGGGCTCGGCGGACCAGGTTGCCGGTCGCGTCAACCAGATCCGCGCCGAGATCGAGAACAGCGACTCGGACTACGACCGCGAGAAGCTCCAGGAGCGCCTGGCCAAGCTCGCCGGTGGCGTCGCCGTCATCAAGGCCGGTGCCGCGACCGAGGTCGAGCTCAAGGAGCGCAAGCACCGCATCGAGGACGCCGTGCGCAACGCCAAGGCGGCCGTCGAGGAGGGCATCGTCGCCGGTGGTGGCGTGGCCCTGCTCCAGGCCTCCGCGGTGTTCGAGAAGCTCGAGCTCTCGGGTGACGAGGCGACCGGCGCCAACGCCGTGAAGCTCGCGCTCGAGGCCCCGCTGAAGCAGATCGCCGTCAACGGTGGTCTCGAGGGCGGCGTCGTGGTCGAGAAGGTCCGCAACCTGACCGTGGGCTGGGGCCTCAACGCGGCCACCGGTGAGTACGTCGACATGATCGCCGAGGGCATCATCGACCCGGCGAAGGTCACGCGCTCTGCCCTGCAGAACGCCGCCTCCATCGCCGCGCTCTTCCTCACCACCGAGGCCGTCATCGCCGACAAGCCGGAGAAGGCCGCCGCGCCTGCCGGTGGCGGCATGCCGGGCGGTGACATGGACTTCTGATCGACCTGACGGTTGATCAACGTCCTTACCGAGGGCGGCACTCCCTGCACATGCAGGGGGTGCCGCCCTCGGGCGTTTCCGTATGCCGGTCGAGGTCGTAGTGGGAGCCGACGGCGGGCTGACCGGTGTAGTTGGGCCCGGCGGCCGGGTCCGCACCGACGTACCGGAACGGAAGGGTGAAGGAGCGTGGGCCGCGCAGGCCGAGCCGGTGGTGCCGGGTGTCGTAGTGGAACCCGGCCGCGCGCAGGGCCGACACGGCCGCCCGCCCGGCCGCCGATCCGTCCGGCCGGCGGATGGAGTCGGGGTCGAAGTGCGCCAGCAGCAGGCCCTCGGGGGTCAGCCAGGACGCGGCGCGGGTGAGGAGGCCGAGCTGGTCGCCGACGTAGTGCAGACCGTGGACACAGGTGATGAGGTCGTAGGACCGGCTCGGTGCCCATGACGTGACGGAGGCGACGATCTCCTCCAGCGCGGGCGGGGCCGGTACGGGTATGAGGGGCCCCACCAGATCGACGGCCGTGAGCACGGTGTCGGCGGGCAGACGCGCGGCCGCCTCCCGCAGGGCGCGGCCCTCGCCGCTGCACAGGTCCAGCCAGGAGGGATCGGGGCGGCCCGAGAGGTGGGCCACGGGGTCCAGGCCCAGCTCGCGGGCGTAGCTGTTGACCCCGGAGAGGCCGCGCTCGCGGTTCATGGTGTTGTTGGCGACCACGGAGGACGCCTCCAGTTCGGGCGCGGAGAGCAGCGGGGGCTTGGCCATGTGGCCATTCTCGGGGGCCGGGCGCGTGTTCGGGATCACAGGGCTCGCGGAATGTCTGTGGCGGACGGGGTGGTTGACTCGTACATGCGTATGTCCATGCGCATGCACATACCGACCGGTACCGGTGCCGGACGGACCGTCCCCGAGGAGTACCCCCACGTGACCGCCCCCGCCTCCCGTGCCGCCGAGGTCCTCTCGCGGCCGATCACGATCAACGGCCTGACCGTCCCGAACCGCATCGTCATGGCGCCGATGACGCGCATGTTCTCCCCGGGCGGCATCCCGGGCGCGGACGTGGCGTCGTACTACTCGCGCCGCGCGGCCGCGGGCGTCGGTCTGATCGTCACCGAGGGCACGTACGTCGGCCACGACTCGGCGGGGGAGAGCACCCGCGTCCCGCGCTTCCACGGCGAGGAGCAGCTCGCAGGCTGGGCGAAGGTCGCCGAGGACGTGCACGCGGCGGGCGGCACCATCGTCCCGCAGCTCTGGCACCTCGGCATGACCCGCACGCCGGGCCGGGGACCCGTCGCGGACGCCCCCGCGGTCGGCCCCTCCGGTCTGCGCCCCGGCGCCGACGAGCCCACCGGTGTGACGATGACCCAGCGTGACCTGGACGACGTCATCGGCGCGTTCGCCGAGGCCGCGGCCGCCGCCGAGCGCATCGGCTTCGACGGCGTGGAGATCCACGGCGCCCACGGCTACCTCGTCGACCAGTTCCTGTGGTCGGGGACCAACCGCCGCAGCGACGCCTACGGCGGTGACCTCGTCGCCCGTACGAAGTTCGCGGCCGAGATCGTGGCGGCCGTACGGGAGACGGTCTCCGCGGAGTTCCCGATCATCTTCCGCTACTCGCAGTGGAAGCAGGAGGCCTACGACGCCCGCCTCGCCGAGACCCCGGAGGAGCTGGAGGCCATCCTGAGCCCGCTCGCCGCCGCCGGTGTCGACGCCTTCCACGCCTCCACCCGCCGCTACTGGCTCCCCGAGTTCGAGGACTCCGACCTCAACCTCGCCGGCTGGACCAAGAAGCTCACCGGCAAGCAGGCCATCACCGTCGGCTCGGTCGGCCTCGACGGCGACTTCATCAAGGGCTTCATGGGCGAGGGCTCCCCGCTCCGCGGCATCGACGACCTCCTCGACCGCCTGGAGCGCGAGGAGTACGACCTCGTCGCCATCGGCCGCGCGCTGCTCCAGGACCCGGAGTGGGCGGCGAAGGTACTGGCGGGCCGCACGGACGAGCTGAAGGCCTATGACGCGGCGGCGCTGCAGTCCCTGAGCTGAGCCGAGCCGAACTGGGCCGTGCTGAATTGACGGTGTAAGGATCCTCGACTCCCGCTAGCGTGCGGGAGATGAGGATCCTTCATCTCTCCGACACCCACCTCGAACGCACCGACGCCGCCGACCGGCACGGCGTCAACGCCCACGACTCCCTGCGCCGCATGCTCGACGAACTCCGGCACGTACGGGGCGTCGACGCGGTCGTCGTCACCGGTGACCTCGCCAACGACGGGGCGGTGGAGGCGTATACGGCTGTCAGGGAGCTGTTCGGGGAGTTCGCGCAAGGGCTCGGTGGGGTGCCTGTCTTCTACACGACCGGCAATCACGACGAGCGTGCGGCCTTCGCCGAGGTGCTGGGCAGCGGGCATCCGGAGCCCGGCCGCGTGCTGGAGTCCGCGGAGGGGGAGCGCGCCGCGGTGAGCGTGGTGGCGGGGTGGCGGTTCGTGACGCTGGACTCGCTGGTGCCGGGGAAGGTGCACGGGCATCTCGGCGCCGCCCAACTCGACTGGCTGCGAGGCGTGTTGGCGACCCCGTCCCCGAACGGCACGGTCCTCGCCTTCCATCACCCGCCCTTCGCGCTGGACAACCCCCTCCAGCAGCTCTTCGGTCTGCGCAACCCCGCCGACCTGGCAGCGGCGGTCCGAGGCACCGACGTCAAGGTGATCCTCACCGGCCACTTCCATCTCCAGCTCTGCGGCCTCCTGGAGTCCGTCCCGGTGTGGGTCACGCCCGGGGTGGTCAACCGCATCGACCTGACGACGGCGCCGGGGACCGAGCGCGCGGTGCGCGGTGCCTCGGCGTCCTTGGTCGAGCTCGGAGGTCCCGCGAGCCCGCTCTTCCACACCTTCCACGCGCGCGACCCACGGGCGCACGAGACGGTCTACGAGCTGGACGAGGACACGGTGCGGTCCTTGGTGGAGCAGCACGGCTGACGGCGTCGATCTCGTGCGGCTCCGACGCGGGGCTGACCTGCGCCTCTTGGTTAAGTCAAGCAGCTGACTTAAGGTTGCCTCGGTCAATTACTAAGCCGATGGAGGCCCCGCCATGTCCGACGCCCCTGCCGCCGCACCACCACGGTCGAACGCCGTGGTCGCGGTGCTGGCCTTCGCCGGAATCGTGGTCTCGCTGATGCAGACCCTGGTGATCCCGATCGTCCCGGAGCTGCCGAGGCTCCTGGACGCCCCGGCGTCGGACACCGCCTGGGCGGTCACCGCGACGCTGCTCGCCGCCGCCGTCGCCACCCCGGTCGTGGGCCGTCTCGGCGACATGTTCGGCAAGCGCCGGATGCTGCTGATCAGTGTCGTCATGCTGATCGCCGGCTCGGTGGTGTGCGCGCTCTCCGACTCCCTGATCCCGATGGTCGTCGGCCGGGTGCTCCAGGGCCTGGCCTCCGGTGTGATCCCGCTCGGCATCAGCATCATGCGCGACGAACTGCCCGCGGAGCGCCTCGCCGGCTCCACGGCCCTGATGAGCGCCTCCCTCGGTATCGGCGGCGCACTGGGTCTGCCGGCCGCCGCCCTCATCGCCGACAACTTCAGCTGGCACGTCCTGTTCTGGACGTCGGCGGCGCTGGGCGTCGTGGCTCTCGTGCTGGTCTCGCTCTTCGTACCGGAGTCCCGGGTCCGTACCGGCGGCCGCTTCGACCTGGTCGGCGGCATCGGCATGGCGACGGGCCTGGTCTGTCTCCTGCTCGGCATCTCCAAGGGTGCGGACTGGGGCTGGACGAGCGGCACGACGGTCGGCCTCTTCGTGGCGGCGGTCGTCGTCCTCCTGGCGTGGGGCTGGTTCGAGCTGCGTACGGACCAGCCTCTGGTCGACCTCCGTTCGACCGCCCGCCGTCAGGTCCTGGTCACCAACCTCGCCTCGATCGCCGTCGGCTTCGCGATGTTCGCCATGTCCCTGGTTCTGCCGCAGCTGCTCCAGCTCCCCTCGCAGACCGGCTACGGCCTCGGCAGGTCGATGCTCGTCGCGGGCCTGGTCATGGCCCCGTCGGGGCTGGTGATGATGGTGACTGCGCCGATCTCGGCGGCCGTGTCGAAGGCCCGTGGTCCGAAGACGACGCTGATGATCGGTGCCCTGATCGTGGCCGCGGGCTACGGCATCAACATCGCCCTCATGACCGAGGTCTGGCACTTCGTGCTCGCCGCCTGCGTCATCGGCGCCGGTATCGGCTTCACCTACGGCTCGATGCCCGCCCTCATCATGGGCGCCGTCCCCGCCTCGGAGACGGCCGCGGCGAACAGCCTCAACACCCTGATGCGGTCCATCGGAACCTCGTCGGCGAGCGCCATCGCGGGGGTGATCCTGGCCCAGATGACGACCGACTTCGGCGGCTACGCGCTGCCCTCCGAGAGCGGCTTCAAGGTGGTCCTGGCGGTGGGCGCCGGGGCGGCACTGCTGGCGTTCGCGGTGGCCTCGTTCATCCCGCGGCAGAAGCCCGCGGGGCAGACGGCGGCGCCGGTGCCCCAGGACGCTTCCGAAGCGGCCGGGGTCGCGGCCAAGTCATAGACCCGGTGAGCCGGTCGGGGCCCGTCACGGTGACTGTGGCGGGCCCTTCGCCGTCTACAGGTTGCCCAGGGGCTCGATGTCGACCTTGACGGGCGTGCCCCACACCCGCAGCACCTCGTAGTCGGTGAACTCGTGGACGAGCCGGTACGCCATGGCGGCCCGGGGGGCGCGCCGCTGGGCGGCGAGATACAGCTCGGCTTCCCTCCGGTCCCGCCTCGGTGTGCCGCACAGCTGCCACTCCTGCCCGTTCCACATCTCGGGCAGCCAGCGCTGCTGCGGCTGCGGCCGGTCGTCGCGCACGCCGTACCGGGAGGGGGCGGAGGCGGCCTGCGCCGGTGCGGACGGGCCGTTGATCTGGGAGCGCCGGGCGGTACGGCGGCGGGTCTCGCACAGCAGACACAGGTCAGGCGCGTTCTCGTCGACCGGCCCGTTGGGGTGCTCGGCGCAGCGGGTGCTGGGAGCGGCGGCGTTGGTGCTCTCGTCCAACAGGTCGAGAGCCCGCTTGATGTCGGCCTTGACCTCGTACAGCTTGGTGTCCGGACTGTCGCCGGTCAGGGCCTCGCCATGCTCGCCGAGAAGGCGCAGGGCTCGGCCCAGGGCGGTGAGCTGGGCGTGGTTCATGAGGAAACCGTACCCACCCGCGCTGACAGCGCCCCGCCCGTCACTGCGCCCAGTAGTCGCGGACCGGCAGCTCCACCCAGGCGTCGGGCGGACCGGTCACTGCCCGGGCGTCGGTCGGGCGCAGACCGGCGTAGGCGATCGAGTAGGCCACGGCGTGGTGACAGAAGACATAGTTGGTGAGCACCTCCGCCGGGCTGTCCCCCTCGTCCGGCCCGCCACCGGGATGCAGGTCCCAGCCCTCGCCGACGCCGTCGCGGAAGACGCTGCCCTGGTTGCCGCTCTTGGGGTTGGCGTACAGGCCGTAGCAGACCGTGCCGGCGGACAGGAGTTTCTGGACGAGAGGCTGCTGCGGCGCGTAGCCCCAGGGCTGGGTGACGACGCAGCCGCCCGGCACAGTGGTGACGCCGACGAGGCGCAGGGTCTCGTCCATGTCGAAGTCGTACGGGTCGTCCAGCACCGCTTCCATCAGCTCGGGGTCCGCGTCCGTCGCCCCCAGCCGCCGTACCGCCTCCGCGGCGTCGATGCCCGCCACACAGGCCAGTCCCGTGCCGTCGTAGTACAACTCACCCAGGGCGTCGATCAGTCGACGTCCCTCCCGGGCCACCGTCTGCTCGGCCTCGCTCAGCTGCCGCTCACCCTCGGGCAGCGCGAACAGCTCCGGTGCAGGCCCGGCCAGACTCAGCCGCCCGGGCGACCAGCCGCCGAACCCCACCCGCCAGGGGTCGGCCCCGGCCTCGGCCAGCGCCCGCGCGTTCTCCGTCCGCCCGGCCACCACGGCGTCCCACAGCGCCGTGGTCCCGCCCTCCAGCGCATCCACGTCCCTCACCCGCCCGGCCAGCTCCGCGACGACCTCGGGCGCCCCGAACAACGCCGCCCGATGCAGCGGCCGCGATCCTCCGGTCCCCCACGCCTCGGGATCCGCACCTCCGTCGAGCCGCCGCCGCACGTCGCCGAGGTCCAGCCACCCCCGGTAGTCCATCCCGCCCCAACCACCACCGCGCTCACCCACGGAGCCCCCTCCACATCGCCGGACCCCCACGATGACATCCGCCACTGACACCGCCCCCCGACGCCCACCCACCCGCCCCTCGCGAGCCGGTCGACCGGCCCCCGAGGGAAACGGCCGAGATCCGTCCGCGCACTTCCGCCAAAGTTGTTGACAATAATGTGGGCGATTGATGGGGTTGCCGAGCCGCCGTACAACGAGCCGCGAAGTCAGGAGACGGACGTGCAGAGACGAACAGTGGTCAAGGGACTCGGTGCCGTAGCCGCCGTACCGGCGGTCGGGCTGGCGGCCGGCGGTGCCCGGGCGGCGAGCCGTACCGCCGGCGACGGCTCCCTCGTCTTCGATCCCGAGGCCTTCACCGAACTCACCGTCGCCATCACCGACACCGAGGGCACCGCGCACGAGGTCGTCTACCGCTTCCACAAGGTCGCCTCGTACGTGGCGAAGCCCGTCGACGTCCTCTACCAGTCCCTCAACGTCAGTGTTCCGGTCACCATCGACGGAACCGCCGTCGACGCCCGGAACGCCCCCATCCTCTTCGCCAACTCCATCGGCGGCTACATGCCGTCCTCCGTGGCGAACAAGACCGGCATCACCGCCACCGGCATGGGCGGCGGCACCAGCCGGCAGGGGCTCGCGCTCGCCGCCGGGTACGTCGTCGTCGAGCCGGGCGCCCGTGGCCGTACCCTCGTCGACTCGGCCGGTACTCACTACGGCACCGCGCCCGCCGCGATCGTCGACCTCAAGGCCGCCGTCCGGTATCTGAAGTTCAACAAGGGCCGCATACCCGGCAACGTGAACCGGATCGTCTCCTCCGGGGTCAGCGCGGGCGGCGCCCTCTCCTCCCTGCTCGGTGCCTCCGGGGACAGCCCGCTCTACGAGCCGTATCTGACGGCGATCGGCGCCGCGGACACCTCCGACGCCATCTTCGCCACCGGTGCCTGGTGCCCCATCACCGACCTCGAGCACGCCGACATGGCATACGAGTGGTGCTGGGGCAGCAACCCGCTCGCCAGTGGTTCGCTCGTCGACCGGACCGTCTCCAAGGAACTGGGCACCGCGTACGGCGACCACCTCGCCTCCCTCAAGCTGTCGGCGCCGGGCTTCGGGCGGCTCTCGACCCGCAACCTGGACGACTATCTCCTGACGACGTTCATGCGGCCGTCGGCCACCAAGTACCTCGCCGCGCTGTCGGATCCGGCCCGCGAGACCTACCTCGCCGCCCATCCCTTCATCACCTGGAAGAACGGCAGGGCCACCTTCACGTGGGCCGACTTCCTCACCCACGTCGGCGCGCGGAAGAAGAACGCGCCCTCCTTCGACGCCTTCGACCTGTCCACCCCGGAGAACAACCTCTACGGCACCGGCACCACCAGGGCCCGCCACTTCACCCTCTACAGCCTCCGCCACGAGAGCGGCGACAGTGCCCGTCTCGACGAGGACATCCCCGCCAAGCTGCACCTGATGAACCCGATGCACCACCTCGTCGGCAAGGCCAACGCCGGCCGCTCCAGGCACTGGTGGATCCGGCTCGGCACCAAGGACACCGACACCTCGCACACGGTCGCCGGCAACCTCTCCGCCCGGCTCACCGGCCTCGGCGACGACGTCGACACCTCGTACTACTGGGACGCGGGCCACGGCGCCGACCAGGACCCCGCCGACTTCATCAGGTGGATCGCCGCCGTGTCAGGTCACCAGGGTCACCACAGCCGGTCCGGCAACTGACCTGACCCCGTACGCCGGAGCCCCCGCGGTCAGGGCGAGGGCTCCGGTGCCGTCGGCAGCGGTCGTCGCAGGCCGAAGAAGTACGTCGTCACGAACCCCACCGCGTACCCGGTGACCAGCCCACCCGCGTAGACGGCCACCGCCGTCCCCAAGCCCCCGCGCCCCGCCAGCAGGGGGAACAACGCCCACCCCGACGGCCCGATCGCCGTCGACCCCACCTGGTCGCCGAGCATCGCGAACAGGCCGACGAACGCCCCGCCCGCCGCACCGCCCACACAGGCGGTCAGGAACGGGCGGCCGAGCGGCAGCGACACCCCGTAGATCAGCGGCTCACCCACCCCCAGCAAGCCCGCCGGAAGCGCCGACCTGATCGTCGTACGCAATGCCACGTCGTGGCGCAGCCGGACGTAGACCGCCAGACACGCCCCCACCTGTCCCGCGCCCGCCATGGCGAGGAGGGGGAGGAGGACCGTGTGGCCCTGCTGTTCGATGAGGGTGGTGTGGATGGGGATCAGGGCCTGGTGGAGGCCCAGCATCACCAGGGGGAGGAAGAGGCCGCCGAGGACCGCGCCCGCGAACGCGCCCGTCGTCGTGAGCAGCCAGTTCGCCGCCGTGCCGATCGCCGAGGAGACCGCGCCGGCCGCGTACATGAGGACGTAGAGCGTCGCCAGGCCGGAGACGAGGACCGTCACGGTCGGGGTGAGAAGGACGTCCAGTGCGCCGGGGACCCGTCTGCGGCACCACTTCTCGACGTACGCCCCCAGCAGCGCCGCCGCCAGCGCGCCCAGGACACCGCCCTGTCCAGGCGCCAGCGTCACCCCGAACGCCGTCACCTTCGCCACCCCCGGGTACACCACGACCGCCGCGACCGCCCCGCCCAGCACCGGTGTGCCGCCGAACTCCTTCGCGGTGTTGTGGCCGACGAAGACCGCGATCAGGGCCATGAAGGCGGTGGCGATCGCGGCCAGGGCGGGGGTGAGCGACGGGAGCCAGCCCAGGTTCAGCAGCAGGCCGTTCAGACCCGCCAGCACCCCGCAGCCGATGAGCGCGGGGATCAGCGGGACGAAGACGTTCGCCACCCGCCGCAGCGCCAGCTTCACCGGGGTCGCGTTGCGGGCCTTCTGCGTCTCCTTGCGCAGCAGCGCCTCGAAGTCGGCCGTCACCCGCGCCACCGCGCCCGGCCCCAGCACGATCTGGTACGTGTCGTCCTCGACCACGCCCAGCACCCCCGGCAGCGCCCGCAGCGCCTCCCCGTCCACCGCCGAACGGTCCACCAGGCCCAGGCGGAGGCGGGTCATGCAGTGGGCGACGGAGGTGATGTTCGCGGGGCCGCCCACGAGGGGGAGGATCGCCGCGGCGGTGTTGGTGTCGTACGAGGTGTTCACACCCCGAGCGTGCTGGTCAGCCGCCCGCCGCCGCCAGCGCGGCACGCAGATGGCCGCCGGACTCCTCCAGAAGGCGGGTGGCCGTGGGGCCGTCCACGCCGGCGAGGAGTGCCAGGACGGCGTTCTTCACCTCGCCGTCGGTGGCCGCAAGGGCACGCTCGATCTCCTCGTCCGCCGCACCCGTGGCCAGGGCGACGATCCGGTGCGAGCGGGCGCGCAGCTTCTCGTTGGAGGCGCGCACGTCGACCATGAGGTTCCCGTACGTCTTGCCCAGCCGGATCATCGTGATCGTCGAGAGCATGTTGAGGACCAGCTTCTGTGCGGTGCCGGCCTTGAGACGGGTGGAGCCGGTGAGCAGCTCCGGTCCCACGACGATCTCGATGCCGTGGTCGGCGGCGGCCGCCAGCGCGCTGTGCGCGTTGCAGGACAGGCCGACCGTCAACGCGCCCCGGGCGCGGGCGTGTTCGACGGCGCCGATCGCGTACGGGGTGCGGCCGGAGGCCGAGACGCCGACCACCGTGTCGGAGGCCCGCAGCTCCAGTGCGTCGAGGTCCGCCTGCGCCAGCTCCCTGGAGTCCTCGGCGCCCTCGACCGAGGTGACCATGGCCGCGGGGCCGCCCGCGATCAGGCCGACGACCTGCGCGGGGTCGGTGTTGAAGGTGGGCGGGCACTCGGAGGCGTCCAGCACGCCGAGGCGCCCCGCGGTACCGGCACCGGCGTAGACGAGGCGGCCGCCGCGGCTCATCCGGGCGGCGATGTCCTCGATGGCGGCGGCGATGACGGGCAGTCCCGCGGCGACGGCGGCGGCCACGGTGGCGTCCTCCGCGTTCATCAGCCGGGCGATGTCGAGGGTGGGGAGCCGGTCGATCTCGGCCAGCTCGGGGCGGAAGGCCTCGGTGGTCAGGGTCTCCAACTCGGCGCGGACAGCACGGGGGTGGGAGGTGGAAGTCATGGGGGGCGGCTCTTTCAGGTGATCCGATGGCGTGCCTACGGCTTATGGCTTACCGCGGTGTCGATGTGCCAAAGCCTCGTACGACGCGGCGAGCGCGGGAGCCGCGGTCTCGTACGTCCTCTGCGCCACCCCCACGAACAGACAGTCCACCACCAGCAGCTGGCTGGTCCGCGACGACATGGCCGCGGGCCGCAGTTCACTCTCGCGCGCCGTCGACGTCGTCAGTACGTGGTCGGCGTACTGCGTGACCGAGCTGCCCGGCCGGCCCGTGATCGCCACCGTCGTCGCCCCGTGCTCGAAGGCGGCCCGCAGTGGCTCGATGACATCGCCCGTGGCGCCCGAGTGCGTGATCGCGATCGCCACGTCGCCCGCCCGCAACTGCACCGCGTTGGTCACGGCGAGGTGGGGGTCGCTGTGGGCGTGGGCTATGAGGCCTATGCGCAGCAGTTTCTGGGTGAGGTCCTGGGCGACGAGACCGGACGCTCCGACGCCGTACACGTCGATGCGGCGGGCGGTCGCGGCCGCCGTCACCGCCGCGGCCAGCTGGACCGTGTCGAGGCCGGCCGCCGTGTCCGCGAGGGTCTGCTGCTCGTCGTAGGCGAGTTTGGCGACGACGTCCGCGAGGGGATCGTCCACCGCGATGTCCGTCGTGATCGCGGGCGCGCGGCCCGACTGCTGCTGGGCGGCCAGGCCGGCGAGGGCGAGGCGGAGGTCGCGGTAGCCGGGGTAGCCGAGGATGCGGGAGGTGCGGACGACCGTCGCCTCGCTGGTGCCGGTGAGTTCGGCGAGGCCGGTGACCGTGAGGGCCGCGCAGCCCGCGGGGTCGCCGGCGACGGCCTCGGCGACGCGCTGCATGGAGCGGGTCATGGAAGGGGCGAGGGTGCGCACCTTGGCGGCGAGGGCGGCGGGGGCCGGCGGTGCGCCTCCGGAGCCGCTGCCGAAAATTTCCTTCACTTCCTGGGTCACCCATGAAAGATATTTTCGGCTCGGTGTCGGGGTCAAGAGTGCGCACAATGGGTGCATGGATCCCTCCGGCCACCCCA
This sequence comes from Streptomyces sp. NPDC002817, assembly GCF_053592055.1. Lineage (NCBI taxonomy): Bacteria > Bacillati > Actinomycetota > Actinomycetes > Kitasatosporales > Streptomycetaceae > Streptomyces > Streptomyces sp. NPDC002817. The sequence continues at coordinate 165,558 of NZ_JBSFUY010000002.1, forward strand.
TCAGCCCCCTGGAGCAGGCGTTGCACGCGGCGCGCGCCCTCGTGCTCGCCGACCTGGTCGCGGGCGAGGTCGCCGAGGCGGACGTCGTGTCGCTGGTCGAGGACTCCGTCGTACAGCGGCGCTGGTGGGTGGAGCAGTGGCCGGACGGGGTGGAATTCGTGGCCGGGCTGGTCGCGCAGGACGTCCAGGACGCGCTGTTGGAGCGGTACGGACGGTGGCCGCTGTGCCCGGTGTGCGAGGCGGGCGATCCGCATGCCCTCGACGTCGAGCCTGAGCTGGGTCCCGATCCGCACTGGGTGTGCCACAAGGCGGGGGTGAAGGTCGCCGCGGTGGGGTCGCTGGGCCCCGCGACGGGCGGGGCGGCGTCCTTGTGACCGTCTATGTCGACCCGCCCGACTGGCCAGGCCACGGCCGCATGTGGTCCCACCTCGTGAGCGATGTGTCGTTCGACGAACTGCACGCGTTCGCCGACGGCTTGGGCGTGCCGCGGCGGGCCTTCGAGCGGGACCACTACGACATCCCCTCGCACCGGTACGCGGACGTCGTGGCCGCCGGGGCCGTGCAGGTCAGCAGCCGCGAGGTCGTTCGGCTGCTGACGGCGTCGGGTCTGCGCAGGCCCAAGGGGCGCGAACAGCAGTCCCCTTCGTGACCGGGGCTCAGCGGCCCAGTTCGTAGGCGAGGACCTCCGCGTCCTCGCTCGCCTTGGTGAACCCCGCGCGGGAGACCACGCCCTGGGAGGGGATGTTGGCCCGCTCGACCGTCGCGAAGAGCGTGCTCACGTCGTCCCGAGCCAGCGACCACCGCGCCAGCTCGCGCAGCGCCTCCGTCGCATAGCCCCTGCCACGGGCCCCCTCCACGAGGTCGTAGCCGATCTCCACCCGGCCCTCCTCGTCGGGCGCGCCATGGAAGCCCATGCCGCCGATCGCGAGGTCGTCCTCCCGGCGCACGAGGACGAACAGGCCGAACTCCGGCCGGTGCACGCCCGCTTCGTACGCCTTCAGCACCATCCCGGACGCCTCCCGCGTCCCCTGGAACGGCCCGCCCACGACCCAGTCGAACCCACCGGAACCGCCCGCGGTCAGGTCGGCGGCGGCCGCCGGTGAGACGCCCTCCAGGGTGAGCCGGTCCGTGTCGAGGACGAGGTTGTTGTTCCAGCGCCACTCGGTGACCGGGGCACGGCCGGACAGGGCCCCGCGGCCGGTGGCCCACAGCAGGGTGCGCCAGTGGTCGGGGCCGGGCTGGACGTGCGGGAAGATCCGCGTCAGGACGTACTCGGGGAGATGCGCGGGCGGCTCGTACGCCAGTCCCAGACCCTCCGCGATGTCGTGCGCGTGCAGCAGCACCTCGGCGACACCCATCGCGGCGAAGCCCTCGCGCCCAGCGCCGCGGAAGGGATAGGGGTGGAAGGCGCGGACCTCGCGCGGGGTGGTGCGGACAGTGGTGGCGAGGAGCACGCCGGTGGTCTCGATGACCTGGATGACGCCGGCGTTGTCGGTGCCCTCTTCGAGGACGATGTCGAAGGGCACGTAGGCGTCCTGCGCCCGGCCGGCCAACTGCCCCGCGTACGCGATGAGATCCTCCGCGATGTGCGTCGCCGTCCTGCGACAGCTCCACTCCAACCGGCCGGCCCGGACCCCCTCCCAGTCCCGGTCCACCGCCGTCCGCAGCAGCGCCACGGCGCTCTCGACGGCCTCGGTCACGCGTTCCCCACCCATGTCTGTCATGCGGGCAGGCTAAAACGGTCGGTCCGGTCAGGGCGACAGCATTTCCAGCTCGGCGGCGAGGTTGTAGCGGGCCGTGGCCTCCCACTCCGCCTGCCCGTACGGCGTCCTGAACAGCCGTGGCAGGTCCAGGAGTTGCCGCAGCACCGCGGCCCGGCCCTCGCGGAAGGCGTCGCTCGGCACGAAGCCGTACTCCTCGCGTACCGCGGCCGTGTAGGCGGCGTACGTCTTCGGCGGTGCCGCCAGGATCGCCAGGTCCGCGTCGCACAGCACCTGGCCGTCGCGGTCGCCGTCCGCCGGGTCGTGGGTGACGGTGAGCCGGACGAGCCGGGCGACCTCGGCGGTCCTCGCCTCCGGCAACCCGGCCTCGGACAGGGCGCGCTCGGCGATCCGGGCCGACCGCTCCTCGTTCTCGGAGCGCTCCGGCAGATACACCGCGTCGTGGAACCAGGCCGCGAGGCGGACCACGTCCGGGTCGTCGGCGTACTTCTCCAGTACGTCGACGTGGTCGAGGACCGCGGCGAGGTGCGCGAGCGTGTGGTAGCGCCGCTGCGGCTCCTGCCAGCGGGCGAGGAGGTCCTCGGCGTACGCGGTGGCGTCGGGTCCGGTGGATCCGGCGCCCCTGGCTGCTTCCAGAGCGTGGACGAAACGGGTGCGCAGGGCGTCGAGATCGGCCATGGGTCCATTCTCCCCCGCCCGCCCCCCGCGCGGCCGGGGCGTCGGCCCCTAGCGTGTACGTCCATGACTTCTGCTGACGTACGCGACCCCGAGCTGCCCGGACTCCTCCTGGCCACCGAGCGCGACGCGCTGATCCCGCTGCTGCGGTCCCGGCCCGACGCGGACTTCGCCCTGCCGACCGCCGGGTGTCCGGGCTGGACCGTACGGGACGTGCTCGCGCACTGTTCGTCCGCGCTGGTGCGGGTGGTGGAGCGCCGGTTCGAGAAGGGCGTGTTCTCGCCCGAGTGCAACGACCGGGACATCGCCGAGCGCGCCGACTGGACCAACGCGCGGGTCGTCGACGAGCTGGAACGCGGCATGACCGAGGCGGGCCCGGCGATCGCCAAGGCGGGCGGGGTGCTGGACATGGTCGCGGTGGGTGAGTGGGTGCACGGCGGGGACGTGCGGGACGTCCTCGGGGAACCGGGCGCCTACGGAGGCCCCGGGTTGCCGCACGCGCTGACGCTGCTCGCCAGGATCACCCGGGAACAGGGGCGGCTGCCGCTGCACGCCGACCTCGACGACCTGGACGAGCCGCTCACGCTGGGAGCGGTGTCGGGGGAGCGGACGCCGGCGCGGTTCATCGGGGACGCCGCCACGCTCGTACGGCTCTACGCGGGGCGACCGGTGGCCGGGAGGACGTTCGAGCTGGCCGGGGCGGAGGCGGAGGAGCTGAACATCTTCGGCTGATGTTCAGCCGCGGGCGGGGCTGATCTTGTCGCGGGCGCGGCGGCCGCGGGCGTAGTCTGGAGATTGGACTAGACCTGTAGCCGCCGTTTTCCCGCCCTTCCACCGCCGACGAATGGGGTCCCATGAGCAAGCGTGCAGTCCTGGAGGTGATCGCCCTCGACGTCGAGGACGCCGTCGCCGCCCAGGCCGGAGGCGCGGACCGCCTTGAGCTGGTCACCGACATGGCGGCCGACGGGCTGACCCCGCCGGTCGAGACGTTCGCCGGGATCCGCGGGGCCGTCGACATCGCGCTGCGGGTGATGCTGCGGTCGGCGGACGGCTTCGACGCGGGGGACGTCTCCCGGGTGGTCCGGGTCGCGCGCGAGATGCGGGAGGCCGGGGCGCGGGAGTTCGTCCTCGGCTTCCTCGACGCCGACGGCGGTGTGGACCTGGGGGCCGTGGAGCGGGTGGTCGCCGAGCTGGACGGGTGCCGCTGGACCTTCCACCGCGCCATCGACCACGCCACCGACCGGGACGCCCTGCGCAAACAGCTGGCGGACCTGCCCGGCCTGGACACCTACCTCACGGCCGGATCCGCGTCCGGCGTGGACGCCGGACTCCCCACGCTGCTCGCCGAGGCGGGGCGACGCGGGGAGCCCGGATACGAGCAGCAACTGCTGGTCGGCGGCGGCCTGACCCTGGAGCACGTGCCGGGGCTTCTGGGCGCCGGGATCGACGCGTTTCACATCGGTGGGGCGGCGAGACCGGAGGGGTGGGCCCGACCGGTGTCGGCGGAGGCGGTGGCGAAGTGGCGCCGGGCGGTGGACGGCGAGCTCGGCGAGGTCGGGCTCTGAACGAGCGCCGACGGCACTGACCGAGGGGCGCGGGGATCTGTTGAGCGGGCGCCGACGGCACCCACTCAGGGGCGCCGCGAACTGTTGAACGGGCGCCGCCGACACCCACCTAGGGGCGCGGGGAACTGTTGAAGGAGCGTCGACGGCACTTGCCCCGGGATGCCGCGAACTGTTGAACGGGTGCCGCCGACACCCACCTAGGGGCGCGGGGAACTGCGCGACCAGCCCCCACCCGCCCGCACCCGGCGACCCACCGCAAGCGGCACCCCGTACCCCGTGATCACCCGGCGAGTTCCTGCGGCAGTGGCGCCGCGTGCGTCACGATCAGCCCCGACACCGCTCGCGTGAGCCCGACGTACAGGCGTCGCAGACCCGTGCGCTCGTCGGGCTCACCGTCGACCACCGCCCGCGGCTCGTCCAGAACGACGTAGTCGTACTCCAGACCCTTGGCGAGGGAGGCCGGGACCAGGGTCAGGCGGGTCTCCTCGGTTGTCTCCTCACCGGGATCGAGATAGCCGATGCCCGCCGCCGTCAGCGCCTCCGCCAGCACCGGGATCCGGGCATCCGCCGCGATCAGGCCGGTCGAGCCCTCGTTGGCCAGCAACTCCTCGCACGCGGCGACCACTTCACCCGTGTCGCTGACCGGCCGAACCTCGAAGAACCCCGGATTCTCACGCACCGACGCCACCGGGGTGAGCCCCGGCGCGATGTGCGGGAGCAGCCGGGAGGCGTACGTGATGACGTCCGTCGGCACCCGGAAACCGGCCGTCAGCTCCTCGATGACCCCGTCCGACTTCCCCAGGTGCGCGAGCGCCTCGTCCCAACTCCGGGTCGCCCAGGGCGTGGTGCCCTGCGCGAGGTCGCCGAGGACGGTCGCGGAGCCGGTGGTGCAGCGGCGGCCGACCGCCCGGTACTGCATGGGGGAGAGGTCCTGCGCCTCGTCCAGCACCACATGGCCGAGCGAGTGCGTGCGCTCGACGACGTCCGTCGCCTCGTCGATCAACACCGCGTCGGCGGCGGACCACTTGGCGGACTTCACGGACCGGGCGGCCTTCGCCGCGAGGATCGTCTTCTGCTCGTCCTCGTCGAGGACACCGTCCGCGTGTACGGCGAGGAAGTCCGCGTCCGTCAGCAGCCTCAGCACCAGCCTGGCCGGGTCGACGGGCGGCCAGATCTCCTTCACGGCCGCCTTCACCGCGCTGTTGCGGGCCACCGCGTCCTGCACCCGGTCGTCCGGGGCCTCCCCCGAGCGCTCCATCTGCACCAGCACCGCGTGCGCGATGCGCTGCGGGAGGGCGTCGCGGGCGGCGCCGTAACGGATGTCGCGGTCCAGCAACTCACGGACGATGTCCTCGAGTTCGTACGCCGGGACCCGCCACCGCCGCGACCCGCGCACGACGACGACCGGCTCGGTGGGCAGCGTGACGTGCGAGTAGACGGCGCGCCGGAGCACCTCCGCCATCCGGGCGTCGCCCTTGATGACCGCCGCGGCCGCCTCGTCGGCGCCCCGCACCTCGACCTTTCCGGCGACCAGGTCGTCGACGGTGGCCTGCTTGACCGCCAACTCGCCGAGCGCCGGCAGGACCTGCTCGATGTAGTGCAGGAAGGACCGGTTCGGCCCGATGACGAGGGTGCCGGTACGGGCGAGCCGCTCGCGGTGGGCGTAGAGGAGATAGGCGACCCGGTGCAGTCCGACGGCGGTCTTCCCGGTCCCCGGACCCCCCTGCACGCACACGGTCCCACCGAGCCCGGACCGCACGATCTCGTCCTGCTCGGGCTGGATGGTGGCGACGATGTCGCGCATCGGGCCGACGCGGGGCCGCTCGATCTCCTGCTGGAGGAGCTTGCTGGTGGTGGCCGCCTCGGCCGGATCGGAGAGGTGCTCGTCCTCGTACGCGGTGATGTCGCCGCGGGTGTACCCGAAGCGGCGGCGCAGCGCGACGTCCATCGGGTCCTTCTTGGACGCCCGGTAGAACGGCTGCGAGACCGGCGCACGCCAGTCGATGACCATGGGGTCGCCGCCCTGGTCGTGCACATGGCGGCGCCCGATGTAGAAGCGCTCGCCCTCCGCGCCCTCGGCCAGGTCGACACCGGGGGCGTGCAGATAGTCGAGGCGGCCGAAGAACAGGGGGGTGTCGCTGAGGTCGGCCAGCGCCTTGATGCGCTCCCCGATCTGGCGCTCCAGGATCTGGGCGTTGACCCAGTTCGCGGTCACGTCGCTGATGTCGAGGGACTCGGCGTCCTCACGCATGGCGCGCAGGGCGGCCCGGGACTCGGCGAGGTGGGAGCGTTCACGGCCGAGGGGGCCGTCGACGGGCGTGGACAAGGGGGTGCCTCCGAAGGTGCTGCGGGCTGAGGTGCTGCGGCATGCCGACCGGTTTCCGTCCGGTCGGCGGCACTCCGGGTGGGAGGCGGGCAAGAGCGGGGATTCTAGAGGGACGGCCGGTGCGAGGGCCAACCGTTTTCCGCGCCCCCTAGGGGATCGGCCCTCGGTCTGCTGGGGGAGACTCCACCCCCGGGGTGTACCCAAGTAGCACAGGAAGTCGGGCCTTGGGGCCGATGCCCTCCTTATGCCTCGGGAGCCACCATGGAGACATGAGTGCAGCGACCTTCACCCCAGCCCCCGGTCGCCCGTCCGGAGCGACCTCCCTTTCCGGCGGCCACGCCACCCACCGCCTCGGCAACGCCCTGCGCGCGATCCGCGTCTTCGCGGGCGCCGCCTTCGACGTGGTCATACTCGGCGAGTACGCCGAGGAGGCGGGCGTCCGCCGCAGGTAGGACGCCCGACGTCCGTCAGACCTCGGTGTCCTTGTCCCCCGCCAGCAGCTCGTCCGCGTCCACGATCCGGTAGGCGTACCCCTGCTCCGCCAGGAACCGCTGCCGATGCGCCGCGAAGTCCTGGTCGATCGTGTCCCGGGCGACGACGGAGTAGAAGTGCGCCTGGTGGCCGTCCGCCTTCGGCCGCAGCACCCGGCCCAGCCGCTGTGCCTCCTCCTGCCGGGACCCGAAAGTGCCCGACACCTGGATGGCGACCGTCGCCTCCGGCAGGTCGATCGAGAAGTTCGCGACCTTCGACACCACCAGCACGCTGATCTCACCCTGCCGGAAGGCGTCGAAGAGCTTCTCGCGCTGGGCGTTGGAGGTCTCGCCCTTGATGACGGGCGCGTTCAGATGCTCGCCGAGCTCGTCGAGCTGGTCGATGTACTGGCCGATCACCAGGGTCTGCTGCCCGGCGAAGCGCTTGACCAGCGCCTCCGTGACCTTCCGCTTGGTCGCGGTCGTCGCACAGAAGCGGTACTTCTCCTCCTGCTCGGCGGTGGCGTACGCGAGCCGCTCGGAGTCGGTGAGATTGACCCGGACCTCGACACAGTCGGCGGGCGCGATGTACCCCTGCGCCTCGATCTCCTTCCAGGGCGCGTCGAAGCGCTTGGGCCCGATGAGCGAGAAGACATCCGACTCCCGCCCGTCCTCCCGCACCAGGGTCGCGGTCAGCCCGAGCCGCCGCCGCGCCTGCAGATCCGCCGTGAACTTGAAGACGGGAGCCGGCAGCAGATGCACCTCGTCGTAGAGGATCAGCCCCCAGTCCCGGGAGTCGAAGAGCTCCAGGTGCGGATAGACACCCTTCCGCCTGGTGGTGAGCACCTGGTACGTGGCGATGGTGACGGGCCGGATCTCCTTGCGCGTCCCGCTGTACTCGCCGATCTCCTCCTCGGTCAGCGAAGTCCGCTTCACCAGCTCGTGCTTCCACTGCCGGGCCGAGACGGTGTTGGTGACGAGGATGAGGGTGGTGGACTTCGCCTGCGCCATGGCCCCGGCACCGACGAGGGTCTTGCCCGCGCCACAGGGCAGGACGACGACCCCGCTGCCGCCGTGCCAGAAGTTCTCCACGGCCTGCTTCTGATAGGGCCGCAGCGCCCATCCGTCCTCGGCCAGCTCGATCGGGTGCGCCTCGCCGTCGACATACCCCGCGAGGTCCTCGGCCGGCCAGCCCAGCTTCAGCAGGGTCTGCTTGATCTGCCCGCGCTCGGAGGCGTGCACGACGACGGTGTCGGGGTCGAGCCGGGCACCGACGAGCGGAGCGATCCGCTTCGACCGCAGGATCTCCTCCAGCACCGGCCGGTCGGTGGTCGTGAGCACCAGCCCGTGCGCGGGGTGCTTGCTGAGCGTCAGCCGCCCGTACCGGTCCATGGTCTCGGCGATGTCCACGAGCAGCGCGTGCGGCACCGGATACCGGCTGTACTGCACGAGGGCGTCGACGACCTGCTCGGCGTCATGCCCGGCGGCCCGGGCGTTCCACAGCCCCAGCGGCGTCACCCGGTAGGTGTGGATGTGCTCCGGCGCCCGCTCCAGCTCGGCGAACGGCGCGATGGCCCGACGGCACTCGTCGGCCTGCTCGTGGTCGACCTCCAGGAGCAGAGTTTTGTCGGACTGGACGATCAGCGGTCCGTTCACCTACGCACTTCCCTTCCGCACGGGCCAAACCTCCAGTGTGCCGTACCGCGCGCCGATGCGGCGGGCCCGTCCGGGGCAACCCTGCGCCGCCGTCGACCGTCTGACCGGGCGAGCAGCGCACCGGGCGCGATGTGCGGAGGGTGGGGGCATGACGGGGTTGTCGGTGCGCGGCTGGGCGACCGGGGTGGGGGCCGTGCTGGTGCTGGTGGGCACGGGTGTCTGGGCGATGGGGCGGCCGGCCGAGGTGGACGGCCGGCTGTGGGGCGAGGTGCGGCCGGTGATCGAGGCGCGGCTCGCGGCGGACTCGCGGGGGAGCGGGTACGGGGAGGCCGAGCCGGGGCTCGGGGCGCGCTGGTTCTGCCAGGCGGAGGCGCTGGAGCTCGCCGAGCGGGACGGACGGGTCCGGGCCGGCGTCAACACCCTGTGCATGGAGTACGGGGTGCGGGACCGGGCCCTGGTGGAGTGCAGCGGCGGATCGTATCCGCAGGTGGTGCTGCTGGAGCGGCGTGCGGGTGCCGGCTACCGGGTCGTGTCCCGGCAGGAGCCGCCGGACGGGGCGGGGTACGCGCAGTGGACGGAGAGCCACTTCGGTCTGTTCGCCGAGCGCGGGGCCCAGGACCCGATGTCGTCCGCGGGCTTGGAGGCAGCGGCCCGCACCCACTTCGGCCTCTCGAAGGACGCCCCGATCAGCCCTTGCTGAAGCCGCCCTCCGGCACCGCGTCCGACGGACGGCCAGGCTATGGCGAGATCACCGTCAGGTGATCGACGTGATTGCCTTCAAGTACCGCGACCGGCTGCCCGTGGATGGATCTGCCCGCAGAGCTAGGTCGTCGATCAATCTGTTCAGGCGGTCCAGGCCCAGCGAGATCTCCTCGGGTGAGAGCACGCTGAAAGACAAGCGGATCTGCTGTAAGCCCCCGGATCCCGCGTAAAAGTGGTGCATTGGGGTCCACAGGACGCCGAACTTCGAGGCTGAATATTCGAGTACTTCGTCGTCCGCACGGAACGGCAGCGACAGGACGACGAACATCCCGCCCTGCGGGGCGTTCCAGGAGACCGCGCCATGATGAGGCTGTGCCGACCCGAAGCGACTCTCCAGGCCCTCCAAGACGGTTCGGAGGTTGCGCCGGTAGACATCGACCTCGCGCACGGTGGCACGCTCAAGGCTGCATTGGTTCTCGACAAGGTATCCGCCGATGACGGCCTGAGCCACAGTCGAAGTGTTGAGCGTGACCATGCTCTTCAATTTCGCCAGCTGATCGGCGAGCAGGCTCTCGCGCCGGTCGTCATCGACGACCAGCTGATCTGCGATCACATACCCGACACGGGCCCCTGCGAACACGGTCTTTGCGAACGAGCCCAGATAGATGACCCTGCTGTCTGTATCCATGGATTTCAATGTGGGTGGTTTAGTACCACCGAGCTGGAATAAGGAGTAAGGGTTGTCCTCCAACACCAGCAAGTCCTCGCGCGCAGCCAGCTCCAGGAGCGCAGCCCTGTCGGCAACTGTCATGCTCACGCCGCTGGGATTCGCGAAGTCAGGGACGACATAGCAGGCTCGCGGCCGCAGTCCCTCGGCTCGGGCGGCGTGAATTTGCCGCTGCAGGTCCGCCAGGTCAATGCCGCTCGCGCCCTCGTTGACCGCACGCACCGGCATGCCGACAACCCGGGCCGCGCCGATGAATCCGACATACGACGGCATCGCGGCGAGGACCACGTCGCGGGTATCGCGGTGGAGCGCGCGCAGGACCAGGACCATGGCCTCCTGACAGCCTGTGGTCACGACAACGGACTCGGGATCCACGGTCAGGCCTTCGTCCAGCTGCAGGTGGCTGGCGATCAGGTCGTGAATGAGGCCCTTCGTCCGGCCGTACTGGAAGAAGGTCCGGCGCACCTGTGCCGGTGTCAGCGTGCGCTTCCCTGCGAGGTGCTTCTCGAATGCCGACAGATACCGCGGCAGGTCATCGAGATCATAGAAACCCTCATAGGGGCGACCTGCTGCGAACGAAACCGCGTCGGGGAAGCGGCCCGCGATCTCGTTCAGCAACGTCATCGAGGTCAGCGCCGGGTCATCGACGGACTCGTGCAGATCAGACATCGATATGCGCACCCGCGACTCAGCGGCCGTGCCCAGGGGCTGCTTCGGGTCCGCCGAACCGTCGCCAGAAACGTCCAGGACAGCAAATGGTGCTTCTCCGTACATCTTCCTTCACCATTTCACTTGATTCCGAATCGAACGTGTCCAAACCTGTGCCGGCCAAAGGGATCAACGGCGGGTCACCTCGAGGGGCTGAGCGAGCCCCAGGTGCGAGAGGGGGTGGAGTGCGCACAGTTCGGCGACCTCTGCCCTGACGCGGGCCCGAATGGCGTCGTCCAGGTGCCACTCGCAGGTGCCGGTTGCCTGTACGGACGACAAGACGCGGTCGACGAGGGCTGCGCACCGGCGGATGGCGTCGCCCTCCATGCTCCGGGCGGCCAGGATGTTGGTGCCCAGCCGTAGACCGCTGGTGACTCCGGGTCCGTGCGGGTCGTCGGGGATCTTGTTCTTGTTCACGATGATTCCGCAGGACTCGAGCGCCTGCTCGGCGATGATGCCGGTCAAGCCCCTGCGGCTGACATCGATGAGCACCATGTGGTTGTCCGTGCCGCCGGTGAGGACGTGGTAGCCCGCGGCAGACAGCGCCGCGGCCAGGGTGGCGGCTCCGTTGAGGACGCGCCCGGCCAGCTCCCTGAACCCGGGCTCAGCCGCCAGCGCCAGAGCCCGGCCCTTGGCTGCGATCGCCTGGAGCTGCGGGGTGCCCTGGAGAAAAGGGAAGACCGCGCTCTGGAAGGTTTCGGCGAAGGTCTTGCGAGAGCCGGGTACCGGCATGTCGGCGTCCTTGCCCATCAGGATGAGGCCGCCGCGAGGTCCGTAGAGCTGCTTGTACGTGCTGGTCGTGGTCACATGGGCGATGTCGATGGGGCTCGGGTGCAGTCCGGCTGCCACCAGGCCGGAGATATGGGAGATGTCGGCGAGCAGGACAGCTCCCACCTCGTCCGCCACCGCACGGAAGCGGGCGAAGTCGATCGTGCGGGGATACGCGCTCGCCCCGCAGACGATCAGCTTCGGCCGGTGCTCCTTGGCGAGACGCTCGACCTCAGCGAAATCGATCAGCCCCGACGCGTCGGTGCCGTACCCCACCGAGGTGAAGTAGCGCCCGGAGACCGAGGCGCGGGAACCGTGGGTGAGGTGGCCGCCCGCGCTCAGTTCCATCCCGAGCAGCACATCGCCGGGACCGAGGAGGCTGAAGAGGACGGCCTGGTTGGCCGTACTGCCCGAGTGAGGCTGGACGTTGGCGTACTGGGCACCGAAGGCGGCCTTGGCCCGTCGCACCGTCAGCCGCTCCACCTCGTCCACCACCTCGCAGCCCGCGTGGAACCGGGCGCCGGGATATCCCTCGGTCGTGACATTGCCGAGAACCGTGCCCTCGCAGGCGGCCACGGAAGGGGGCGCGACACTGGAGGCTGCGATCATGGCGAGCGTCTCGGACTGGCGCCGGTGCTCACGATCCAGCAGGGCGTACAACTCGGGGTCCTGGTCGTGCAATTGACGCACACCGAGCTGCGCGTAGGAGGCCAGAGGGCTGGAAGGCATGATGGTCATCGGCTTTCTACGCGTTCTGGAGGCCGGTGAGGGCCGGTTCTTCGGGGCCTTCGGCCATCAGATGCAGCGCGGACAGCACATACCGCAGCAGCTTTTCGGCCGTCCCCACGCCGTACTTGGCCTCGTCGACCGTGATCTCCAGGAGGTGGCCGACGCCCCGCGGGTCGTTGATCACCTCGACGCGGACAGGGAAGCTGGAGGTGTCGCGCAGGTCCTCGTCGGCGGTGATCAGCCCGGTGTCCAGGAGCCGGTCGCGGGCGTGGAAGTGCACGTAGTTGAAGACGGTGGTGAAGGGCGTACCGCCGAGCAGGGAGCGCACTTCGGCGTCGGGGAACCGGCGGTGGGCCAGCAGCGCGCTCTCCGTCTCGAAGGCGCGCCGGGCCGCGGTGTGCCAGGACACTCCGGTCACGTCCAGGCGGAAGGGCAGGGTGTTCAGGAACAGCCCGAGCGTCAGCTCGCTGCCCACCCGCTCCGTCCGGCCGCTCACGGTCAGCCCGATCGTGACCGAGGAGCTCTCGGCCAGGGCCGCCTGCGCCGTACAATTCGCCGCCAGCAGCAGGCTCTTGACCGGAATGCCCCAGTCGGCGCTGAGCCGGTGGATCCGCTCGATGTCCGCTGCCGGTATCTGGGCGCTGATCTTCTTCAACGGGTCGCCCGAGCCGTCGCCCCGCTCCGGCAGTACCGCCCCCGTGTCGGTGCCCAGGCTCTCGAAGTAGCGCTGTGATTCCTCGTCGCGCAGGGCCGCGCGTTCCAGGCGTACGTACTCCTCCGCAGGTGCGGGCTCGGCGAGTCCGAGTGTCTCGCCGCGCAGCAGGGCCGCGTACATGCGGATCAGCTCGCTGCTGAGGACCGACTCGCTCCAGCCGTCGAGCGCGGCGTGGTGGAAGGCGTAGGAGAGCTGGAAACGCGAGTCGCCGGTGACCGCGGCGTGCACGCGCCAGAGGGGGGTTCGCTCGGGGTCGAAGGGCGCCAGTAGATCCCGCATGGTCTTCTCGTACTGCTCGGCTTCGGTGGCCTCGTCCAGACCGGACCGGTCCACTGTCTCCAGCGGTACGGCGACGTCCCGCTCGACCACCTGCATGGCCTCACTGAAGGTCGTGAGGTCGAAGCGGGAGCGCAGTACCGGGTGGCGGCGGGCGATGCGGTCGAGTGCCTGCCGCAGTACGGACGTGTCGAGGGGGAGGGTGACCGTACGGGACACGGCGTCGATGTAGAGGTTGCCGCCGCTGAGCAAGTTCTCGTAGATCAGGCCGAGTTGGAGACGGGTCGCGGGATGGACCGCCTCGGCGCCCGCGGGGATCAGGGCCCGGTCCGCCGGAGAGAGCAGGTCGTCGCCGCAGTCCTCCTCCTCGGGATCGGCCGGCCCGGCGGAGGAGGCACAGGTGCCCCGCGGGGTGGGGTTCTTGAACAGGTCCAGGAGGCTCAGGCGCAGGCCCTGTTCCTTGGCCGCGCCGATGACCTGTACCGCGAGGAGCGAGTCCCCGCCCAGGGAGAAGAAGTCGTCGTCGGGGCCGACATGGGGGACGCCGAGGACCTCTTCCCAGATGCGGGCCAGTGTGTTCTCGTCGGTCGGCCGCTCCTGCTGGGCCGGCCCCTCGGTGATGGTCTCGCTCATGTGTCTGCTGACCTTTCGTGGTGTCGTGGCATCCGGGCCGGCGTCACAGTCGGCCGAGTTCGGCCGCGGTGACCGTCCGGAGGCCGGGCCGGCCGGGGAAGGCAAAGGTGAACCGCAGCCGCGACTCCACTTCCTCGAAAACCGCGGCGAGTTCCTTCAGGCCGGTGGTCTCACCGATGACGACATCGAGGTCCTGGGTCTGCACGCCGCCCGCCAGTTGGGCGCCCCGTCTGGCGTACGGGCGGTGCAAGGTCACCTCGGGCAGCGCGCGGATCTCGTCGCTGCCCGTCACCTCGACCAGTTCGCACGCGTCGCGGGGCGCGGGGTGCGTGATCTGGTAGACGACCCGGTCGGCCGGGAGCGCGGGCACGGTGACGCGTTCGCCGAGGGCGATCCGGCCGGCCAACTCGATCAGGTTCCTGCCGATGGCCCGGCCGGCGAGCTCGTTGATACCGCCGCCCAGCCGCCCGTTGACCTCGATGAACCGGGGCCCGTCGGGGGTGAGTTTGGCCTCGGTGTGCGTCAGACCGGTGGTGATGCCCAGCGCCGCCACGGCACGCCGGGCCAGGGTGAAGACCTGCTCGGTCTCCTCGGGATCCAGCGGCGAGGGCCAGAACCTTCCGGTCTCGCGAAAGGGCGGCACCATGGGGAACTTGCCGGTGACGGCGATATCGGCGATTTCGCCGTCCTGCACGAGCTGTTCGATCGAGACGTAGTCCCCGAACGGCGCGCAGTCCCGCCCCACCAGGTACTCCTCCAGCACCAGGGCCCCGTCCGGGTCGTACCCGGGGGTGCCGGTTGAGAGCAGGCGCTCGACGGTGCGCAGCCCCGCCGCCTCGTCGTCGATGAGGAAGGTGTTGCGGCTGGCGCCTCCGAAGGCGGGTTTGAGCACCGCGGGCAGCCGTACGTGGGCGACGGCGTCCGCCCAGTCGGCGACGGAGTCCACGCGATGGAAACGTACGGAGTCGACCCCGGCCGCGCGCAGCGCGCTGCGCTGCTTCCACTTGTCCGTCAGCATCGCGGTGGTGGCCGGGCTGTGCTGGGTCAGTCCCAGCCGGTCCGCCAGTTCACCGGTGAGCCGCAGGGCCTTCTCGCTGAAGGTCACGATGCCGCCCGGGTCGTGGCCCTGTAACTCCTGCACCGCCTGGTCGAGCGAGTCGATCCACACGAGGGGGGCGAACTGCTCCAGCAGCGGCGCCATGTGCCGTGTGTGGTCGTTGCGCTCGGCGGCGAAGACCCAGGTCGCCCAGTCGCCCAGGCCCACCGCGATGTCGCCGGGTTGGGCGGCACCGAAGTCGTACACCACGATCAGTGGTTTCACCGGGACACCTCTCGTGCGTGGTTGCCGTCCAGGGCGCCGTGGATCAACCCGGTCAGGGTCGGCAGGTCGTCCCGGTAGTAGAAGTGGCCGCCGGGCAGGGTGCGGGTGGTGAGAGCAGCCGTGGTCCACTCGCCCCAGGCGTCCAGGTGATTGCCGGTCACCCAGATGTCGTCGACGCCGCCGACGGCCAGCACCGGGCAGCGGACCGGACGGTTCTCGGGGACGTGCCGGGCGAGCATCAGGTAGTCGGCCCGCAGGACCGGCACGATCAGATCCAGCAAGTCGGGGTCCTCGATCAGCTGGGGGTCGTAGTCGCCGTACCGGGTGATCTCCTTGATCCACTCTTCGTCCGTCATGGCGAGGACCTGGTCGGCGTCCAGGCGTGCCGCGGACGGTGGCCGTGCCGCGGAGGCGACCAGCAGTTCGACCGGGCGTCCGGCGTCCGCCAGACGCAGGGCCAGGGTGTGACCGAGGACCCCGCCGAGGCTGTGGCCGACCAGGACCACGGGGCCGGTGGAGTGTTCCAGGACCGCATCCGCGGCCTCGTCGGCGAGGGCGGTGATGCTCGTCGCCTGCGGCTCCGCGGCGCGCGGTCCGCGCCCGGGGTACTGGAGCACCAGAGCGGCCTCGTCCTCGCGCAGCAGTAGCCGGGGCCAGTTGCCCATGGCGTACGCGCTGCCGCCGGCGAAGGGGGCCAGGACGTAGACGCGGGTCTCCTCAAAAGAGCCGTAGCGCC
The DNA here is from genome assembly GCF_053592055.1 of Streptomyces sp. NPDC002817. Classification (NCBI taxonomy): domain Bacteria; kingdom Bacillati; phylum Actinomycetota; class Actinomycetes; order Kitasatosporales; family Streptomycetaceae; genus Streptomyces; species Streptomyces sp. NPDC002817. The sequence goes on from NZ_JBSFUY010000002.1 coordinate 181,286, forward strand.
ACAGCGTGGGAGTGGGTTCGGTGCGCTTCACGAGGCGCCGTCGACCACGGACTTTGGGCGGATGTCGGTCCACACCCGCGCGATGTGGGCCAGGCACTCATCCCTCGACCCGGCGAATCCGGTGGCCTCCCAGCCGTTCGGCAGGGCCTTGGCCTCGGGCCAGACCGAGTACTGGGCTTCGGCGTTCACCACGACGGCGTGGGTCATCGGGCCATCTCCTTCGAGTCGGACGATTTCGAGTCGGACGATTCGGATACGGGAACCGTGGTGCGCAGCGCCGTGGCATAGGCGTCCACCAGCGCGTGCATCCGGGGCGCGGTGAAGACCTCACCGCTGAAGCGCCACAGGATCGTCAGCCGGCCGTCGACGATGCTGGGGTAGATCTCGATCGGGAACGGGCGGGGCATGTCCGCGGGCCGGTCGTCGCCCGAGATGTCGATCCGGACATCGCCGAGCGGGCCCGGGGTGCCGCCCGTACCGGCGCCCGCCGCCCCGTCCGCGTGCAGATAGGCGGGCTCGCCCCAGTAGTTGAAGAGCACCTGGGGGACCGGGACGGCGGCGAGCCGGGCGCGCGTCCCGGGGTCGGGGTGGAGGTGGCGCAGCAGGTCGTGATCGAGGCCACGGCCCGGTATGTCCCTGACCAAGCCGGCCACGGCTTGCGCCTGTCCGGCGTCGGCGGGGTCGGCGAGCATCGGCAGGGCGAAGGGATAGGCGGTGTTGAAGAAGCCGACCGTGCGGCTGAGATCGACGTCGTCGAACAGATCCTCCCGGCCGTGTCCGCCGAGCTGGACCTGCAGGGTGCCTCCGTCGACACCGAGCCAGTTCTTGAACCCGGTGCCGAGGGCGGCCAACAGGCCTTCGTACACGGTCAGTCCGGCGCCGGTCGACGCGTCGATGAACCGACGGGTCCAATCCCGGTCGAAGACGAACGTGATCTCCTGGGTGTTTCCCTCGACGCCCTGCGGCTCGGTGTCCGCCACCGGCACACACGCGTCCCAGTCGCGGGTCAGCCAGTAGTCCGCGTTCAGTCGCTCCGGCCGTTCGCGTACGAGTTCACCGAGGCGGCGGGCCCATTCGGTGTAGGAGGTGCCAACCGGATCCAGCGACCCGGCGTCGCCGTCGCGCAGGATCGCCGAGAGCTCCTCGGTGATCACGTTCCAGGAGTAGAGGTCCACCACCGTGTGGTGGACGATCATGACCAGCCGGTCCTCCAGCCCGTCCGCGAGCCGGAACAGCCCGGCGCGGCAGACCGGTCCGGTACGCAGATCGAGGGCCGCGTGGAGTGCGGTCGCCGAGTCGTGGATCCGGCCCTCCACCTCGCTCGCCGCCACCTCCCGCAGGTCGAACTCGGTGACGGGCGGGGCCTCTTCGCCGATCATCTGGGTCGAATCGGCGCCCGCCACGTTGATCCGGGCTCGCAGCATGGGGTGCCGCTCGGCCAGCAGACGCACGGCTCGCGCGGCCTGCTCGGTGGTCACCGAACCGCGCACGGCGTAGAGCACACCGTGGTTCCAGTAGTCCGGGCGCGGCACCTCGCGTGCGAAGAAGGCCAGTTGGGCCGGGGTGAGCGGGGCGGACCCGCGGTCGGCCTCCGATGAAGGGGATACGGCGGCGGGCCGGCCGGCCTCGGCCGTGCGCCATCGGGCGACCCTCGCCAGCGCCTCGACGGTGCGGTGCTCCAGCAGGTGCCGGGGACGCAACTCGACGCCGCGGCGGCCGGCCGCCTGGGTGATTCGGATACCGGTGATGGAATCGCCGCCGAGCGAGAAGAAGTCGTCCGTGACGCCGACGCGTTCGAGCCGCAGACAGCTCGCCCACAGCTCGCACAGCACGGCTTCGAGAGGGGTGCGCGGCGCGGTGTACGCGATGGTGTCCACGCTGCGTTCGGCGGCGAGTGCGCGCAGCGCCTTGCGGTCCACCTTGCCGTTTCGGTTGCGCGGCAGTTCGCCGAGCAGCAGCACCTCGTTGGGGACCATGTAGGCGGGCAGCCGGCCGGCGACGGATTCCTTGACCGCGGCGACAGTCGGAGCGCCGCCGGGCTGCGTGGTGACGAAGGCGACGAGCCTTTCCAAGCCGTCGTCCTTGAGCAGTTCGACGACACCGCGCGCCACCTCGGGATGGCTCTCGACGGCGTGCTCGATCTCGCCGAGTTCCACCCGGCGGCCCCGAAGCTTGATCTGGTTGTCGGCCCGGCCGAGCAGTTCGACACTGCCGTCCGCCCGCCACCGGCCGAGGTCACCGGTCCGGTACATGCGCCGGCCGGGCTCGGGGGCGAACGGGTCGGGCACAAACGCCGCGGCGGTCAGTGCGGGCTGCCCGATGTAGCCGCGGCCCACGCTCTCGCCGCCGATGTGGACCTGCCCGACGACACCCGGTGGCAAGGGCTGAAGATCAGTGTCCAGAACATGGACGCGGACGTTGGGCAGCACCTTTCCGATGGAGGTGTACATCCCCTCGTGGGCGGTGACCGGCCCACCCGTACTGTCGTCGGCCACCTCCGCGGGGCCGTAGGCGTTGAGCAATTCCACCCCGGACATGACGGTGTGCCAGCGCCGGGCCAGTTCGCCGCTGAGCGGCTCACCCGTGGCGATCATGCGCGGCAGGGTCGCGCGAACGGCCGCCGCGGAGCCGGGCTCGTCCTCGAAGTGACTGAGGAGGACGGCGATGAAGGTGGGGACCAGAGCGAGGCAGCCGAAGCGGTGGCCGACCGCCATCGAGGCGAGCGCCGCGGGGTCGCGCACCACGTCATCGGGGACCACACAGATCGTCGAGCCCGCGGTGAGGCCCGCGAACATCTGCCAGATGGACAGGTCGAAGGTGAGAGGCGCGGTCTGCGGGACCTCCACGCCGGGGCGCAGGCCGTAGTCCGGTACCCGGGTGGCGAGCAGGTTGAGGAACGAGTGGTGCTCCACACCGGCGCCCTTGGGCGTGCCCGTCGAGCCCGAGGTGAAGATGACGTAGGCGAGATCGGCGGGCGCGGCCGGGGGACCGAGCAGCTTGCGGATCGTCTCGGGGGCGTACGTCCCGGCGGCCGACTCGGCCTCCTCGCGCAGGTTCTCGGGGCTCAGCCGGGTCGCGTCCGGATTCTGCGCCACCTCCACCTCGTCCCCCGCCACTACGACGCGGGCGCCGCTCAGCAGCCGGTCGCGGCGTTCGGCGGGCATCTCGGGGTCCACCGGTACATACGCGCCGCCGGCGAACAGGACCCCGACGGCCATGACGAGGAACCAGGCGCTGCGCGGTGCGACCAGTGCCACCTGGCTCTCGCGGGTGACTCCCGCGCTCCTCAGCCGTAGCGCGACGGCCGTGGCGTCCGAGCACAGCCGGCGGTAGGTGAACGACTCGTCGCCGTCGTGGACGGCGATCTCGTCCGGACGTGACTCGGCCTGGGCGAGCAGCAGTTCGCGGTACGGTGTGCCGCTCTTCAGTTCCGCCGTCTCGTTGAAGGCGACCAGTACCCGGTGGCGGGTGGCGTCGTCGAGACCGCTGATGTCCGCGAGGCGGCGATCCGGGTCGGCCAGGCCCTGCTCCAGCACCGTGGCCACACCGGACGCCAGCGCCCGGAGCCGTGCGGTGGGCAGCAGCGAGGAGGTCACCGTGATCTCCTCGGCGTCGATGCCGAGGGACACGGCCTCGTCGCCGTCCTGCTGGGCAGAGGTCCCTGGGCGAACTCCGATGCTGAGCGCCAGGTCCCCTTCCCGCAGGTCCTTGAGGGTGACCTCGTCGACGGCGCCGTGGGGGAGGGTCTCGGCGACCGCGGACCGGACGCTGCCCAGCCACTCGCGGAAGGTCGCACCGGGCTTCGGCTGAAGGTGTACGGGATGGCCGTGGCCCAGGGGAGCACCGGCCAGCAGGGTGACCGCGCCGTCGGCGCCGAACCGGCGCAGCACGAGGGCGGCGGCAGCCGCGGCGGCGGTCCAGTACAGCAGGGGTTCGCCGCCGGTGATCCGGGTCAGGTGGGCGCGGGTGGCGGGTGTGAGGGCCGCCCGGGCGGTTCCTGGACCGCCGGGGAGGGGGTCGTGCGAGCCGCCCAGGGCTTCCGCCGTGGCGAGCGCTCCCTCGCGTAGCCCGTCCCGGCGCTGCAGCCAGAACTCGCGAGAGGCGAGGCTGGTCGAATCGGTGGTGGTGTCCACGTGCGGGTTTCTCCTCTTCGCGGGCCTGCGGGTGCTCAGAACGTGAAGTCCGGCATCGCCGGCGAGTCGACGCCTGCGGGCGGCGAGTCGAACAGGTCGAACAGGGTGGCGCCGGGGCCGAGGTCGGCCAGTCGCAGCAGGAGCGTGCGGTACTCCTCCAGCCAGGAGGCGGCCGTGTCCTGACGGAACAGGTCCGTGGCGTACTTCAGCCGCGCCCACAAGGCGTCGCCGTACTCCAGGACCGAGACGCTGAGCGTGAACGTGGGTGCTTCGGAGTCGACGTCGAGCAGCTCGACACCGGGACCGCCGGGGCCGAGACCGGTGATCGGCGCGACCTCGTTCTGGAAGCCGAAGTTGGTCGTGGCCGCGGGTTCGGCCGTGTGCGGCCGGGCGATGCGGATGATCCGGTCCGCGGGCAGGTCGCCGTGCGACAGCGCCGACAACTGGGCGTCGCGGACGGCCGCGAGCAGCACGGCGAAGGGTTCACCGGGCACCAGGGCGGCCCTGACCACGATGGTGTTGGCGTAGCAGCCGATCACCTCGTCATGGCCCGGAACACGGCCGGGAACCGGCCCGGCGACGGCCAGATCACGGTGGCCCCCGAGCTTCCACAGCAGCGCCATCCACCCGGCGAGCAGCACCATGTTGAGAGTGCCGCGCTCTCGGCGGGCGATCTCCCGCAGCGCAGCCGCCAGTTCGGCCTCGATGATCAGGGGCAGGTCCGCGCCGCGGCTGGGCGGTTCGGAGAAGTCGGCGTCCGGGACGTCGGCGGGCAGTGCCACGGTCGGCACCCCGTCGAGCCGTTCGGTCCAGAACTCGACCAGCCGCCGTCCGCGTGCCCCGTCCAGCATCTCCCGCTGGTCGCGGACGAAGTCCAGATATGTCTTCCGGGGTGCCGGACGAGCGTCGGCCTGGCTCAGGTCGTCCATCAGGACGCGCCAGGACCAGCCGTCGAAGAAGAGATGGTGGAAGGTGAGGACGAGGACGAACTGGTCGCCGTCGGCGAAGCGGGCGCGAACGAGCTGATAACGGGCCGGAGTTGAGGAGTACAGGTCCAATGGCCGGCTGACCAGGTCCTTGAGCCGGGCGAGCAGGGGCGCGCGGCCCTCGGTCACGGTGTGCGGCCGGAGGTCGACGTCGAGGTTCTCCAGGGTGACCCGGGCCTCTTCGGGCGGGGCGACCACCTGGACGGGGCCGTCCTGGCCGTCGCGCAGGCCGACCCGGAGCATCGGGTGGCGGTGGACGACCGTTTCGAGACGCCGGATGAGCCAGCCGGAGTCCACCGGGCCGTCCAGGAGGAAGGCGCCCGGCACGTTGTACGCGGCGGATTCGGGGGCGAGTTGGACGGCGGCCCAGATCGCGCTCTGCTGTCCGGAGAGGGGGCCTTCGACCGGGCCGGCCGCTTCCTCCGCCTCGGCCGTTGCCACCGCTGGGGTTGGGGCAGGCGCCTGGGACCTCGCGGTTTCGAGCGATGCCGCGAGGTCGCGGAGGGATCCGAAGTCGAAGAGCTCCAGTACGTCGAGTTCGGTGCCCAGGAGCTGGTTCAGCCTGGTGACCAACTGGACGCCGTTGAGGGAGTTCCCGCCCTGCTCGAAGAAGTCGTCGTCAAGGCCGAGCCCGGGCTCTTTGAGTACGTCCCTGGCTGCCTCGAGCACCGCTGCCTCCGGGGTCGGTGCGTCGGTGCCGGCGGTCCGCGCCTCGCCTGTGGGTGCCGCACCTGGCGCCGTCTGCGTCGCGGGCACGGTGAGAACGGTGCTCGGCCAGCAGCACTCCTCGGCGAACGGGGCGAGGGGGAGCTCCACGCGCCGCCGGGGCCGGGACCCCAGAGCCGTACGCCAGTCCAGGGGGAAGCCGTGGCGGTGGCATGCGACGAGCAGGTCGGCGGGCGAAAGAGCGGTGACGGTCGTGAAACGAGGGTCGCGCCACTCATGTCGCAGGGCCGCCAGCGCGCTGCCGGGCGCCAGGTCGAGAAGGACAGTCCCGTCGGCGAACCCGGCGAGCGCCGCCCGCAGTCGGTCCGCGTCGGGTGCCGCGGCCCGCGCCTCGGCATCCGCCTGCTCCAGGGCGGTCGGCAGATCCACCGCGCCGCGCGTGTACCGCGCCGCGACCGCGCCCACACCGTGCGCCAGGACGAGATCCGGAGTGACGCCGAGATCGGCGAGGAGTGCCTGCAGGCCGGCGATCCGGAGCAACTGCCGCTGCACAGGGGTCCAGAACTCGACGGGGAGATGCCGCCGGGCCGCCTCCAGCACACGGGCGAAGCCGGGATACGAACCGGCCAGTTCCAGCAGGTGCGCGGCCTCCGGCGCCGGATCCGCGTCCGTGGACGAGCCGAGGAGCAGGACGAGGGAGCCGCGAGCGGGGGCCGCACGGCGGACCGTGGGCGTGGCGGACAGGAACGCGTTCAGACCGTCGAGGAGCCCGGCCGTGTCGCGCACTTTCCACGCCTGCCGGTGGAAGAAGAACTCCGGGTGTACGCGGCCCAGGGCCAGGACATCGGCCGCGGCGGCGAGCGGGAAGCTGTCGGGGGCGGCGGTGACGGTGTCCCGCAGCCGCGTGGCGTACTGGCGCAGGCCCTCTTCGTCGCGCGCGGAGATCACGACGACGTACTCGGCCGGTTCTGCCGAACAGCCTGTGCCCCGGAGCGGCTGCGGCTGTGGTTGCCCGGAGGCGCGGTGCTCCTCAAGGATCATGTGGGCGTTGGTGCTGCTGAGCCCGAAGCTGCTCAGCGCGGCGCGCCGAGGGGTGTCGCCGGCATGCCACGGCTCGCACCGGTCGGCGATGCGCAGTGTGCCTCGATCCATGTCGAGCAAGGGGTTGGGAGCGCTGTAGTGGGCGGTGGGGAAGATCTCACCGGCCCGGAACTGGGCGATGACCCGGACCAGACCCGCGAAGCCCGCCATGCTGTCCAGATGGCCGAAGTTGCCCTTCACCGAGGACAGGGGACACGCCGTGACGGGAGAGCGACCGGCCGGGAAGGCGGACAGCGCGTCGGTCAGCCCCTGGACCTCGATCGGATCGCCGATGCGGGTGCCGGTGCCATGGGCCTCGACATAACCGAGGGTGGCCGGGTCCACGGCCGCGTCCCGCAAGGCGGCTGCGACCACCTGGCTCTGGCCCGCGGGGCTGGGCGCCGTCAGTCCGTTGCTGCGCCCGGCGTCCTGGTTGACGGCGCTGCCCCGGATCACCGCGTGCACGGTGTCCCCGTCGCGCAACGCGTCGGCGAGCCGTTTGACCAGGACGAACCCGCCGCCCTCACCGAAGGTCGCGCCGTCCGACTTCTCGTCGAACGGGCGGCAGCGGCCGGTGGCGGAGAGCACCCCCAGACCGTCGGTGCCGTCCGGGCGACGCGGGGGGCGGCCCAGAATGAGTTCGTAGCCGCCGACCAGGGCTGCTTCGCCTTCGCCGCGCGCCAGTTTCCAGCGCGCCTCGTGGAGCGCGACCAGGAACGACGAGCAGGCTGTGTCGACGACCAGTGCGGTGCCGCGCAGATCCAGGTGGTAGGCGATCCGTCCGGCCGCGAAAGCGCGGATGCTGCCGGTGATGGCCGCGCCCTCGCGCCGGTCGGCCTCGGGCAGCAGATCGTGCAGGGTCGGTTCGATCCCGCCGTACCCGGCGGTGTAGACACAGACATCACGGCCGCTCAGTTCCGAAGGTGCGTAACCGGCGTTGCCGATCGCCCGTACCGCGAGTTGGAGCATCTTGCGCTGGCGGGGGTCGATCAACTCCGCCTCGGCGCGGGAGAGACCGAAGTACCGGTGGTCGAAGCTCGTGATGTCCTCGATCCAGCCGCCCTCCTGGTCGTCGTCGGAGCGGGTGGTGCCGGTGGCTTCGGCGCGGGCGGTGGGCATCGGCCCCATGCAGTCGCGCCCGGTGCGCAGGATCTCGGTCAGCGAGTCCCAGTCGTCGCACTGGGGGAAGTCGAAGGCCAGGCCCACCACGGCCACCGCGGTGCTGTCATTCGCCGTGTCCATGACGTCCCTCACAGTTCGACGGTTGCCGCAGACCGGTCGGTGTGCGCGGGATCTTCGCCGTCGAGGGCGGCGGCCAGCGCGGCGACCGTCGGGTACTCGAAGAGCTGTCCGATGGTCAGGCCGGGAGAATGGCGGCGCAGGCCGGCGAAGACCCGCAGGGCCTTGAAGGAGTCCCCGCCGATCTCCATGAACCGCTCGTCGCGGCCGACTTCGGACCGTCCGAGCACCGAGCACCACAGATCGGCCACGAACCGCTCGGTGTCGGTGCGCGGCGCAGGGGCCGTCGGGCCGCTGGGCACGGCACCGTCCTGGGCCAGGGTGCGCAGCGCGGTCAGGTCCGCTTTGCCGTTCGCCGTGACGGGGATGGCCGCGACGACGACGATGCGGCTCGGGACCAGCGCCTGGGCCAGGACGGTGCGCAGCTGCCGGGAGATCTCCTCCGGCGTGAGGGGCGGGGACGCGACCACGTAGGCGACGAGTTCGGTCGGCAAGTCGGGCGCCGGGCTCTCCCCGACGACCACAGCCTGCTCGATTCCGGCCACGGAGAGCAGCGCCGACTCGATCTCGCCAGGCTCCACGCGGTTGCCGCGGACCTTGAGCTGCCGGTCAGCCCGCCCCAGGTACTCGTAGACGCCGTCGCTGTCGCGGATCATGAGGTCGTCGGTGCGGTAGAAGCGTTCGCCGGCGTCGTCGTGGGTGAACTTTCGCCCGGTGAGGGCCTGGTCGCCGAAGTAGCCGTGGGCGAGGCAGACGCCGCCGATGTGGAGGACACCCGGGGTGCCGTCGGGTACCGGTCGGCCGTCGTCGCCGAGCAACCGCAGGTCGACCCCGTCGATGGCCTTTCCGACCGGGATGCGTGCGCGCCGGATGTCCGGCTCCGTCACACGGTGGAGCATCATCGCGACGGTCGCCTCGGAGGGACCGTACATGTTGACGGCATGCAGGCCGGGGCGGGCTTCGAGGATGGCGGCGGCCAGTCGTGGGGGGAACGCCTCGCCCGCGACGACGACCATCCGGCCGGGTAACAGCGCACCGATGTCATGCTGTGCTGCTAGCGCCTCGAGCAAGGAGGGTGTGTACGTCAGCGCCTCCACCGGGTGCTTCTTGAGCTCCGCCGCAAGGGCCACGGGGTCGAGCGTGGTGTCTCGGTCGTAGATGTCCAGCCGGGCGCCACTGAACAGGGCGCCGAACACGGAGATGAGACCGAGGTCGGCGGCGAAGGTGGTGGCGATGCCGAAGCTGTCCACGGTCGTGATCGGATCCAGGTATCGCCAGAACCCGAAGTGGTAGTTGAGTACGGCCCGGTGCGGGACGTCCACGGCCTTGGGAACGCCCGTGGAGCCGGAGGTGAAGACGAGATACGCCGTGTCCTGCGGATCGGTTTCTTCACAGGGCTCGTACGGTGCGGTCGCCGACGAGGCGTCCAACAGCCGTACGGGTGGAGTCTGTTCGGGCAGTCGCGGCCGGTTGCGCGCATCGGTCAGCACCGCTCGCGCCCCGGTCGCGGTCAGCAGTGCCGCGATGCGGGTCTCGGGGTCCGAGGACTCCAGGTGGACATGGGCCGCGCCGACCGACCACGCGCCCAGGACGGACACCACGGACCACACCGAGCGGTCCACCACGGTGGCCACCACATCCCCGCGCCCGATGCCCGCCTCGCGCAGCCAGCGGGCGAGTCCGCCGGCCGCCGACGCCAGTTCTGTGTAGCTCAGTTCGGTGTCGCCATGACGTACGGCCGCGCGCGCTCCGTTGTGCGCGGCCACATCGCGGAACAGAGCGGCGGTCGATCGGTATGCGGACGAGGACACGGACGAACCCTTGGATGGTGCTGCGTACACGAGCACTCCTTAACTGTCCTTGCTGACCGACGTAATACTGCGCGGGCGCGGCCGGCATCCCGCCAAGGGGAAACAGTGCAGCCAAAATCGGAAGGAAATAGCTTTACAAGGGGGCGGTAGAATACCGATGGATTCTCGATGGATTCCCGATGGAGATTGCGGGCGATAGGCACTGATGATCGAAATCCCTCGCCACTGTCGTCGGAATTAAAGCACGGCCTGTCCTGTTCGCGCCAGACCGTTTGAGGTTCACCGAACAGCCCCTCCTTTTCTCGTTATAAGCACCCTTGATCAGGCATGAACTGAGCCACGAAAGCCTGGTTCCAGACATCTGTCGCCGACTCTTGCGGCGGACGTCATAGGAATTCCCAAGGCAGCCTCGAGCCGTTTTCGAGGGGGCGCGCAGGATTCGGGCGGGCACGCGTCCTCGCCCTAGCGAGAGTCGAGAAAAGTCCATTGCCCTGCGCGGAACGGTTGGGCTATTCTTCAAATCCGATCAAGGGGTCGAGAGCATCATCCGGTGCAGTGCGAAAGCCCGTAAATCCTGCCGTTCTTTGGCGCGGTACACAGCTGAGGGGGATTGTGCGCGTCGTGTCGGATCTGGGTATCCCCATCATCGAGTCTCAATTCAACGGGCCGCCGCATTCTGCACAGGGCGGTTATGCGTGTGGCCTCTTTGCCGGTCTGATCACGCCCGGCGAGCGTGCTGCCGCAGCCGTGACGCTCCTGTCCCCACCGCCGATGGACACTCCTCTCGACTTCCACCGAGGAGAGCGCAGGTCCCAGATCCGCATGGCCGGAGAACTCATTGCCACGGTTACTGAGGTGGCCGGTGAGCCGACTGGAACCGATCCCCTCTCCCCCGCCGAGGCCGAGCAGGCCGCTCGCGGCTTCCGGGGGTTCACCGGGCATCCCTTCCCGACGTGCTTCGTCTGCGGCCATGCGCGCCCGGCCGCCGACGGACTCGCGCTGACCCCCGGTCCGGTGGAAGGGCGGCCGGGGACCGTCGCCTGTCTGTGGACTCCCGCGGACGACCAGGCGGATGCCAACGGCCGTGTCCGCGATGAGATCGTCTGGAGCGTGCTGGACTGTCCCGGCGGGTGGACAGGCGATCCGGTCCACGAGCCCATGGTGCTCAGCAGGATGACCGCGCTGATCACCCGGCCACCGACCCCGGGTCATACCTATGTCGTGGTCGGCACGCTGCGGCGTAAGAACGCCAGAACCTCCTCCGTCGACACCGCCGTCTTCGACGCGTCACGACAGCTTCTCGGCAAGGCGTCAGCGGTCTGGACCGCCGTGCCCGATGGGCTGCCCTCGGCCGGCTGACCGCCGGCACGGATGAACTCACAGAACGGATGGAGAATGTCGACGAGAACCGCATGGGACGGGTCGGTTGGCACTGTGACCGCAGCGTCGGTGCACTCCCTCTTAGCGAGGCAGGCCGCTCTCAACCCGGACGGCGTGGCGCTCAGCGCACACGACGAGGACCTGACCTTCGCCGAACTGGACACCCGCTCCAACCAATTGGCCAACCAGCTGCACGGCCTGGGGATCGGCATCGAGGACAGCGTGGGAATCTGCCTGGACCGCTCGGCAGGACTGATAGTCGCCCTGCTCGCCGTTCTCAAATCCGGTGGCGGCTACGTCGCGCTGGACCCCAGACAGCCCCGGGAGCGCCACGCCACTCTTCTGGAGGACTCCGGCGCCAAGGTCGTCATCACCACGGCCGACTTCGCCGAGCGGCTCGGCCGGACGGCCGCCACAATCCTTCTCGACGCTTCCCCCGCACCCTTCGCGTCCTTTCCCGCGACACCGCCCACCGTACCTTCGGCGCCGAAGAACACCGCGTACATCGCGTACACCTCGGGATCGACAGGAAAACCCAAGGGTGTGCGCGTGCCCCATCAGGCGGTTGTACGCCTGGTGATCGACGCCGACTTCCTGCCGATACGGCCCGACGATGTCTTCCTGCACTTCGCACCCGTGGCCTTCGACGCCTCCACCCTCGAGATCTGGGGCGCGCTGCTCAATGGCTGCCGTCTGGTCGTGGCTCCCCCCGGCGAGCTCACCCCCGCCGACCTCACCGCGATCATCGCGAAGAACAAGGTCACCGTCGCCTGGCTGACCGCGGGGCTGTTCCACGCCGTGATCGAGTCCGGCACCCAGGACCTCCGCGAGCTGCGTTACCTGATCGCCGGCGGTGATGTGCTCTCCGCCGCACATATCGACCGCGCGCTGCGTGAGCTGCCGAACACCACCCTGGTCAACGGCTACGGGCCCACGGAGAACACCACGTTCACCACCTGTCACACCTTCGACGGCGCCGTGGCGGACGGTCCGGTCCCCATCGGGCGGCCCATCCACGGCACCAGCGTCCACCTCCTCGACGAGAGCCTCGAACGAATCATGGACGGTGAGATCGGGGAGCTGTACGCGGCGGGCCTCGGCCTGGCCCATGGATACCTCAACAACCCCGCACTGACCGCGGACCGGTTCGTACCGAACCCGTACTCGGACACGCCGGGCGAGCGGATGTACCGCACCGGCGACCTGGCCCGCCGCCGCCCCGACGGCGCGCTCGAATTCCACGGCAGGGCCGACGACCAGGTCAAGATCCGTGGCTTCCGGATAGAGCCCGGCGAGGTCGAGACCGTCCTGCGCGCCCACCCCGAGATCGCCGATGTCGCGGTCGTCGCGCAGGGGGAGCCGGGCGTGGACCGCCACCTGACGGCCTGCTACGTCAGCGAAGAGGCCGTCCCCACCGCCGAGTTGCGCCGGCACCTGGCGCAGAGCCTGCCCGCCTTCATGCTTCCCGCCGTCTTCCTCCGGATCGACGCCCTGCCGCTCAACTCCAACGGCAAGGTGGACCGGGCGCGGCTGGCCGCGACGCCGAAGCCCGAACGCCCCGAGCTGAGTGCCGACTACCGGGCCCCCGACACCGAGGTGGCGGCGTGGCTCGCCGAACTCTGGGCCGATTTCATGGAGTTCTCCCCGGTCGGCATCGACGACGACTTCTTCGAGCTCGGTGGCCACTCCCTGATGGCCGTCCGTATCACCGGTGAGATCAGCGCCGAGTACGACGTGAACGTGCCGCCGGTGGCCTTCTACGAGAACCCGACGATCGACGAACTGTCGGCGTACATCACCGGATTGCTGGCCCAGGGCGAGAGCGACGGCCCCCGGGCCGGGCGACCGGCCTGAACAGGAGACGGCGAAACCGATGAAGATATCCATCCCGAACCCCGGCAGCACCGACATCGACCTGAACACGGTGGACCTGTTCGACCCCGCGCTCTACGCCGGTGGTGACCCCCACGCCATCTGGTCGCTCATGCGCGAGCGGTCCCCCGTGCACCGTCAGACCCTCGCCGACGGCCGCTCATTCTGGTCGGTGACCAAGTACCACGACGTCAATGACGTCCTGCGCGACCACACACGGTTCACCTCACACCGCGGCACCCTGCTGTCCATCCTGGGCGGTACGGACCCGGCCGGCGGCAAGATGATGGCGGCGAGTGATCCGCCCATGCACACCGCCATGCGCGAGCCGATGAACAAGGTGCTCTCCCACCGCGCCCTCAAGTCCCGCCAGCCGCAGATCCGCAGGGTGGTGCACCGGCTGCTCGCCCCGCTGCTGGACGGCGGCATCTGGGACGTCGCCGCGGTCGGCGCGGGCTTCCCGATGGCGTTCACCGGCACCCTGATGGGGCTGCCCGAGGCCGACTGGCCCCGGCTCACCCGTCTGACGACGATGGCCGTCGCCCCCGACGACCCCGAGTACCGTCAGTCAGAAGGCGAGGGCACCCTTTCCGCCGCACACCACGAACTCTTCGCGTACTTCTCCGGCCAGGTCAAGCGGCGTGTCAGGCACGGATTCGCCGACGACGATCTGATCGGCTTCCTGACGGAGCTGAAGGTCGACGGCAGAAAGCTGCGGCATGACGAGATCGTCTACAACTGCTACAGCCTTCTCCTGGGCGCCAACGTCACCACACCGCACGCGATCGCGGGCACCGTGCTGGCGCTGATCGAGCACCCGCAGGAGTATCGGCGGCTGCTGGCCGATCCGTCCCTGATCTCCGGCGCCGTCGAGGAGGGGCTGCGCTGGGCCTCCCCCGCCAACCACTTCATGCGCTACGTCACCCAGGACATCACCCTGCGCGACCAGGAGCTGAAGGCCGGAGACGCGGTCGTGGCCTGGCTGGGCTCGGCCAACCGCGACGAAGAGGTCTTCGCCGACCCGTTCCGCTTCGATGTGAGCCGTTCCCCCAACCGCCATGTGGCCTTCGGGTTCGGGCCCCACTACTGCATCGGGGCCCCCTTGGCCCGGATAGCGCTGCGGCTGCTGTTCGAAGAGATCGTCGCCACCGTCGACACCTTCACCCCCGCCGGTCCCGTCGAGCACCTGACCTCCAACTTCGTGGCGGGCTTCAAGAGCATGCCACTCACCGCGCGGCTGCACGAAGCCGCCGCCCAGGTTCTCGACGAAGCCGTCACCGTGGACGGCCCCGTACCGGCCTGAGGCCGCCACGGTCTTCGACTCACTCACCGAGAAAGTGGGGTGGCCCATGCCCTCGACCCGTCGCCCGAACAAGATGCTGCTGCGGCCCCCGAAGCAGGACAGCACGGCGAGGCTCTTCTGCTTCCCGTACTCCGGCCTCGGCGCATCGATGTACAACAAGTGGCCCGACCGCGTCGGCGACATCGAGATCTGCCGCATTCAGCCACCGGGCCGCGAGAACCGCATCCGCGAGCCCCACTACGGCACCTACGAAGAGCTCGCCGAGCAGACGGTCGAGGCGCTGCTGCCGCACTTCGACCGGCCCTTCGCCTTCTTCGGCCACTGCGGCGGTGCTCTGCCCGGCTTCGCCACCGCGCTGCACCTTGCGAACTCCGGACTGCCCACCCCCCGTACGCTGTTCGTCTCCTCCCAAGTCGCCCCGCATATAGGCCCCTTCGGGCGCTTTCTGGAGATGACCAATACCGAACTGGCTGTGGAGCTGGCCGAACTGACCAGGTCAATGGGCGGCACTCCCACCCCGGACATGATCCAGATGAGCCTACGGGTCCTGCGCGCCGATGTGACCGCCAACCAGAAGTACCACCTGGCGGCACCGGTGCCGCTGCCCTGCGAGATCCGGGTGATCGGCTGGCGCGAGGACCAGGAGATCCGCCCCGATCAGATGAAGGAATGGAGCGCGTACACGGACGCCGGAAAATACACCGACACCCTCCTGGAGGGCGGCCACCACGCCTTCCTCGATGCTCCGGCCGAGTTGCTCGCCGAACTGACGCGGACGCTGCGGACCACGGAGTCACAGCGCTGACCCGCCACCACCCTCGAATGCCCCCCCACGCCCCTATGAATGGCGGACTCTGACCCCATGCGAGCCCCTGCTGCCCCGTCAACCCCCATCGTGGGTTTCCGGCGATTGCTGGCCGGCCGGACGCTGTCCGTGCTGGCCACCTGTCTGGTACCCACCGCCTTGACCCTGGCGGTCATCCATGCCACCGGCTCGGCCACCGACCTCGGTCTGGTGCTGGCCTGTGAACTGATCCCGCAGCTGGTGTTGTTGCCGGTAGGCGGGGTGCTCGCCGACCGGCTCCCGCCTCAACGCGTGGCATTCGCCGCCGACTTGGTACGTGGCCTTATCCAACTGATCATTGGTGTGGAGCTGTTGCTCGGCACCGTCAACATCCTCCATCTCTCCGTCCTGTCCGCGATCACCGGCGCCGCCGTCGCCATCGGCACGCCCACGGTGTCGCCGCTGGTGACCGCGGTGGTGCCCCCGGAGGCCCGGCTCCGCGCCAACAGCCACCTCGGTACGGCACGCGGCATCGCCCTTGTCGCCGGGCCCGGCATCGTCGGCGTCATGGTGATCACCATCGGCGTCGGCTGGTCGTTCGTGCTCACCGCGGCGCTGTTCATCATGGCCGCCGCCACACTGGGCGGTCTGAAGGTGACGCGACACGAGCGTCCGGCGGGCAACAGCACTTTCATGAAGGACCTGGCCGAGGGGTGGCAGGTGGTCCGCTCGCACCGCTGGTTCTGGACCAACCTGATCGGCCACGGCATCTCCAACCTGACCGCGGGCGTCCTGATGACGCTCGGGCCGCTCATCGCGCTCCGCGAACTGGGCGGTGACGTCTCCTGGGTGATCACCTACCAGTGCGGCATGGTCGGCCTGCTGCTCGGTGCCTATCTGGCCCCGCGGCTTCCCATCCCGCGCCCGCTCGTCGCGACCTCGCTCGGCGGTGCCGTCTTCGCCCTGCCGCTGCTGACGTTCGCGGTGCCCGCGCCGACGGCGGTGAACGCGGCCGCGTACTTCGTGGCGATGCTCGGGCTGGGCGTGCTCAACACCGTGTGGCAGACCGTGATGCAGCAGCGGTTCGAGCCGCACACCCTGGCCCGGGCCGACTCCTACGACGCGCTGCTCTCCTTCGCCGCGCGTCCGCTCGGCCTCGCCCTGGCAGCCCCGGTCGCCGCCACGACCGGCAACGCCGCAGTGCTGGTCTTCGCCGCCGTCCTCGTGGGAGGCAGCAGCCTCGGGCTGCTGACGCTGCGTGAGGTACGCACCATGGGCTTTGTCACCGGGGAGGTGCCCCCGCAGAAGCCGGCACCGGAAGCGGCGGCCGAGCACCGTAAATAGTGGGCTGGCGCGGCCCTTCGGGGCTGGGCTAGGCTCAGCATGTTCGAGATGTCCTTGTCGGACTGTCAGCGTTGGCTGTTGAGGGAGGTGTGTATCGATGACTCTCATTGCGATGAGTGCTGCCCGCATCCAGAAGATCGTCAATTCCACCTCCGTGGTCTCCGGCTAACGCAACTCCTCCCTTTTTTCGTGCCGTTGGCGCGCATGGCCGGGACCTCTCCTTCCTGAAGGGCCTCCCGTTGTTCAGTCTCGACATTTCCTCCGCACACCCCCTGACCGCCTACGGCTGGGACGAGGAGTTCGCGGACAGTTTCGCCACGCATGCCGGGCAGGATCTCCTGCCCGGCCGGATCGTCCGTGTGCATCGCGGGCGCGTGGACGCAGTGGTGCCCGACGGGGACGACGTCCGTACGGTGTCGGCGGACACGGCACTGGTGGCGACCGGTGACCCGATGCGGGTGCCGTGCACGGGCGACTGGGCCGTGATCGATCTCGAGAACGGTGCGACCGACGCCGCGGACGGCGTGGTGCGGTCCTTGCTGCCCCGCCGAACGGCGATCGTACGGTCCTCTTCCTCGAAGCGCTCCGAGGCGCAGATCCTCGCCGCCAACGTGAACCACGCGGTCATCGCCGTCTCGCTCGCCGCCGAACTCGACCTGGGGCGTATCGAGCGCTTTCTGTCCCTGGCGTGGGAGAGCGGCGCCGAGCCGCTGGTGGTGCTCACCAAAGCGGACCTGGTGGACAACCCGGCCGTGCTGTCCTATCTGCTCTCCGAGGCGGAGGCCGCGGCACCCGGTGTCCAGGTGCTGGCCGTCAGCTCCGAGACGGGTGACGGGATCGAGGTGCTGTCCGCGATCCTCGCGGACAGCACCTCCGTGCTGCTCGGCCAGTCCGGCGCGGGCAAGTCCACCCTCGCCAACGCGCTGCTCGGCGAGAGCGTCCAGGACGTCCAGGCCACTCGTGACCAGGACGGCAAGGGCCGGCACACCACGACGACCCGTGATCTGCTGCGGCTGCCCTGGGGTGGGGTGCTCATCGACACTCCAGGACTACGGGGTGTCGGTATCTGGGACGCGGAGTCCGGGCTCGCGCAGACCTTCTCGGACATCGAATCGCTGGCCGGGGAATGCCGTTTCCTCGACTGCGCGCATCTCTCGGAGCCGGGATGCGCCGTTCTGGAAGCGATCGAGCGGGGGGCGCTGCCGGAGCGGCGGCTGGAGAGCTACCGCAAGCTCATGCGGGAGAACCAGTGGATGTTGGCCAAGACCGATGCCCGGCTGCACTCGGAGATGCGTAAGGACTGGAAGCAGATGAGGGCCACCCACCACCACATGCTGGAGCGCAAGCGCGGCGGCCCCCAGCGCTGACGCTCTCGTTGATCCGCAGACCACGCGCGCCCTAGTCCTCCGCCAACTCCGCCACCCCCGTGATCCGATGCAACGGATACGTCCGTACCTCGTCCGCCGTGTGGTCGTACGCCGTCACGAACCCTCCCTCCACCCGGATCGGAGCGATCACCCGCTGACTGGCGGAGCCCTCCGCGTTGACGTAGCCGATCCACAGGGCCTCGTTGGTGAGGACGGCGGCCTGCATGGTGGCGAGGGTCTCGGCGGAGCTGGTGCGGGGGAGTTCGCCGGCGGCGCCGTGGTCGGGGCCCTCCTTGCGCGGGGTCGTGGAGGCCAGGTCGCCCGCGCGGATCGCGCGGATCGCCGCCGACAGGAGTGTGGTGTCCGGCACCGGCGGGCCGTCCGGGACCGGCTCCGGGGCCGTGCGCGGCGGGGTGCGGTGGGCGTGGGCGCGGGCGATCAGGACGTCGCCCTCGACGGACTCGGCGGCCGGCGCGAAGCCCATCTGGCGCAGCCCCTCCAGGAGCACGGCCGGATCGGCCTGGGCCGCCAGGACCGTGGGGGCCAGCCGGCGCAGGCCCAGGCCGGCGGCGCGCTTGTCGGCGAGGATCTCGTTCAGCAGGGCGTCGTCGTCGCAGCGGACATAGGCGGAGGCCGCGCCGACGCGCAGGTGGCCGTGTCTGCGGGCCACGTCGTCGATCAGATACGCCAGCGGCTGCGGGACCGGGGTGCGGGAGTGCGCGGTGAGGAACGCGTGCAGATCGGAGGCGGCCTGCCCGGCGTCCAGCGCCCGGCGTACCGAGCCCGGCGTGAACCGGTACACCGTCGCCCCGCCCTTCGACTCCACGTCCGCCAGCACGTCGAGCACGTCCGCCAGCGGCCGCTGCAGCGGGCCCGGGGCCACGGCTGTGAGGTCGGCCTGGAGCAGGACATGGTCCAGGGGTTCGGGCAGGAGCGGGGCCAGGAGACGGGCGGCCGCGGCGGAGGCCACGGCCTGCTCGGGCGGGGAGAGGGGCTCCACCGGGGGTGCGGTGTGGTGGTGGACGGGCAGCTTGTCGCCGGGGCCCGACGGCTCCTTGCGAGGAGTCCTCGCCGGTGCCGCCCCCCACAGGGCCCGTCCCTGGGCCGACAGCGCTCCGCGTCCCGTGACGCCCAGCACTTCCGCCTCGCTCAGCGTCCACTCGGTGAGCCGTGACCGCAGGTCGTCGTCCCGCTGGGGGCCTCGCAGCGGCCGTTCCCAGCGCAGCCGCGCCTGCACGGACTCCGCGGACGGCGAGGCACCCTCCGGGAGACCGGCCAGCAGGGTCAGCACCCGGTGCCGTACCTCCGGGGCGGCGCTGCGGTCCAGGCCCGGGCCCAGCGCGGACAGGGTGCGGTCCTTGGTGTCCCGGCCGCCGACCAGGCCGGCCGTCCGGGTCGCCGTCAGCCAGGCCTCCACGAGCCGCACCCAGCGTTCGGCCGAGGGCCGCTCCAGCCACTCGTCGTAGGCCGGGGTCGCCGCGTACCGCTCGTCGGCCTCCCCGTCGGAGGCGAGCAGACCGGCCGCGTAGGCGAGCTCGACCCAGAACGCGGCGACCGGCTCGGACACGTCCAGCGCGACGGCGGTGCGCTTGAGGTCGCGGACGCTCAGACCGCCGGCCCGCAGCACCACCGGGCCGCCCTCGTCCCAGTCCTTCAGCAGTTCCTCCACCGTCGCCAGCGCGGTGTACGCCTGTCCGGCCGCCGTCGTGTCCACAACCTGTGGACGGTGTGTGGCGACCGGCTCGACGGCCGGCGGCAGCGGTTCGGTGATCCGGTGCGCGACCCCGCCGCGCAGATGCAGGGCCACCTCCCGCGGCAGCACGACCGTCCCGGGTGCCGTCGGCAGCAGCAGCCCGACGTCGAGGAGCCGCCGCAGCCGGACCGCGGGGTCCGCCGTGACCTGCCCGTACGGCGGCCCCCACACCAGCCGCCGCAGTACCTCCAGGGACTCCTCCGGGAGGCCGGCGAGCAGCGCCGCCATCCGCTCGCGGTCGGTGAACAGCCCGGTCAGCGCGGCGACGGCGGTCACCGAGTCGTGCGTCGACGGCAGCCCGGCCGCGGTCACGATCTCCTGGATCCGGCCCGGCGACATCCCCGCCGTGGCCTCCCGCACCGTCGGCCCGAGCCCCGTCGGCGACGGATGCTGCGGCGAGGGCGCCAGCAGCTCCCGCGCGGTCCGCACCAGCCGCAGCCGCTCGTCCTCGCCCCACACCAGCGCCTGCTCCCGCAGCGTTCCGAGGGCACGCGGCAGCGCCCCGACGACGGCGGGCTCCCCGGCGTCCCCCGCCAGCAGCCCCAGCAACTCCGCGTACGACGCCGGTTCCCCCGCCACGGCCAGCGCCTCCGCGGTCTGCAACGCGAACCGGTCCAGGCGCTCCAGAGCGCGCACGACCGAGGCACGGGTGCCGGCCCTCGTGGCGAGCTGGGTGAGGTCGGTGGGGACGGGGGTGATGAGATCGGGGCGGGCACGCAGGAGCGCGCCCAGTGAGGCGTCGTCCCGGACGCGGAGAGCCTCTGCGAGGGAGCGGGGCGGTGTGGCCGAGGTGCTCATCCGACCCACGTTAGCGGGTGGGTGCGACGGTGAGGTGCGGGTCTGTGGGTCGGGAGCCGGTCGGCGGCACGACCGCGCGTGGCTACGTCGGCCGCATCACGCGCGATACGGTCATCCCCGGGGATTCAACGCGCCGCCCCCCGGAGGGACTTCGTGGGTATCGAGAGCGACCAGGTCGTCTACGAGTATCTGAGCCGTGTCGGTGACGTGGCCCAGCAGCGGCAGTTGCCGTCCGGCACCCGGATGCGCCTGGTCTCGGAGCTGCGCAACGAGATCGACCGGCGCCGGGCGAAGGTCCCCGTGGACAGTCCCGCGGCCGTGCGCCGGATCATCGCCCGCCTCGGCAGCCCCGACGACGTCGTCACCGCGGCCGGGAGCAACCCCTCCGGGGGAGGCGCGGCCGGCGCCGTACCGCAGGCCCGGGCCACCCCGGCCCCCACCGCCGTACCCGCGCAGCGGGACCGGGACACCGGCATCCCCCGCCCCAAGGGGCTGCGCCGTATCGTCCCCGTCCCCAAGCCGCGTCCCGCCGAGACGGTGGACGAGGCACCCGCGCCGCCCCACCTCGCGAGCGAGGCCGAGATCGGGAACAGCGGCCTCCAGCCCGACTGGTGGCGCACGGACAGCACCCCGTTCGGGGTCGGGGAGAGCCTCCCGGCGGGGTTCGTCGGCGGTGTGGAGATCCCGGAGCTGCTCAAGCCCCCGCCGCCCAAGGAGGAGCCGAAGCCGGTCGTCGAGAAGGCGCCGGAAGCCGAGGCCGAAGCCGGGGTCGAGGCCGAAGAGGCCCCGGCCACGCGCCGCCGGCTGCTCTCCCTCCCCAGGGGCAAGTGGACCAACCCCCTCCTGCTGGTCGCCGCGGGTCTCCTGGTCGTGGGCGCGGTCCTCGGCAACCTCGTCGTCCTTCTCCTCGGCTGGCTCATCGCCTACGCCTCGCGGCGGCTGACCGAGGCGGAGACCAAGTGGGCGGTGATGTTCCTGCCCGGCCTGGCGCTCACCGCCGGGATCGTGTGGCTGTGGGGCCGCACCGAGGGCCGCTGGGGCGACCCCATCGTCAAGGGGCACATGAGCGACGCGATCGCCGACACCTGGCCGTGGGTGATCCGGGGCGCGGCCGTCGCGTCGGCCCTGTTCCTCGTCTGGCGATCCCAGAGGCAGAGGTAGGACTGTCGTACCGGCTGGGCACAATGGCCCATATGGCCACTGCACCCATCTCCGCACCGACCGTCGGCTTCGACCTCGACATGACCCTCATAGACTCCCGCCCCGGCATCCGCGCCTGCTACCTGGAGCTGTCCGAGCGAACCGGGACGTACATCGACGCCGACCTCACGATCACCCGGCTCGGGCCCCCGCTGGCGGAGGAGCTGGCCCACTGGTTCCCGGCGGACGAGATCCCGGCCATGGCCGACCTCTACCGGTCGCTGTACCCGGCCATCGCGATCGCCGCGTCGCCCGCCATGGACGGCGCCCGTGAGGCGATCGCCGCCGTGCGGGCGGCGGGTGGGCGGGCGATCGTCGTGACCGCGAAGTACGAGCCCAGCGCCAAGCTGCACGTGGAGCACCTCGGCCTCGGCCCCGACGCGGTGATCGGCGACCTGTGGGCCGAGCAGAAGGCGCAGGCGCTGCGCGAGCACGGCGCGAGCGTCTACGTCGGCGACCATCTCGGGGACGTGCGGGGTGCCCGGACCGCCGGGGCACTCTCGGTCGCCGTGGCCACCGGCCCGTGCAGCGCGGCGGAGTTGACCGCGGCCGGCGCGGACGTGGTCCTCGCCGACCTCACCCGGTTCCCGGACTGGCTCGCCGGCTACCGACCGGCCCGCGCCTGACGCCGCCCCGCCGCGATCGACTGGAGCACGCCCGCGCCGGCGAGCAGGAAGCCGACGCCCATCAGCATGCTCAGTCCGAACATGTACGTCGGAAAGGGCGTCGTTCCGAGGAACAGCGGGGCCACGGTGACGAGTGTGGCCACCGTACCGATGAAGAAGACGATGGCTCCGGCACGGATCAGTCGGTCACCGGGCGCGGCGGAATTCGTTTGGGTTTTGTCACGCACCGGACCAGGGTAGTTCCCTGCCCGAAGGAACAACCGGGCGACGTCTTGTCACCGGCCTGAAGACCATTAGCCTTGGTACCGGCGGGTCCCGACGACCCGCCCCAGTGCTATCAAGAGCCGTTTCAGAAGCAGTTTTCCGACGAGTACGAGGACGAGGAACAGACGTGCCTACCGGCAAGGTCAAGCCGGTTACCTAGGCACACAGAGAGCGCTACGCTCCCCTCATGACTCCTGGTCTCCGCTACCTCTCGTGCCTGCGCCTGTCTGCCGACTCGGACGGCTCTACGTCCATCGAGTGGCAGCGCGGTGTGATCCGACACCACGTCAGCTCTCCGCTCCTGTCCGGCGTCCTGGCGGGGGAGGCAGAGGACACGGACGTCTCAGGCTCCATGAGCCCCTTCAAGCGCCCCCGGCTCGGACGCTGGCTCACGTCCAAGGCTGATGAGTTCGACGTGATCATTGCGGCCAAGATGGACAGGCTTACCCGTCGCTCGATGCACTTCAATGAACTACTTGAATGGGCGCAGGAAAACGGGAAGTACATCGTCTGTGTAGAAGAGGGGTTCGACCTCTCCACTCCTCAGGGCAAGATGATGGCTCGTATGACTGCCGTCTTTGCTGAGGCTGAGTGGGACACGATCCAGGCACGCATCCTGAACGGCGTACAGAGCCGTCTGGAGAACCGTTCATGGCTTACGGGAGCACCTCCCACCGGCTACCGCATCAAAGCCGTAGAGGGAGGTAAGAGGAAGGTTCTGGAGATTGACCAGGACTTCCATATCTACGTAGAAGAGATCTTCCGTCGTGTCCGTGAGGGACAGTCCACACACAGGATTGCCCGAGACTTCAACGGCCGTGGCGTACTCACGTGGGGAGACCATCTCAGGAAGTTGAAGGGGGAGGAAACCAAGGGAACTCAGTGGCAATCGACCATCATCAATAAATTCATCCGCTCCTCTTGGGTTCCCGGTATCTACACGTACAAGGGGGAGGCTGTATTGGACGATGACGGAGAGCCCATCATCCTTCCCGAGAAACCCCTAGCGTCCATGGATGAATGGACGGACTTGGTAGACCGGATCAAACCCGCTCCCAAGCCTGATGGAATGGAAAGCCGTACGAGCACAAAGAGCCTGCTTGCTGGTATTGCCCGGTGTGGAGGATGTGGAGCGCCGGTAACTTCTCTTCTGAATTCCGGGCACACCAAGAAAGACGGTACGAAAGTTCCCGGACACAGGTATTACCGCTGCTCCAACAAGTTCAAGGGAGGGGCTTGTACGAGTGGCCTCTACGTTCGTGCGGATGTGCTCGACACGTGGGTTGACCAGGAGATTCGGGGAAGCGTAGGCAAGTGGGACATGTACGAGCGAGCCGGTACCGGACCCTCTCAGGCAAGGGAGCTGGAGTCAGCTAGGGCACGCTTGGAAAAGCTGGAAGCTGACTTCCTGGCAGGGGAGTACGACGGTGCGGGACAGGAAGAGTCCTACCGCCGTATGCATAAGAGCCTGTCCGGAAAGGTTGCTCTCCTGGCTAAGCAGGAAGAGGAAAGGGCTAACCCTGAACTGAAATCCACGGGTAAGAAGTACGGGGAAGTCTGGGAAGCCAAAGACCAGGAAGACCGTAGAGAATTCCTCCGCACCTATGACGTAAAGATCTGGGCTTGGAATAAGGGAACGGATGAGGGGGAGAAGGGAATGGTAATGGACCTGGGGGATATTCAGGTCATGGCGAATGAGCTTGCCCTTTCCCGCCCAGGAAAGAAAGGAAAGATGACAAGGCTAGTGATTAGCCATAACGTTCCCGAAGAATACAGGTGGAAGGCATTGGCATTCGCCAAGTCCTAGAATGGAAATAAAAAAGGCCCTGCCTATTAGGCGGGGCCATTTCTTTTGCTGAATTGTTTATGAATTCGACCCCCCTACCTTTAACGGTTGAATAACAATTGGGGGTGGTCCGGTCTTTCGAGTGCCTAGCGCCCGATAGGGGTTGGGCAGTAGCCGCTATGACTCCTTACGCCACTCGGCATCAGGGGAAGTCAGCTTGGCCACCAGGACACGCGCCAGAATGCGAATGGGAGCCTCATCAGGTTCCACCAGGTGGGCGTGTTCACGGTGAGCCCATACCGTCCAACCAGGGCCGGACATACCTAGTTCGTGAGCTACGGCTACCGCGTCATCAGGGTCTGTGATCAGTCCATCGCAGTACCGGCAGACGTGCAGTGCTGGCGTCACTCCGCACACCCGAGATTCACATGGTGGTCGGCAAGGGCTCTGACGGACCGTGCGAGCCTCTGAGCGTGTGCGATACCGGCCGGAAGGGTGCCGTTGGACGGCTCCAGCCTCAGCCGCATACGAGCCTCCCCGATGCACGCCAGAGCGCATGCGCGGGGAATGGCATCCTCGGGAAGCTTTCCGGCTGCTGTCTCCACATCGGGGATGGCCACCATGATCATTCCCCGTAGTAGGAGCGTCGTCGTCTCCAGCTCTTCCAGGGAGGGAAGCTCAGCATCCTCGGAGAGCAGACGTGCGGCCGTCTCATGCATCGTCTGTACATCAATGGGTGCGCTGGTGCTGGTCATGACTCAGGGGTACCGAGCCACTACAACGACCGCGACGACTGATGGGGCGTCAGAGAGGCGTCCATCAGGGCGACAAACCGGTGTCATTGACGACGTCACAGGGCTACCGTGATCGGCATGAAGACACCAGAGACCACAGCCGAGACACCACATCAGACAGCAGCCAAGCCAGTACCGAACTCCAAGCTCCGAGCCGTCCGTATGGGGCTGCTCATGAGTCAGGACGACTTTGCCCGAGCCATCCGTGAGGCAGGCGCAGCAGCAGGAGAGCCCAACGACGCCTCCAAGAGGCTCGTACAGCGCTGGGAGGCCGGAACGACGGGAGCACCCCGACCGGTCTACGCAAGGGCTCTGGAGCGCGTCACACGGCTTCCTATCGACTCCCTGGGGTTCGCCGTCCCTGTGCCTACGGCACGCGTTGCCGACGACGGCCACGGCGGACATGACCTTGAGCCGTCGACCGCTACGGCTCCCGTACCCACCGCGACAGCTCAGACGGCCACCAGGACACCGAACGGGAACTATTCGGGTATCTGGCTCAGCCGGTATGAGTTCTTCTCCAGTGGCCGTGACGAGACGTTCACAGGGCTTCACTACGTCGTGCTTCTCCAGCACGGCAACAAGCTCACGGTTCGCTCTCTGCCTGATGCATCCCTGAATCCGAACTCTCCTCTGACCATGGATCTGACCCTTGACGGGAACGTGGTCACGGGAACGTGGGTGGAGGAGACGGCAACTGAGGGGTACTACGCCGGGGCGCGGTATCACGGTGCCGTTCAGATGCTCATCGAGCCGACCGGTAGGCGCATGGTCGGGAAGTGGCTCGGGTTCGGCAAGGAGTTCGACGTCAACACGGGACCGTGGACTCTGGAGTTCAAGGACGCCAGTACCAATAAGGCTGCTCTGGAGAAGTGGAACGTCCAGCCGGAAGCCTGAAAGGACAGGCACGGATAAGCGCTCGATTCCCTTGGCGGGGTCGGGCGCTCTTCTGTGTCCGGAAGCGGAATGACTGATGTCTGTTTGTCAGTGGTGAGTGAGATGATGGGAGTACCTCAAAAGAAGGGAGGTAGACAACATCAACAATCCACAACGTAAGCCAGCGAGGAAGTTGAAGGCGGGTGACCATCTGAGGCTCTGGAACGGCAAGACTGCTGAGATTCTGGCGATTGAGGAAGCGGTGAACCAGGTAGGGAGGAAGGCTCTCATCCTGCGGCTGTACAAGGCAGGAACCATGGTTGTTAAGCGGGATAGGTACATGAACATGCACTATCCAGAGTAGTAACTAGAGAGGCAGAAAGCCGATATCTCCAACTCGGAGGTATCGGCCTCTTTCGTTTAGGGGGTCAACAGTAGTAACTCCACCTAGTCGAGATACCCCGTGAACTACCCAGAAAGCTAGGTATCTCGGCTGGAATTCCTTTGAAATTGCCATTCAGTAGCCTTATTCCCCTATTGAATAAAGGAATTAGTGTACCCCAGCCGGCTGAGGTATTCCATATTCAATGGAATAGCAATAGAGAAGTCGGGGAATGCCTTATCGGGTAACCAGGGAAACCCAATCCGCCGAAGGCGGGTATTAGCCTTAACCAGGGCTTGCCCCAAATCTCTCTATCCCTTGGTTTCCTCTGGTCTACTGAATTACTGTCTCTGCAATCATTCATTCCCTGGCTATGCCGGGGAATGTATTCGTTAGGTCTATATCGTTACTTCTATCTGGTTCTTTCTATTTAGTTAGTAGCTCACTGGTGACCTACCCGGTAGCTCACTGGTGACCTACCCCCTAGCTCACTGGTGACCTACCCCCTAGCTCGCTGGTGAGCTACCCCCAGTTTGACCAGGGGGAAGTGCTGGAAGATTCCTGCTGGCCTCAAGGGTGGTTGTCGGCATGTATCCGGTGGTCTTGGGATCGAATGCCTTGTAGTGAACCATGGGAATTGCGCAGTAATAGAAGTTCGACGTTCCAGTGCGGTTCTGTGCAGTCATCCATCCATTGCGAATCAGTTCTTCAATGTATCTCTTAATGGAGGGTACGGACTTTCCCAAATCATCGGCTAGAGTCTTGTGGGATGGAAAAGCCTTTCGATTGGTTCCGGCGTAGTCGTTGATGATCTGCCAAAGCACCTTGGCGTCACTGCTCAATTCAGGGGCTTTGAGTAGGGCTCTCGGCACGACAGTGAAGTGACCTGCCGCGTACTGGACTCCCTCCTTATCAAGGATCATCTCGTGTTCGGCCAGGTTGTATCTAGCTGCCTTCAGCGCTACGGCCTTGTTGTCTGTCATTCCTGGTATCCTTGTCTTAGGTAATTAACTGGTACGTTCATTCCTGGCTCATTCTCTAGATTGCTCTATAGATTCGATGCACTAAACGGTTTCCTTCTCTCCGTACTTTGTTAACCGTTACTGAGGCCATCAGTCAGAAAGTCCCGGCATCCCATAATTGGGAACCGGGACTTTCTTGTTTCGTCTAGTCAATCCGAATGGGTCTCGCGTTCTTCTGCGTAAAGAGAACCCCCGTTGGCTTGTCATAGGTGAAAGACTTCCCTGTCTCGGTCGGCCCCGTATTCTTCAGTTCCTCTAGAGCTTCACTCAGCGCTGCGTCGTAGTCGACTCCTGGGAACTCCCTCTCGAATGCTTCTCTCGCGTACCGCTCCCCGGTATCTCGCAGCTCTGTGAAGAGAGCGGTAGCCGGAAGACTGAGGTTCATGGCTAGCCTTCCAGGACGTAAAGGTGTGTGGTCTTCTCACCCATAAAGCCTTGGGTTGAAGAGGTGAGTTCGTGGACGATGCCGGAAGCCTTGAGGTGTTCCAGAGCTGTACGGAACTCATCAGGCGTAGCGCCGGGAAGAGCCTCAGTGAAATCACGCTCTACCTGATTCGTTACGGCCGGTCTTCCCTGGGAGTCGTACTTACGGATCATGTCGACTAGAGCGGGTCCGGCATGGGTCATAATCGCCTGTGCGCGCTGCTGCTCCTGGTGAGCCGCAATCATTCTGCGCTGCTCATTCTCTAGCGCTTCCTGCTTAGCCTTACGCTCAGCTTCCTTTACCGGATCTAGCCGATCTGCCCAGTAGTTGTGGCTACGCTCTTGGGCTCCGAACGTGAATGGGTTCATAGGGTTGGTCATAGGTTCTCTCCTAGTTCAGTCAAGTGTGTAGCGGTAGGGCTTGTGGTTTCGGTCCACCAAAAGCCTTCCCTGGTTTTCTAGCGCGGTTACTGCTTCTCTAAGGTGTTTGCGGTCCATGCCCCAACCGAGAGCTTCACAAAGCTCATCCTGGGTGAACCTCAGTCCCTCTTCCTCATCCTGGGAGTTCAGGTACAGCCAAAGCATGTTTGCTCTGGCGCTAACCCTTGCCTCTCGTCTTAGCTCGATTACCTCTGTCTGCTCTTCCATCTCATCCTTTCTCTACGCGACTAGGGCCCTCTCTGGCCACTCCACAAGCTCTCTCAGGCACTCTCGGACTCTGTCCGCACTAAGACTTGTCTCATACGCCAGTACGCCCGTAGAGACGCACTCATGGTTTTCATAGTGGGCTCTGATGACGTGTAGCACGGTGAATGCCTCAGGGCTGATCTCTGCAATGCTCTGGCTCATCCCCGTACCTCTACGCAATCCAGCCGGAACGGCGTAGCTCGGCCTTACAAGCTTCCAGGGGTACGTAAGGCACGCGCATTCTGGATAGGTAGTCCTCCCATGCCTCTTCAGTGAGAGGGAGGCCGATTTGCCATGCAGACCACACGACTTTGGCGTGAGTGGACAGGTTCTTGACCTGGTGAATGGGTACGGTGGGTACCGTCGTACGAGGAATCTTAACCGTGTTGGTAACGCTCATAGTTAATTGCTCCAGGGGGTCGATTGGTTTTTATCTCTCCGTCGACCTCACCCTTCTAGGTTCTATTCTCGCATGTATTCATTCAACGATGGTGGGAGCCAGACCACCCCTGACCAGCAAAAAGCCCCAGGAATCACAATCAGTAATTCCCGGGGCTCTTGTCGTTACGGTATGTAAGGTGCAGTTACTCGACCTGTCCGCTATTCGATTAGGGTGTGATTAAGATCACAGACTATGGAGCTGTTCTTGATGCGGTCCCAATGCTAGGTACCGGCGCTACTCGTCCGGCTAGCGCTCCCTTGGCGAAGTTGCCTGAGCGTGACGCGTCGTAGAGCGCCATTCCTCGCTGCTGAAGCCCCTCCCACATCTGGTCCGCCTGTCCGGCGTTCTCTGTGGCCGTTGCTGCCATGCGGTCGACCACGTCAAGGTCTACCGGCTGTCCTGGTCCCATACCCATGTCTCTCTCCTCTGCTCTGTCTCGTCTCTGGGTGCCTCCCTGTCTCCCTCACTATTGTCTCAACTTCTGTACCAACCTTGGGTGCGCCGACCGCGTCTCAAGGGGGTCTCAGATTCTACTCTGGGACAGGAGTCAAGCTGAGACCGTCGAGACCCTGGGCAAGTCGGGTTGAAACCGGACATAGAGACACGCTTCTGAGGGGTCGCGAGACGGGGTCTCGTAATTTAAGTTTTGATACCGGTATCGGAAGTAAGAATGAGACAGGTTGAGACCAGGGGGAGACGATGACCACCTACGAATACGGATACGCCCGAGTCAGCACCACGGCGCAGGACTTGACCCGTCAGCTCGATTGGCTGGCTTCTCAGGGTGTGCCGACTGAGCGCATCTATGCCGACAAGAAAACCGGCAGTGACTTCGAGCGTGAGGGTCTCGCCTCTGTCCTCTCTCAACTCCGTTCCGGTGACGTGCTGTACGTGGCTTCCCTGGACAGGCTTGGGCGCACCATGCACAAGGTCTTGGCTCTGGTTGCCGAACTCAGGGACAAGGGGATTCACCTGGTGATCGGCGGAGCAATGACCATCGACACTCGCGTAGGTGGTCCCGCTACCGATATGGCGCTCTTGATGCTCGGCACGTTCGCTGAGATGGAACTCATCTTCCAGCGCGAGCGCCGTGCCTCTGCGCGCGCTTCCAGGGAGGCCAACGGCAAGTCATGGGGTCGTCCCAGGGAGATTGACCGTGCGGCCGTCCTGGAAGACCTCAACGACGGCATGAGCGTCATGAAGGTTGCGGCCAAGCACGGAATCGGCCGTGCAACGGTCTTCCGTATCAAGGGGGAAGCCAAGGAGAGCTAAGCCCCTCGCGCTTCCTGCACCACTCTGAGCCTCTGCCGACACAGGTAGGGGCTCAGTCGTGTTTCCGGGCGTGATTAAGGCTGTGTGTCCCTGGGGAGAGCCCCGGTAGGCTGTCATGACGGCAGTTCAAGGGTGTCCGGTGTCAGTCCGGCAGCGATAGAGGGAGCGTGTGCTTTGCCGACTGGCAAGGTCAAGTGGTTCAACAGCGAGAAGGGCTTCGGCTTTCTCTCCCGCGACGACGGCGGTGACGTCTTCGTCCATTCCTCGGTCCTCCCCGCCGGAGTCGAGGCCCTGAAGCCGGGCCAGCGAGTGGAGTTCGGGGTCGTCGCCGGACAGCGCGGTGACCAGGCCCTTTCCGTAGTCATTCTCGATCCGACCCCGTCGGTCGCGGCGGCGACCCGTAAGAAGCCGGACGAGTTGGCCTCGATCGTCCAGGATCTGACGACCCTTCTCGAGAACATCACACCGATGCTCGAAAGGGGCCGTTACCCCGACAAGGCCGCCGGCGGGAAGATCGCGGGCCTGCTGCGAGCGGTCGCCGACCAGCTCGACGTATAGAACTGCTGGATTTCTAAGGGAAAGACAGTGCATTCGGGCCGAGGGGCGGCACCAGCCCCTCGGCCGCCGCACGTGTGAGGAGCCCCCGCACCGCCGCATAGCCGTCGACACCGAGATCATGGGTGAACTCGTTGACGTACAGCCCGATGTGCTGGTCGGCGACGCCGGGGTCCATCTCCTGGGCGTGCTCCATGACGTACGGGCGGGAGATCTCGGGGTCGTCCCAGGCGGCGCGTACGGACGTACGGATGGAATCGGCCAGCTTCGTCAGCGTCTGCGCGCCGAGCGATCGCTTGGCGATGATCGCGCCCAGCGGGATCGGCAGCCCGGTGGTGTTCTCCCAGTGCTCGCCCATGTCCGCGAGCTTGTGCAGCCCGTAGTTCTGGTACGTGAAGCGCGCCTCGTGGATGACGAGCCCCGCGTCGACCTTCCCGTCCCGCACGGCGGGCATGATCTCGTGGAACGGCATGACGACGATCTCGCCGACACCGCCGGGGATCGTGTCCGCGGCCCAGAGGCGGAAGAGGAGATACGCCGTCGACCGCTCGCTGGGCACGGCGACGGTACGACCCGTCAGATCCCCCGGCCCACGGGTCAGCACCAGCGGCCCGCAGCCCCGCCCCAGCGCGCCGCCGCACGGCAGCAGCGCGTACTCGTCGAGGACGTACGGCAGCACGGCGTACGACACCTTCAGCGCGTCGAACTCACCGCGCTCGGCCATGCCGTTGGTGATGTCGATGTCCGCGAACGTCACGTCGAGCGCGGGCGCGCCGGGGACGCGGCCGTGGGCGAGGGCGTCGAAGACGAAGGTGTCGTTGGGGCAGGGGGAGTACGCGATCTGCATCGGGTCACCGGTCATGTCGGTTCCAACTCTCCAGTACGGGCGCGAGCTTCCCGAAGCCGTCGGTCAGTGCGGCGAGGGCGTCCGGAATCCGCCAGGCGGCACGGTCACGGGGCCCGACCGGATTGGACACGGCCCGCACCTCCAGCACCGGCACCCCGTGCAGGGCGGCGGCCTCGGCGACCCCGAACCCCTCCATGGCCTCGGCGAGGGCGGTGGGGTGCCGCTCGCGGAGCGCGGCCGCGCGGGCGGCGGTGCCGGTCACGGTGGAGACGGTGAGCACGGCGCCGCGGCGGGCCCCGGTGGCGGCCACGGCGTCCCGTACGAGTGCTTCCGGGGGACGGTGGGTGACGGTCCCGAACCCCAGCTCGGTCACCGGCACAAAGCCCTCGGCGGTCTCGGCGCCCAGATCGGCCGCGGTGATCTCGTCGGCGACGACGAGAGAGCCCACGGGGGCCTCCGGTTGGAAACCACCGGCGATCCCGGCGGAGACGACGAGGTCGTAGGGCGTGCCTGCCAGAGCGGTGGCCGTGGCGGCGGCGGCGAGGGCGGGACCGACCCCGACGGCGACGACGTCGACCGCCACCCCTTCACACGCCCGAGCCACCGCGTCCCGTTCGACCGGGACCGCGGTGGCCACGAGGATGCGCATCGACGTCGCAGCGCTTACGCGTTGTCGTTGACGAGCTTGAAGTTCCAGACGCCCTTGAACTCCTTGCTGGCTCCCGTGGAACCAGGCTTGTCCTGCTGGACGACGCTGATGTACAGCTGCTTCGGCGCGGCCTGACCCTGCTGGCTGGCGAAGAGGTCGACGCCCTGGAAGGAGTAGTACGTCGACGTGTAGACGTCCGTGACCTGCTGGCCGTTGATCCACAGCGCCCAGCCGGTGTCCGCGATCTTCGGGTCGACGCCGATGCGCAGGGTCTCGCTCTGCGGGACGTCGATCGAGTCGGACGCCTTCTTCAGGGCGCACTTGGTGGCCTTTTCCTGGCCCAGGTTGTCGCCGTCCTCCCAGCACTCGGCCTCGGCGCTCACCGAGTTCTTGCCGACCGTGACGGTGGCGCGCGGCGTCGGCTTGTCGCACGCCGACAGGACGAGCAGCCCGGCGGAAACGGCGCCGGCGGCGGCGACGGCGCGGCGGCGTCGCACAGCGGCGCGGACAGTAGCGGCTCCGCCGCGTGGCATGGAGGTCATGGCCGAAGGCTATCGGGCAGTGCCGACCGTGCTGTTACGCGGGGTGCGGCGTGCCGTGCGTTAGGCCACGCGCGTGCGGGGAGCGCCGCCGTGGCGGGCCGAGCTCAGCAGACCCTTCACCGTCGTCAGCCAGCCCACGGCGACGATCGCGGCGGCCACCGACAGGCCCAGGGAGCCGTTGAGGGGCATCACGATGCCGACGGCGCCGCCGAACACCCAGGACACCTGGAGCAGGGTCTCCGAGCGCGCGAAGGCCGAGGTACGGACCTGCTCGGGCACGTCCCGCTGGATCAGCGCGTCCAGGGACAGCTTGGACAGCGCCTGCGCGAACCCGGCGACCGCGGCGAGGACCGCGACCAGGAACGCCCCGAAGAAGATCGCGGCGGTGATCGCGATGCCCAGGACGAACGCGACGACCGTCACGATGATGATCTCCGGAGCCCGCTGGCGCAGCGCCGCCCCCACCGCCGTACCGAGCGCGTTGCCCACGCCGGCCGAGACGACCACGATGCCCAGCGACACCGCGGCGCTCTCCCCGGACAGCGGATGCTCGCGCAGCAGGAACGCCAGGAAGAAGGTCAGGAACCCGGAGAGGAAGCGCAGACCGGCGTTGGCGCCCAGGGCGTGGGTGACCGCGATGCCGACCGTGCGCAGCCCGGGACGCTTGACCGGCCGGAGGTGCGGCCCGTGCAGGTGCTCCTCGTCCGCGGCCAGCAGCGCCACGTCCTCGCCCTTGGCCGAGTCGACCTTCGGCGGCAGGGTGAAGGACAGGAACGTCCCCGCGATGAAGATCACAAAGGCGCCGTAGAGAGGCCAGCGCGGGCCCAGCGACTGCAGTCCCGCGGCTATCGGCGCGGCGATGCCGGTCGCGAGGAGCCCGCCGAGGGTGACCCGGGAATTGGCCTTCACCAGGGAGAAGCGGGGTGGCAGGAGGCGGGGCACCACGGCGCTTCTGACCACGCCGTACGCCTTGGAGGACACGAGGACCCCGAGCGCCGCCGGATACATCTCGATGCTGCCGGTGACGACCGCCCCGGACAGCACCAGCGCGAGCAGGGCCCGGGCGAGCATCGCGCCCGCCATCGCGGCGCGGCGGCCGTGCGGCAGGCGGTCCAGGAGCGGGCCGATCACCGGGGCGAGGACCGTGAAGGGCGCCATGGTGATCGCGAGGTAGAGGGCGACACGCCCGCGGGCCTCGTCCGTGGGAACCGAGAAGAAGACCGTGGAGGCGAGCGCGACCGTGATCATCACATCGCCCGCGCCGTTCACACCGTGCAGCTCGATCAGCTTGCCCAGACCGGACTCCCCGGCTCCGTGGGCGTGCGTGGCCTTGCGGATGCCGCGGGCGGGCCCGGTGACCGGGAAGTGCAGGGCGCGGCCGACCGAGCGGAAGGAGCCGCGCACCCGGCCCGTGCCGTTGCGTCGGCTGCTCCCCTTGATCCCTTTGGCCCCACCGATCCCGGTGGCTCCTTGGGGTGTCTTCGCGGCTGCCACGACGTCATAGTGCCCCGACTGAGGCGTTCGTAGTGCGGTTACCGCGCGTATGGACGCGCATTTACGGACTTGCCGTGGCCATACCGAGACCGGTGCGGGGGTGCCAAACGTCCCGTCGGTGTAGGCCGAGCGCACGCGAGCAGGTAGCGTGCGTATCTCAGCCATCTTGCACAATGGATGGCACAGGTGCGCCCGAGCGTGAGCGGGCGCGGACGTTGACGCGGTCCCCGGGTCCGCTCCGTCCGCCACCCTCGCCCCCGGCGTACGCACCTACAGTGACGGCGTAGGAGAGAAGCGATACCTGTGAGCGCAGCGACCACGCGAAGCCGCACCCCCGACCGCCTGTGCGCCGAGGCCGTCGACCTCGCACGCACCGCAGCCGAGGAGGCGGCGGCGCCCGGCGTCGTCGGTGAGCATGCGGGGCTCGAGTCCGAGGGCGACCGTGTCGTCACGCACTTCTTCGAGTGCAAGGAGCTCGGCTACCGGGGCTGGCGCTGGGCGGTCACGGTGGCGCGGGCGTCCCGCGCGAAGGTGGTGACGCTCGACGAGGTCGTGCTGTTGCCGGGCTCGGACGCCCTGCTGGCCCCCGAGTGGGTGCCGTGGAGCGAGCGCCTGCGCCCGGGCGACATGGGCCCCGGCGACCTGCTCCCCACCGACGCCGAGGACCTCCGCCTGGAGCCCGGCTACTCCGGTGAGGACGAGCCGGTGCCGAGCTCCGCCGTCTCCGAGGAGATGGCCGAGCTGGTGGAGGCGGAGGACGCGGAGGTCACGGCCGGCACGCCGTCGCACCTCCCCATGGCTCCGACCCGGGGTTCGATCGCCTCGGTCGCCGAGGAACTGGGCATGCGCCGGGCCAGGGTCCTGTCCCGCTACGGCCTGCACACCGCCGCGGACCGCTGGGACGAGTCGTACGGCGCCAAGACCCCGATGGCCCAGGCGGCCCCCGCGACCTGCGTCAGCTGCGGCTTCCTCCAGCCGATCGGCGGCTCCCTCGGCCAGGCCTTCGGCGTCTGCGCCAACGAGTTCGCCCCGGCGGACGGCCGCGTGGTCTCCCTGGCGTACGGCTGCGGCGGCCACTCCGAGGCGGCGATCATGCCGAAGCCCCCGCGTCCGGCGGCCCCGGTGATCGACGAGACGAAGGTCGACCCCTTCCCCCTGCGCCCGGCACCGGACTCAGGCTCGGTCCCGGACATCTCGGACGAGGCAGCGGCAGAACTGGGCCACTCGTAGGCCTGCGGCCGCCCGCCGCCCGGAAACGAGTCTGCCGCCGCCCCGAACCGCCCGCCGGGGCCGCCGCCCGCCCTCCAGCCCGTCCGGAGCTTGAGGGCGGGGTCTCGCCGTCCCCGAGCCCCCGCCCACTCGGTGGGGCGCCGCCCTTCCCCCAGCTTGTCCGGAGCTTGGGGGCCTCGCTTCTGGACGCCGGTCCGCGTTT
The DNA here is from genome assembly GCF_053592055.1 of Streptomyces sp. NPDC002817. Lineage (NCBI taxonomy): Bacteria > Bacillati > Actinomycetota > Actinomycetes > Kitasatosporales > Streptomycetaceae > Streptomyces > Streptomyces sp. NPDC002817. Next base: position 217,095 of record NZ_JBSFUY010000002.1, read on the forward strand.
TCAGCCCGTCCGGCGTGTGAGGACGAGGCCCTTTCGGGGCCGACAGCGGGGGTCTGGGGGCGGCAGCCCCCAGGGATGGGACGGGTAGGGGCGGCGGGGGCGGGACCGCATCCGGCAGCGGCTTCGCCGTGGGCCCGCGGCCGCTCCGGCCACACAAGGCCTCCCCGATCTACGATCCCCTCTCCTCGCGGTACCTTCGACCCCACGCCGACGAGGAGAGTGTTGACCGTGAGCAAGTTCGTGCGGCCCGCAGCCGAGGGAGCCGACCCGTTCGGGACCGCCCGTCTCAGGCGGGGGGTGCTCGACACCTGGGCGACCAGCCCCGCCCGGTTCCGTGAGGACGCCAACGCCGAGGAGGACCTCGCCCTCGGCGGCTACCGGGACCGACTGGTCGTCGAGCTCGCCCAGAACGCCGCCGACGCCGCCGCCAGGGCGGGCGTGCCCGGACGCCTCCGGCTCACCCTCCGCGACGGCGTCCTCGTCGCCGCCAACACCGGCGCACCCCTGGACGCGACCGGTGTCGAGTCCCTCTCCACCCTGCGGGCCTCCGCGAAACGGGACACCGCCGCCATCGGCCGCTTCGGCGTCGGCTTCGCCGCCGTCCTCGCCGTCACCGACGAGCCCGCGGTCGTCGGCCGCCACGGAGGGGTCCGCTGGTCCCTCGCCGAGGGCCGGGAGCGGGCCGCCGAGGTCGCCCGCCACAGCCCGGGGCTGGGCGACGAGATCCGCCGGCGCGACGGGCACATCCCGCTCCTGCGTCTCCCGTTCGCCGCCGAGGGCACCGCCCCCGATCCGTACGACACGGCTGTCATCCTGCCTCTGCGCGACCCGGCCGCCACCGACCTCGCCGAGCGCCTCCTGAACGCCGTCGACGACGCCCTGCTCCTCGCCCTGCCCGGGCTGGAGGAGGTCGTGATCGAGACGGACACCACCCGGACCCTGCGCCGCCGCACCGAGGACGTCTTCACCGTCGTGGAGGACTCGCGGGAGGGCACGACCCGGTGGCGGGTCGCCGCCTCGAACGGGCCGCTCACCGCCGACCTTCTCGCCGACCGTCCCGTGGAGGAGCGGCTGCGGCCGCATTGGTCGGTCACCTGGGCCGTCCCCGCCGACGCCGACGGCGCCCCGGCCCGCCCCCGCACCAACCCCGTCGTGCACGCCCCCACGCCCAGCGACGAGCCGCTCGGTGTGCCCGCGCTGCTCATCGCCTCCTTCCCGCTGGACCCCACCCGCCGGCACGCGGCGCCCGGTCCGCTGACCGACTTCGTGGTGCAGCGCGCGGCGGACGCGTACGTCGAACTGCTCGCCGCGTGGCGGCCGGTGACGGCCGGCATCATCGACCTCGTGCCCGGCCCGCTCGGCAAGGGCGAGCTGGACGGGGCCCTGCGGCAGGCGATCCTGGAGCGGCTGCCCCGGACCGCCTTCCTGCCGCCGGCCCTGACCCCCGACCAGGACGACGACCTGCCCGAGGCCCTGCGCCCCAGGGACGCGGAGGTGGTGGAGGGTGCCGGCGCCGACACCGTGCGCGTCCTCGCCGAAGTCCTCCCCACGCTCCTCCCCGCCGGACTCGAACGCCGGGTCGAACTGCGCACCCTCGGCGTCGCCCGCCTCCCGCTCACCGACGCCGTCGACCGGCTGGCCGGGCTGGAGAAGGAGCCGGGCTGGTGGCGCAGCCTGTACGACAGCCTCGCGGGGGTGGACCCGGACCGGCTGTCCGGCCTCCCCGTCCCGCTCGCCGACGGACGTACGACCATCGGGCCCCGCCAGGTCCTCCTGCCCACCGCCGACAGCGTCGTCATCGACCCGGAGGTGCTCGCCCGGCTCGGCCTCAAGGTCGCCCACCCGGACGCCACGCACCCCCTGTTGGAGAAGCTCGGCGCGCTGCCCGCCTCCCCGCGTGCGGTGCTGACCACCCCGCAGGTGCGGGCCGCGGTCGCCGCGTCGCTGGACGACGACGGCGGGGCGTGGGAGGAAGACACCCTGGACGCGGAGGAGCTGGCCGACACCGTCCTCGCCCTCGTCCGCGACGCGGGCCTGGAGCCCGGCGACGAGCCCTGGCTCGGTGCGCTCGCCCTGCCCGACGAGGACGGCGAACCGGCGCCCGCCGGTGAACTCGTCCTCCCCGGCAGCCCGTTCGCGCAGATCATGCGCGAGGGGGAACTCGCCACCGTGGACGCCGAGCTGGCCGAGCGCTGGGGCGAACAACCGCTGGCCGCCTGTGGCGTGCTCGCCACCTTCGCGCTGGTCCGCGCCACCGACGTGGTCCTGGACCCGGACGAACTGGAGCCGCGCGACGGGGACTTCGCCGAGCCGGACGACGCGGGCCTGCTGGACGCCGTGGACGTGTGGAGCGAGGACATCCTCGACCGCTTCCCCGACTCGCCGGTCCCGCCGGTCGCCACGGAACTGATCGCCGTACGCGATCTGGACCTGGTGGACGAGGAGTGCTGGCCGCAGGCGCTCGCCCTGCTCGCCCGGCCGCCGCTGCGGGACGCGCTCACCCAGCCGGTGCGGATCCTGCTGCCGGACGGCACCCATGAGGTCGTACGGCCCTACACCGCATGGTGGTTGCGGGGTCACCCGGTGCTCGACGGCCGCCGTCCGGCCGGTCTGCTCGCGGCCGGAGGGGACCCGCTGCTGCGGGGTCTGTACGACGAGGCCGACGCGGCCGGATTCGACGACGAGCAGGTGCTGCGGGCGCTCGGCGTGCGGACGTCGGTGGCCGCGCTGCTGGACGAGCCGGGTGGGGCGGCGGAGCTCCTCGACCGCCTCGCCGACCCGTCACGTGAGGTGACGGGGGCACAACTGCACGCCCTCTACGGCGCGTTGGCCGACCTGGATCCCGAGCAGGTGACCCTGCCCGACGAGCTGCGGGCCGTCGTCGACGGGCGGGTCGAGGTGGTGGACGCGGCCGACGCCGTGGTCGTCGACTCACCCGACCTGCTGCCCTTCACCGGGGGCATGCCGCTGCTGCCGGTGCGGCCGGCGCGCGCCGCCGAGCTGGCGGAACTGTTCCAGGTGCGGCGGCTGAGCGAGTCGGTCACCGGGTCGGTGGACTCCGAGGGCGCCGAACACGACGTACCGGAGCCGGTGCGGGTGCTGCTCGGGTCGCGGACACCGACGACGTACGTCGAGCACGAGGAACTCGTCGTGGACGGCGTGGAGTTGGACTGGCGGCTGACCAACGACGGTGTCCTGCACGCCTCGACGCTCGAAGGCGTCGCCGCCGGACTCGCCTGGGCGGCCGGGCAGTGGCCGCGTCGTTTCGAGGTAGCGGCGCTGATGGAGGACCCCTCACGGACGGCGGAGTTGGCCCGCGACCGGTGGTTCGACTGATCTGTGCAGGTGATCTTTAAAAAGCTCGCACAAATTTCTCACCACTCGTACAACCATTCACTCGCCTCACGAATCTGATCACGTGAGTCAACAGACTCCTTGATCACTTGGGCCCCGGCGTGTAGGCGATCGCCGTGGGGGACGACGACCGTCGGGGCCCTTTCTCCACGCGGGGATCGCATGCGTATACGAGCCATCGGGGCTGCCGTCACCGGCGCCCTGGCCCTTTCCGCCTTCGCTGTGCCTGCCGCGCAGGCGGACGGCAGCCAGGGTGACATCAAGATCACCAAGGTTGTCGTCGACGGTGACAACAAGGTGTCCATCGGTACCTCGGCCGCGAAGACCATCAAGGTCAGCGTGACGGCCACGGACAACTCGGGCATCGCCGGCGCCGAGGAGTTCGACCTGGTCGGCCCCGGCACCGGCTACCTGTCGACCGGCAAGCCGACCTGCACGGCCGCCAGCGCCACCACGTCGACCTGCACCGCGTCGGTGACGGTGGACCCGCAGACGGACTACCTCAGCAACGCCAGCGCCGGCACGTGGTACGTCGGCGCGTGGGTCGACGCCAAGGACGACGACTACGTCTGGAAGGAGAAGGCAGGGTCCTTCAAGTTCCAGCGTGCCGCCAAGCTCACGGCGAACGCCTCGCCCGAGCCGGTGAAGAAGGGCAAGACCATCACGGTCACCGGCAAGCTGACCCGGGCCGACTGGGAGGCCTACCCGCTTCCCAAGTACGTCAACTACGCCGGCCAGTCGGTGAAGCTGCAGTTCCGCAAGAAGAGCTCCAGCACGTACACCACGGTCAAGACCATCAAGTCGAACTCGACGGGCAACCTGAGCACCACGGTCAAGGCGTCGGTCGACGGCTACTTCCGCTACTCCTTCGCGGGCACGACGACCACCGTGGCGGTCAACGCCACCGGTGACCTCATCGACGTGAAGTAAGCGACAGCGGTCCCTGTACCTCCCCATCGGGTCCCGGCGTGTCCGGGGCCCGGTACCTCCCACATTCTCTTCCTTGAGGAAACACATGCGTATTCGCGCCACCGTGGCCGCCGTCTCCGGCGCCCTGGCCCTGTCCGCCCTCGCCGTGCCGGCCGCGCAGGCCGACGAGCGGGTCCCCGTCGGCGTCTCCGCCGCGCACGAGGCTGCCGCGGCCGCCTCCGGCAAGTCCGCGTTCGCCACCGCCGTGGACGGCACCCCCTACGCCCTCGACGCCTCCTTCTCCAACGTGAAGGTCAACAAGGCCAAGAACATCGTGGTCGGCACCACCAGCGTGGTGAAGGTCCCGGTCTCCTTCACGCTGAACCACGCCGCGGACGTCGACATCTACGCCGACGACTTCTTCGGCGGAGTCGAGCTGTACCGGGGCACGGACTTCTACAACTCCATCTGGTGGTTCGACAGCGGCGACGCGAACTGCACGGACGCCTCCGCGACCGTCGCCAACTGCACGGCCACCGTCGAGGTCGACCCGGCGGACCTGCTGAACGAGGACGCCGGTTCCTGGAAGGCCGCCGGCTTCGCCGTCGCGTTCAACGGCGAGGACCCGGAGAACCCGAACCTGGACAACGTCGGTGTCGCCGTGACCGACAAGACCAACGCGTTCAAGCTGCAGCGCCTCTCCAAGCTGACGGTCAACGCCTCGCCGGAGCCGGTGAAGAAGGGCAAGACCATCACGGTCACCGGCAAGCTCTCCCGCGCCAACTGGGACACCGCCAAGTACGCCGGCTACACCAGCCAGTCGGTGAAGCTCCAGTTCCGCAAGAAGAGCTCCAGCACGTACACCACGGTCAAGACCATCAAGTCGAACTCGACGGGCAACCTGAGCACCACCGTCAAGGCGACGGTCGACGGCTACTTCCGCTACTCCTTCGCGGGCACCACGACCACCCCGGCGGTCAGCGCCACGGGTGACTTCGTCGACGTGAAGTAAGCAGAGCCCCTACGACACGCCGGTCCCGGAAGCCGTCCGGGGCCGGCGTTCGTGCTTGGTCATGCGGAGCCCAACGGATTCCCTCGGAATCTCTCCAAGATTCAAGCATTGTGCAGGCTAGGACAAAATCCGGACCCACTCGTACAACTCACCCCGGGTGTCACGGATCTGATCGCGTGGGTCAACAGACTCCTAGATCACTTCTCCCCCTGGGGAACGCACATGCGCAACAGAGCCACTCTGGCCGCCGTCTCCGCCGTGACCGGCGCCCTGGCCCTCACCGCCCTCGCCGTCCCGGCCGCGCAGGCCGCCACGACCGCCGGGCCCGCCGTCACCTTCTCCGAGCTCAAGGTGAACAGCGGCAAGAACATCGTGGTCGGCACCACGACCCAGGTCACGGTCTCCGCGACCTACACCGTGACCAAGCCCGCGACCCTGGCCGCGAGCTCCTTCCAGACCGGCCCCGTTCTCTACCGTGGCGACACCATCGGTGTGAACTCCGACGACCTCCTCCTCGGCGACGACCCCGGCACCTGCACGGCGTCCTCCTCGACGGTCCTGAAGTGCACGGCGAAGATCCAGTTCCGTCCGGACGGCTCCGAGGAGGACGGCGACCTCGTCAACGCCGAGGCGGGCAGCTGGAAACTGGGCGCCCTCGCGGCCGACGACAACGGCGGGCTCACCTGGCAGGGCGGCCTCGGCACCACCAAGCTCCAGCGCAAGTCCACCCTCACCGTCAACGCCTCGCCGGAGCCGGTGAAGAAGGGCAAGACCATCACGGTCACCGGCAAGCTGGCCCGCGCCAACTGGGACACCGCCAAGTACGCCGGCTACACCGGCCAGTCGGTGAAGCTCCAGTTCCGCAAGAAGGGAAGCACCACCTACACCACGGTCAAGACCATCAAGACCAACTCGACCGGCAACCTCAGCACCACGGTCACGGCCTCGACCGACGGCTACTACCGCTACAGCTTCGCGGGCACGACCACGACCCCGGCAGTGAGCGCAACGGGCGACTACATAGACGTCCAGTAGAGCGCCCCGTAGGGGGCGTGGGGAACTGCGCGACCAGCCACAACGGCGCCGCACCCGGCACACAGCAGCAGCCCCCACCCCCCTCGGCTCCAGCCCAGCGCTAAGCGGACACGCGGCGGTCGACCCACTTCCACGTCAACTCCAGGACGGCCGCCGCCACCACCGAGATGCCCACCGCGATCCACGGCATCGTCACCCCCACCAGCTTCAGCGCGAAGAAGTCCTGAAGCCACGGCACCACCAGCACCAGCAGGAACCCCGCACCCATCGACGCCACCAGCGCCACCCGCCACCAGGTGTAGGGCCGGGCGATGATGGCGAGCACCCACATCGAGATCAGGAACAGGGTCAGCGTGGCGACGCTCGTCTCCGCGTCCAACGCGCCCTTGCCGGTGTAGTGGTGACGGGCGATCAGATAGGTCACGAAGGTCGCGACCCCGGCCAGCAGCCCGCCGGGGATGGCGTACCGCATGACCCGCCGCACGAAGTGGGGCTTCGCCCGCTCCTTGTTGGGCGCGAGGGCGAGGAAGAAGGCCGGGACGCCGATCGTCAGGGTGGACAGCAGCGTCAGATGCCTCGGCAGGAAGGGGTACTCCACCTGCCAGCACACCACCAGCACCGCCAGCAGTACCGAGTACACCGTCTTCACCAGGAACAGCGTCGCCACCCGCGTGATGTTCCCGATGACCCGGCGCCCCTCCGCGACCACCGAGGGCAGCGTCGCGAAGCTGTTGTTGAGCAGCACGATCTGCGCCACCGCCCGGGTCGCCTCGGAGCCGGAGCCCATCGACACCCCGATGTCGGCGTCCTTCAACGCCAGCACGTCGTTGACCCCGTCGCCCGTCATCGCGACCGTGTGCCCGTGGGACTGGAGCGCGCCCACCATGTCCCGCTTCTGCTGCGGGGTGACCCGCCCGAACACCGTGCCCTCGTCGAGGGCCTTCGCCATGCCCTCCTTGTCGGCGGGCAGGGCGCGCGCGTCGACCGTCGCCCCGGTCAGCCCGAGCTTCCCGGCCACCGCGCCCACCGACACCGCGTTGTCACCGGAGATGACCTTGGCCCGGACGTTCTGCTCGGCGAAGTACCGCAGGGTGTCGGCCGCGTCGGGCCGCAGCCGCTGCTCCAGGACGACGAGGGCGGTGGCCCGAGAGCCCTGGGCCACCTCCGGCTCGTCCAGGTCCCGCACGGTCCGCGTCAGCAGCAGCACGCGCAGGCCCTGCTCGTTGAGCCGCTCGGTCTCGGCGAGGGCGGGGTCGTCCGCCGCGAGCAGCACGTCGGGCGCCCCCAGCAGCCATGTACTCGATTCCCCGTTGCCCTCGCTGAGGGTCGCCCCGCTGTACTTGCGGGCGGAGGAAAAGGGCAGCGACTCGGTGCAGCGCCAGTCCTCGGCGTCCGGGTAGGCGTCGATGATCGCCTTCAGGGACGCGTTCGGCCGCGGATCCGACTCGCCCAGGGCGCCCAGCACCTTGCGTACATACGACTCGTCGCTGCCGTTCAGCGGCCGCAGCTCCATGACGTCCATGCCGCCCTCGGTCAGCGTGCCCGTCTTGTCGAGGCAGACCGTGTCGACGCGGGCGAGACCCTCGATGGCCGGCAACTCCTGGACGAGGCACTGTTTTCGGCCAAGTCGGATGACTCCTATCGCGAAGGCGACCGACGTCAGCAGGACGAGCCCCTCGGGCACCATGGGGACGATGCCGCCGACCGTGCGGGCGATGGAGTCCTTGAGGTCGTTGCTCTTGACGACGAGTTGGGTGATGACCAGGCCGGTCGCGGCCGGGATCATCATCCAGGTCACGTACTTGAGGATCGTGGAGATGCCGGAGCGCAGCTCTGAGTGGACGAGGGTGAACCGGGAGGCCTCCTCGGCGAGTTGGGCGGCGTACGCCTCACGCCCCACCTTGGTCGCCCGGAACGCCCCGCCGCCCGCGACGACGAAGCTGCCGGACATGACCTCGTCCCCGGGCTGCTTGACCACGGGGTCGGCCTCGCCGGTGAGCAGCGACTCGTCGATCTCGAGACCGTCGGCCTCGACGCACACCCCGTCCACGACGGCCTTGTCGCCGGGGCCGATCTCGATGAGGTCGTCCAGCACGATGTCGGAGGTGCTGACCTCCAGGGCCACCCCGTCCCGCCGTACCGTCGGCTTGGCCTCGCCGATCACCGCGAGGGAGTCGAGGGTCTTCTTCGCCCGCCACTCCTGGATGATGCCGATACCGGTGTTGGCGATGATCACGTACCCGAACAGGCTGTCCTGGAACGGCGCGACGAACAGCATGATCAGCCAGAGCACACCGATGATCGCGTTGAACCGGGTGAAGACATTGGCGCGGACGATGTCGGCCATCGACCGGCTGCTGCGCACCGGGACGTCGTTGACCTGACCGTTCGCGATCCGCTCGGCCACCTCGGTGGCGGAGAGCCCGGTCGCCGCCGTGGCGGGGACGGGAACGGGATGCACAGGATCGAGTTCGGCGCCCGCGTCGATGTGCGTCATGCGTTCGACGGTACGTGCGGATTTACGGCTTCACACGCCGAGTGGCCGGAAGATCCGACCTGGGTAGGACGGACCGGCGGGGGAGTGGTGCCGTGGTTGTACGGGACGCCCCTCACTCCGCCGCAGGAGCCTCGGCGTCCTCGGCCGCTGCCGCCGCCCGCTTGATGGCGGTGTCGCGCCTCTTGACGAAGTAGACGCCGTACAGCCCCAGCCCGGTGCCGGCCAGGCAGGTCCACACCCACCAGGCGTGTCCGCGGTCGTCGAACCAGCCGTAGAAGGGGAGCTGGACGAGGAAGAGGACGAACCAGAGGATCGTGCCGCCGATGATGGTCGGCACGATGGGCCCCTCCAGGGGCTCCGGTGCCTCGTGCTTGGGGGTCCACTTCGCCATGGACCACAGCTTACGAGGTGATCAGTTCTACGCGCGGAGATGGTGGAGTGCCGCCTTATATGTTCATACTGAAACGGTTTGCCTCTGACCACTTCTCATCGTAGGAAACACCAAAACATGTCCACCTCGGCCCCCGCCAAGGTCCCCGCGCCCGATCAGCCGGGTGGTGCGCCCGCATACGGCGCCCTCGACCGTTACTTCAAGATCTCCGAGCGGGGCAGCACGCTCCCCCGCGAGGTCCGCGGCGGTTTCGCCACCTTCTTCGCGATGGCCTACATCATCGTGCTGAACCCGATCATCCTGGGCAGCGCGAAGGACATGTACGGCAACCAGCTCGACAACGGTCAGCTGGTGACGGCCACCTGTGTGACGGCGGCGTTCACCACGCTCCTCATGGGCGTCATCGGCAACGTCCCGATCGCGCTGGCCGCCGGCCTCGGTGTGAACTCGGTCGTCGCCCTCCAGCTCGCGCCCCGGATGTCCTGGCCGGACGCCATGGGCATGGTGGTGCTCGCCGGCTTCATCGTGATGCTGCTGGTCGCCACGGGTCTGCGCGAGCGCGTCATGAACGCGGTCCCCTTCGGTCTGCGCAAGGCCATCAGCATCGGTATCGGCCTGTTCATCATGCTGATCGGCCTCGTCGACTCCGGCTTCGTCTCCCGTATCCCGGACGCCGCCCAGACCACCGTCCCGCTCCAGCTCGGCGGTAACGGCCACCTCGACGGCTGGCCGGTCCTCGTCTTCATCCTGGGCGCCCTGCTCACCCTGGCGCTCATCGTCCGCAAGGTCTCCGGCGCGATCCTCATCTCGATCGTCGCCATGACCGTCGTAGCGATGATCATCGAGGCCGTCGCCAAGGTCCCGTCCTGGGGTCTGACGACGCCGAAGTGGCCCGGCAACCCGGTCGCCACCCCTGACTTCGGGCTGCTCGGCAAGGTCAGCCTGTTCGGCGGCTTCGACAAGGTCGGCGTGCTGACCGGCGTCCTCTTCGTCTTCACGGTCCTGCTGTCGTGCTTCTTCGACGCGATGGGCACGATCATGGGCGTCAGCGACGAGGCCAAGCTGACCGACGCCCAGGGCCAGATGCCCGGCATCAACAAGGTCCTGTTCGTCGACGGCCTCGCGGTCGCAGCGGGCGGCGCCAGCTCCTCCTCGGCCACCACCGCCTTCGTGGAGTCCACGGCAGGTGTCGGCGAGGGCGCGCGCACCGGTTTCGCGAACGTCGTCACCGGTGGCCTCTTCGCCGTGGCGCTGTTCCTGACCCCCGTGGCCACGATGGTCCCGTCCCAGGCGGCGACCCCGGCGCTGCTCGCGGTGGGCTTCCTGATCCTGTCCAACTCGGTCAAGGAGATCGACTGGGCGGACTACACGATCGCCATCCCGGCCTTCGTGACCATGGTGATGATGCCGTTCACGTACTCGATCACCAACGGCATCGGCATGGGCTTCATCACCTTCGTGGTGCTGCGGCTGGCGGCCGGGCGGGGCAAGGAGATCCCCGCCGCGATGTATGTCGTCGCCGCCGTCTTCGCCTTCTACTACCTGATGCCGGCCCTGGGCCTCACGTGATCCGCAGGGGTCACGTGACCCCGTAGAACTTCTCCGTCTCCTCGACGGCGGTCTGGAACCGCTCGTCGAAGTCATCCCGGATGAGCGTTCGGACGACATAGTCCTGGACGCTCATTCCCCTTTTCGCCGCATGGTCCCGGAGCCGTTCGAGCAGCTCCCCGTCTATCCGCAGGCTGAGCACGCTGGTCCCCATGTACACGAGGGTCGCGGGCGTCGGCGGGTGGCGTTCACATTCCGCTGCCGTCTCACTCGTACGGGTGATGATCCTGTTTTAGTGGCCCGCCTCACGGGAATCCTCGCGCGCGCCAGCTTGTTTAGCGAGAGTAATGAGTTACGCTAAAGAGATGCCGGACCTTACGCATGGCGACGACGCTGCCGCCGTGAACTCCCTACGCTCCGCCGTGATGCGACTCTCCCGTCGGCTCAAGCACCAGCGGGTCGACGAGTCGCTGAGCCCCACCGAGATGTCGGTCCTGGGCACCCTCTCCATCTGCGGCAAGGCCACCCCGGGCGAGCTCGCCCGCAAGGAACATGTGCAGCCGCCCTCGATGACCCGCATCGTGGCGCTGCTGGAGGGCAAGGGACTGGTCCGTCTCGAGCCGCACCCCGAGGACCGACGCCAGAAGGTCGTCACGAAGACGGAACAGGCCGAGGCGATGCTCGCCGAGAGCCGCGCCAAGCGCAACGCCTTCCTGGCCACCCTGGTCGACGGACTGGACGAGGACGAGTGGGCCAAACTGCGTGCCGCCGCCCCCGTGCTGGAGAAGCTCGCACACCTGTAATCCGTCCTGAGGAGGCGAATCCTTTTGAGTACGGGATCCGGAGCAGACTCCGCCCCCGCACCGTCCACCTCTACCCCCGAGGATCCCGTCAGGTCCTCGAAGTCCTCGATGTTCAGCTCCCTGAAGAGCCGGAACTACCGGCTCTTCTTCGCCGGTCAGGTCGTCTCCAACACCGGCACCTGGATGCAGCGCATCGCCCAGGACTGGCTGGTCCTCAGCCTCACCGGCTCCTCGACCGCCGTCGGCGTCACGACCGCGCTCCAGTTCCTGCCGATGCTGCTCTTCGGGCTCTACGGCGGCGTCCTCGTCGACCGTCTGCCCAAGCGGCCCACGCTGCTGGTCACCCAGTCCGCGATGGCCGTCACAGGTCTGGCGCTCGCCTTCCTGACCCTCTCCGGGCATGTGGAGGTCTGGCACGTCTATCTGGCGGCCTTCGCCGTCGGACTCGCGACCGTCGTCGACAACCCGGCCCGTCAGACCTTCGTCTCCGAGATGGTCGGCCCCGACCAGCTGCAGAACGCGGTCAGCCTGAACTCCGCGAACTTCCAGTCCGCCCGTCTGGTGGGCCCCGCCGTCGCGGGCCTCATGATCACCGGCGTCGGCACCGGCTGGGCGTTCCTCGCCAACGGCCTGTCGTTCGTCGCGCCCATCGCGGGCCTGCTGCTGATGCGCACCCGCGACCTGCACGTCGTCGAGCGGGCCCCGCGCGGCAAGGGCCAGCTGCGGGAGGGACTCCACTACGTCGCGGGCCGCCCGGACCTGATCTGGACCATCGTCCTGGTCGGGTTCGTCAGCACCTTCGGCTTCAACTTCCCCGTCTACCTCTCGGCCTTCGCCGACGACGTCTTCCACGCGGGCGCCGGCTCCTACAGCCTCTTCAACACCCTGATGGCGGTCGGCTCCCTCGCAGGCGCCCTGCTCGCCGCCCGGCGCGGCACCGCCCGGATGCGGGTGCTGGTCGCGGGCGCGGTGGCCTTCGGCACGCTGGAGATAGTGGCCGCGCTCGCCCCGTCCCTGTGGCTCTTCGCCCTGCTCATGGTCCCGATCGGCATGTTCGGCATGACGGTCAACGTGACCGCCAACAGCAGCGTCCAGCTGAGCACCGACCCGGCGATGCGGGGCCGGGTGATGTCCCTCTACATGATGGTGTTCATGGGCGGCGCTCCCCTGGGCGCCCCGATCGCCGGCTGGATCACCGACGCGTACGGCGTCCGGGCGGGCCTCGCGGTCGGCGGTGTGATCGCCGCCTCGGCGGCCGTGACGATCGGTCTGTTCCTGGCCCGCGTCGGCAACCTGCGCCTGTCGGTGGGCTGGCACCACGGGCATCCGCGGGTGGGCCTGGTCCCACGGGAGCGGGAGCAGCTGGCGACGGCCGCGTAAGGGGTTCCGGCTGGTCGGCCCGGAGGGCCGGAGTGCCTCGACGCGACTCCCTCCCTCCGGGCCGACGGCTGTCCGGGCCACCCCGACTCCGCGTTCCCTGCCTGGTGACAGGCTGGCCTCATGAGACTCTTCGCCGCCGTGCTGCCCCCGCAGGAAGTCGCTCGGGAACTCGCCGCGGAGGTGGACGAGCTGAGGAGGCTCCCGGGCGCGGACGGACTGCGCTGGACGGGTCGGACCGGATGGCACTTCACGCTCGCGTTCTACGGCGAGGTGGCGGACGACGTCGTGGCGGACCTGTCGGCGAGGCTGGAGCGGGCGGCCGCGCGCACCGCTCCCTTCGAACTGGCGGTGCGGGGCGGCGGGCAGTTCGGGCACGGGCGGGCGCTGTGGGCGGGTGCCTCGGGCGATGTCCCGGCGCTGCGGCTGCTGGCGGACCGTGCGGAGGCGGCGGCCCGGAAGGCGGGAGTGCCGATGGGGGAGCACCGGCGGTACAAGGCCCACCTGACGGTGGCGCGCAGCCGGTCGGACGTGGACGTAGGGCCGTACGTCTCCGCGCTCGAGGGGTTCACGAGCCGTGTGTGGACCGTGGGCGAGCTGGCGCTGGTCCGCAGCGACCTGCCGAGGTCGGGGGTGCCGGGGGAGCAGCCGCGGTACGAGGTGGTCGCCCGGTGGGCGCTCGGCAGGGCCGGTTAGGCTCGGGGGGTGGACCCGAAGAGCCGTAACCGGATCATGGCCGTTGTGCTGGTGCTGATGTTTGTCGTGGTGGCGGTGGCGTCGGTGCTCGGCAGGTAGGTGCTGAGCGGGGAGCCCGGGGAACTGCGGCCGGCTTTCGGCTGCGGGCCGTGTGCGGCTGGTCGCGCAGTTCCCCGCGTCCCTAAGGGCGCCTCGCCTCGGGGCGTTACCAGGCGAAGGCCTCCGGCGACGGGCCCGGGCCCGGGAAGATCTCGTCCAGGCCGGTCAGCAGTTCCTCGCTCAGCTCCAGCTCGACGGCCCTGATCGCCGACGCGAGCTGTTCTGCCGTACGCGGGCCGACGATCGGGCCGGTCACGCCGGGGCGGGTGAGGAGCCAGGCCAGGGCGGCCTCGCCGGGTTCGATGCCGTGCTTCTCCAGGAGATCCTCGTACGACTGGATCTGGGCGCGGATGGTGGTGTTGGCGAGGGAGTCGGCGGCCCGGCCACTCGCCCGGCGCCCGCCCTCGACCTCCTTCTTGATGACACCGCCGAGCAGTCCGCCGTGCAGCGGCGACCACGGGATGACGCCGAGCCCGTACTCCTGCGCGGCAGGGATGACCTCCATCTCGGCGCGGCGCTCGGCGAGGTTGTAGAGGCACTGCTCGCTGACGAGCCCGATGGTGCCGCCGCGCCGGGCGGCGATCTCGTTGGCCTGGGCGATCTTGTACCCGGGGAAGTTGCTGGACCCCACGTAGAGGATCTTGCCCTGCTGGACGAGGACGTCGATCGCCTGCCAGATCTCCTCGAAGGGGGTGGCGCGGTCGACGTGATGGAACTGGTAGACGTCGATGTAGTCGGTCTGGAGCCGCTTGAGGCTCGCGTCCACCGCCCGCCGGATGTTGAGGGCGGACAGCTTGTCGTGGTTCGGCCAGGAGGGGCCGTCGCCGGCCATGTTGCCGTAGACCTTGGTGGCGAGGACGGTCTTGTCGCGATGCGTGGGGCTCTTCGCGAACCAGTTGCCGATGATCTCCTCGGTACGGCCCTTGTTCTCGCCCCAGCCGTACACGTTGGCGGTGTCGAAGAAGTTGATGCCCGCGTCGAGGGCCGAATCCATGATCGCGTGGGAGTCGGCCTCATCGGTCTGCGGGCCGAAGTTCATGGTGCCGAGGACGAGTCGGCTGACCTTGAGTCCGGTGCGTCCGAGCTGCGTGTACTTCATGACTCCCTAGCCAACGGCGTGGAGTGCGCTCTAGGCAAGGGTGATCTTGCGCCTTGAAGGAGTGACGGGCGGGTGCGGGACGTGGAGTACCCGACCCGCTTCCTGCCGCCCCCGCACACCGCGACGCCCTTCGTGGCAGAGGAGTTGTTGTGCGACGTCGTGGGCACTATGACCGGCAACGCACAGTGATGAGTCGGTCGGGGGGCGGGCTTGCCGGGAAGTCGGGCGTGGGCGGCGGTCGTGGTGGTGGTCGTGTGGGTGCTGTTCTGCCCCGGTTCCGCGCGTGCGGCGGATGCGGCGGACCCCGCGTGCGTGAGCGCCGGCCTCGCCGAAGCCAGGGTGTCGGCCAGTCTCGAACTCCTCCACGATGACCGTACGTACACGAAGATCGTCACCAGGCAAACCGTCGACGTACCCGGTGACTGGGTCTTCGCGGAGGCCCTGCTGCTCGGTCGGCACAGCCCCGCACACACCACCGCGATGGCCTGCCTCACCCGGCAGGCGACGGGCTGGCAGGACCCGTTGCGCTGGTGGGAGTGGCGCCCCGGTGCGCCGGAGGTCACGGCGGAGAAGGGCGGCCGTGTCCGAGTCGTCTACGAGGCCCATTCCTGGGTCAGTCAGTACGACAAGGACCTCGACGTGGGGATCTGGCGGCTGCGGGCCGGAGCCGGCACCTGGTCCGTGACGCTCCGGCCACCGCTCGCGCTGAGCGGTGCCCGGTGGGACAGGATCACGGTGGACCCGGCCGCACCCGGGGTCGAGAGCGCGCAGCCGTGGCCGACAGCCGTGGAGGACGGCTCCCGGCTGGTGTGGCGTCCCGAGAACCGCATGACGGGGTCGCGCTCGGCTCCCGCCGTGAACGTCGTCGTCAGGCCGTCCTGGCAGCGTCTGTGGGCCGCACAGAACGAGCGCCTGACCGCCCAGGGCCTCGGCTGGGCCGGCGGGTTGCTGTGGACGGTGACGACGTCCGCCCTGCTGCTGTGGGCGGCGGCCCGCTATCGTCCGCGCCGCCGCAGGCCGGATCCCGTCCTGCACAACCTCGAATGCTGGGCCGTCATCGCCGTCGCCCTCTTCGTGTTGACGTACACGGACGATCTGATCCATGAGTACGACGAGAGGCGCAGCGCATGGTGGTTCGAGGACGCGCTGCTGCGGGGACATGTCTTCGCACTGGCCACCGGGGCTCTGCTGCTCGCCTTCGCGAAACCGCCCCGGCGCGTCCGGGTCGTCGGTGCCTTGTCGGCGATCCCGCCCGCGGTGACCATGAGCCTGCCCAAGGAGTTCGACCTGTACCAGTGGTGGGACGACCAGCCGATGACGTCGGATCTGGCACTCGCCGCCGAGACGACGGCCTCGTGCTGTCTGATGGCCCTGACAGTTCTCGGATTCGTCGCCGTCGCGTGGCGGCTCGGCGTCGACGGGGAGCTCATCCCGAAGACCCGTAGAGGTGTTCCTTCCGGTGGGCAACCGAGGGCCCGTGAGCTGCGGTTGCGGATCGTCGTACCCGCCATCGCCCTGTGGACTGCCGTGGTGGCCCTCTGCTACGCGCTCACGGAGGAACGCAACTGGCAGCGCGCCTCCTGGCTCAGCGACCGTGGCGACCCCTGGTACGGGATCCAGCATCAGAACGACTTCGTCTGGGAGGCGATGTGGTCCGCCTCCAACGGCCAGGAGTGGATCCTCACCTACTCCTGGATTCTGACCGCCCTCGCCATGCTCGCCGTACTGCACACCAGGCGGGCCCCGAAGCACTCGCCCTTGGAGGACCCGGCGGACCGTCTGCTGTTCCTCGCGTTCTTTCCGGTCGCCGTGTCCATCAGCGGTGGCCGTCTCGCCAACTCACTCGTTGAGGCCCTCTGGATCCCCGTCTACATGCTGGCCCTGTACGCGGCGGTGGCCTCCTTCCGGAGCCTCGCTGTCCTGGAGCAACGCTTCGAGGTCTCCGAGTGGCCCCTCGCGGCGGCCGCCGCCGCCCGCCGCGAGCTGATGGAGAAGTCACGGGTCTACCGTGAGACCCACGCGGAGCTGCGCCGCCTGGACCAGGGCCTGTTCGGCGACGAGCCGCCCGAACGGCAGGTACTGGAAGGGCGGTTGGACGCTCTGCACGACTGGCCCGCGGGTGGACCACTGCCGTTCCCCGACCGTCTTCCCGCACAAGTGTCCGTGGTCGACGCGGCCTTGGCGCTGGGGCCGAGGAACACCTGGTGGGACAACGGCATCCGTGGTGTCCGCTGCGCGCTGGTCCCCGGCCTCCTCGCCGCCGTCCTCTCCACCTGGGTGGGCTTCGTCCGGGGAGAGGCCTGGCGGGACACCCTGCTGGATCTGTTCGGCCTGCCCGGCATGGCGCTCGGCATCGTCTACTGGCTGTCCACCTGGGTCGGCGGCGGGTTCTTCCTGGGGGCGCTGTGGCGGGTGCTGCCCGGGCGGCGCGGGGCGGTCAAAGCGATCCCGGTCGTGCTCGCCTTCGCTGTTCCGCTGGCTCTGGACGCGCTGTTCGGTTGGTTCACCCAGGAGGGCGTCGCCAACCTTGCGCTGTACGCCGCGACGATGCTGCTCGTCCTCACCGTCACGGGTATCGCGCTGGACCTGGACACCTTCCGCGGTGAACGCCGGTACTGGCAGAGCCGCCTGGGGCTGCTGCTGTCCATCTACCAGATGCGCTACTACTCCTTGCAGGTCGCCTACCTCATCGGCCAGCTCATCGCCGTGATCACGATCTGGCAGTTCTTCGCGGAACCCGCGGCGACACCACCCGCCGGCGGCAAGTGACCCCCTGCCCGTCTCGGTCGCGGGGGAACCCGTCGGTCTTGAGAGTGAGGCCGACCACTGTGTCGGTGAGGTCGACGGCGCTGCCGAAGTCGACCCTCGTCTCGGTGGCGTAGTCGCCTTCCTTGGGATCGGTGAAGACGTGGCAGCGGCCCTGATAGGGATCCGCGATGAGGTAGACGGGGATCTCGGCGGTGGCGCAGGCGATCCGCTTGGGGCCGTGGTCGTTGGCGGCGGTGCCTCGGGAGATCACCTCGGCGACGAACTCCAGGTCCTGGTGGGACCAGAGATTCTTGGAATTCTTCGTGGCACCCTCACGGACCTTCGCCACATCGGGAGCGTAGCCGTTCAAGGCGCCCGGAAAGTCGATGCGAACGTCTGAGAGGACGTGACGCGAACAGTTTGTCCAGCGTCAGCTCGTCGTCTTCCTCAGCCATCGCGATCCTGTCTTCAATGACGGTCATCGTGGCGTTCCTCCCCCCCTCGGGGATGAGGAGACGTAGGGCTCCCCGACCCCCCACCCCTGATGCATCGCCTCCGCGAAAGCCGCCGCGATCTTGTGTTCGCCGCTCGCGTTCGGGTGGGTGCCGTCGTAGGTGTCGTGGTTGATGTCGTACGACTCCGGCGGCGAGGCCAGCAGCAGGGGGGAGCGGGGCTCGTCCAGGTCGGCCACCGCCTTGGCCAGGAGTTCGTTGAAGAGGGTGACCTGGGTGCCGAAGGGCGGGTCGTCCTGGGCCCGGACGTTCGGGATGACCGGGAGCAGGACCATGCGGATGCGGGACTTCACCGCGCGCGCCTCCGCGACGAAGGCGCGGACGTTCTCCGCCGTCTGTTCCGCGTTCGTGTAGAAGCCCAGGTCGATGAGGCCCAGCGACACCAGCAGGACGTCGGCCCGGCAGGAGCGGACCGCGTCACCGATCAGCGGAGCCATGTGCAGCCACCCCTCGCCCCAGCCGGCGAGGTGGGCGCGGGGGAAGTCCGGGTCGGCGTACTCGTACGACGTGGGGGTGTCCGTCGCCTTGTCGTGGAGAGCCTCCCGCGGGCCGACGAGGGCGAAGGGGCGGCCGTGGGTGTCGCGCAGGTGCTGCCACATCCGGTAACGCCATGTGTGTTCGCCCGCGCTTCCGATCGTCATGGAGTCGCCGACGGGCATGAACCTGAGCATCCGCTCATGATGAACGATCAGCGGGAGCGGTGGGGTGTGAGGCCGGACACGTGAACGCCCCGCGGGGGATGGCAAGCTTGGGCTCATGCGCGCGCTACTCGGTGTCGTCGGAGCCACTGCCCTGCTCGTTCTCACGGGCGCGAGCCCCGCGACCGCCGCCGACGGGGACGGCGACAACGGGTTCACCATCAAGGACTCCCGCATCATCGAGTCCAGCGGCCTCGCCGCCTCCCGCCAGCACCCCGGCATCTACTGGACCCACAACGACCAGGACAGCGGCAGCTATCTCTACGCCGTCGACAGCAGCACCGGCGAGACCGTCGCGCGGATCACCCTGAGCGGGGTGGGGCAGCAGCGGGACGTCGAGGCCGTCGCCATCGGCCCGGACAACCAGATCTACGTCGGTGACATCGGCGACAACGACGGCGTGACCTGGCCGTATGTCTGGATCTACCAGCTGCCGGAGCCGAAGAACCTCACCGACCAGACCATCCGCGCCAAGCAGTACGTCGTGAAGTACTCCGACGGCTCCCGTGACGCCGAGTCGATGATCGTCCACCCCAGGACCGGGCGCGTGTACATCATCGACAAGCAGGAGGACGGCGGGCATCTCTACGAAGGGCCCGCCAAGCTCTCCACCTCCGGCGCCAACGTCTTCAAGCCCGTCGCCCCCGTCGATCTGTGGGCCACCGACGCCGCCTTCTCGCCCGACGGGCAACAGCTCGCCGTACGCGGCTACTTCGGCGGTATCTGGTACGACTGGAACGGCGGCGACATCAAGCGGGAGGGCCGGCTCGACGTGCCCCTCCAGGGGCAGGGGGAGTCCGTCACGTACTCCGTCGACGGGACCAAGCTCATGTACGGCAGCGAGGGCTCCGGGAGTTCCGTGGAGGCCGAGGACGCGCCCGGCGACAGCGGGTCCAAGTCGCCCTCCGGCAGCGGGAGTTCGGCGCAGTCCGAGGACGGCGGCGACGGCGGCGGCAACAGCGACGTCAAGGTCGGTGCCTTCGCCGTGGCCGTCGTCGTCGCCGCCGTCCTCGGCTTCCGGCGACTGCTGCGCCGAAGGTGAACTACCGCGCCCAGTGACCCCGGATGTGCTCGTCCACCGCGCGCGTCCACGCCTCACGGTCGAGGTCCTTGGCGGACAGCGTCACCGGCGGATAGCCGCCCGGGTGCACGTCCAACTCGTCGTGGCGGGTGATGAGCACGGTCTCCAGCTCCCCCCTGCCCGGCCCGTAGGACGAGGGGAAGTGGAAGTCCAGCTCCTGCCAGTACGGGGCGGTACGGCGGTCCCGCATCCGCTCGGGCCAGGGCTGGGCCATCACCTTGACCTCCGACTCGTGGAAGCGGAAGCCGAGCTCCCCGTAGATCTCGAAGAGCAGGTCCTGCGCGGCCAGCGCGTGCACCTCGATCTCGTCGAAGTCGCCGCGGTCCACCGCGCCGTCGACGGCGAGCTCGGTACGGACGGCGACCCGGCTGCCCGCCAGCCGGACACCGTTCGCGTGCGTGAGCGGCATCTCCCACGGCACGTCGAGCGACACGGCCAGGTGCAGGGTCTCCCCGGCCGGCAGCGGGAAGGACTGGGCCGGTGAGACCGTGATGACGTACGGGTTGTTCCAGGCCGCCGAGCCGTCCGCCTCCATGTCCTCGGCGCGGACGACGAGTTCGAGGCGCAGTCGCTCGACGTGCAGGTCCACGGCCCCGCCCTGCACGGTGACCGTGCACTCGAGGGGTGCGCCAGGCTGGACGCGGGCCGTCCTGACGGCCGTGTCGACGGACGGCGCGCCGGAGCCGAGTGTGCGCAGGAACGTACGGAGTGCCATGTGCGGGTTCCCCTCCCTGGCGGCTCACCGCGAACCGCCCGGTGGAGCGTACGACGAAGATCAGTTGCCGGCGCCGCGCCGTGACACGATCACTTCCAGGCCGTCGAGGATCCGTTGCAGACCGAACTCGAAGTGGTCGAAGTCGGTGCCGAACGCGTCGTCCGAGAGGGCGGCCAGCACCGGGTAGCGGCCCGTCGCCATGACCTTCTCCAGCGTCGGCACCTGCGCCTGCCAGAACTCCGCGTCCGTCAGGCCCGTGCGGCGCTCCACCTCCTGCGCGTACAGCTGGGTGCGGGCGGCGCCGACGACGTAACCGTCGATCATGACGATCGCCGAGACCAGCTCGGGGTCGGTCAGGCCCATCGGTTTGATGAGGGTGAGGACCTTCTCCATGCCGTCCAGGGCGCTCGGGCCGAGGATCGGGCGGGACTGGTTGACCTGGATCAGCCAGGGGTGCCGGCGGTAGAGGGCGAGGGTCGCGCGGCCCATGGCCTCCAGGGCCGAGCGCCAGGTGCCGTCGCCGAGGTCGGCCGGGTTCTCGGACGGCCTCTGCACCCGGTCCAGCATCAGGTCGAGCAGCTCGGCCTTGCCCGGGACGTACCGGTACAGCGACATCGCGCCGGTGCCGAGCTCGCCGGCGACGCGGCGCATCGACACCGCGTCCAGACCGTCGGCGTCCGCCACCTGGACGGCCGCTTCCACGATCCGGTCCAGGGTCAGGGCCGGTTTGGGCCCGCGGCTGGGGCGCCGGCCCGTGTCCCACAGCAGCTCAAGGGTGCGGACGATGTCTCCGCCGCCGCTGGTCTCCGAACTGCTCGTCATGGGTGCAGCTTAGTTCCCCGAAAATTAATTGGGTACGACGTACGCGCAATCGGGTACGGTGTACTCAGTTAAGGAGACCAAGGGGGAACCCATGACCGACGGATACGCGGTGCGCGCCGAGGCACTGGAGAAGCGGTACGGCGAGAAGCGCGCCCTCGACGGATTCGACCTGGCCGTCCGCGAGGGCACGGTGCACGGACTGCTCGGACCGAACGGCGCAGGCAAGACCACGGCCGTCCGCATCCTGGCCACGCTCCTGCGGCTGGACGGCGGACATGCGACCGTGGCCGGCCTGGACGTGGCCCGGCACTCGCGCGAGGTGCGCGCCCGCATCGGGCTGACCGGGCAGTACGCGGCCGTGGACGAGGTGCTCACCGGCCGGCAGAACCTGGAGATGTTCGGCCGGCTCTTCCACCTCGGCGGCAGGCGGGCCAAGGCGCGCGCCACCGAGCTGCTGGAGCAGTTCGACCTCACCGACGCCGCGGACAAGGGCGTCGGCAAGTACAGCGGCGGCATGCGGCGCCGCCTCGACCTCGCCGCCTCGATGATCCTCGCCCCGGCCGTCCTCTTCCTGGACGAGCCGACCACCGGGCTCGACCCCCGCAGCCGGGGCGAAGTCTGGGACTCGGTGCGGGCGTTGGTGGCGAGCGGCACCACCGTGCTGCTGACCACGCAGTATCTGGAGGAGGCCGACAAGCTGGCCTCCCGCATCACCGTCATCGACCAGGGGCGCTCCATCGCCGACGACACCCCGGACGGACTGAAGAGCAGGGTCGGCGGCGACCGTATCGAGGTCGTGGTCGCCGAACGGGCCGACATCCCACAGGTGGTGAAGGTCGTCGCCCGCGTCTCGGACGGCGAACCCGAGGCGGAGGAAGGCGAGTTGCGCGTCCACGCCCCGGTCGTCGACCGCGTCTCGGCGCTCACCGAGGTGGCCCGCACCCTCCAGGACGAGGGCGTCCGCGTCGAGGACATCGGGCTGCGCAGGCCCAGCCTCGACGACGTGTTCCTGCGCCTGACCGGACACCGCACGGAGAAGGAGGAGTCAGCCGCATGAGCACCGTCGACCCGACCGGCCCGGCCACCCGCGGCCGCGCCTACTGGATCCTCGCCGACGTCTGGAACATCGTCCGCCGAGGCCTCACCCACTACCAGCGCCAGCCCATCAACATCGCCTGGCAGCTGGGCTTCCCGATCCTCTCCGTCCTCCTCTACGGCTATGTCTTCGGCAGCGCCATGCAGGTGCCCGGCGGCGGGGACTACAAGGACTTCCTGATGCCCGGGATGTTCGTGATGACGATGGCGTTCGGCTTCATCAACACCGCGACGCTCGTGGTGTACGACGCCACGAAGGGCGTGATCGACCGGTTCCGCTCCATGCCGATGGCGTCCTCGGCGGTCGTGGCCGGGCGCGGGGTCACCGATCTGCTGGTCGCCTGCGCCGAGTTGGCCATCATGATGCTGACCGCGATCGCCATGGGCTGGCGGCCGGACGGGGGTCTGGGCTTCCTCGCCGCGTTCGGGCTGCTGCTGTGGCTGCGGTTCTCGCTGATCTGGATCGGTGTGTGGCTGGGGCTGATCGTGCCCAACCCGGAGGCGGCGGGCGGGCTGTTCGCGGTGGCCTTCCCTCTCACGATGATCTCCAGCATCTTCGTCGCACCCCAGCTGATGCCCGACTGGCTCGGCGCGGTGGCCTCCTGGAACCCGATCTCCTCCACGGCCGCCGCCACCCGCGACCTGTTCGGCACCCCGGTCGGCGGCGGGGACTCCTGGGTCGAGCAGCACGCGCTGCTCATGGCGTACGTGTGGCCCGTGATCCTGACGGCGGTCTTCCTGCCCCTGGCGGTGCGTCGCTTCCAGAAGCTCAGCCGCTGATCCGGCTGGGGGCCCGGGGGGCGTCCCCCAGGAGACGCAGCTTGGCGTCGGCGGTGCGCGGGTTGGTGGTTCCAGAAGCTCAGTCGTTGACTTGCTCCTCGGGCTTCAGCCCGAGGATTCCGGCCTTCCCGACTCGATCCCGTGCCGTTACGCGGCACGGGATCGAGTCGGGAATCCGTGGCTTCCTGTTTCTGCACGCTGTGCCGGGGCTGCTCCTGGTCCTACCGGCGCTCCGCAGGCCGATACCGCCGGTCCGGCGGCCGTCTCGATGTTGAGTGCGGCGTTGGTGTCCCGGTCGTGGACGGTGCCGCAGGCGGTACAGGTCCACTCCCGGACGTCCAGGGGCTTGGGTCCGTCCTTGACGCCGCAGGTCCGACATCTCACGCCCGCCGATGATCGCCGTGCGCGTGTGGTGCGGGCCGGGAAGGAGACGGGCGAGGATGCTCCGCTCCGGCACCCCAGAGACCGCACCACCCTGCTCCGCAGGGCAGGGCAGCGCGACACTCCGCGTGGCGAACGTGCGATTCGCCTCATCATCGGGTTGAAGCCCGATGCGCTACGAATGAACTCCCGTAGCGTCCAGTGTCTTGACGTGTCCATGTGACCTGACTTCCATGGGAGGTGCGGGTGTGGGAGCGCTCCCAGCCAGTTCCGGGCCCGCGCCTCCCGAGAGGAAGCAGCGACATGTTCCGCAGCTTGCGAAGAGCGCTGTGTGCGGTGGCCGCGGCCCTTCTTTTACCGCTGGGTGCCCAGACGGCGCAGACCGCCCAGGCCGCCGAGGCCGCGGCCGGCGCCGGTTACTGGCACACCAGCGGCCGCCAGATCCTGGACGAGGCCGGGCAGCCGGTCCGAATCGCCGGCATCAACTGGTTCGGCTTCGAGACCGGCAACTACGTGCTCCACGGCCTCTGGTCACGCGACTACAAGAGCATGATCGACCAGATGAAGACGCTGGGCTACAACACGATCCGCATCCCGTTCAGCGACGACATCTTCAAGTCGGGGACCGTCCCCAACAGCATCGACTTCTCCAGCGGCAAGAACGCCGACCTGCAAGGACTCAACTCCCTCCAGATCCTGGACAAGATCGTCTCGTACGCCGGTCAGGACGGCCTCAAGGTCATCCTCGACCGGCACCGCCCGGACGCCGGCGGCCAGTCGGCGCTCTGGTACACCTCGGCGGTCCCGGAGTCGACCTGGATCGCCAACCTTCGTGCGCTGGCGACCCGTTACCTCGGCCAGGACACCGTCGTGGGCATCGACCTCCACAACGAGCCCCACGATCCCGCCTGCTGGGGCTGCGGTGACACGACGAGGGACTGGCGCCTGGCCGCCCAGCGGGCCGGCAACGCGATCCTCGCCGTCAACCCCGAGCTGCTGATCTTCGTCGAGGGCGTCCAGACGTACAACGGCGTCTCCGGCTGGTGGGGCGGCAACCTGATGGGAGTGGCAGACCACCCGGTCCAGCTGAACGTGGCGAACCGGGTCGTCTACTCGGCGCACGACTACGCCACGTCCGTGGCCCAGCAGAGCTGGTTCAGCGATCCCGCCTTCCCCGCCAACATGCCCGGTATCTGGGACAAGTACTGGGGCTACATCTTCAAGCAGAACATCGCGCCCGTGTGGGTGGGCGAGTTCGGCACGACCCTCCAGTCGACCGTGGACCAGCGGTGGCTGGCCGCGCTGGTGGACTATCTGCGGCCGACGTCGACGTACGGCTCGGACTCCTTCCACTGGACCTTCTGGTCCTGGAACCCCAACTCCGGTGACACGGGCGGGATCCTCAAGGACGACTGGCAGACCGTGGACACCGTGAAGGACGGCTACCTGGCGAGCGTCAAGGCGCCGGGCTTCCCGGCCGGCGGCGGCGACCCCGGTGATCCGGGCGACCCCGGCGGCGGTACGGCGGCCTGCACCGCGGCCTACACCATCAGCAGCGACTGGGGCGGCGGCTTCAACGCCGAGGTGAAGGTGACCAACACCGGTACGACCGCGATCAGTTCGTGGAAGGTGACCTGGACCTGGAGCGGCTCGCAGCGGGTGACGAGCATGTGGAACGCGTCGTACACGCAGACCGGGTCGACCGTGACCGCGTCCAACGCCGCGCACAACGGCTCGGTCGCCGCGGGCGGTTCGGCGAGCTTCGGGTTCGGCGGGGCGCCCGGGGGCGGGGGTGTGCCGAGTGTGAGCTGTACGGCCGCATAGGGGAAGGGCCGTATGCGAGAAGGGCGCCCGGGTGTTCACCCGGGCGCCCTTCGTCGTCGTACGACCTCAGGTGACTACAGCTTCTCGATCACGTGGTCGATGCACTTCGTCAGCGCCTCGACGTCCGCCGGGTCGATCGCCGGGAACATGGCGACGCGGAGCTGGTTGCGGCCGAGCTTGCGGTAGGGCTCGGTGTCGACGATGCCGTTGGCGCGCAGGACCTTGGCGACCGCGGCGGCGTCGATCTCGTCGGAGAAGTCGATCGTGCCGATGACCTGGGAGCGCTTGGCGGCGTCGGCGACGAACGGGCTCGCGTACTTGCTCTCCTCGGCCCAGCCGTAGAGGCGGGTCGACGAGTCCTTCGTACGGCCCGTGGACCAGGAGAGACCGCCCTGGCCGTTGAACCACTCCAGCTGCTGGTTGAGCAGGAAGAGGGTGGCGAGGGCCGGGGTGTTGTACGTCTGGTTCTTGCGGGAGTTGTCGATCGCCGTGGGGAGCGAGAAGAACTCCGGCACGTGGCGGCCGCTCGCGTGGACGCGCTCGGCGCGCTCGATCGCGGCGGGGGAGAAGACGGCGATCCACAGGCCGCCGTCGGAGGCGAAGGACTTCTGCGGGGCGAAGTAGTAGACGTCGGTCTCGGCGATGTCGACGGGCAGACCGCCGGCGCCGCTCGTCGCGTCCACGAGGACCAGGGCGCCCTCGTCGGCACCGGCCACGCGCTTGACGGGGGCGGCGACACCGGTGGAGGTCTCGTTGTGCGTGAGGGCGTACACGTCGACGCCCGCCTCGGCCTGCGGCTCCGGGTGGGTGCCCGGGTCGCTCGCGATGACCGTGGGCTCGGCCAGCCAGGGGGCGAGCTTGGCGGCCTTGGCGAACTTCGAGCTGAACTCGCCGAAGTTCAGGTGCTGGGACTTGTTCTCGATCAGGCCGTGGGTCGCCACGTCCCAGAACGCGGTCGAACCGCCGTTGCCGAGGACGACCTCGTACCCCTCGGGCAGGGAGAACAGTGCACTGATGCCCTCACGCACCTGGCCGACCAGGTTCTTGACCGGGGCCTGGCGGTGTGAGGTGCCCAGCAGGGACGTACCGGTTGCGGCCAGCGCGTCCAGCGCTTCCGTCCGCACCTTGGAGGGGCCCGCGCCGAATCGACCGTCGGCGGGCTTGATGTCAGCGGGAATCTGGATCTCAGCCACGGAGTGAGGTTAGCCGGTGCGGGAAACCTGGTCGAAACGCAGTCCGTCGGCTGAGACGCGGCGTTTGGTTTGCTGGACCCATGACGGATCTAGAGGCCGCTCTGCGTGAAGCCGTCCAGGGTGACGTCCGCTTCGACGTCACCTCCCGCGCGCTGACCACCATGGACGCGTCCAACTACCGGCGGGTCCCGCTCGGTGTCGTGGCCCCACGCCACGCCGATGACGTCGCCGCCGTCCTCGCCGTGTGCCGGGAGCACGCGGTACCGGTCGTCGCGCGGGGCGGCGGCACCTCCATCGCCGGGCAGGCGACCGGCGCCGGGGTGGTGCTGGACTTCACCCGGCACATGAACCGGCTGCTCTCCCTCGACCCCCTGACGCGCACCGCCGTCGTACAGCCCGGTCTCGTCCTCGACCGGCTCCAGGAGGCCGCCGCCCCGCACGGGCTGCGATTCGGCCCCGACCCCTCCACCCACAGCCGGTGCACGCTCGGCGGGATGATCGGGAACAACTCGTGCGGCTCGCACTCGGTGGCGTGGGGGACGACCGCGGACAGTGTGCGGGAGCTGGACGTGGTCACCGCGCGCGGGCGGCGGTCGCGGCTGGGCCAGGGGTGGGCGGGGGCGCCGGAGGGGCTGCGGGAGCTGGTGGAGGGGGACCTGGCGCGGCTGCGGACCGGTTTCCCCGAGCTGCCCCGCCGGATCTCCGGGTATGCGCTGGACGCGCTGCTGCCGGAGCGGGACGCGGATGTCGCCCGGTCCTTCTGCGGGAGCGAGGGCACGCTGGGGATCCTCACCGAAGCCGTCGTACGACTTGTCGAGTCACCACGCGCGCGTGCCCTCGCGGTGCTGGGATACCCGGACGAGGGCGCGGCCGCCGAGGCCGCGGCCGGACTGCTGCCGCACGGCCCGCTGACGGTGGAGGGCATGGCAGCCGACCTGGTGCCCGCGGCGGTCGCGCTGCCCCGTGGCGGGGCGTGGCTGTTCGTGGAGACGGGTGGCGACACGCAGGCCGAGGCACGCGCGCGTGCGGAGACGATCGTGCGGGCCGCCGATGTCATGGACGCGGTGGTCGTGACGGACCCGGCCGGTCAGCGGGCCCTGTGGCGTATCCGCGAGGACGCCAGCGGTACGGCGACCCGGATGCCGGACGGCTCGGAGGCCTGGCCCGGCTGGGAGGACTGCGCGGTGCCGCCGGCCCGGCTGGGCGCGTATCTGCGGGACTTCAGGGGGCTGCTGGGCGAGCACGGGCTGCGCGGGACGCCGTACGGCCATTTCGGGGACGGCTGCATCCACGTCCGTATCGACTTCGATCTGCTGACGGACGCGGGGGTCGGCCGCTTCCGGCGTTTCTCGGAGGAGCTCGCCGACCTGGTCGCGGCGCACGGCGGCTCACTGTCCGGCGAGCACGGGGACGGGCAGGCGCGGGCGGAGCTGCTGCCCCGGATGTACGGCGCGGAGCTGGTGGGGCTCTTCGAGCGGGCGAAGGGCGTGTGGGACCCGGACGGCCTGCTGAACCCCGGGATGCTGGTGCGCCCGGCACCGCTGGACTCGAACCTCCGCTTCTCCGTCCTGCCCCGCGAGCCGGTCGACGTGGCCTTCGGCTACCCCGCCGACGGCGGTGACTTCTCCTCGGCGGTGCGCAGGTGCGTCGGTGTGGCGAAGTGCCGTACGACGTCCGCGCCCGGGTCCTCCGTCATGTGCCCGTCCTTCCGCGCGACCGGCGAGGAGGAGCACTCCACGCGCGGGCGGGCCCGGCTGCTGCACGAGATGCTCGCGGGTGAACTGGTCACCGACGGCTGGCGGTCCGAGGAGGTACGGGACGCGCTGGATCTGTGCCTGTCCTGCAAGGGCTGCCGGTCGGACTGCCCGGTCGGGGTCGACATGGCCACGTACAAGGCGGAGTTCCTGCACCACCACTACGAGGGGCGGCGCCGTCCGGCCGCGCACTACGCGATGGGGTGGCTGCCGGTGTGGCTGCGGGCGGTGGCGCTTACGCGTGCGGCACGGGTGGTGAACGGCCTGGCTGCGGTGCGGCCGCTGGCGGCCGTCGCGAAGAGGCTCGGCGGGCTCGCTCCCGAGCGGGACATTCCGCGGGTGGCGACCAGCACGTTCAGCCGGTCGTTCGGGCCGCGGGGTGACGGGCCGCGCGGAAGGGTCGTGCTGTGGCCGGACACCTTCACCGAGCATCTGTCGCCCGAGGTGGGGCGGGCGGCGGTGCGGGTCCTGGCGGCGGCGGGGATCGGGACCGTGCTGCCGCCGACCCTGCGCACGGCGTCCGAGGGTTTCCATCCGTTCGCGGCGCGCCGCGGCCGGGTCTGCTGCGGTCTGACGTACGTCTCCACGGGCCAGCTCGACCGTGCCCGTACGGTGCTCCGCCGCACCCTCGACCTGATGGCACCGGTACTGGAGACGGACCTCCTGGTGGTGGTCCTTGAACCGAGCTGCGCGGCGGCACTCCGCACGGACCTGCCGGAACTGCTCCACGACGACGAGCGGGCCGCGCGCCTTGCCTCGCGGGTGGTGACCTTCGCGGAGGCGCTGGAGCGCCTGGCGCCGGATTGGCGGCCGCCCCGCGTGGACCGTCCGGTGGTCGGCCAGACCCACTGCCACCAGCACGCGGTCCTCGGTGACGCGGCCGAGCGGCGGCTGCGGGAAGCCGCGGGCCTGACCGGTGAGCCGGCGGGTGGCTGCTGCGGCCTCGCGGGCAACTTCGGCTTCGAGAAAGGCCACTTCGAGGTGTCGCGGGCCTGCGCCGAGGAGCAACTCCTGCCGGCGGTACGGGGAGCGGCCGACGGGACAGTGGTCCTGGCGGACGGCTTCTCCTGCCGGACCCAGCTGGAGCAGCTGGCGGGGGTGCGGGGGCGGCATCTGGCGGAGGTGCTGGCGGAGGGGTTGGGGGAGTGAGGGTCGCTGAAGCAACTCCTAGGTATTCCAAGGTTATTCACAGCGCCCCTTTGCTTTCCCTTTCGCTCCTCTTGATTCGGGCCGTGTAACTTCATCGCTGTCGGGAATTCCTCGCACCACCCGAAGCGTCATCTGAACGGCAATGAATCAATAGGAGTTGGCATGAGCTTCAAGAAGCTTGCCCCGCTGCCCCCCAAGCCCAAGTCGAAGCTTCTTCCGCCGCCGCCGAAGCCGAAGAAGAAGCACCAGCCGAAGCCGCTGCCCAAGCCGTTCGGCGACGAGAGCTGATTCGGTAATAGGAAAGGGGTCGGTGGTGCACAGCCGGCCCCCTTTTCTCATGGGAATTCGGGGCTGCAATTCATGCGTATCGTATTCCGCCGTTTCTGGCCCCTCACCAAAGGGCTGCGGCACCGGCTGCTGATCGTCTGGCTGTGCACGGTCGTCGCCGCGCTCGCCGAGACCGAGGCCATCCTGCTTTTCGGTGACCTCACCGACCATGCTCTGCGGCAGGGCTCGTTGAGCGCGTTCTGGGTGCCGGCGCTGAAGTGGCTGGGCGTCGCGATCGTCGGCGCGGTCGTCGCGTACGCCGGCAACTCCCTCGCCGCGTGGGCCACCGAACGCTTCGTGATGCGGCTGCGTGAGCATGTCTTCGACCACGTACAGCAGTTGCCGCCGCACTTCTTCCAACGCCACCGCCAGGGCGACCTGTTGTCCCGGCTGACCGGCGACATCGAGGCGATCGAGACGATGGTCGTCTCGGGCCTCGTCGGTGCCGCGTCCGCCGTCTTCTCCGCCCTCTTCTACGCGGCCGCCGCCTTCTGGCTGCGCTGGGACCTCGCCGCCGCCACCTTCGTCCTCGCCCCCCTGTTCTGGCTGGCCGCGAGAAGATTCTCCGGCTCCATCAGGGACGTCTCCCGTGACGGCCGGGTCGCCGACGGCGCCATCATCTCGGTCGTCGAGGAGTCCCTCGGCAACATCGTGCTCACGCAGGCCTACGACCGCCGGGACGCCGAGCGGCGCCGGCTGCACGAGGAGGCCATGGCCTGGTTCCGGGCCTCGGTGCGGTCCACCCGGCTCAACGAGGCGTACGAGCAGCTCGTCCAGGTCATCGAGACGGTGTGCGTGCTCGCCGTGATCGGTATCGGCGCCTGGGAGATCTCCACCGGCCGGATGACGCTGGGCCAGCTCCTCGCCTTCGCCGCGTTCCTCGGCTACCTCTACCCGCCCGTGCGCGGCCTGGCCCAGCTCGGCCTCACCGTCACCGCGGCCACCGCGGGTGCCGAACGGCTCATCGAGATCCTCGACGTCCGGCCCGCCGTCACCGACCCCCGGCGCCCCACCGACACCCGCCGCCCCGACGGCACCGTCGAGATCCGCGCCGCCTCCTTCCGCTACCCGGGCGCCGACACCCCCGCCCTGAGGGACCTGTCCTTCACCGTCCACCCCGGTGAGCTGGTGATCGTCACCGGCCCGAGCGGCGCGGGAAAGTCCACCGTCTCCAAACTCCTGCTCCGCTTCTACGACCCGGACGCGGGAGACGTCCTCCTGGACGGCGTACCCCTGCGCGACTTCCCGCTGGCCAGACTGCGGGAGTACGTGACGCTCCTCCCCCAGGAGACCCTCGTCCTGCACGACACGGTCCGCGCGAACATCGCCTGCGGCCGCCCCGGCGCCAGCGGCCACGCCATCGAGCAGGCGGCGAGGGCCGCCGACGCGCACGACTTCATCGTCGGACTCCCCGAGGGCTACGACACCCGGGTGGACCCCCACTCCGCACGCCTGTCCGGCGGCCAGCTCCAGCGCCTCGCCATCGCCCGGGCCGTGCTGCGCGACGCGCCGGTCCTGGTCCTCGACGAGCCGACGACCGGTCTGGACGCGATGGCCGCCCGCCGGGTCGTGAAGCCCCTCCGCCGGCTGATGGCAGGCCGTACGACCATCATGATCACCCACGACCTCAACCTCGCCCCCGACGCCGACCGCATCCTCGTCGTCGACCGCGGCCGCATCGTCGAAGCGGGCCGGCACGAGGAGCTGCTGGCGTGGGGCGGGGCGTACGCCCGGCTGCACGGTTCGCAGAACAACGCGGTCATGGACACGGGGGAGCTGCGG
The DNA here is from genome assembly GCF_053592055.1 of Streptomyces sp. NPDC002817. NCBI lineage: Bacteria > Bacillati > Actinomycetota > Actinomycetes > Kitasatosporales > Streptomycetaceae > Streptomyces > Streptomyces sp. NPDC002817. Next base: position 248,776 of record NZ_JBSFUY010000002.1, read on the forward strand.
CTGCCGCTGTCGTACGACACGTACGCGTACCAGGGCCGCCCTCTCTTCCGGGACGAAAGCCCCTGGGGGTGATGCGGGTCATCCGGGACAGTTGCGTAAAGGGTTCACGAGCCTGACGAAGTCCATTACTCTGGACTTCGCAGTGCATCACGATGAACGAACCCTGCATCAACCCCTCTGGAAGGCCCCGTGACCACGCCCAGCCCCGCCGCCTCGCCCTCGGCAACCCCGGTTCCCGAGGTCTCCGTCCCCCGGGCCCCGGCAGATGCCCCGCGCCGCCGGGGCTCCCTCGGCTCCATCGGACTGGTGCTGTCCGCGGGTATCTCGGTGCAGTTCGGCGGCGCCCTCGCGGCGAGCCTGATGCCGCGGGCCGGGGCGTCCGGTGTGGTGACCCTGCGGCTGGTGGCGGCCGCGCTGGTCCTGCTCGTGGTCTGCCGGCCGCGGCTGCGCGGGTACACGCGTGCGGACTGGGGCACGGTCGTCGTCTTCGGCATCACGATGGCCGGGATGAACGGGCTCTTCTACCAGTCCATCGACCGGATCCCGCTGGGCCCGGCGGTCGCCCTGGAGGTGCTCGGCCCCCTGGCGCTCTCCGTCGTCGCCTCCCGCCGGGCGGTCAACCTCGTCTGGGCGGCTCTCGCCCTCGGCGGCGTCTTCCTCCTCAGCGGCGGAGGCTTCGGCGGCCTCGACCCCGTAGGTGTCCTGTTCGCCCTGGGCGCCGGTGCCATGTGGGCGGCGTACATCGTCTTCAGTGCCCGTACGGGCCGCCGCTTCCCGCAGGCCGACGGGCTCGCCCTCGCCATGGTGGTCGCGGCGCTGGTGTTCCTGCCGCTCGGCATCGCCGAATCCGGCTCGAAGCTCCTCGACCCCACGACGATCGCCCTCGGCTCGGCCGTGGCGGTCCTCTCCTCCGTCCTGCCCTACACCCTCGAACTCGTCGCCCTGCGCCGCCTCCCCGCCTCCACCTTCGCGATCATGATGAGCCTGGAACCGGCCATCGCCGCGACCGCCGGCTTCCTCATCCTGAACCAGGCCCTCTCCATGACCGAGGCCGCGGCGATCGCCCTGGTCATCGCGGCGAGCATGGGGGCGGTACGGACTCAGGTGGGGCGGGGGAAGGCCAAGGTTCCACCGGGCGGTTCCTGAGGGCCGCGGGAAGCCCGGGCCGCCTCCGAACAGTCGACTTCTCGTACATTCTGCGCATTGTCAGCAGCCGTCGGCAGCCTCACCCTGAGCTCTCATGGACAACGGAACACCGGGCGGGCACGTCGGCGAACCACCCCCGCCGGGGCCGATCGAACTGGTCGAACTGGTCATACCCGGCACCGGCGTTGTGGACCGCGAGGAGGTTCTCCGGCCGCCCGGTGTACGCCAGGTGAGCGGGGACGACAGCGCGGGCTGGTACCGGCCCGCAGAGGAGGACACGGACGGGCCGCGCACCCTGCGGGAGGTGTACGACTGGCCCCGGCTGCTGATCGGCGGGGCCGGCCGGGCCGCCTGGCTCTTCCTCCTGCCGTTTCTCGTGATCAACCTGGTGACGTGGATGCAGCCACGCTTACCGGAGCGCTCATGGCAGGGCTCCCTGTACAGCTTCGGAGCGCGGCTGCTCGGACTCTCCCTGACGGTGATGCTGGTCGGCGTCTTCGGACAGGCGGCCATGGACCAGGTCGTCTGGCAGTGCGGAGCCGAGACCGCCGAGTGCGTCTCGGGCAACTTCGCGGTGACCGCGGCCCGTGCGCCGGACACCGGAACGGGCCTGGCCCTTGCGGCCCTCGCACCTCTCGTCGTCGGGACCCTGATGGCGTTCAGCGCCCGGGACGCCAAACGCGAGTACCGCCCGGTGCTCAGGACCGCCTCGCGTGAGAACTACGAGCGGGCCGAGGAGGAGGACCGGCACCGGCGCAACGGACACCGCACCCGGCGGCCCCTGGAGGTCCGCGGCTTCTGGGAGCACAACACGCGGGCGAAGGGCCTGACCACACGGCACCTGTGCGCGGGACTGCTCACGGTGGCCATGCTGCTCATCGTCCCGCCGCTCCAGTACGACCTGCGCGAGGGCGACGCCACCCCGGCCCTGACCCTGTTCGTGCTGACCCTGGTGATCGCCGTCCTCGTGGTGATCGACGGCCCGTACTTCCGCGCCAGCTACGTCCAGCGCGCCGGAACCATGGGCGCTCCACGGCGCAGGCTCCGCTGGCCCCTGCGGTACGCGAAGGGCGCTGTCGGCGGCTGCCTGGCGGTGACGGTCGGCGCCATGGTGTGCTGCGCGGTGCCGCACCGGGACTGGGACGCCGCCCGCGAGCGCTCCACGATGCTGCCCGGCATGGGTGCGGAGGCGAACTACGTGGTGATCGCCCAGGGCGTCGGCCTCGTGCTCATGGTCATCGCCTGTCTCGCCATGGTCCGCGGGGAGACCGGTTCGGCGTCGAGGACGACCCTGTACGGGCTGCTGGGACCCGTGGTGGGCGTACTGGCCTGCTTCGTGGGCTGGCTGTACACCGCCGCGTTCTCCCTGTGGCTCCAGGGCTGGCTCACCCCCGACGGTGACCCGTACGCGGCCCTCATCCCGCGGGCCGTCCAGGTGGTCGCGGCGGCCTTCCCGCTGGTCGTGCTGATCGGTGTGGCGGTGGGCGCGATCGCCGCCGCCTGCACGGCCCTGCGTCACCCCTGGCGACGGGACCTCACGCCCCCCGACCCCGAACCCGGCACCGACCGCGACGACCACCTCGACAACCGACGCCAGTGGAGAAGGCTGCGGTTCGCGGATTACGCCGGAGTCCGCGCCCTGATCTGGTACGACCGCGGTCTGGCCACCCTCGCGGTCCTGGTCGCCCTCCTGACCTGCGCCATGTACGGGGCCTACTGGGTCGGCGACGGCTCCTGGCTGGCGGGCGTACGGGACGTCATGGTCGACGTACTCCAGCAGTTGACGACGCTCGGAGCCGTCATCCTCGTGGGTTTCGTCGCGGTGGCCGTGTTCGCCGTACGAGCCATCGTGCTGCGGCCGGAGATGCGCCGGAACGCGGGGCTGGCCTGGGCGTTCGGCGCGTTCTGGCCGCGTGCGGCGCACCCGTTCACCCCGGCGGCCTGGGCGGTGCGCACCGTCCCCGAACTCGTGCACCGGATCGAGTACCTGCTGGACGAGAACGACCGCCGCCGCCTGCTGATCCAGGCGCACTCCATGGGATCCGTGATCGCCGTGGCGGCCCTGTGGCAGGTACGGCCCGGACTGCGCCGGCACATCGCCCTGCTGACCACGGGCAGTCCGGTCGGTGTGGTGTTCCAGCGCCACTACCCCGGCTACGCGCCCGCCGACTCGATCCACGCCCTGGAGACCCTGCACGCCTGGATCAACATCCACCGCACGACCGACGTACTGGCGGGACCCGTCCTCGGGGCCGCTGCGCACAGCGGCACATTCGAGGACGTGGAGTGGAGGGACGGGGTGGACCCGACAGCCGAACCCGCCACGACGGAACCGGGACGCACCGAGGGCCAGCCCGTCTTCTGGCCCCTGGAACGCCACCTCGGCTACCGACGCGCACCACGGCTCCGCTCGATCCGCAGGGACCTTCTCGACAGCCTGGCAGGTACGCGGCCGCTGTCAGCTCCGGCCGTTCCGCCTTCACGCGCGCCGGACGGCGAGAACGGTGCGGCTGTGCTGCCCCGCGTCAGCGGATGAACCGCTCACGCGGACGCCACCCACTCCCCGAACCCCGGCCCCGCCAGCCGCGCCCCCGCCCCCGGCAGCAACCCCCCGTTCTCGAACAGCTCCCGGTCAGGGTTGCCCGGGTCGCTCGCCGCGACGACCGTCGCCGTGTCGCCGCGCGCCCGCAGCAGGAGTCGTACCGCCTCCTCGAGGCTCTCCTCGCGCGGCCCCGCCACCTCGGCGAACGGTGCCGAGGAGGACACGTCGTCCTCCGTCAGCGCAAGGTCGACGAGGGCCTCGGCGACCGCCCGGGCCGCCACGAGCTGCGTCCGCATCCTCGGGACGTACACGGTGTCGTCCTGCCGCCCCCACTGCGCCAGCTGCTCCACGAACTCGTGGAACTGCGCCGCCCGCAGCACCCGCGCCGGCACCGGCCCCGCCAGCACCGCCCGCTCGTGCGCGAGCTTGGCCGCGTTGTAGCCCGCCACCGAGCCGTCGATGCCGATGATCGAGACGACCACGAGTCGCCGTACCCCCGCCTTCGCCCCGGCCTCGTGCAGATTGCGGGCCGCCGCCGTGAAGAACTCCGTCGCCACCCGCTCGTCGGGCGAGGGTGTGCTCGCCGCGTCGATCACGATCTCCACCCCCTCCAGCGCCTCGGCGAGCCCGGCGCCGGACTCGATGTCCACGCCGGTGGAACGGGAGACGGGGACAACCCGGTGACCGCGCTCCGTCAGCACGTCCACCACATGCCGCCCGAGCCGTCCGGTCGCCCCGGCCACCGCGATCTTCCTGCCTGTGTTCATCGTCGTAGCTCCTTCGTGAGTCCCTCTTGTGTGCCGTCATCGGTCTGACGGAGGGGGAGGAGGAGATGTGACAGGCCCGGCGGCAGAACCTGCGGAATACGCCGGTCGTCCTCGGCGCAGATTTTCATGCAAGCACGCTTGCTTGTTTTTGTGCCCGCTGACATCCTCGCTCCATGGCAGACCCGACGCCCGTGATCGACGATCTCTGTGCGGAGAGCGAGGAACTCGACCTGCTCGTGGCCGAGTTGAGCCCCGAGCAGTGGCAGCTCGCGACGCCCGCCCCCGGCTGGAGCATCGCCCACCAGATCGCCCACCTCGCCTGGACCGACCACTCCTCCCTGCTGGCGGTGACCGATCAGGACGCCTTCTCCCGCGAGGTCGAGAAGGCGCTCGCCGCACCCGGGGACTTCGTGGACAACGGTGCCGAGGAGGGCGCCGGGAAGCCTCCGGCGCGGCTGCTCGCGTACTGGCGCGCGGGACGCGAGGACCTGGCCGACGCCCTGCGGACCGCCCCCGACGGCGCCCGTTTCCCCTGGTACGGCCCGCCCATGTCCACCGCCTCCATGGCCACCGCCCGTCTCATGGAGACCTGGGCCCACGGTCTGGACGTGGCGGACGCGCTGGGCGTGACCCGTATCCCCACCGACCGGCTGAGCCACATCGCCCGCCTCGGCGTCCGCACCCGCGACTACTCCTTCGGCGTGCACGGACTGACCCCGCCGTTCGAGGAGTTCCGCATCGAACTCACCGCCCCTTCCGGCAAGGTGTGGATCTACGGCCCCGAGAACGCCACCGACCGCGTCACCGGCCCCGCCCTCGACTTCTGCCTCCTCGTCACCCATCGGGCCCACCGCACCGACCTCGCCCTGCGCACCGAAGGCTCCGACGCCGACCGCTGGCTCGACATCGCCCAGGCCTTCGCGGGCCCACCCGGTGGCGGACGCCCGCCGAAGGGGGCGGCCGGGTGAGCACCCTGCGTATCGGCAACGCCTCCGGCTTCTACGGCGACCGGTTCGACGCCCTGCGCGAAATGCTCACCGGCGGCGAGCTCGACGTCCTCACCGGCGACTACCTCGCCGAACTGACCATGCTCATCCTCGGCCGCGACCGCCTGAAGGACCCCGGCGCCGGTTACGCCCGCACCTTCCTGCGCCAGCTCGAGGAATCCCTCGGCCTCGCCCACGAGCGGGGCGTCAAGCTCGTGACCAACGCCGGCGGCCTCAATCCCGCCGGACTCGCCGACCGGGTGAGGGAGTTGGCGGACCGGCTCGGCATCCCCGTCCGCGTCGCCCACGTCGAGGGCGACGACCTCACCGCACAGCACCCCGGCAGCCTCGCCGCCCACGCCTACCTCGGCGGCTTCGGCATCGCCGCCTGTCTGCGCGAGGGCGCCGACATCGTGGTCACCGGGCGCGTGACGGACGCGGCCCTGGTCACCGGGCCCGCCGCCGCGCACTTCGGGTGGGGGCCGGGGGAGTACGACCGGCTGGCGGGGGCCGTCGTCGCCGGGCATGTGCTGGAGTGCGGGACGCAGGCGACCGGCGGGAACTACTCGTTCTTCCGGGAGGGTGACGTCCGACGCCCCGGCTTCCCCCTCGCCGAGCTCCACGAGGACGGCACGGCGGTCATCACCAAGCACCCCGGCACCGGCGGCTTCGTCGACGTCGGCACGGTGACCGCGCAGCTCCTGTACGAGACGGGCGGTGCCCGGTACGCGGGCCCCGACGTCACCGCCCGCCTCGACACGGTCCGTCTCACCCAGGACGGTCCCGACCGTGTCCGCATCGACGGTGTCCACGGCGAACCCCCGTCCCCCACCCTCAAGGTCGGCCTCAACCGGCTCGGCGGCTTCCGCAACGAGGTCGCCTTCGTGCTGACCGGGCTCGACATCGAGGCCAAGGCCGCGCTGGTGGAGGCGCAGTTGGAGGCCGCCCTCGGCAAGGTGAGCGAGGCGCGCTGGGACCTCGTCCGCACCGACCGTCCCGACGCCGACACCGAGGAGACGGCGAGCGCGCTGCTGCGGCTCGTCGTACGGGACCCGGACCCGGAGGCCGTGGGGCGGGCCCTCAGCGGGGCCGCCATCGAGCTCGCGCTCGCGAGCTACCCCGGCTTCCATGTGCTGGCGCCACCTGGAAAGGGCGCGCCTTATGGGGTCTTCGAGGATGTGTACGTCCCCCATGGGGCCGTTCCCCATATGGCGGTCCTCCATGACGGGCGGCGGGTCCCTGTGGCACCGGCCCGGGAAACCGTCGTACTCGACGACGTGCCGGAGCCGTCCCTGCCCGAGCCCCTCCCGTCGGGGCCCACGCGCCGTGCCCCTCTCGGGCTCGTCGTCGGCGCCCGCAGCGGCGACAAGGGCGGGAACGCCAACGTGGGTGTCTGGGCCCGGACCGACGAGGCCTGGAGCTGGCTCGCGCACGCGCTGAGCGTCGACCGGTTCCGCGAACTCCTCCCGGAGACCGCCGGCCTGTCCGTCACCCGCCACACCCTCCCGGGCCTGCGCGCCCTCAACTTCGTCGTCGAGGGCATCCTCGGCGCCGGTGTCGCCGCCCAGCACCGCTTCGACCCGCAGGCCAAGGCCCTCGGCGAATGGCTGCGCTCCCGCCACCTGGACATCCCGGAGGAGCTGCTGTGACCGTCCTGTCGTCGGCGCTGGACACCAACGGCCCCGACCACCGCGCCCACCGCGAGACCATGCTCGCCAAGCTCACCGAACTGGACACCGAGCACGCCAAGGCCCTCGCGGGCGGCGGCGAGAAGTACGTCCAACGGCATCGGAAACGCGGCAAGCTGCTCGCCCGTGAGCGCATCGAGCTGCTCCTCGACCCCGACACGCCCTTCCTGGAACTGTCCCCGCTCGCCGCCTGGGGCAGCGACTACACCGTCGGTGCCTCCCTGGTCACCGGCATCGGGGTCGTCGAGGGCGTGGAGTGCCTGATCACCGCGAACGACCCGACCGTGCGCGGGGGTGCCAGCAACCCCTGGTCGCTGAAGAAGGCGTTGCGCGCGAACGACATCGCGCTCGCCAACCGGCTGCCCTGCATCAGCCTGGTGGAGTCCGGGGGCGCCGATCTGCCGTCCCAGAAGGAGATCTTCATCCCCGGCGGGGCCATCTTCCGGGATCTGACCCGCCTCTCCGCCGCCGGGATCCCGACGGTCGCCGTCGTCTTCGGGAACTCCACCGCCGGGGGCGCGTACATCCCGGGCATGTCCGACCACGTGATCATGGTCAAGGAGCGCGCGAAGGTGTTCCTGGGCGGTCCGCCGCTGGTGAAGATGGCCACGGGGGAGGAGAGCGACGACGAGTCCCTCGGCGGCGCGGAGATGCACGCGCGCCTGTCGGGCCTCGCCGACCACTTCGCCGTCGACGAGCAGGACGCGCTCCGACAGGCACGCCGGGTCGTGGCACGCCTCAACCACCGCAAGGCGTACGGCGATCCGGGCCCGGCCGAGCCGCCCAAGTACGACGCGGAGGAGCTGCTGGGGATCGTCCCCGGCGATCTGAAGGTGCCCTTCGATCCTCGCGAGGTCATCGCGCGGATCGTCGACGCCTCCGACTTCGACGAGTTCAAGCCGCTGTACGGAACCAGCCTGACGACGGGGTGGGCCTCGCTCCACGGCTATCCGGTCGGCGTGCTGGCGAACGCGCAGGGGGTCCTCTTCAGCGAGGAGTCGCAGAAGGCGGCCCAGTTCATCCAGTTGGCCAACCAGCGGGACATCCCGCTCCTGTTCCTGCACAACACCACCGGCTACATGGTCGGCAAGGAGTACGAGCAGGGCGGCATCATCAAGCACGGCGCGATGATGATCAACGCGGTGTCCAACTCCCGCGTCCCGCACCTGTCCGTGCTGATGGGGGCCTCGTACGGCGCCGGGCACTACGGCATGTGCGGGCGGGCCTACGACCCCCGCTTCCTCTTCGCCTGGCCCAGTGCCAAGTCGGCCGTCATGGGCCCGCAGCAGCTCGCAGGCGTCCTCTCGATCGTGGCCCGGCAGTCGGCGGCGGCGAAGGGGCTGCCGTACGACGAGGAGGGCGACGCGGCATTGCGGGCCCTGGTGGAGCAGCAGATCGAGTCCGAGTCGCTGCCGATGTTCCTGTCCGGGCGGCTCTACGACGACGGCGTCATCGACCCCCGCGACACCCGCACCGTCCTCGGCCTGTGCCTGTCGGCCATCCACACGGCGCCGTACGAGGGCACGCGCGGTGGCTTCGGCATCTTCCGGATGTGAGGAACCTTCCAGTGATCACTTCTGTCCTCGTCGCGAACCGCGGCGAGATCGCCTGCCGCGTCTTCCGCACCTGCCGTGAATCGGGAATCCGGACGGTCGCCGTGCACTCGGACGCCGACGCGAACGCCCTCCACGCGCGCGTGGCCGACACGGCGGTACGGCTGCCGGGGGCGACCCCCGCGGAGACGTATCTGCGCGGCGACCTGATCGTGAAGGCGGCGGTCGCGGCCGGCGCGGACGCCGTGCACCCCGGCTACGGCTTCCTCTCCGAGAACGCGGACTTCGCACGCGCCGTCCTGGACGCGGGGCTGGTGTGGATCGGGCCGAGCCCGTCGTCGATCGAGGCGATGGCGTCCAAGACGCGCGCGAAGGAGCTGATGGGCCTCGCGCCGCTGGGAGAGCCCACGGAGGCCGATCTGCCGCTGCTGGTGAAGGCGGCGGCGGGCGGCGGGGGGCGCGGGATGCGGGTCGTGCGCCGCATGGAGGAGCTGGGCGCCGCACTGGAGGGCGCCCGCGCCGAGGCCGCGAGCGCCTTCGGGGACGGTGAGGTCTTCCTGGAGCCGTACATCGAGAACGGCCGCCACGTCGAGGTTCAGATCCTCGCCGACACCCACGGCACGGTCTGGGCGCTCGGCAGCCGCGACTGCTCCCTCCAGCGCCGCCACCAGAAGGTCATCGAGGAGTCCCCGGCACCCGGACTCTCCGACGCGCTCGTGGCCGAGCTGCACGCGCTGTCCGTACGCGCCGCCCGCGCGGTCGACTACGTGGGCGCCGGCACGGTCGAGTTCCTGGTCGCCGACGGCAAGGCGCAGTTCCTGGAGATGAACACCCGCCTCCAGGTCGAACACCCGGTGACGGAGGCGGTGTTCGACGTGGACCTGGTGGCTCTCCAGATCGCGGTGGCGGAAGGCCGCGCGCTGGACGCGGACGAACCACCACACGCGCGTGGCCACGCCATCGAGGCCCGCCTCTACGCCGAGGACCCGTCGACCGACTGGACTCCCCAGACCGGCACCCTCCACCGCCTGACCGTCCCGGAAGCCGTCCGCCTCGACACCGGCTACGACGACGGCACCGAGATCGGCGTCCACTACGATCCCCTGCTCGCCAAGGTCATCGCCCACGCCCCCACACGCGCGGAGGCACTCCGCAAACTGGCGGGCGCGCTGGAACGGGCCACGATCCACGGCCCCACGACCAACAGGGACCTGCTGGTCCGCAGCCTGCGCCACGAGGAGTTCACGACGGCGGCGATGACCACCGCCTTCTACGACCGCCACCTCGCCTCTCTGACACCCCCGCCCCCCGACCCGTACGCCCCCCTGGCCGCCGCCCTCCGCGACGCCCACGGCCGCTCCCGCTTCGGCGGAGGCTGGCGCAACGTCCCCTCCCAGCCCCAGACCAGGCGCTACGAACTGGCAGGCGAGGAGCACGAGGTCCGCTACCGCCACACCCGGAACGGCCTGGAGGCGGACGGGGTGCGGGTCGTGCACGCGGACGCGGCTCTGGTCGTACTCGAAGTGGAGGGGGTGCAGCGCAAGTTCGAGGTGACGAGGTACGGCGACGAGGTGTACGTCAACGCGACCCGGCTCAGGGCGCTGCCCCGCTTCTCGGACCCCGCGGCCCAGCTGGCCCCGGGTTCCTTGGTGGCCCCGATGCCGGGAACGGTGGTCAGGGTCGCGGAGAACTTGGCCGTAGGAGCGCCGGTGAAGGCCGGAGAGCCCCTCCTGTGGCTGGAGGCAATGAAGATGGAACACAAGATCACGGCACCGGTCGCAGGAGTGCTGAGCGCTCTCCAGGTACTGCCCGGCCAACAGGTAACGGTCGGCTCTCTACTGGCGGTGGTCGAACCCGCCTGAGGGGCGCGGGGAACTGCGCGACCACCCACAGACAACTCGCACCCGGGAGGAGTCCCATGCCATCCACGATCGAATCCGACGAACACAAAGCCCTCCGAGCAGCGGTAGCCGCCCTCGGCAAACGCCACGGCCGCACCTACGACCGCGAACAACTCTGGTCCGAGGCGGCCAAACTCGGCTACCTCGGCGTCAACCTGCCGGAGGCATACGGCGGTGGAGGCGGCGGCATCTCCGAACTCTCCCTGGTCCTGGAGGAGTTGGGCGCCGCAGGATGCCCCCTCCTCATGATGGTCGTCTCCCCGGCCATCTGCGGCACAGTCATCGCCCGCTTCGGAACCGACGCCCAGAAGAGCGAGTGGCTCCCCGCCCTCGCGGACGGCACCCGCACCATGGCCTTCGGCATCACCGAACCCGACGCCGGCTCCAACAGCCACCGCATCACCACCACGGCCCGCAGAGACGGCACCGACTGGCTCCTCACCGGCCGCAAGGTCTTCATCTCCGGCGTCGACATGGCCGACGCCACCCTCATCGTCGGCCGCGCCGAGGACTCCCGAACCGGCCGCCTCAAGCCCTGCCTCTTCATCGTCCCCCGGGACGCGGAAGGCTTCACCCGCCGCCAGATCGACATGGAACTCCAGGCGGTGGAGAAGCAGTTCGAGCTGACCCTCGACGACGTACGCCTCCCCGCCGACGCACTCGTCGGAGACGAGGACGCGGGCCTGCTCCAGCTCTTCGCCGGCCTGAACCCCGAACGCATCATGACGGCCGCCTTCGCGATCGGCATGGGCCGGTACGCGCTCGCCAAAGCCATCGAGTACGCCCGCGACCGCACCGTCTGGAACGCCCCCATCGGCGCCCACCAGGCCATCGCGCACCCCTTGGCGCAGGCGCACATCGACCTCGAACTGGCCCGCCTGATGATGCAGAAGGCGGCCCATCTCTACGACACCGGCGACGACGTCGGCGCGGGCGAGGCCGCCAACATGGCGAAGTACGCGGCGGGGGAGGCCTGCGTGAAGGCGGTCGACCAGGCCGTGCACACCCTCGGCGGAAACGGCCTCACCCGGGAATTCGGGCTCGCCTCGTTGATAACGGCCTCGCGCGTGGCTCGTATTGCTCCGGTGAGCCGGGAGATGATTCTCAACTACGTCTCCCACCAGACCCTGGGCCTGCCCAAGTCGTACTAGGCCGTCTTGGAGGAACCGTGTTCCGCAGCGAGTACGCAGACGTCCCACCCGTCGAACTCCCCATCCACGAGGCCGTCCTGGGCCGGGCGGCCGAGTTCGGCGAGAACCCCGCGCTGATCGACGGCACGGACGGCACCACCCTCACGTACGCCCAACTGGACGTGTTCCACCGGCGCGTCGCCGCCGGTCTCGCCGAGGCGGGGGTGACCAAGGGGGACGTGCTCGCGCTGCACAGCCCCAACACGATCGCGTTCCCGACGGCGTTCTACGCCGCCACGCGCGCGGGGGCCACCGTCACCACCGTGCACCCGCTGGCCACGCCGGAGGAGTTCGCCAAGCAGCTCAAGGACTCCGCGGCCCGCTGGATCGTCACCGTCTCCCCGCTGCTGGGGACGGCCCGCCGGGCGGCCGAACTCGCGGGCGGCGTCGAGGAGATCTTCGTCTGCGACAGCGCGCCGGGACACCGCTCGCTCATCGACATGCTGGGCTCGACGGCCCCGGAACCGGTCATCGACATCGACCCCGTGGAGGACGTGGCGGCACTGCCGTACTCCTCGGGCACGACCGGCATCCCCAAGGGCGTCATGCTCACCCACCGCCAGCTGGCCACCAACCTCGCGCAGCTCTCGCCCGCCCTCGCGGTGGGCCCCGGCGACCGCATCCTGGCCGTGCTGCCCTTCTTCCACATCTACGGTCTGACGGCCCTCATGAACGGGCCCCTGCGCAACGGCGCCACCGTCGTCGTCCTGCCCCGCTTCGACCTGGAGACCTTCCTCGCGGCCATCCAGAACCACCGCATCACCGGCCTGTACGTCGCCCCGCCGATCGTCCTGGCCCTCGCCAAGCACCCGCTGGTCACCCAGTACGACCTGTCGACGCTGCAATACATCATCAGCGCCGCCGCCCCCCTGGACGCCAAGCTCGCCGAGGCCTGCTCGCAGCGCCTGAACCTGCCGCCCGTGGGCCAGGCGTACGGCATGACGGAACTCTCGCCCGGCACCCACGTCGTCCCCCTGGCCGCCATGCGCCACGCACCGCCCGGCACGGTCGGCCGCCTCGTCGCCGGCACCGAGATGCGCATCGTCTCCCTCGACGACCCCGACAAGGACGTCGGCGTCGCAGAGGACGGCGAGATCCTCATCCGCGGCCCCCAGGTCATGAAGGGCTACCTGGGCCGCCCCGACGCCACCGCCGCCATGATCGACCCCGACGGCTGGCTGCACACCGGCGACGTGGGCCATGCCGACGCCGACGGCTGGTTGTTCGTCGTCGACCGGGTCAAGGAGCTCATCAAGTACAAGGGCTTCCAGGTCGCCCCGGCCGAGCTCGAGGCCCTCCTCCTCACCCACCCCGGCATCGCCGACGCCGCCGTCATCGGCGTCTACAACGACGACGGCAACGAGGTCCCGCACGCGTACGTGGTCCGCCAGCCCACCGTCACCGACCTCTCCGAAGGAGAGGTCATGATGTACGTCGCCGAACGCGTCGCCCCCTACAAACGCGTCCGCCAGGTCACCTTCATCGACGGGGTACCGCGGGCCGCCTCCGGGAAGATCCTGCGCCGCCGACTGAGGGAGCTCCAGTGACACTGATCGGCCGCGCACGCGCGCGGGGAATCGAGACCCTCACCCTCGACTCGCCGCACAACCGCAACGCCCTGTCGGCCGCGCTGGTGGGCGGGCTGGCGACCGCCCTGGCCGAAGGGGAGAAGGACGGCGACGTACGCGCGATCGTCCTCACCCACACCGGGAACACGTTCAGCGCGGGCGCCGACCTGAAGGACCCACCGGATCCCCAGGCCCTGGTGGGACTGCTCCGGCAGATCGTCGGGCTCCCCAAACCGGTGCTCGCCCGGGTCACCGGTCACGTCCGTGCGGGCGGACTGGGCCTGCTGGCGGCCTGCGACATCGGGGTGGCGGCCACCGAGTCGAGCTTCGCCTTCACGGAGGTACGGATCGGGGTGGCCCCCGCGGTGATCTCCCTGCCGCTGCTGCCCCGCACCGACCCCCGCGCCCTCGCCCGCTACTACCTCACCGGCGAACGCTTCGACGCCGCCGAGGCCGCCCGCATCGGCCTCCTGACGGCGACCGGCGACGACGTGGACGACGTACTGGAACCCATCCTGGACGGCCTCCGCAAGGCGGCCCCCGAAGGCCTGGCGGAGACGAAACAGCTGCTCACCGCTAGGGTGCTGGAAGCCTTCGACCGGGACGCGGCCGACCTCAGCGCACTCTCGGCCCGCCTGTTCGCCTCCGCACAGGCCCGCGAGGGCATGACGGCCTTTCTGGAACGACGGGACCCCGCATGGGCGCTGTGAGCACGGTCGGCGACCGTGTGGAACGTACTCCCAAACAGGACCGCAGCCGGGCCACCCGGCAGCGGCTCCTGGAAGCCGCCGTGGCCTGCCTCGCCGAACACGGCTGGGCGGGCTCCACGGTGTCCGTCGTCGCCGAACGCGCGGGCGTCTCCCGAGGCGCCGCCCAGCACCACTTCCCGACCCGGGAGGACCTGTTCACGGCGGCGGTGGAGTACGTGGCGGAGGAACGCTCGACGGCTCTGCGGGCGCTCTTTCCGCAGGGCACGACGGCCGACCGGCGCACCGTGGTGGCAGCCCTCGTCGACCTCTACACCGGCCCTCTGTTCCGCGCGGCCCTGCATCTGTGGGTCGCCGCCTCCAACGAGGACCAGCTCCGCCCCAACGTGACGGAGCTGGAGGCCCGCGTCGGCCGCGACAGCCACCGCATCGCGGTGGAGCTCCTGGGCGCGGACGAGTCCAGGCCCGGGGTGCGGGAGACGGTCCAGGGCCTGTTGGACATGGCCCGGGGCCTGGGGCTGGCCAACCTGCTCACGGACGACGCGGGGCGCCGGGAACGGGTCGTCGCCCAGTGGGCCGTACTGCTGGACGACGCGCTGGGCTGAGCGCCCGCCGCGCTCAGGGACTGAGCCGCTCCACCCGCCAGCTCCCGTCCGGCTCCGCCACGTACCGCAGCCGGTCGTGCAGCCGGTTCTCCCGGCCCTGCCAGAACTCCACCGTCTGCGGAGCCACCCGGAAACCACCCCAGTTCGGCGGCACCGGCACCTGCTCGCCCTCCGGATAGCGGGCCTCGAGCTCGGCGTACGACGCCTCCAGGTCCGTCCGTGTGGCGATCACCGACGACTGGGCACTGGCCCACGCCCCGAGCTGCGAACCGTGCGGGCGGGTCCGGAAGTACGCGGCGGTCTCGTCCCGCCCGGTACGGCGCGCGACACCCGTGACGACGACCTGCCGGGCCATCGGGTGCCACGGAAAGAGCAGCGAGACGTACGGATTCTCGGAGAGGTCACGCGCCTTGCGGGAGCCGTAGTTCGTGTAGAACACGAACCCCTGCTCGTCGAACTGCTTCAGCAGCACCGTACGAGAGGTGGGCCGGCCCTCCGCGTCCGCCGTGGAGACCACCATGGCGTTCGGTTCGAACAGCTGGGCCTCCGTCGCGGCCTGCTTGAACCAGCGCGCGAACTGCCCCACGGGCGTGGCGGCGAGGTCGACCTCGGCGAGCCCTTCGGCCCGGTACTGCTTGCGCATGGCGGCGGGATCGGGGAAGGGTACGGGGTCGCGGGAGACGGCGTCTGCGTCGGTCACGCCGTCATCCTGCCGTATGGAATCCGCCGGAGAGCCGGTCGGGGCCCACCGCACAAGGGTGGCACTCAGTGCCGCAAGAGCTCCCCAAAGGTGGCACTCGGGGATATGGTGCAGATGTCCCCGCGGTGGGGTGACCACCTGCCGTACGGGGCATCACAGGGCCAACCGACCATCCGGAGCCGTCCCTTCCGCAGGTTGTCCCCGCACCGCCCCCGACAAGACCTGTCGCACACATCATGAGGAGCCGCCTGATGTCCGACCTCGACCCCGGCTTTGTACCTGGCCTCGAAGGAGTCGTCGCGTTCGAGACGGAGATCGCCGAACCGGACAAGGAAGGCGGCGCCCTGCGGTACCGGGGCGTCGACATCGAGGACCTGGTCGGCAACGTCTCGTTCGGCAACGTCTGGGGCCTGCTCGTCGACGGCGCCTTCCGCCCCGGCCTGCCGCCCGCCGAGCCGTTCCCGATCCCCGTGCACTCCGGCGACATCCGAGTGGACGTCCAGTCCGCGCTCGCGATGCTGGCCCCCGTCTGGGGCCTGAAACCCCTCCTCGACATCGACGAGGCCCAGGCCCGCGACGACCTCGCGAGGGCGGCCGTCATGGCCCTGTCGTACGTCGCCCAGTCCGCCCGCGGCCAGGGCCGCCCCATGGTCCCGCAGAACGAGATCGACAAGGCCCAGTCCGTCGTCGAACGCTTCATGATCCGCTGGCGCGGCGAACCCGACCCCAAGCACGTCGCCGCGGTCGACGCGTACTGGACGTCCGCCGCCGAGCACGGCATGAACGCGTCCACGTTCACGGCCCGGGTCATCGCCTCCACCGGCGCGGACGTCGCCGCCGCCCTCTCGGGCGCCGTGGGAGCCATGTCCGGCCCGCTGCACGGCGGCGCCCCCTCCCGCGTCCTGCACATGATCGAGGAGATCGAGCGCACCGGGGACGCCGACGCGTACGTCAAGCAGGCCCTCGACAAGGGCGAGCGCCTGATGGGCTTCGGCCACCGCGTCTACCGCGCCGAGGACCCCCGCGCGCGCGTGCTGCGACGTACGGCCCGTGAGCTGGGCGCGCCGCGCTTCGAGGTCGCCGAAGCCCTGGAGAAGGCGGCCCTGGCGGAGCTGCACGCCCGCCGTCCCGACCGGGTGCTCGCGACCAACGTCGAGTTCTGGGCGGCCATCGTCCTGGACTTCGCCGAGGTGCCGGCGCACATGTTCACGTCGATGTTCACGTGCGCGCGTACGGCGGGCTGGTCGGCGCACATCCTGGAGCAGAAGCGGACGGGACGGCTCGTGCGGCCGTCCGCGCGGTATGTGGGGCCGGGGTCGCGTAGTCCGCAGGATGTCTCGGGGTTCGAGGACATCGCCCACTGAGAGAGGTGCCTGAGGGGCGCGGGTGACTGCGGGTGCGATGCGGCTTGTCGCGCCCACGCGGCGGGAGCCGCAGATCGACACAGCCCCGCGCCCCCTCGGGGTGTTGAACTAGGCCGGAGCCAGCAGGCCGCCGTGGTGGCGCTCCGCCACCAGTGGATGCGCCCGGAGCTTGCCCTTCAGTTCGTTGTAGCCGTACTCCGCGAACAGCGGGTTGGTGGGGTCGTCGGAGACGCCCGGTGCGGCGGAGGCGTACGGGAAGGACAGCGGCTCCACGCGCGCGTCGAGGCGCGGGTTGTAGAAGAACGGGACGGAGAACCGCTCGGTCGCCCCGGGCGGGGAGACGACCCGGTGATTCGTGGCGACGAGATACCCGTTGGTGGCCACCTCCAGCAGCTCACCGAGATTCACGACGAACGCCCCGTCCAGCGGCGGCACATCGTGGAACTGCCCGTCCTCGCGCTGCACCTGGAGCCCGCCGACCTGGTCCTGGAGCAGCAGGGTCAGGAACCCGTAGTCCTTGTGGGCACCGACCCCCTGATCGGCGCCGTCCCCGGCACTCCCCGGGTACCGCACGAGCTTCAGATGCGGATGGGCGTGCGCCCCGAAGACCGGGTCGTAGAAGTCGGCCGGCGCTCCGATGGAAGCGAGCAGCTCGTGCAGCAGCCGCTCGGCGACGGAGCTGAGCCGTTCGACCCACCCCAGCGCGGCGGTCCGCAGCTCGGGCAGTGAGCCCGGCCACTGGTTGGGGCCCTGGAGCCACCAGTAGGCGGGCTCATCGGCACCCGGTATGCGAGCCTCCCGCTCGGCCCCGATGTCGAGCTGGTCCCGCCAGTCCCTGCTGCCCCCCGTCCGCTCGTCCCCGGTCCGTGTGTATCCACGGAAGTGCGGCGAGCGGACGTTGTCGATGGCGAGTCGCTCCGCTTCGGGAAGGTCGAAGAACCTCCGCATGGCGGAGAGCAGGGAACCGACCTCCTCACGGCTGACCCCATGCCCGACGAGCTGGAAGAACCCCACGTCATGGGCGGCACTGTGCAGCTGGGCACGGAGCAGCGCACGGGCTTGGGGGCCGCGATCGGCGGCGGAGAGATCGATGATCGGGAGCTGCTGGTACGACGGATTCGTCGGCACGTTCGTCATGGAGTTCGTCCACAGAAGGAGAAGAAGCAGGAAAGGAGGAAGCGGCAGCGGGTGGCTGCGTCAGAAGGGGCCGGAGGCTCAGATGGAGCGTCGACAGCCCATGCTCGTGACGCGGACGTAGTCCACGTGGCGGCGTCGAACGAGCGAAAGCATGAGGTCAGGGTACTGCGCGCCGGAAGAAACGCGGGTGTCGCAGATCACTCCCGGAAATCCTCCAGGAACGCAGACGACCCGCAAGCTCGGGTTCCCGCCGCCGGAGCGGGGGAGCCGGCCGGACGTACCGGCGAGCTTGCGGGTCGGGTGACTGCGTTGGATTGGCCGGCTGCGTGCGTCTCGCACACGCTGGTCCGGCACCGCACTTCGTGTGGTGGCAGGCCGCTAGCCCGCAGCCACCTCTCGCGCCCGGGTGTCACTCATTAACCCGATCACCTCCTTTCAGCGATACGCCACACCCTAGGAACCGGTCGGCCACCGATCAACCGGTTTTTCGGAAAGGAAGAGCAAGGCGAGCCGGGGCAGCCGTCGCCGCATCCCGTCATCGTCGTCGAAGTCGAAGTCCTCGCCCATGTCGGTCTCGGCGCGGGGGTCCGGATGATCCGCTGCGTACTGTCTCCAGGCCCCGTAGAAGGCCTCGCCGTCTCCGGTGATCCGCTCGTACGCGTCCGAGGCGCAGTAGTCGGCATCCTCGTGGAAGAGCGTCCGGTCCTCGAAGTCGGCGGCCGCGCCGATGACCTCGGCATGATCCGCGGAGGCTGTCCGGCACGGCGGCCGCCCGCTCGTACCCCTCGCGTCCCTGGGCGATCAGCCCCGCACGGAAGTCCATGAAGCTGTCGTCGGAGCAGCCGCCGCCGATGACGGCGAGGGAGCGGCTCACGGCGCCGGAATCGCCATGGACGGATCAACGGCGCGACTCCTAGCGTTCGCCCCATGACAGAGCGACTCGCGATTCTCAGTGGTTCGGTGTTCGAGGAACAGATCGGCTACGCCCGGGCCGTCGTCGACGGCGACCGGGTGCATGTGTCGGGGACGACCGGGTTCGACTACACGACGATGACGATCTCCGACGACGTCGTCGAACAGGCCGAGCAGTGCGTACGGAACATCGGTGCGGCACTGGCGGAGGCGGACTGCACCTTCGCCGATGTCGTCCGCGTGCGGTACCTCCTGCCCGACCGGGAGGACTTCGAGCCGTGCTGGCCGGTGCTGCGGCGGACGTTCGGGGAGGTGCGGCCGGCGGCGACGATGATGATGTGCGGGCTCGCGGATCCTCGTATGAAGATCGAGATTGAGGTGTACGCGCGGCGGGAAAGCGGATCTCGTGCCTGATGTTCGAATAGAGCCCGCCGTGGGCGACGCCATGCTCGAGCAGTGGCGATACGTCCACAACGTGATCATTCCGGCCGACGAGCTGGACCTCGCCACGGTGCGGGAGCGCGGCGCGCGGTACCGGCTGGAGAACGCGTACGTCGGTGACGTGCTCGTCGGCTGCTCCACGGTGCGGCCCCCGGAGGACGGGGCGGCGACGGTCATCGCGCGCGTGCTGCCCGAGCACCGGCGGCAGGGGTTCGGGACGGCGCTGTACGAGAACGGGCTCGCCCACGCACGCGTGCTGGGCGCCACCACGATCGAGACCTGTGTCCTGGCCGTCAACGAGGACGGTCTGCGCTTCGCCGAGAGACACGGATTCACCGAGGTCGAACGCTATGTGCTGCCGCCCGAGACCGACCTGTGGGTCGACCTCAGGCTGGATCGGGCACCGTAGAGACAGAAGCGGCGTACAACGATTCCCCCAACTTGCGGGAACCCGGTGTGTGCTGCGTCACGTTCCAGTTAGATGATTGCAAGTGAGCGAACCGACGTGCCGGACGGACGGACGCAGCCTGCAGGGGGTCCAGGTGAGTGCTTCGCGGCGTAGTGGGACCACCGACGAGCTGGGGCCCGACGAGCCCGAACAGCCCGACGGCGCGGATCTGCTCGCTGCCCTGCTCGACGGCATGGACGCGGCACTGTGTGCCTTCGACGCCGACGGCGTCGTCACCCACTGGAACCGCGAGGCCGAACGGATCCTGGGCTGGACCGCGGCGGAGGCGGTGGGGCGGCAGGGGTTCGCCGGGTGGGCGGTGCGCAGCGCGGACGCCCAGGAGGTCGAGGGGTGGCTGCTGTCCGCCATGCGGGCTCCCGGACGGCAGGTGCACGAGTTCGCCCTGCTGACCAAGGAGGGCGGGCGGGTCCTCGTACGGACCCAGTCGGCCGCCGTACGCGGATCCGACGGGAAGCCGGCCGGGGTGTACTGCGCCTTCAGCGAGGTGCACGCGCAGATCGACCTGGAGCGGTCCATCGCACTGAGCGAGGCCCTGTTCGAGGACGCCAGCTGGGGTGTCGTGCTCGTCGACGCCGATCTACGGCCGGCAGCGGTGAACGCGCACGCGGCCCGGGCCCTCGGCATCGGCCGTAGGTCCGTCCTGGGGCGGCCCCTCGGGGAGCTGCTCGCGCAGGGTGTGGAGGAGCTGGAGAGCGCGCTCACCCATGTGCTGGCCGAGGGCGCGCCGCCCGCACCCGCCGAGATCTGGGTGAGCGTGCGCACGCCCGAGGGCGAACAGCGGCGCTGCTGGCGCTGCGGCTTCGTACGCCTGGCCTCGCCGCTCGCCGAGGAGCCGGTGCCGCTGGGCGTCGGATGGCTCTTCAACGACGTCACCGAGGCCAAGCAGGCCGAGCAGGAGGCGTCCCTGCTGCGCTTCCGCACCAACCAGCTGCACCGGGCGGCCCGGGCCGCCGCCGAGTGCGAGGACCCGGCCGAGGCCGCGACGATCCACCTGGACTTCGCCCTCGCCGGCTTCGCCGACCACGCGCTGATCGACCGGGTCGCGGGGGAACCGGCCGCCGAGTCGGACACACCGGTACGGCTGGTACGGGTCGCCTCGACGCCTTCCGGGGCGCCGGGCCCGAGCCTGCTGACCGGACAGGCCGGGTTGCCCGTGCGCTACGCCGAGGGACATCCGGCGCTCCAGTGCGTGGACCGGACGGGCGCCGTACGGGCCAGCGTGGGGGCGGTACCGCCCGAGAAGGCACGCGAGTGGGCCGTGGCCCGGCAGTGGCCGGGGGACGCGGTACACGCGCTGTGCGCGGTCCTGCGGAGCCGGGGGCGGACGCTGGGGGTCGTGACGTTCCTGCGGGGGGCCGGGCGGAGCCAGTTCGAGCGGTCCGACGCGGTGTACGCGGAGGATGTGGCGGTGCGGATCGCCTCGGCGCTCGATCTGGCGGGGGTTCTACGACGGTGAGGTGACGGTCCGCCGTCCAGCCGCCCGCTAGTGCCGGTAGAAGATCCGGTCCCCGTACTCCTCGAACACCCGCGCGTTCCACGCCAGCCCCCCGTCCACGTTCCCCGACCGCAGCATCGGGGGCTCGATGCCCCGTGCCGCCAGGTCGGCCGCCGCCGTTGCCACGGCGGCCTGGAGGAGTGCCGAGGTGACGACCGTGGAGGCGGGGGCGAAGGGGGCGGGGACGGTGTCGAGGGTGAGTTCCGCGTCGCCGATGGCGATCTTGGAGTCGAGGACGACGTCGCAGTGGTCCTTGAGGTAGGTGCCGGAGGAGTGGCGGGGGGTCGTCTCCGAGGCGTACGCCACCGAGGTCACGCCGATGACCTTCACGCCGCGCGCGCGTGCGCTCATCGCCATCTCGACGGGGAGGGCGTTGCGGCCGGAGAGGGAGATGATCACGAGGGTGTCGCCCGCGCGGAGCGGGGAGGAGTCGAGGACGGCGGTCGCGAGGCCGTCGACGCGCTCCAGGGCGGAGCCGAGCGTGGCGGGCATGACGTCGACGCCGACGACACCGGGGACGGTGAGCAGGTTCATCAGTGCGAGACCGCCGGCGCGGTAGACGACGTCCTGCGCGGCGAGCGAGGAGTGCCCGGCGCCGAAGGCGAACAGCCGGCCCCCGGCGGCGACGGTGTCGGCGAGGAGCGCCCCGGCCGCGTCGATGTGCGCGGCCTCCTCCTCGCGGACCCGCTGGAGCAGGCCGATCGCAGCGTCGAAGAACCGGTCGGCGGGCGTGCCGTCGCTCATACGGGCCCCTTCGGGTCGGCTGTGTCGCGGATCACCGTGCGGTCTGGACCACTGCGGTGTCAATACGGCGGGGCCGAGCCGTGACGGCCCGTGCGCGAACCCGCCTGCGCCCGGCACCGACGCCACCGGAGCGCTGCCGAAACCAGCTCGTTTCACCGGCGCGGCACGGTTGTCAGTGCTATGCGTCAGAATTGAGGCCAGGGCCAGCGCACGCGCCGCGAAGTCGTTGCGCTTCCGGCAGATCTCATCGAGGGGCACGTATGTCCGGACTGATCGACACCACGGAGATGTATCTCCGCACCATCCTCGAGCTGGAGGAGGAAGGTGTGGTCCCCATGCGCGCCCGGATCGCCGAGCGGCTCGACCAGAGCGGGCCGACCGTCAGCCAGACGGTGGCGCGGATGGAGCGCGACGGGCTGGTGTCCGTGGCGAGCGACCGGCACCTGGAGCTGACCGACGAGGGGCGCCGGCTGGCGACGCGCGTGATGCGCAAGCACCGGCTCGCGGAGTGCCTGCTCGTCGACGTCATCGGGCTGGAGTGGGAGCAGGTGCACGCCGAGGCGTGTCGCTGGGAGCACGTGATGAGCGAGGCCGTGGAGCGGCGGGTGCTCGAGCTGCTCCGCCACCCCACCGAGTCGCCGTACGGCAACCCCATCCCCGGCCTGGAGGAGCTCGGCGAGAAGGACGGCGCCGACCCGTTCCTGGACGAGGGCATGGTGTCGCTGGCCGACCTGGACCCGGGTCCGGAGGGCAAGACGGTCGTCGTCCGGCGTATCGGCGAGCCGATCCAGACCGACGCCCAGCTGATGTACACGCTGCGCCGGGCGGGCGTGCAGCCCGGTTCGGTGGTGAGCGTGACGGAGTCGGCCGGCGGGGTGCTGGTGGGCAGCGGGGGTGAGGCGGCCGAGCTGGAGTCGGACGTCGCGTCGCATGTGTTCGTCGCCAAGCGCTGACCGTCGTACACCTTCTGTCGGGTGTTCAACTGCCGGGACGACAGAGGCAGTTGTGGCATCCCGATGATCTCGTCGATTCCAAGATTCACTGTGCCGAATCGCAGCGCTCGGACGCCCCGCGTGCGAGGCTGTCGCGTGAGGCATATGACCTGAGGGGGCGGGGAGGATGTGCCGCAGACGTGTGGAGGGCCCCGGCGCCATATGGCGCCGGGGCCTGTCCTCCCCTGTGCTGACCCGGAGCCCCGAGCTCCCAGGGTCATTCCCCTCGGACCGGTTTCCCCGACCGGTCCGCCTCCCGCTGAAGATCTCCCCTCGGCGGCGACGATCAATCCTTGAGCAAGGTCACTCAAACGAGGGGTGTTGTCGGCGGAAACCGCATTCTCGAATGGGCTTTCGATAGCCTTCGGGTGACACGTCGGGCGGAACGTGCGCTTCAGGGAGGGGGCGGCACGACAGCAGGCACGTCAGGCAGGGCAGACAGCACACGGTTCACAGGACCGACCGGCTCGGCGTCCTTCGGGGTGCGGTGCCGGAACGGACTTCGACGAACCCGTTGAGGGGGGTGCCAGGACCAATGGCGCGGCGCATCGACGTGACCGGGGCGGGCGGCGTACGTCTTGCCGCCTGGGAGTTCGGCGACCCTCCCAAGCCCGACCCGGCGAGGGACGCGACGGAGCACGGCGTCCGGGAGAACGGCGAGACAGCCGGGCGGCGCGTCGGTCAGCGGACCGCACAGGGCGCCCTCGATCCTTCGCCCGGCGTGCTCTTACTGCACGGCCTCATGGGCCGCGCCTCCCACTGGGCCTCCACCGCCCGCTGGCTCTCCGAACGCCACCGGGCCGTCGCCCTCGACCAGCGCGGCCACGGCCGCAGCGACAAGCCTCCACAGGCCTCCTTCACCCGCGAGGCCTACGTCGAGGACGCCGAAGCGGCCCTCGAACAGCTGGGCCTCGGCCCCGCCGTCCTCATCGGCCACGCCATGGGGGCGCTGACCGCCTGGCAGCTCGCCGCGAAGCGGCCGGACCTGGTGTCCGGAGTGATCATCTGCGACATGCGGGCCTCCGCGCTCGGCGCGGCCTCGCAGCGGGAGTGGGCGGACTGGTTCAAGGCCTGGCCCGTGCCCTTCGCCACCCTCGCCGACGTACGCAAGTGGTTCGGGGAGGACGATCCGTGGGTGGAGCGGCCCAATCCGGCGCGGGGGGAGTTCTACGCCGAGGTGATGGCCGAGTCGCCGGACGGATGGCGGCCGGTGTTCGAGCATGAGCAGATGCTGAAGTCCCGGGAACCGTGGGTGTTCGACGCGCACTGGGAGGAGTTGGCGCAGGTGCGGTGCCCCGCGTTGGTCGTGCGAGGGCTCGACGGGGAGTTGGGACGGGCGGAGGCGCAGGAGATGGTGCGGGTGCTGCCTCGGGGGGAGTACGCGGAGGTCGCTGATGCCGGGCATCTCGTTCATTACGACCAGCCGGATGCGTGGCGGGCGGCGATCGAGCCGTTCATCGACGGGCTCACGGAGTGATGAGCGCCCAGGAACTCGGGGGTCTGTCGTCGTGGGCGGGTGGTTCGTGGCTTGTCGCGCAGTTCCCCGCGCCCCTGAGGGCGTTGCGGGCACCCTGCGTCAGAAATGACCGGCCGAACAGCGGCCCGAAAGACGCTTCAGCCCTTGCTCACCGCCGCCAGGATCTCCGGGAGTCTTGCCGCCGTCCTCGGTGCCGCCAGGTGCAGGCCCGCCAGTGTGATGGCCGCCCCGTACGCGGCGCCCGTCGGCAGTAGTAGCCAGGTCCAGTCGTCCCCGCCCGCGCTGACGTTCAGCCAGATCGTCAGGACGATGACCGGGGCGCACAGCAGGGCCGCGCCGACCATGCCGCCGAAGATCGAGATCCAGGCGAGTCCGGCCTGGCCGGGGGCCACGTTCTTGTAGCCCTCCTGCGGGATGGAGTACGGGAAGCGGGCGGAGGCCCACGCGCCCGTCGCCAGCATCGCGCCGAGCAGGGCGAAGGACAGGCCGAGCGCCTCGGGAAGCCGCGCCCAGTCGCCGAGCATCGCCGTGGTCAGGACGGTCACGAGGGTGGCGTACGGCAGGGTGATCAGCAGCAGGGCCAGCGCACGGCCGCGCAGCTCGACGTAGGCGTCCCGGGTCGAGGAGATGGTCAGGGCGACCATCCAGAACGCCGAGGTGTCCTGGCCGAACTGGTTGTACATCTGGATGCCGAGCATCCCCGCGGCGAAGCAGGCGAAGTAGATCGAGCCGGTGCCCTGCAGCGCGTTGAACACGGGCACGATCAGGCCGATCGCGAGCGAGGTCACCCACGCCGCCTTGGTCTTCGGGTCGCGCCAGATGTACCGCAGGCTGCGCTCCACGACCGTCCCCGTGCGCCCGGTGGGCAGCAGCCGCCCGAGTCCGGTCGACGTCCGCTCGCGCGAGCCGGAATCGCCGGCGGACTGCAGGGTGGACCCGTCGGGGGCGGTCATCAGCCGGGTCAGATGCCGGGCCCATACGGCGATCAGGCCCGCCAGCGCCCCCGCGCTCAGCGCGAGTTGGACGACAGCGACCCCGTACGACCCCTCGCTCACCGACTCCACCGCCCCGATCGCGGAAGCAGGCGGCACCCACTTCAACACCTCGCCCGCCGGATCGAGCTCGGCAAGGCCGCTCGAACCCAGCCGCTGCGCACCGAAGTTGACGAGCTGCGCCCCGATCGCGATGACCAGCCCGCTCAGTACGGCCAGATCCCGGCCCTTACGGCTGGTCAGCAGCCGGACGTTGGCGGCGGCCACGGCCCGCGCGAGTGCCACGCACACCAACAGCGCCAGCACGACCGCGACGACGCCGACGACGTACGCGAGTCCGCCGTGCGCCACCGAGATCGCGGACCCGACGAGCAGGCACAGGGTGAACAGCGGCCCGATCCCCACCAGCGAGGCCGCGAGGAGCGCCCGCACCAGTGGCCGGGGGCGCAGCGGCAGCATCACCAGGCGCGTCGGATCGAGCGTCTCGTCCCCGCTGGGGAAGAAGAGCGGCATCACCGCCCACCCCAGCGCCAGCACCGCCACCAGCAGCACGACGACGGACACGGCGTGCTCGTTCCCGCGCAGGGCGATCAGCCCGAGGAGCTGGAGCGCGGCGAACAGCAGGGTGATGACCGCCGACGCGATGTACGCGGCGCGTCGCCCGCCGGACTGCTTCAGCCCGTTCCGCAACAGTGACAGCTTCAGCCGTACGACGACGGCGGTGACGTCGGCGCTCATCGTGCCGCCCCGCCGCCCAGCCAGTCGAGATCGGACCCGGTGTTCCGCGTGCCCGCCCCGACGAGTTCCAGGAAGGCGTGTTGCAGCGAGGGCGCGGTTCCGAGTACGTCGGCGAGAGGGCCGTGCGCCCGGATGCGTCCCGCGGCCATCACGGCCACCCAGTCGCACAGCGACTCGACGAGCTCCATGACGTGGGAGGAGAAGACGACGGTCGCGCCCGACCCCGTGTACCGCTCCAGCACCCCCCGGATGGTCTGTGCGGAGACGGGGTCGACGCCCTCGAACGGTTCGTCCAGGAACAGCACTTCGGGATTGTGGAGCAGGGCCGTCGCGAGTCCGATCTTCTTCCGCATGCCGGTCGAGTAGTCGACGACCAGTTTGTGCTGCGCGCCCGCCAGGTCGAGGACGTCGAGGAGCTGGGTGGCCCGCTTGTCGACCTCGGCGCCGGGCAGACCGCGCAACCGCCCGGAGTAGGCGAGCAGTTCCCGCCCGGAGAGGCGTTCGAAGAGGCGCAGTCCTTCGGGGAGGACGCCGATCCGGGCCTTCACCTCGACGGGATCCCGCCAGACGTCGTGCCCGACGACCTCGACAGAGCCATGATCGGGCCGCAACAGCCCGGTGATCATGGAGAGGGTGGTGGTCTTCCCGGCCCCGTTGGGTCCGACGAGCCCGATGAACTTCCCGGCGGGCAACTCCAGATCGATCCCGGCGACGGCGACCTGCTGGCCGAACCGCTTCCAGAGCCCACGCACACTCACTGCCGACGTCATGGAAGCCAACCTACGGGGCGCGGAGAACTTTTAGCGGTCCCGCCCGCACGCGTAGGCGAGCGGAGAGATCAACTCCTCCGCGTCCGGCAGCCACCGGTTCGCCGGCGTGGGCCTGCAGGCCCACTGCACGGCCCCGCTGGACCCGTACCGCGTGGGGGGCGCCGCCACGAACGCGCCCTCGCCCAGCGCGACCAGATCGAGCGACGACGGCGTCCAGCCGAGCTTGCGCACCAGGTCCGGCACCTTCACCGAAGCACCCGGCAGCACGAGGAAGTGCATCCGGCGATCCGGCGACAGGGTCACCGGCCCCAGCGTCAACTCCATCCGCTCCATCCGCGCCAGCGCCAGGAACCCGGCGGTCTCCGGAACGGAGATCGCGTCGAAGGTCCGACCGGTCGGCAGCAGGATCGACGCGAGCGGCTGCTTCGACCACAACCGGCGCGCGACGGTCGCACTGCCCGTGGCCTGCGTCGCCCAGTCCTCTCGCGAGGGGTGTGCGCCGGGCGCGGCGCACGCCGCGTCGCCGCAGGAGCAGTGCTGCACCCCGTCGACGGCTTCCAGCCAGGTGCCGGGGAACACGTCCCAGTGGCGCTCCTCGGCGTAGCGTACGGCGGTCTCCAGCAGCGATTCCCCGCGCTGCTTCGGAATCTGTGCGGCTTCGGTGCTCGCGATCGTCTCTTCCACGCCCAACACAACTCCCCCCGCCACCTCGGGTTACGGCCGTACCGCGCGCGGGGGAAGCGCATCGATTCCGCATCTGGGGCGCATGGATGCATGTGTGGGGGCGCGCAGGAGGATCTGCGGGGGGAGGTGGGTAGCCACATGCGGGGTGGCTTCCGTCTTTTACCCCGGCAATCCTCGCATGCTTCGCATTTTCGGTATGTCGGTGGGGCATTGATCTTCACGGCCGGAAATCTTCGCTCACCTCGGCGGGATCCGGTGGTGAAAGACACGTCAACTCGGTGCGTGGGCAGGCACCGCAGCCACAGGGGGTACGCCAATGGCCGCAAGGCCTCTCGTCGCGCGGCAGCCGAACGAACGGTTGCAGGCGCTCATCCAGGAAGCGGGTTGCTCGAACGCCGGGCTGGCCCGCCGGGTCAACATGTGCGGCGCCGAGCACGGTCTCGACCTGCGCTACGACAAGACGTCCGTGGCGCGCTGGCTGCGCGGGCAGCAGCCGAGGGGACGCGCCCCGGCGATCATCGCGGAGGCGCTGGGCCGCAAACTCGGCCGTACGGTCACGATCGACGAGATCGGCATGGCCAACGGCAAGAACCTCGCGTCGGGCGTCGGTCTCCAGTTCTCGCCGACCGTGCTGGGGGCCATCGAGCAGGTCTGCGAACTGTGGCGCAGTGACGTGGGGCGCCGGGACTTCCTGTCCGGCTCCTCGGTCGCCGCGTCCGCGCTCGTCGAACCGAGCCGCGACTGGCTGATCTCCTCGCCGGACTCGCAGGTCGCGCGGCAGGCGGGACCGCGGGTGGGCCAGTCCGACGTGGCGGCCGTGCGGGCGATGACCCAGGCGCTCGTCGACCTTGATCACCAGTACGGCAGCGGTCATGTGCGTCCGGTCGTCGTGCACTACCTCAACAGCGTCGTCAGCGGGCTGCTCGCCGGTTCGTACCGGGAGGCCGTGGGGCGTGAACTGTTCGCCGCGGTCGCGCGGTTGACCGAGCTCGCCGGGTACATGGCGATCGACACCGGCCAACCGGGTCTGGCGCAGCGGTACTACATCCAGGCGCTGCGGCTCGCGCAGGCGGCGGGGGACCGGGGCTACGGCGGATACGTGCTCGCCGCGTCCATGAGCCATCTCGCCGCGCAGCTCGGAAACCCGCGCGAGATCGCGCAGTTGGCGCGCGCGGCACAGGAAGGGGCGCGGGGGCGTGTGACGCCGCGCGCGGAGGCGATGTTCTACGCGGCCGAGGCGCGCGGGCACGCGTTGATGGGCGACGCGCGGGCGGCGCAGCTGGCGTCCGGGCGGGCGGTGGGCGCGCTGGAGGCGGCGGATCCTTCCTCCGGGGACGATCCGGCGTGGATCGCGCACTTCGACGAGGCCTATCTCGCCGACGAGTTGGCGCACTGCCACCGGGACCTCGGGCAGGCCGAGGCGGCGGCACGGCGGGCGCAGGAGTCGCTGGACGGGCTTCCCGAGACGAAGGCGCGGCGCCGGGCCATCGGCTATGTGCTGCTCGCCACCGCGCAGGTGCAGCAGCGCGAGATCGAACAGGCCTGCCACACCGGGCTGAAGGCCGTGGAGTTGCTGGAGACCGTCCGCTCCAACCGGGGCGCCGAATACCTGGAGGACTTCCAGCAGCGGCTGGAGCCGTTCCAGGACGAGGCCGTGGTACGGGAGTTCGGAGTGCGACTGGAGTTGCAGGCGGCGGCGTGAAACCCCGGGGTACGAGGGCGTGAACGCGCAGGAAACGAAGGCTCCGGAGGCGAAAGGAGCGTCTGTATAGCGGATGCGGGCCCGGTTTTGTTACCGCGGTCACAGGGACACCGGTCCAGTCCTGTGCTGCGTGGCACCGGGCTCGGGGGACCCGGTAGCGTGAGCCGACGATTCACAAGGTCCCCCATTCGTAGGAGTCCCGGTGACGCAGAGTGGACAGGGCGAGGAGCCCTCGCCGCGCGTGGCGCGCGAAGGCATCGTGCTGCCCTCCGACGGCGGCGAACCGCTGCTGCCGGGCCAGACGGGCGGACCCGGCGGCTACCAGTCCGCGCCGCACCCCCCGAACCCGACCCCCGCGCCCCCGCCCGGCGGTCAGGCCTGGGGCACCCCGTGGGGGCCCGAGCAGCAGACGCCCGCCCCGCAGCAGGGCGAGGGCTGGGGTGCGCCGCAGGAACAGCAGTGGGGTGCGCCCGACCCGTACCAGGCGCAGGCCCAGCAGTGGGGCGCCCAGGACGCGTCGCAGCCGCTGCCGCAGCCCGGCGGCTACGACAACGACCAGCCCACCTCGTACTACCTGCCGCCGGTGAACCAGAACCCCCAGCACGGCGCCGGCCCGGGTGCGCCTCCGCCGCTCGCCGGCCACGACAGCGACCAGCCGACCTCGTACTACCTGCCGCCGGTGAACCAGAACACCGCGGGAGGGTACGGCGCTCCCGGCGCCCCGCTGCCGCCCGCCACCGACGCGTACGGCACGCCCGCCGGACACGGCGGCCCCACCGGCATACCCCTGCCCCCGGCGGACGAGGGCGCCACGCAGTACATCCCGCCGGTCGCCGTGTCCCCGGACGAGGGTGTGACGCAGTACATCCCGCCGGTCGCGCCCGGGGCGCTGCCGCCCGAGATGCCCGCGCAGGGGGTCTCGGAGCAGACGCAGTTCCTGGGGCGTGCCCCGCAGGGCGGCGGACCGCTGCCGCCCGTGTCCGGGCCCGACGCCGAGGCCACGCAGTACATCGCGCCCGTGCCCGGCCAGCACGGTGGGGAGCGCCAGCCGCCCGCCGAGTTCGACAACCTCTTCCGCAGCGGGCCCGGCGGGGAGAGCCCGGCCGGGGCCACGCAGCAGTTGCCGCGCTTCGAGCAGGCGCAGCCGCCGCACGCGGGGCACCAGCAGCCGTCGTACGGACACCGCGACCACCACGACGACGGTGGTGGCCGCGGCGGCCGCAACCGTTCGCGCGTGCCGCTCATCGCCGCCGTCGGTATCGGGATCGCCGTCCTCGGCATCGGCGCGGGCGCGCTGCTGGCCAGTGGCGGCGGGGACGACGACGGTGACGGCAACAAGACCGTCGCCGCGACCGCGCCGGCGAGCGAGTCCGCCTCGCCGTCCGCCGACCCGGCCGAGGCGCAGGCCGTCGAGCTGGACAAGCTGCTGGCCGACAGCGGTGACAGCCGGGCGTCGGTGATCAGCGCGGTGGAGGACGTGAAGGCCTGCAAGAACCTCGGCCAGGCGGCCAAGGACCTGCGGGACGCGGCCACCCAGCGCAACGACCTCGTGACCCGACTGTCCGGCCTCTCCGTCGATCAGCTCCCGAACCACGCCCAGCTGACCACCGCCCTCACCAAGGCGTGGCAGGCGTCCGCGTCGGCCGACAACCACTA
Organism: Streptomyces sp. NPDC002817; assembly: GCF_053592055.1. Classification (NCBI taxonomy): domain Bacteria; kingdom Bacillati; phylum Actinomycetota; class Actinomycetes; order Kitasatosporales; family Streptomycetaceae; genus Streptomyces; species Streptomyces sp. NPDC002817. The sequence continues at coordinate 279,702 of NZ_JBSFUY010000002.1, forward strand.
CGCGGCGTGGGCCGACCAGACCGCCGGCAAGAAGGGCTGCAAGAAGGGCCAGGCGCGGACCACCGGCCAGACCCAGGCCGGCAATACCGCGAGCGGCGAGGCCAGCACGCAGAAGATCACGGCGGCCAAGCTGTGGAACGCGATCGCGAAGACGTACGGCCTGACCGAACGCAGCCGCACCCAGCTGTGACCGGCGGGGGCCGCCCCTCGCGGCCCCCGCTGCCGGGTCCCGGGCCTAGCTCACGTCGGCGTTCGCCAGCGTCTCGCGTACGTCCGTGAAGCCCTTGCGCGCCGCCACCAGCCGGCCCTTGCGTACGGCCTGCAGCGTCACCTCGGTGTTGACCAGGCGCGGCAGGCCGATGGCCCCGAGGCCGTTCTCGTAGTCCCAGTCGAGGGTCGGGGTCAGTCCGCCCGTGTTGACCTTCAGACCGTCGTCGAGCGCCTTGCGTACGGCGGTCGACGTCAGCTCGCCGTCGCCGAGCGAGTCGACGGCGGCCTTGAACACGGTGTACGCGAGCCAGGTGGTCTGCACTCCGGCGTCCGCGGGATCGATGCGGTTGTCGTCGAAGGCCTGCTCCTTGATGACCTTCTTCATCGGGTCCCAGCGCTGATCGGTCGCGACCGGGTACCAGCCGGTGATGTACGACCCCTCGTAGGGCCCCGCGGCCCCGCCGGAGGCGTCTATCACCGTCTGGTCGACGCTGCCGAGGACCGTGCCGGTGCGTACGTCGGGAAAGTCCTCGCGGGCGCGCCGGAAGGAGTCCATGAAGGTGCTGGTGCGGTCCCCGAGCGCGGGCAGCACACACCCCTTCTGCACCGGGTCGCCGGTCGTATGGGCGAGGGCGCGCTCGGACTGCGCCGAGTACTCGGTGGCGTCCTCCGCGGCCAGCTGGTCGTCCGCCGCGGCGTGGCCGGAGGCCTTCAGACCGGAGTCGAGCATGACGTGGAGTTCGTCGCCCGCGATGCTGTCGGGGCGGACCAGCGCCACGGGCCCGCAGCTGCCGCCGAGTTCCTTGCCGAGGCCGGCGAGCAGGCTGGGCTGGCCGCCGTTGACGGGGTAGGAGGCCACGCTGTCGAACTCGGCGTTGGTGATGCCGTAGCCGCCGATGTAGGGGATGTCGGCACCCTCGAGCGTCGGGAAGAACGCGTCGCCGTACTGACTGTAGGAGCCGACCACCGCGACGACCTTCTCGTCGACCGCGCGCTCGGCGCACTTGGCGGCGGAGACGGCGTCGTTGTGGTCGTTGCAGACCAGGACGGAGAGCTTGCGGCCGTCGATGCCGCCGTGCGAGTTGATCCAACGGGCGTACGCCTGCGCGAAGGCGGGCATACCGGGCTTGTTGGTGGCGCCGGTGTTCATCGGGGCCCAGGTCATGACCTTGATCGGGTCATCCCCGGAGCCCCCCGTGGCACCGGGGATGACCCCGCAACCGACGGTCAGCGACGCACACGCGGCCAGCGCCGTCGCCGCGAGGGCGGTGGCTCTGACGGGCGGGTGGATCTTGGGGAGGAAGGTGCTGCGGATGCGTCGCCTGCCGGTCATGGGCACACACGCTTCCGCCACATGACCAACCCGGGAGTGACTTACGGTCAACAGTCGGTGACGCGAAGGTGAATTGCGGGGGCCGGTGAGGCGCGTGTGACGAGGAACGTACGATCGATGACCGTGCAAGGTTCGGAGAACTCTTCCCGTCGCGGCCGTCGCTCATCCACCATGGGCGGCATGCCACTGAACGACATGCCGTGGTGGCGCTGGCGCAGCAATGTGCGCTCCGCGCTGCACATGCTCTCCGACCCAGGGTTCCAGCGGGACGTCTGGCTGGCCGGTGTCGAGGGGTACGGGGACGTCACCGACGCCGTGTACCGCCTCGTCGAGGACACCTGGCTCGACAACTGGTCCGCCGAGAAATACGTCGGCACGATCTTCCGGGACTCCCAGGAGTCGGCCCTCGTCGACACCGCGGTCCTGCGGGTGCTGCGGATCATGCACCAGGTCGGCCCGGACGCACCCGTCTCCGCCTACGTCGACCACCCCGCGTGGCCGGAGGCGGTACGGGCCGCGCGCGACGCCCATGTGCGGATGGCGACGGCCGACGGGGACGACCCGGACCAGCCGCCGAGTTCGCTGCACGTGCTGCAGATCATGACCCGGTCCGCGTGACGGACGCGTTCTCTGCGGTGCCGGTGGGTATGGGACCCTGTCCTGCATGAACGAGCAGTCCACCCGAGCCGCGGCGCCCGCCGAGCAGTACGTCCTCATCCTGTCCTGCCCCGACAAGCAGGGCATCGTGCACGCCGTGTCGAGCTACCTCTTCATGACCGGCTGCAACATCGAGGACAGCCAGCAGTTCGGCGACCACGACACGGGTCTGTTCTTCATGCGCGTCCACTTCTCGGCGGAGGCGCCGGTGACGGTGGAGAAGCTGCGGGCCAGCTTCGCGGCGATCGGTGACGCCTTCCACATGGACTGGCAGATCCACCAGCCCGAGGAGAAGATGCGGGTCGTCCTCATGGTCAGCAAGTTCGGGCACTGCCTGAACGACCTGCTGTTCCGGGCCCGTATCGGTGCGCTGCCGGTGGACATCGCCGCCGTGGTCTCCAACCACACCGACTTCGCCGAGCTCGTGGGGTCGTACGACGTTCCCTTCCACCACATCCCGGTGACGCGGGAGAACAAGGCCGAGGCCGAGGCGCGGCTGCTCGGGCTGGTGCGCGAGGAGGGCGTCGAGCTGGTCGTTCTCGCCCGGTACATGCAGGTGCTCTCGGACGACCTCTGCAAGCAGCTCAGTGGGCGGATCATCAACATCCACCACTCGTTCCTGCCGAGCTTCAAGGGTGCGAAGCCGTATCACCAGGCTCACGCCCGGGGGGTCAAGCTGATCGGTGCGACCGCGCACTATGTGACGGCCGACCTCGACGAGGGGCCGATCATCGAGCAGGAGGTCGAGCGGGTCGGGCATGACGTGACCCCGGACCAGCTGGTCGCGATCGGGCGGGATGTGGAGTGCCAGGCGCTGGCGCGGGCGGTGAAGTGGCATGCGGAGCGGCGGATTCTGCTGAACGGGCGCCGGACGGTCGTGTTCGCCTAGGAGCTCGGGGCCTTGTGACGTCGGGCGGCTGCGGACCGGTTGCGGCTGGTCGCGCAGTTCCCCGCGCCCCTGAAGGCCGGTTCCCTGCACATACCTCAGGGGCGCGGGGAACTGCGCGAGCGACCACGAACTACCCGCGGCCGCCGACGAATCCGCAACCCGCCCCTAGATCCGGCTCAGCGACGCGACCGCGAACAGTACGTCCCTGATCGCCTCCCGGTCACCCACCTGTCCCGCCGCCGCTTCCGCCGGAGGCACGTGGCCTGCGGCCAGCTGGCAGAACTCCACGCCGTCCAGAGCCACGTGCGCGACCTCGTACTCCGCGGAGCCCACCGCCGCCGGTGAGTCCAGCGGGATCAGCCACTCGCCGCCACCCGAACCCTCGATCTCCAGCCGCAGGCTGCGCCCCGGCTCGCCCGCGGGGACGAGGTGGCGCCCACGGAGCGGCCCGGCCAACCCGGTCCGGCGCCGCACGGCCAGCGCCGCGGGGAGCATGCGGGCGGCCAAATCGATCATGCGGTTCAGATGGCGGGGGGACGGAGGTCCGTACGGGTAGTCGACCGCCTCGGCGATGTCGTCGGCGTGGACCCAGCACTCGAAGGCCCGGTCCAGCATGGCGTCGTGCAGGGGGAGTTCGAAGTCGCCGTACGACACCGAGAGCTTGCCGGAGCCGCCTCCGGTGAAGGAGACCGTGCGCACCAGGTCGTGGCTCTGTTCGCGCCAGGGGCCCCGGACGGAGCGGGTCGGCGGGAAGTGGGAGCCGCGCCAGAACGCCTCGGTGCGGGCCGCGGGGGTCGGTGAGCCCGTGGTGATGTCGCCGAGCGGGTCGTCCAGGCCCAGCGCGAGGGCGACCAGGCCGTCGACCGTGAGCAGGTGGGCGATGACGCCGGCGACCGTCGTACGACGGCTCGTCGCCTCGTCGGCCTCGAACCAGCGCAGCCGCACGGGCGCGTGCCACTCGGCGTCGCCCATGTCCCGCAGCAGCGCGTCGAGGCGCGCGGTCTCGGCGTCGTAGGGCGCCGCCCAGTCGGGTACCGGGATGCGCGGCGGACGGCGGCCCAGGCAGCCCTCCAGAACACGGGTGCGCAGCCCGGGATCGAGGTCGAGGCTCTCCTGCGGATGGAGCAGGCCGACCGCCCCGCGCAGCCGCAGCGCCTCGTCCGCGCAGGAGCCGCAGTCGCCGAGGTGCTCCTCGACGGCCGCCGTCTCCGCGGGCGAGCAGGCGGCCAGCGCCCAGGCGCCGAGGAGCGCCTTCAGTACGGGGTGTTCCAGGACGAGGGGCGGCGGGGGCGGCGGTGTCTCCAGCGGGGGCAAGGGGTGCCCGGTGTCCTCGACGGACGCGCGCGGGAGCGGTATGCGGGGCGGCTCGGAGGAGGGGCCGTGGGTGGGGCCGTCGCCGTCGGTCGGGCCGCCGGTGCCGTCGCCGTCGCCGTCTCCCGGGGGCGGGAGCTCGCCCCGCCGGTCCGCGCGGCTGTGGGACTCGTACTCCCGGCCCTCCTGGCCGTCCTGCCCCTCCCGGTCCTCCTGGCCTTCGTGCTCGTCGTACGCCTCGAAGCGGTTCGCCTCGTTCACGCCGCACCTCCGTAGCCGGGAGGCGCTCCGGGGGCGGCGCCGGCGTCATGGGCCGTGGCCAGGAGCTGGAGGCCCAGACGGAGGCGGCGGCGGGCCTCGTCCTCGGTGACTCCGAGGTCGGCGGCGGTCTGGCGGTAGTCGCGGCGCTGGAAGTACGCCAGCTCGAGGGCGGCGCGCAGCGGGGACGGCATGGACTGGACGATGTAGTCGGCGCGGGCGGCGACGGAGGCGTGGCGGACCTTGCGCTCCAGTTCCTCGGTGGAGCCGCGGCCGCCCTGGGCGAGGGCCGCGGTCTCGGTGGCACGCAGGCGCTGCACGGCGAGGCGGTGGGTCAGTGTGGCGACCCAGGAGCGCAGGGGGCCCTGTTTGGGGTCGTAGGCGTCGGGGTGCTCCCAGACGTGGGCGAAGACCTCACGGGTGATGCCGTCGGCGGCGCGCTCGTCGCCGAGCACGCGGTGGGCGAGGCCGTGCACGAGCGAGGCGAACCGGTCGTAGAGCTCGCCGAGGGCGGCCGCCTCGCCGCGTGCGAGCCGCTGCTGCATCTTGCGGTCCCAGCGGGGAGGTGCGTCCTTCTTCGCCATGCCGCCCCCTCACCGTCGTTCGCGACTCGTCAAGCCTGGACCCACCGTCTCCTCGAATGTAGTCGGCACTCCTGACAGCGCACGCCCCTTTGTAGCAATGTGCGCCCCCGTGAGAGCAGTCGGTGATAGTGGACCTTCGTCTTCCTTCCACTCTGCGTCCATCCACGATCGAACAGGATCGAAGGCGACTAGAACAAGCCTCTTCTGATCGGTTTCCGTTTCCTGGCTTGTGTTTCAGGGAACCGCCGCTGGGCAGCCGCGCTGCAAGGAAGCGTAGGAACGGCTTCCGTTTGCGGGCCGTTCCGGGAAGTCCCGGCGAGCGAAGGGCGTGGTGGTGGGATTCAACGTGACCGGCGGCGAGCACGGCGACTGGGCCGTGCTCCATGTGTCGGGCGAACTGGATCTGGTGACGTCGCCGGTGCTGCGGCAGCGGGTGCACGACGTGGTGGCCGAGGGCCGCCACAGTCTTGTCCTCGACCTCTCCGAGGTCTTCTTCTGCGACTCCAGCGGCGTCGGCGTCCTCATCGCCTCCCGCCGCCTCATCCGCTCCTGCCAGGGGCAGCTGCGGCTGATACTGCCGGCCCAGGGCGCGGTGGACGGCTCCCACGTCAACAGGGTGCTGGGGGCGCTGGGGGTGCGGCGGCTGTTCGACGTCCACGTGGACGTGGATTCGGCGACGGAGGACGAAGCGGGGCCGCTGTCGGCGTGAACCGGAGGCACCGCCGCTTCTGCCACACCGTTGTCCCAAAATTCCCCCGGTCTTGGCACAACCGCCGCTTTCCCGCTCCCCGCCCCGCCCCGGCGTCGTACGCTCCGAACCAGATGCACCCCACGTGACGTAAGGCGGCCCGAGAAGACATGGTCAGCAGCGAGTACGAGCGCAGGATCGCCGGCCGGTTCGCCACCTTCGACCAGGACGGCAACGGCTACATCGACCGGGCGGACTTCAGCGTGGCGGCCAAGGCGCTGCTCGCGGAGTTCGGTACGGCGGCACGGTCCGACAAGGGACAGGCCCTGTATGTCGGCGCGGAGGCGTTCTGGCAGGGCATGGCGGGCATCGCGGACCGGGACGGCGACCAGCGGATCACCCGCGAGGAGTTCGTGAACGGCGCCGTGAAGCGGCTGCGTGACAATCCCGACCGGTTCGCCGAGATCGCCCGGCCCTTCCTGCACGCGGCCCTCGCCATCGCCGACCCGGACGGCGACGGAGCCGCCACCGTCGAGGACACCGCGCGCGTGCTCCGGATCCTCGGCGTCGCGCAGGAGATCGCCGGCACCGCCGCCACCGCGCTGGACACCGACGGCGACGGCAGGATCGGCGAGGAGGAGATCGTCTCCGCCTTCGCCCGCTACTTCACCGTCCCCGAATAGCGCTCCCGCAGCTTGTACTTGAGCACCTTCCTGAGCGTCTCGTTGCGCGGAAGGGCGTCCACCACCTCCAGCTGCTCCGGCAGCTTGTGGACCGAGAGCCCTTCCGCGCGGAGATAGGACGTCATCGCCGCCAGGGTCAACTCCTCGGCCCCGGCGCCCTGTTCCACCACCGCGCACACCCGCTCCCCGCGCTCCTCGTCCGGCAGCCCGATCACCGCCACGTCCCCGACCGCCGGGTGCGCGGCCAGCAGGTCCTCGATCTCCTTCGCCGAGATGTTCTCGCCCTTGCGGATGATCACGTCCTTGAGCCGCCCGGTGAGCACCAGATGCCCGGTGTCCGTGAGCATCCCCAGGTCACCGGTGCGCAGGAACCCGTCCTCGTCGAAGGCCTCCGCAGTCTGCCCCGCGTCCAGATACCCCTGGCACACGGCCTCCCCGCGCAGCCGCACCTCCCCGTCCACGATCCGTATCTCCATCCCCTCCGGCGGCCGCCCCTCGGTCGTCGCGAGGTTCTCCACGGTGTCGTCCGGCGACCCCATGGTGATCATCGGCACCTCGGTCATGCCGTACCCGTGCGTGAGCTGCACCCCCATCTCCCGGACGACCGCGTGGTACACCTCCGGCGGCTTGGGCGCACCGCCACCGGCCAGCAGCCGCAGGGTGGGTATCACCCTGGCCTCCGGCCGCTTGCGCTGCTCCGCCAGGAACATCGAGTAGAACGCCGTCGATCCGCCCGCCACCGTCACCCCGTGCCGGCGATACCCCTCCAGCGCGTCCGGCAGCGCGAACTGCTCGAACATCACCGCCGGGAAGCCGTACAGGAGCAGCATCACCGTGTAGTCGGGGCCGGCGATGTGGGCGTACGGGAAGGCCATCGAGCCCACGTCGTCGGGCGACAGACGCAGCGCGTGGGCGAGGCACGAGCCGCCCGCGATCAGTGAACGGTCCGTGTGCAGCACGCCCTTGGGGTCGGAGGTCGTGCCCGAGGTCCAGTAGATCCAGCGGACCGAGGTGCCCGAGGAAGGCGGCGCGGGCAGCAGACCGGGATCGCCGTCGGGCAGCCGGTCGTACGCCTCGAAGGCGCCCTTCGCGCCGAGCCGCCGCGCCATCCCCGAGTAGTCGAAGCCCCGCCACTCGCCGGGTACCGCGAAGTACTCGGCCTTCGACTCCCTTAGCGCGAAGCCGACTTCGCGGTCCCGGTAGAACGGGATGACCGGCGACTGGACCGCGCCGAGGCGGGCCAGCGCGAAGGACAGCACCGCCGTCTCGATCCGCGTGGGCAGCTGCCAGGCGACCACCGTGCCGGGCCGTACGCCCATGTCGTACAGCCCCGCCGCCACCCGCTCGGCGCGCGCGTGCAGCTCGCGGAAGCTCAGGGAGCGGTCGTCCTGGAGGAGGACCGGGCGGTCGGGGGTGAGATCGGCGCGGCGGGTGACCAGTTCCCAGAGGGTGCGGGAGGAGCTCAGGGAGTGCGGGGTCTCGTTCATGGGTGCCCCCTGCTTGGCTGACGACTCGTCAGGTGACATGCTATCTGACGCTCCATCAGATCGTGCCTGTCAGGTGAACACCGTCCGGCGGAGGAGATCATGCCGACCGAACTGCCCCGCATCATCAGCGTCGACGACCATGTGATCGAGCCCGCGCACCTGTTCAAGACCTGGCTGCCGGCCAAGTACCAGGACCGCGGGCCGCAGCCGCTCACCGCCGGGATCGGTGAACTCGCCTACGTCGGCGGCAAGTACCAGATCACGATGGACCCGGACGGCCCGCCCACCGACTGGTGGATCTACGAGGACCTGAAGTTCCCGTACAAGCGCAACATCGCCGCCGTCGGCTTCGACCGCGACGAGATGACCCTGGAGGGCATCACCCGCGAGGAGATGCGGCGCGGCTGCTGGGACCCCGTCGCGCGGCTCAAGGACATGGATCTCAACCACGTCGAGGGCAGCCTGTGCTTCCCGACCTTCCCGCGCTTCTGCGGGCAGACCTTCGCCGAGGCCCACGACAAAGAGGTCGCGCTGGCCTGTGTGCGGGCCTACAACGACTGGATGGTCGAGGAGTGGTGCGGGGACAGCGGCGGGCGGCTCATCCCGCTGTGCCTGATCCCCCTGTGGGACGTGGAACTGGCGGTCGCGGAGATCCGGCGCAACGCCGCGCGCGGTGTGCGGGCCGTGACCTTCTCCGAGATCCCCACCTACCTCGGCCTGCCCTCCATCCACTCCGGCCACTGGGACCCGTTCTTCGCGGTCTGCCAGGAGACCGGCACGGTCGTCAACATGCACATCGGCAGCAGCTCCCAGATGCCGGCCGCCTCCCCCGACGCCCCGCCCGCCGTCCAGGCAGCGCTCAGCTTCAACAACGCCATGGCCTCGATGATGGACTTCCTCTTCAGCGGCGTGCTGGTGAAGTTCCCGCGCCTCAAACTGGCCTACAGCGAGGGCCAGATGGGCTGGATCCCGTACGCCCTCGAACGCGCCGACGACGTGTGGGAGGAGCACCGCGCCTGGGGCGGGGTGCGCGACATCGTCCCGGAGCCGCCGTCGACGTACTACTACCGGCAGATCTTCTGCTGCTTCTTCCGCGACAAGCACGGCGTCGCCTCACTGGACGTGGTGGGCCGGGACAACGCCACCTTCGAGACCGACTACCCGCACGTCGACTCGACCTTCCCGCACACCAAGGAGGTCGCCCTCGACCATGTGAAGGGCCTCGACGACGAGACCGTCTACAAGCTGATGCGGGGTAACGCCATCCGCATGCTCGACCTCGATCTGGACCGGGACCGGTAGGCGGGCCCGTGGATCTCTCCCACTCTGCCGAAGAGGAGGAGTTCCGGGCGCGGTTGAGGCAGTGGCTCGGCCGGGTGCTGCCCACGCTCCCGCCCAAGCCGTCCCCGGACGACTGGCCCGGGCGCCGCGCCTACGACATGGGCTGGCAGCGGATGCTGTACGACGCCGGGTACGCGGACGTGCACTGGGACGCCTCGCCGACCACACGGCTGATCTTCCTGGAGGAGACGGAGAAGGCGGGGGCGCCCTATGTGGGCGCGGGGTTCGTCGGGCTGCTGCACGCCGGGCCCACGATCGCCGCGGAGGGCTCCGCCGAGCAGCGGGCGCGGTGGCTGCCGCCGATCCTGCGCGGGGAGGAGGTCTGGTGCCAGGGGTTCAGCGAGCCCGACGCCGGGTCCGACCTCGCCGCGTTGCGGACACGTGCGCGCAGGGACGGCGACGAGTACGTGGTGAGCGGGTCCAAGATCTGGACCTCGCACGCCGAAGTCGCCGACTGGTGCGAACTGCTGGTGCGCACCGACCCCGCGGCCGCGAAACACCGGGGCATCACGTGGCTCGCCCTGCCCATGGACGCTCCGGGGATCACCGTACGGCCGCTGAGGACCCTCGCCGGGTCCGCCGAGTTCGCCGAGGTGTTCCTCGACGAGGTCCGGGTGCCGGTCGGCAACCGGGTCGGGGACGAGAACGACGGCTGGCGCGTGACCATGGTGACGCTGTCCTTCGAGCGCGGCACCGCCTTCGTGGGCGAAGTCGTCTCGTGCAGGCGGGTGTTGCGTGAACTCGCCGGTGAGGCGCGCAAGAACGGGCGGTGGGACGAGCCGGAGCTCAGACGCCGGCTCGGGCGGCTCAATGCCGAGTTCCGGGCGCTGTGGCGGCTGACACAGTGGAACGTGAGCGAGGCGGAGGCCTCCGGGGGAGTCCCCGGTGTCGGGGGTTCGGTCTTCAAACTGAGGTATTCGCAGGCGCGGCAGGAGCTCTACGACGCCGCCGCCGACGTCCTGGGGCCCGACGCCCTCGACCTCGACCGGCCGTGGGTCCTGGACCGGCTGTCCTCGCTGTCGTACACCATCGCCGCCGGCACCTCGCAGATCCAGCAGAACATCGTGGCCGAACGGATCCTGGGGCTGCCGAAGGGGCGGTGACTGTTCCCGTGCGTTTCCAACTCACCGATGATCAACGCGCGTTGCGGGACGGCGTACGAGGGCTGCTGGCCCGGCGCTTCGACCGCGAGGCGCTGTGGGCCGCCGTCGACTCGCCCGGCCGCCTGGACCGGGCGCTGTGGCGGGAGCTGGGGGAGGCCGGGTTCTTCGCGCTACGGGTGCCGGAGGGCGACGGAGGGGTCGGACTCGGGCTGCCCGAGGCCGTGTTGGCCTTCGAGGAGGCGGGGCGGGCGCTGCTGCCCGGGCCGCTGGTGGCCACGCATCTCGCGGCGGGCGCGGTGCCCGGGGCGGCCGACGGGTCGGTGGTCGTGGCCGGCGTGGACGGCGGACTGGTGGAGTGGCTGGACGCCGCCGACGTCGTACGAGGCGATGCCGCCGGCGCCGTGGCGCTGCGGTCGGTCGATCCGTTGACGCCTCTGCATCGCACACCCCGGGCCGCCGTGACCGATCCCGTCGCCGTGCTCCTCACCGCCGCCGAGCAGCTCGGCACCGCCGCGCGCGTGTGCGAGCTGGCGGTGCAACACGCCCGGACGCGTGAGCAGTTCGGGCAGCCGATCGGGGCGTTCCAGGCCGTCAAGCATCTCTGCGCGCAGCTGCTGGTGCGGGCCGAGGTGGCCCGTGCGGCGGTCTACGCGGCCGCCGTCACCGAGGACCCGGCCGACATCGCCGCGGCCCGGCTGCTCGCCGACGAGGCCGCCGTACGCGGCGCCCGCGACTGCCTCCAGGTGCACGGCGGCATGGGCTTCACCTGGGAGTCCGAGGTGCATCTGCATCTGAAACGGGCCTGGGTGCGGGCACAGCGTGGCGGTGGACGCACGGAGAGTGAGGAGCTGCTCGCGGCCGAGCTGACGGCCTGACGGGGCGTGGGCTGGGGGATCGGCGGGAGCGCTCCCGTGAATGTCGCGGATTGTGGCATACCGGAATTACGGAGCGTTGATATCGGGTTGTGTCCTATGCGTGACCCGTCACGGCCTGGAGTCGGGGGGTCGCTCCGGTACCTTCTGTGGGATGCGAGTGGTTCCGAGCACGAGCCATGCCGGTGTTGCCTCTGTGGCGGCTCCGGATGCGGCGGTGCGCTCCGCTTCTCGCACGGTCGGCGGGCCTTTGGCCTCCACCTGTTCGACTCCCCGCAACGAGCGTCGCACAGTATGCCACCCGGGTACTCCTTCGCGCTGGAATATGCCCGAAGCGCTTGTTGAGGTGACTGTACGTCAACCATGCTGTCTCGTAAGGGATTCACGTTCTGTGATCCCGGCTGTGGCCATTGTTCTGGCCATGCAAAAAATGGCTACGATCGTGGCCCTCGTGAGGCGCGAGGCTATGTGTCTGCCGGTTCGGATGGTGTGAGCGGTGCAGGTGCTTCAAGTGCAGCTGGAGATCCGGCCCGACCCCGCAGAGGTGGGGCGAGCCCGGCGGTGGGCCCGCTCGCGGCTTGCCGGATCCGGGATAGGGGCCGACGAGGCGCTTGCCGAGACCCTGATCCTTCTCGTGTCCGAACTGGTCACCAACGCCGTGGTGCACACCGGCTGTCCGGCCGTCCTGCGCCTGTCGCTGCCCTGTACCGCGGCCGAACAGGCCACCGTCCGCCTCGAGGTGGCCGACGCCAGCGGCCGCGCCCCCGTGCCGCGCTGCGTCGACGGTGACGCTACGGGCGGACGCGGACTCGCCCTGGTCGACGGCCTCGCCGACCGGTGGGGCTGGAGCCCCGAAGGTGCCGGCAAGCGCATCTGGTGCGAACTCGACCGCTGTGCGGCCAAGGGCCGCGAGGGGACGGCGTCCTTCGGGGGCGGCGCCTCGGCGTTCGAGGGTTATGAGGGGCTGGCGTACGAGGCGGTCTGAGGCCGCTGTCCGAGGTGGCGCGGTCGGAGCGCGGTCGCAGAGCGCCCCGGTCCTCCCTGTCGATCGACAGGCGGTGCGCCGCGATGTGCTTCCGTGCGCGCCCGTAACAAATGGTGCGTAAGTAATAATTCCCCGAACAGGTGTTGACGCCTCGTGTCCGTTTGCTCACGCTTGTGGTCAGCGATTCGCCGCGAGGGGACGACGAGGGTTCCGGTGACGGGAGCCCTCGGCGAGCGTGGGTCGTGATGCGGCGCCGGTTCCCTCTGGGGCAAGAGGAACCGTTGGGGCCCCCGCTCGAGCGAAGCCGAGAGTGGGGGAGGGTGCGCCGAGTCGGACGGCGGGGCGCGATGCCGTGCTCGGGGCGGGCGTTGGGGCGCCGCCGTCCGACCTTGCCCGTGTCCGCCGTGTCAGAGAATGGCGACCGGAGCCACCGGAGTGCCCGTCGCGCCGACGAACGGCTCGGGCATCGCCGACAGCAGGAACGTGTAGCGGCCCGCTTCTCCACAGGCTGTGGACAACTTTTCGAGATTCCAGTTCTGGCCCTGCAGCATCCCCATCTCCACGAGGTCGAGCGCGTGCACGGGCAGCCACAGATCCTCGATCTCGGGCGGAAAGATCTCGAAGGTCAGCGTGTCGTTCGCGACCGCCGCGACATCGCGTGCGTGGAACCACTCCGGCGTACGGATCGACAGCCCCGGCGACGGATAGCCGTACGCGTGCTTGTCGCCCGCGAGATACGCCTGGATCTGCCCCGTCCGTACGAGCACGATGTCGCCGGCCCGCACGCGTGTGCCCGCGAGTTCCTCGGCGGCCTCCAGGTCCTCCGGCGTGACGGCGTACGAGCCGTCCAGCCGGGCCGTGCCGTGTGCGCGGGCCACGTCCAGCAGGACGCCGCGCGAGACGATGTGCCGCGCCTTGTCGATGCCGCTGAACCGGGCGCCGCCGTGTGCGGTGACGGTGTCGGCGGGGCGGCCGTTGTAGAGCACGCCCGAGTGCGAGACATGGGTGAGCGCGTCCCAGTGGGTGGCCGCCTGCAGGCCCATCGTCACGGCGTCGTCGCTGCACGCGACCGTGCCCGGGCCGAAGATCTCCTGGTTGATCTGCACCATCGTGTGCAGGGGGTTGACCCGGCCCGGTATCAGGCCCGTCTGCACGCCGTCCTCCTTCAGCGGCAGGGAGAGCGGGACGCGGCGGCCGGTCCTGACCTCCGTCGCGGCCTGGCGTACGACCTCGTCGGTGATCAGGTTGAGGGTGCCGATCTCGTCGTCGGCGCCCCAACGGCCCCAGTTGTTCACGCGCTTGGCGATGTCGTGAAACGCCGGATGCATCGCGGGCAGTGGCATCGGTGCTCCCCCGGGGCTTGTCTACGGGTGTCTGACGGGTCATAAAATCTAACGGTCCGTCAGAAACCGCGGGAAGGGGCCGGGCATGGGGAACTTCTTGGCAGGCAAGGTGGTCGCCGTGACGGGGGCCGGGCGCGGGATCGGGCGGGCGGTGGCGCTCTGCGCGGCGGCCGAGGGGGCGTCCGTCGTCGTCAACGACTACGGGGTGTCGGTGGACGGTGGGTCGCCGACGAGCGAGGTCGCCTCGGGCGTGGTCAAGGAGATCGAGGCGGCCGGCGGGGAGGCCGTCGCGGTCGCCGACGACGTGTCGACCATGGCGGGTGGGCAGCGGGTCGTCGACGTGGCCCTGTCGTCGTACGGGCGGCTGGACGGCGTCGTGTGTGTCGCCGGGATCCTGCGCGAGCGGATGCTGTTCAACATGACCGAGGAGGAGTGGGATCCGGTGGTCGCCACTCACCTCAAGGGCACGTTCACCGTGTTCCGTGCGGCCTCCGCCGTCATGCGGAAGCAGCGGTCCGGGACCCTGATCGGGTTCACCAGCGGGAACCATCAAGGGTCCGTCTCGCAGGCCAACTACAGCGCCGCGAAGGGCGGGATCATCTCGCTGGTCCGGAGTGCGGCGCTGGGTTTGGACAAGTACGGGGTGACCGCGAACGCGGTGGCGCCGGTGGCTCGTACGCGGATGTCCGCCGGTGTGCCCATGGAGCTGGCGGAGATCGGGGAGCCGGAGGATGTGGCCGCGCTCGTCGTGTATCTCCTGTCGGAGCGGGCTCGCGAGGTCACCGGGCAGGTGTACACGATCGCCGGGCCGAAGATCGCGGTGTGGGCTCAGCCGCGGGAGCTGCGCGCGGCGTATGCGGAGGGTTCCTGGACGCCGGAGCGGATCGCGGAGTTCTTGCCCGGTTCGGTGGGGGTGGATCCGATGCCGATGCTGTCGCGGGTGGCGGGGATGGAAAGGGCGGCGCGGGAAGGGGAGCGGCCGAACGCCTAGTGGGGTGGGTGGAGCTGTGGTTGGGCGGCTGCGGGTTCGTTGCGGCTGGTCGCGCAGTTCCCCGCGCCCCTAGGTGACTCCAGTCAGCGGCGTTCAGAGGAGAGGTCCATGGACTTCGGGTTCACTGACGAGGACGACTTGTTTCGTGCGGAGGCTCGGGCTTGGCTCACTGAACATGCCTGCGGTGGGCTCGATCGTCGGTCCTGGGAGCGGGCCCTCGGGAAAGCCGGGTGGATCGGGCTGGGATGGCCCGAGGGCGGGTACGGCAATCGGACCGCCACGCTCACCCAACAGGTCGCCTGGGCCGAGGAGTACGCGCGGTCCTGCGCGCCGCCGCGCTCCGGGCACATCGGGGAGAACCTGCTGGCGCCCACGCTGCTCGCGCATGGCTCGCCCGAGCAGAAGGCCCGCTTCCTCTCCCCGATCGCCGCTGGCGACGAACTGTGGTGTCAGGGGTACAGCGAACCCGGGGCGGGGTCCGATCTCGCGGGGATCCGTACGAAGGCCGAGCGCGCCGGGGACGGTACGTATCGCGTCACCGGGCAGAAGATCTGGACGTCCCTGGCGCGGGAAGCCGACTGGTGCTTCGTGCTGGCCCGCACCGACTCCGGGTCCAGCCGTCATCACGGCCTGTCCTTCCTGCTCGTTCCCATGGATCAGCCGGGGCGGATCGAGGTCCGGCCCATTCGGCAGATGACCGGCACCAGTGAGTTCAACGAGGTGTTCTTCGACGGTGCGCACGCGCGCGTGGAGCATGTCGTCGGAGGTGAGGGGGCGGGGTGGCGGGTCGCGATGAGTCTGCTCGGGTTCGAGCGGGGGGTGTCCACACTCGCCCAGCAGGTCGGGTTCGCCGCCGAGTTGGGGCGGGTGGTGCGGGCGGCCGTCGACAGCGGGGCGGTCGGTGATCCCGTCGTACGGGATCGGCTGGTCCGGCAGTGGGCCGAGCTGCGGGTGATGCGGTGGAACGCCCTGCGGACGCTGGGGGGTTCGGGAGATGCCGGCGCCTCCAGTGTCGCCAAGCTGCTGTGGGGCGGGTGGCATCAGCGGCTCGGGGAGCTGGCCATGCAGGTGCGGGGGGCGGCGGCGGGGGTCGGGCCCGCCGACTGGTCGGTCGCGGAGCCGTACGAACTCGACGCGTTTCAGCATCTGTTCCTGTTCTCCCGGGCCGACACGATCTACGGCGGCTCGGACCAGGTTCAGCGCACGATCATCGCCGAGCGGGTGCTCGGGCTGCCGAAGGAACCCAAGGGGGTTGAGTGATGCGCGGCGTGGTGTTCGACGGAAAGCGGGTCGAGGTCGTCGACGACCTGGAGGTGCGGGGGCCGGGGCCGGGAGAGGTGCTGGTCGCCATTGCGGCGGCGGGGCTGTGCCACAGCGATCTGTCCGTGGTGGACGGGACGATTCCCTTTCCGGTGCCCGTGGTGCTGGGGCATGAGGGGGCGGGGGTCGTCGAGGCCGTCGGGGAGGGCGTTTCGCATGTCTCGGCCGGGGACCATGTGTCCCTGTCCACACTGGCCAACTGCGGTACCTGCGCGGACTGTGACCGGGGGCGGCCGACCATGTGCCGCAAGGCGATCGGTCGGCCGGGTCAGCCGTTCGCGCGGGGTGGGCGGCCGGTCTTCCAGTTCGCGTCCAACTCCGCCTTCGCCGAGCGGACCGTGGTGAAGGCCGTGCAGGTGGTGCGTATCCCGAAGGACATCCCGCTGCCCTCCGCCGCGCTCATCGGCTGCGGGGTGCTGACCGGGGTCGGATCCGTGCTCAACCGGGCGAAGGTGGATCGCGGGGACAGCGTCGTCGTGATCGGCACCGGGGGCATCGGGCTCAACGTCCTCCAGGGGGCGCGGATCGCGGGGGCGCTGCGGATCGTCGCCGTCGACGCCAACCCCGCCAAGGAGGCGGTGGCACGGCAGTTCGGGGCGACCGACTTCCTGACCTCCACGGAGGGGGTGCGGGAGCTGCTGCCGACGGGGGCGGACCATGTCTTCGAGTGCGTCGGGCGGGTGGAGCTCGTCCGGCAGGCCGTCGATCTGCTGGACCGGCACGGTCAGGCCGTACTGCTCGGGATGCCGGCGGCCGGTGCCGAGGCGTCCTTCGTCGTGGCGTCCATGTTCCTGGACAAGTCGATCCTGGGGTGCCGGTACGGGTCGTCCAGGCCCCAGCGGGACATCGCGCTGTACGCCGAGCTGTATCGGGAAGGGCGGCTGCTGCTGGACGAGTTGGTGACGCAGACGTATCCGGTCGAGGAGTTCGAGCGGGCGGTGGCGGACGCGGAGGCGGGGAAGGTGGCGAGGGGGGTGCTGACCTTCTGAACGTGGGGCTCTGTGCCCTTGGTCACGGCGAGCGGGGCAGGTCTTCCTCCGGGTACGGGTAGGTGTCGTACTCGGCGTAGTGGATGACTGCCTCGCATGCCTCTCGAGGGGAGGGAACGGCTCCGTCACGGTGCGCGCTCCAGGTCTCCAGGACGTCGCGGATCAGGACGGTTTCCAGGAGGTAGGTGCGGCCCTCCGCGTCCGGTCGGCTCGAACCGTCCCGGTTGGGTACGGCCATCGCGTCGCTCCGCGCTGTCCAGGGCTCGGCGGCGAAGACGGTCAGGCCGTCATCGGTCTCGGCCAGCTGGTTGATCAGTTCCTCGAGTGTCACGGGTGCTCCCACTGGGTTCGTCTGCTGACGCAGAGTCCCATGTGCCGTGAGGGCCGGGCGCATTGCCCGGCGCTGTGGACATGCCAGGGGTTTTCCACAGGTGCCGGAAAACTCCTGGGGTGCTGTCGGTGCCGGGTCGTAGCGTCGACTCATGACCTACCGAGACGTCGCCACCAAACAGGCCCTCATCTGGGCCTGCACTGCCGTCGCCGCCCGTATGCCGGTTGCCATGGCCCCGTTGGCGCTGGTCTTCCTGGTGCGCGAGCGGCCCGGTGGCTACACGCTGGGGGCGGCGCTCGCGGCGGCGTATGTGATCGGCGAGATCGTGGGGGCGCCGGTGCTCGGGATGCGGATGGACCCGGCTCGGGGCCGTCGGCATCTGGTGCTCGGACTCGCGGGCGGGGCGGCCGGGTTCGCGGGGCTCGGGGTGCTGGCCGGGTCGCATCCCGTGGTGCTCGGGGTGTTCGCGTTCCTGGCCGGGGCGGCTCCGGCCGCGGCCGCCGGAGGGCAGCGGGCGCTGCTGACCTCGCTGATCCCGGAGCGGTCCGTGGCACAGGCGCTGTCCGCCGAGTCGATGCTGATGTCCGGGGTGTGGGCCGTCTCCCCGGTCGCGGTCGCGGGGCTCGCCCTCGGGGTCGCGCCGCGTCTCCCGCTGCTGCTCGGGGCCGCGTCGATGGCGCTGTCGATCGTGGGGCACCGGTGGCTGCCGGCCGGTTGGGACACGGGCGAGCGGGGCGGGGAGCCGGGCCGGATCAGAGTCCTGCTGCGCGCCTGGCCGGTGTATGTCACGGGCGCGGCGAGTCTCACGCTGCTCGGTCTGGCGGAACTGACGTTGCCCGCCTTGTTGGAACAGCGCGGCATCGGGGTCGGCTGGTCCGGGCCGATGCTTGCGGGGCTGGCGGTCGGCGCGGGGCTCGGGGCGTTCGTGTACGGGCTGCGGTCGTGGCCGGGGCGGCTCCGGGGGCGCAGTGCGGCGCTGATGTGCGGGATGTCGGTCTTCGTGAGCCTGGCCGCGCTGATACCGGGGGCGGCCGGGATCGCGGTCGCCCTCGTCCTGGCGGGCACGCTCCAGTCGGGTGCGCTGATCACCCGCAACCTGTCCCTGCGGGAGGCGGTGCCGCCGGGCGCGCTGGCCGCGGGGTACTCCGTGATGTACGCGGCCGCGGGCGCGGGGTACGCGGCGACCGGGTCCCTCGCCGGTGGGCTGCTCCAGGTGGTGACACCGTCCACGGCCATCCTGGCGGGCGTGGCGCTGACGTTGCTGCTGACGGCGCTCGGGTGGTGGGGAGAGGTACGGCGGGAGGGGGCCGCCGCCGACCTGTCCGTCGACGCCGTCCGCGATGGCTCAGGCCCCGCCGCGGACCTACCCGTTGATCCCGCTCCCCGTGCGGAAGGTGCGCCGATAGCTGGTGGGGGTGACGCCGAGCGCCGTCTGTAGGTGCTGGCGCATCGACTGGGCCGTGCCGAAGCCGGCGTCGCGGGCGATCTGGTCGACGGAGAGGTCGGTGGACTCCAGCAGGTGCCGGGCGTGCTCCACCCGCTGCTGGGTGAGCCACTGTCCGGGGCTGATGCCGACCTCTTCGCGGAAGCGGCGCGTGAAGGTCCGTACGGACATCGACTCCTGTTCGGCCATGTCCCGCAGCTGGATCGGCTCGTGGAGGCGGCCCAGCGCCCAGGCGCGGGCGGTGGTCGTGGTGGCCAGCTGGGGCTCCGGTACGGGGCGCCGGATGTACTGGGCCTGGCCGCCCTCGCGGTGCGGCGGTACGACCGTGCGCCGGGCCACCGCGTTGGCGACGGCGCTGCCGTGGTCGCGGCGGAGCATGTGCAGGCACAGGTCGATGCCGGCGGCGACGCCCGCGGAGGTGAGGACGTCGCCGTCGTCGACGTACAGGACGTTCGGGTCGACCTTGATCCGCGGGAAGAGCCGTTGGAGGCGCTCGGCGTCGGCCCAGTGCGTGGTGGCGGGGCGGCCGTCGAGGTAGCCCGCGGCGGCGAGGACGTAGACGCCGGTGCAGATGGAGGCGAGCCGGGTGCCGGGCCGGATGTGCGCGAGGGCGGCGGCCAGCTCGGGGGTGAGGACACCGTCCTCGTAGACCGGGCCGAACTCGTAGGACGCCGGGACGATCACGGTGTCGGCGGTGGCCAGGGTCTCCGGGCCGTTGGCGACCATGACGTCGAAGTCGGAGTCCGTGCGGACCGGTCCCGGCGGCCGGATCGAGCAGGTGACGACCTCGTACAGAGGCCGCCGCAGGGGGTCCTTGGGGCGGTCGAAGATGCGGTGCGGGATGCCCAGCTCGAAGGGGAGCAGGCCGTCCATGGCGAGGACGGCGACGCGGTGCGGGCGGATCGGTTCCTCGGACGCGGCCATGGCCCGATCCTAACGAATGCTGTCCCTCGGGCCAGTGGATCCGCGGGCGGCCAGGCCGGAAGCTCTATGTCGTGACCCAGACAACCGAAGCCGTTGAGGCGCCCCGCACGGGAAAGAAGCGCACCCCCATCCACCGCGCCTGGTTCGTCGCCGCCGTCACGTTCGTGACGATCATCGGCGCGGCCGCCTTCCGCTCGCTGCCCGGACTGCTCATCGACCCCTTGCACGAGGACTTCGGCTGGTCACGCGGCACGATCGGCGCGGCCGTCTCGATCAACCTCGCGTTGTACGGGCTCACCGCCCCCTTCGCGGCCGCGCTGATGGACCGCTACGGCATCCGCCGGGTCGTCGCCGTGGCGCTGACCGTGATCGCGGCCGGCTCGGGGCTGACGGTGTGGATGACGGCGGCCTGGCAGCTGCTGCTGTGCTGGGGCCTGCTGGTCGGTCTGGGCTCCGGCTCGATGGCGCTGGCGTTCGCGGCGACGGTCACCAACCGCTGGTTCACCGAGCGGCGCGGCCTGGTCACCGGCATCCTGACCGCCGCCTCCGCCTCCGGCCAGCTGATCTTCCTGCCCGTGCTGTCCTGGATGGTCGAGAAGCACGACTGGCGCCCGGCGGCCGTCACCGTGGCCCTGGCCGCCCTCGCGGTCGTCCCCTTCGTCTGGCTGCTGCTGCGCGACCACCCGGCCGACGTGGGTCTGAAGCCGTACGGCGCGAAGGAGTTCGTGCCCAAGCCGGAGCCCGTGCCCGGCGCCGCCCGCCGCGCGGTCACCGTGCTCTTCAAGGCCGCCCGCACCGGCCCGTTCTGGCTGCTCGCCGGCACCTTCGCGATCTGCGGCGCCTCCACCAACGGCCTGATCCAGACCCACTTCGTGCCCGCCGCCCACGACCACGGCATGCCCATCACGGCGGCGGCCTCGCTGCTCGCGGTCATCGGGGTGTTCGACGTGGTCGGCACCATCGCCTCGGGCTGGTTCACCGACCGCTTCGACGTCCGCCGGCTGCTCGCGGTGTACTACGCCCTGCGCGGCATCTCGCTGCTGTTCCTCCCCATGCTGCTCGGGCCGAGCGTCCACCCGCCGATGCTCTTCTTCATCGTCTTCTACGGCCTCGACTGGGTCGCCACCGTCCCGCCCACCGTCGCCCTGTGCCGCGAGCACTACGGCGACGACAGCGCGATCGTCTTCGGCTGGGTCCTCGCCTCGCACCAGGTCGGGGCGGCGCTCGTGGCCTTCGTCGGGGGTGTGGTGCGGGACGTCTTCGGTGAGTACGACATGATCTGGTACGCGTCCGGGGCGCTGTGCGCGGCGGCGGCCCTGATGGCGCTGGTGATCCGGCGGAGGCCGACCGCGCCGGTCCCGGCCGTGGCCTAGGGCCTGTCCGGCGGGTCAGGTCCTAGACGAACCGCCCCTTGTGGAACAGCAGGGGTGCCCGGTCCTCGTCGCCCGTCCCCAGCGCGTCCACCCGCCCCACCACGATGAGGTGGTCGCCGCCCGTGTGCACCGCGTGGATCGTGCAGTCGATCCACGCGAGCGTGTCCGCCAGGCGCGGTGAGCCGGACGCCGGCGCCGCGTCGAAGGCGACGTCCGCGAACTTGTCCGCACCGCTCACCGCGAACCCACGGCACAACTCGCCCTGGTGGGCCGCGAGGACGTTGACGCAGAAGACCCCGGCGCGGGCGATGCGGGGCCAGGTCGTCGACGTACGGCCGACCATGAAGGCGACGAGGGGCGGGTCGAGGGACAGGGCGGCGAAGGACTGGCAGGCGAAGCCGGCCGGGCCGTTCTCGCCCTCGGCGGCGGGTGAGGTGACGACGGCCACGCCGGACGCGAAGCTCCCGAGCACCCGCCGGAACTCGGTCGGTCCGACCGGCGCACGCTCGCCCTCGCGGACACAGCGCAGCTCGGGCCGCGGCAACGCCTCCACGGGCGCCGCGCCGGCCGACCGGAGATAGCGGACGGCGGCCTCGGCCATACCTGCTTGTCCCATCACACCTCCCATTGAAGCTGACGGTGCGTCAGATAGGAAGGGGTGCGCGAAGGCGGGGAAGGCCACTGCGTACGCTGCGCGCATGGGGTGGGGAGACATACGGCGGGAGCTCGGGCGGGCCCGGCGGGCCGGGGACCCGGTCGCGGTCAATGCGGCCGCGGCGGTGGGGGCGGCACAGCTGCCGGCGGCCCTTCTGATCGGGTACGTCGGCGTCACGACGGGCGACGACTACGGCGGATCGGGCTCCGCGTTCGGGCTGGTCTGCCTGTTCCTCCTCGCACCGCTGTGGATGCCGTTCCTGGGGCTGCTGCACGCGTGCGCGCAGACCCTGCCCGCCGCCGTGCTCGCCCGGTACACCGTCCGCCGCGTCCGCGGACCCGAGTGGGTGTGGCATCTGGCGTGGGCGGCGCTGCTCGGGGTGGTCTGGGCAGGCGTTGTCGCCGTGCCGGGCGGCCTGCCGTTCGCCGCCACGGCCGCCGTCCTCGCGGCTCTCGGGATCCTCCCGGTGCTCGGTGTGGCGTACTTCAGGCGCAGCGACCGGTCCCGCGAGCGGGCATGGGGGTGTGCGGGGACCTGGATCCTGTCGGCGGGCGTTTCCTTCGTGCTGTTCATGGTCGTCTTCGGAGGCGCCGTACTGGCCACCGAGACCGGGATCGTCAAGGAGTACGAGCCCCCGGAGCTGTCCGCCGGGCAGCTCGCCGGCGTATGGCGTGGCGAGGACGGATCGGTCCTGCGGCTGCACCCCGGCGGCCGGGCCGAACTCACCGCGCTGCCCACCGTGTCGGAGAACGACGACTGGTTCGCCGACCCGCCCTACACCGTGTGCGCGGGCACCGGCGCCTGGGAACTCGTGCGGGGGGACAAGGACGCGGACCGTGACGGCGTCGGACTGCGCATCGACGGTGGATGCGGGACGCCGACGCTCTGGACGATCGGCGGCACCGGGCGCGAGCCCGAACTGTTCGTCCTGTTCGGCGACCCGGACGCGGGGGCCCTGCGGATCCTCACGCGGGACTGAGTCACCGGCCCCGGAACTCCGCGCTCCGCCGCTCCACGAAGCTAGCCACCCCCTCCTGGGCGTCCTCGGTCGTCATGTTGATCTCCTGTGCGGCCGCCTCCGCGGCGAACGCGGTGGCGCGGTCGCTGTCGAGGGAGGCGTTGACGAGCTGCTTGGTGAGGACCAGGGCGCGGGTCGGCCCGGCGGCGAGTCGGGCCGCCCATTCGCGGGCCGTCTTGTCCAGCTCCCCGTCCGGCACGGCCCGGTTGACCAGGCCGAGGCGTTCGGCGTCGGCGGCGCTCAGCGCGTCGCCGAAGAACATCAGCTCCTTGGCGCGCTGCGGGCCGATCAGCCGGGTCAGCAGATACGCCCCGCCTCCGTCCGGTACGAGTCCCCGGCGCACGAACACCTCGATGAACCGGGCCGATTCGGCCGCGAGGACGAGGTCGCAGGCGAACGCGAGGTGCGCGCCGATACCCGCCGCCGTCCCGTTCACCGCGGCGATCACGGGCTTCTCGCAGTCGAGGACGGCCGCGATCAGCCGCTGGGCGCCGAGCCGGATCGTGCGGGCGACGTCACCGGCGACACGGTCGCCACCCGCGGGCGCCCCTCGCAGATCCGCGCCCGCACAGAACCCCCGCCCCGTGCCGGTCAGCACCACGGCCCGCACCTCCGGGTCGCCGGAGGCGTCGCCGAGCAACCGGATGACGTGGTCCCGCTGTTCGGGGGTGAGGGCGTTGAGGGCCTCGGGCCGGTCCAGTGTGATGTGCGAGACGTGGTCACGCGTCTCCTGCCGCACCCCTGCCGGCGGCATCAGCGGCACACCGCCAGCGCGTCGAGCGCCACGGCACCCTGCCCACGGGGCAGCACCATCAGCGGGTTGATGTCCAGTTCGGCCAGCTCGTCCCCGAGTTCCAGTGCCATGCGCTGCACCCGCAGGATGACCTCGACGAGCGCGTCGAGGTCCGCCGGGGGGCGCCCCCGGACCCCGTCCAGCAGGGCCCGCCCGCGCAGCTCACCGCACATGTCCTGTGCCTGTTCCTCCCCGAAGGGCGGTACGCGCACGGCGGTGTCGCGCAGGACCTCGACCAGCACCCCGCCGAGCCCGACCGTGACGGTCGGTCCGAAGAGGTCGTCGTGGGTGACGCCGACGACCATCTCGACACCCCGCTCGACCATCTGGCAGACCAGGACGCCGTCCAGGGAGACGCCCTCGTAGCGGGCGATGTCGGTCAACTCCCGGTAGGCGTCCCGGACCTGGCTGGCGGACGTGAGCTCGATCTTCACCAGGCCGAGCTCGGTCTTGTGGGCGATCTGCGCGCCGGACGCCTTCATCACCACCGGGTAGCCCACCTGGCCCGCCGCCCGTACGGCCGCCGCCGCGCTGGTCACCAACTGCTCGCGCGGTACGCGGATGCCGTACGCCCGCAGCAGTTGCTTCGCCGCGTGCTCGCTCAGCTGCTGACCTGGGCGCATCAGCGCCTGTGCCTTGCGGAAGGACGGGGACGTGGTGCGCGGGGCCTCGTCGAGGGGGGAGCGGTAGGCGGCGACGAAGCGGTGGTGGTCGAGGTAGGCGCGGACCGCGGTGATGCAGTTCCCGACCGTGCGGAAGGTGGCCACCCGGGAGGAGCCGAGGAGGACCTCGCGGTAGGCCGGCTCGGTGCCGACCGGCGAGCCCCACACCACGCAGACCAGCTTGTCCGTCCGCTCGGCCGCGTCCACCAGGTCCTGGACGAGCTTGTCGCTCAGGGGCGGGAAGGGGCCGGTGACCGGGCAGATCAGCACCCCGACCGCCGGGTCGTCGAGGATCGCGTCGATGATCTTCCGGCCGCGCCAGTCGCCGACGGGATGGCCGCCGTTGTCCACGGGGTTGGCCACGTTCAGGTACTCGGGTATCCACTGGTGCAGCTCGGTCTGCTTGGTGTCCGAGAGCGTGGGCAGCTTCAGCCCCGCCTCCGTCGCCAGGTCGGCGAAGTGCGCGCCCGTGCCGCCCGAGATCGAGTAGACGACGACCCCCTCGGCGTGCGGCGGGCGGGCGCGGGCCAACAGGGCGGCGGTGTCCTGCAGTTCGTCGAGACCGTCGACCCGGATCACCCCGTACTGCCGCATCGCCGCGTCCACCACCGCGTCCGCGCCGGTCAGCTTGCCGGTGTGGGAGGCGGCCGTGCGGGCGCCGGTCTCGGTGCGGCCCACCTTGACCGCGACCACCGGCACCTTGCGGCGGGCGGCCCGGTCGGCGGCGAGCAGGAAGGAGCGGCCGTCCTTCAGCCCCTCGACGTAGCAGGCGATCGCGCCCACCTCGGGCCGCTCGGCGAAGTAGGAGAGGAAGTCGGCGGTCTCCAGGTCGGCCTCGTTGCCGGTCGGCGCCCAGTGGGAGAGGCGGATGCCGAGTTCCTGGAGGGCGAAGACGGGGCGGCCCTGGTGTCCGGACTGGGTGATGAGGGCGATCGCCGGTCCGTCGAGGTCGTCGCGGAACCGCTCGAAGGCGTTGAGGTTGGTGTTGGGCCCGAGCAGCCGTATCCCCGACCGTCGCACGGCCGCGGAGAGCCGGGTCTGGGCGGCGGCGCCCTCCTCGCCGGTCTCCGCGAACCCGGAGGCGAAGACGACCGCGAACTTCACCTTGGCCTCGGCCAGTTCCTCGACCACGGGAAGGGGGTCGGCGACCAGCAGCACGGCGAGATCGACCTGCTCGGGCAGGTCGGCGACGGAAGGGGAGCAGGGGATGCCGAAGACGGACGGGCGAGTGGGATGCACCGGGTGCAGCCGGGCTCCGACCCGCTCGGACCAGGCCACCAACTGCCGGGTGACACCGGTGTTCGGGCGCCCCTCGGCGTCGGAGGCGCCGATCACGGCGACCGACTCCGGCCGGAAGAACCGGTCCAGATCGGGGACGTCGCAGTACAGCGGCCGACCGCTGACGTCGAGGTCGTCGACGTCGGCCGGCCTGCCGTGGACGGCGGGCCCGGGTTGCTCGCCGCAAGCGATGACCCGGGCCCGGCGGGAGTCGGTGGTGAGGGTGCCGTGGGTTGATCCAAGCATCGGTCCGCCCGCTCCTGTGTGACAGCGATTAACTGACGCAGTGTCAGATTAAAGGAACTGACGCTGTGTCAGGAATGGCTGTGCACACAAAGTTGGGCAGAGCGCGCCGACGGCATCGCTCACAGCACCGCCAGCACCTCCTTCGCCACCCGCTCGCCCGACCGCACCGCGCCGTCCATGAACCCCATCCAGTGGATGGAGGTCTCCGTGCCGGCCCAGTGGATGCCGCCGACGGGAGTGCGCAGGGAGGGGCCGTACTGGGTCAGGACGCCCGGGGCGGCGATGGAGACGGGGCCGCCGCGGGTGTAGGTCTCGTTGTTCCAGCGTTGCAGGACGAAGGAGGTGGGGGAGGCCGCTTTCGCGCCGAAGTAGGTCGTGTAGTCCTTCAGGACGGCCGCCTTGACCTCCGCCTCGCTCGCCGCGTCGTACTTGCGGGCCTCGTCGGCCTCGATGAAGCCCATCAGGGCGCCGTAGGAGGCGTCGGGCGGGGAGTTGTCGAAGGTGGAGCTGATCACCCCGGTGTCGCTGACGACCTGGCCGTTGAGGCCGTCGGCACGCCAGAAGGGGGTGTCGTAGATCGCGATGGCCTTGCCGACCGAGGCCATCGGCAGCCGCTGGGTGAGCTGGTCGCGGGAGGCCGGGAGCAGCGGGTCGTAGGTGATGCGGGCGGCGATCGGCGGGGGCACGGCGACGACGACCTTCTTGGCGGTGACGGTGGTGCCGTCGGCCGTCACGACGTACTTGCCGCCGGACTTGGCGATGGTGCGCACCGGGGCGTTCAGCACCACCCGGTCGCCGAGGGTGGCGGCGAGCTTGATCGGCACCAGCTGGGAGCCGCCGACGAAGCGCAGCTCCTGGGCGCCGTTCGCGGTCTCGGTGAGGCGTTCCAGGGTGCCGACGTTGGTCTCGTTGCCGGCGGCGGCGATGTAGAAGAGCACGAACAGGAAGGAGAGTTCGCGGGGTTCGGCCGAGAAGATCGAGGTGCAGGCCACGTCGAAGAGGAACTTGGCCGACGGGATGACGGCGTTGGCGCGCAGCCAGGTCTCGAAGGTCTGGCGGTCCCACTCGTCGGCCTTGGCGGCGGTCCAGGGCGCGTCGACCGGTATCTGCTTGGCCAGGTCGTCCAGGGTGGCCTGCACGATCGCGGCGTTGGCGAGGCCGGCCGCGTCGATGGGCGGGACCGAGCCGAGGAGACCGTCGGTGGCGTACGCGGTCTTCTTGCCGTCCTTGTAGAGGAGGTTCTTGCCGGTGTTGTAGGTGGCGAAGGTTCCCACGCCGAGGGAGTCCGCGAGGGCCTTGATGCGGTCCTGGGTGGGGCCGATGAACTCGCCGCCGCCCTCGGTGACCCCGCCGTTCGCGAGCGAGAGGTTCACGACCCGGCCGCCGACGCGGTCGCGGGCCTCCAGGACGATCACGGACTTGCCGGCCGCCACCAGGTCGCGGGCCGCGGTGAGGCCGGCGAGCCCGGCGCCTATGACGACCACGTCGGCCTCACGGGTGGCCGCGGCGGCGGGCGAGGCCGTGGCGCCGGCGAGGGCGGCGGCACCGGCTGTGGCGGCGGCACCGCCCAGCAGGGTGCGGCGGGAGAGCCGGGAGGCCTGGGGGAGTTGGGAGATCTGGGAGAGCTGTCTTTCGCGTGCCACGTGCATCCTCCGTCAGGTGCGAGAGGTTGGAGTGGAGCCAGAACATGAACAGTGCTCACATTCTGGCCCCATGCGGTGGCGCCGTACAGCTCTCTCGTCACTTCTGACCCAGGAGTAACGAAAGGAGTACGTCAGCGAGTTGAGGGTTCCTGCGTCAGACGGGAAGTCCGGAGACCTGCCGGGCACCGTCCTTGGCGATCGCCTTCGCGATCTTCACCGCGTCGATCGACAGTTCCCGGAAGGTGCCGCTGATGGGAGTGACGTAGCCGCTGAAGAAGAGACCCGGTGCGTCCTTCGGGCTACGGGCGCCGTTGACCACCGGCAACCCCCGCGGGTCGAGGACGTCGAGGTGGCCGACGAGGTCCTCCAGGGAACGGGCGTATCCGGTGGCCGCGATCACGGTGTCCGGGGTGATGCGGGTGCCGTCGGCGAGGAGCACCTCGTCCTTCTCGAAGCCGCCGACGGCGGCCACGACCTCGACCTTGCCCGTGCGCACGGCGTCGATGAGGCCGACGTCCTGGACGGGGATGGCGCCCTCGCGGACCCGGGTGTAGAGGCCGGTGTCGGGGCGGGGCAGGCCGTGCTCGGACAGGTCGGGCACGCTGAGCTTCGCCATGGGCCGGGCGAGCCGGTCGACGAGCCCGACCGGCAGCCGTCGTACGAGCACCCCCGTGTACTGGGCGGCCCAGCCCGCCGTCGAGCGGCGGACGATGTGCGGGGCGGTGCGCACGGACAGCCGGACGCGCTCGGCCCCGCCCTCCACCAGGTCCACGGCGATCTCGGCACCGGTGTTGCCGACACCGACGACCAGGACGTCCCGGCCCGCGTAGGGCGTGGGGTTGCGGTAGTCGGCGGCGTGCACGACCTCGCCGGGGTAGGTGGTGAGGCCCGGCCAGTCCGGCACCAGCGGCGTGTGGTTGTAGCCGGTCGCCACGACCACCGCGGCGCCGGTCAGCTCGCGGCCGCCGGTGGCGTGCAGGAGCCAGCCGGTGCCGTCGGGGGAGCGTTCGACGCGGGAGACCTCCACGCCGGTGACGATCTCCAGCTCATGGTGCTCGGCGTACTTCTCCAGATAGCGGACGACGTCGTCGCGTGACACCCAGCGCCCGAACCGGCGCGGCATCGCGAGCCCCGGGAGCGCCGAGAGGCGGCGGGTGGTGTGCAGGTGGAGCCGGTCGTAGTGGCGCCGCCAGGACGCCCCGACGCGGTCGGACTTCTCCAGCACCACGGCACGTATGCCCTGGGCCCGCAGCGCGTGGGCGACGGCGAGCCCGCCCGGACCGCCGCCGATGACGTACACGGGGCGGGCGGTGGAGGGCGCGGAGGGCGCTGCGGAGTCGGCCATGTGCGCGAGCGTAATCAGGGTTCCCGTTGATGGGTCTCGGTCAAGACCGGAATTGGTTTCGGATTGATCACGCCTGTAGGAGGAGTGGGTGGGGCTCGTGGCGTACGTCACCCGGTTGTGCTGGAGGAGTGCGGGAAAGCCGCGGCGCCGAGCCCGCATACGCGAGGGCTCGGCGCCGTGGTGGGCGGTGGCCGGGAACTTATGACGGGAAACCGGCACCGCGTCCTTGGGGGCCCGTACGGCCGGGGGCTACCGCTTCTTGTGGCCCGTCACCTTGGCGATCCACGTGATGAAGTCGCCCGGGTCGGTGTTCGCGCCGTGGCCCTGGTCCCAGTAGTAGAGGTGGTTGACGTCGTCCCCGAGGCCGTTCGCGGCGGCGGCGATGTTGGCGGCGACGACGTGCGAGGTGTCGGTGTCATTGGTGCCGAGGCGGATCCACCAGTGCTTCGAGCGGCCCGGGTTCCTCCGCTCCAGGTGGTACATCGGGTTCATCTGGTTCAGCTTCTCGGGGATGTCGCTCGCGACCCGCTTGCTGCTGAGGCCCGTGGAGTCGTTCTTGGCGCCGTACGCCGTGAAGTGGCGGCTCTCCGTGGTGCCCGCGCCGAACTCGTTGTTCTCGCCGGCCGACAGGTCGAAGGCGTCGAAGGCCGGGACGGTCTTCTTGCGGGCGCCGACGTGGGTGAGGAAGTCGGCCCAGGAGAAGGTCGCCTTGCCGCCGGACCAGGTGATGAAGGTGTTCTTGGCCAGGTACGTCTCACGGTCGGAGGCCGAGAGGGCGGCGAGGTAGGTCGTCGCGGACGGCTCCATGTACTGCTTGAGCAGGTACTCGTCGTAGTTCCGGGCGGTCAGCGTGCCGAAGCGGCCCAGGCCCTTGAGCTTCAGGGACGCCTGGTACTCGGCGAACTGCGCCTGGAGCTCCTTGGAGACCGTCTGGTCGACCTGCTTGCCGGTGCTGAGCTCGTTGGTGCCCCAGTTCCACTCGTAGGCGCCGTCGGCGTGCTCGAGGTCGGTGATCGGGCACCAGGCGCCGGTCGCGAAGATCGCGTCGGAGGTGTCGGCGGCGCCGAGCGCCTTGAGGTCCTTGTCGTAGAGCCTGCTGTCGCCGGAGGCGCCGAGCAGCGCGGAGACGGCACCGCCCGCGCTGGTGCCGGCGGAGACGATCCGGTCGACGTTGCCGGGGATGCGGCCCTTGTTGAAGCGGATGTACCGGACCGCCGCCTTGAGGTCGACGATCACGGTGGGGGCGGTGCCGTAGTACTCGCCGGAGGAGTTCTTGAGGGTACGGCCGCGGGCGCCGGGCTCGATGACGACGTAGCCGGCGGCGAGGGCGAGGAGCTGGTTGCTCGCGGTGGCACCGCCGGTGGCGTTGGTGTTCTCGTTCGCGTTGGGGGCGGTGCCGGTGGAGGCCGAGGCGCTGGGCGCACCGCTGGGTGCGCCGCCGCCGGTCATGCCGCCGCCGGTCATGCCCCCGGCCCCGACCCCGGTGGCGTCCGCCACGGAGGAGGGCATGTATCCGCCGACGGAGTTCGCGAACAGGATCGGCGCGTTCGAGGCGTCGACCGTCTTGCCGTCGATCTTGACGGGGACGCTGACGATCAGGCTCTGGTACTTCTCGTCCACCGGCTCGGCGACGTAGGTGATCGCCTTCCAGAAGTGGTAGGTCACCGAGTGCTCGGTGCCCTCCGTGTCGGTGACGGTCGTCGTCAGCTCCGTGTAGGCGTCCTTGTCGAAGACCAGGGTGTCCGAGGAGGACGAGCCGCTGCCGGTGTCCGACGCCTGCGCGTTCAGGGCGATGCCGCCGACGGCCGCGACACCGGCGGTCGCGCCGATGCCCAGTACGACGCTCCTGCGCTTGACTGCCCTGTGCTTCACGGTGGTGCCTCTCGCTCGCACGATCCCGAGATCGCTGTGAATTCTGCTTGCGTCTGCGAACGTAGGTGAGTGCCGACAAGATTGCCAACAATCTCGTCGTATTCATTGTGGACGCACAGCCTCGAGGGCGCCGCACAGGTTTCTCCCATGCGGAACACACGGTCTTCCCTGCGAGGCTTTATCTGACGTACCGTCAGATCCATGGACTCCATCTGGCTCACCGGCGCGCAATGGCTGGCCC
The DNA here is from genome assembly GCF_053592055.1 of Streptomyces sp. NPDC002817. NCBI lineage: Bacteria > Bacillati > Actinomycetota > Actinomycetes > Kitasatosporales > Streptomycetaceae > Streptomyces > Streptomyces sp. NPDC002817. The sequence continues at coordinate 310,571 of NZ_JBSFUY010000002.1, forward strand.
TGCTGCGGATCGGGCTCGGGCTGTGGTGGCTGGAGAGCTGGCGGCACAAGGACAAGAAGGGCTGGTTCGAGCGGGGGACCGGCATCGCGTGGGCCGCGGACGTCGCCGCCAAGCACCGCTGGAACGCGGTCCGTTCGGGCTTCGAGGTGGTGGTCGCGCCACGGCCGCGGACGATGGCGTACGTCGTCGTGTACGCGGAGTTGGCGGTGGGGCTGGGGCTGGTGGCCGGCCTGCTGACACCGGTGGCTCTGGTGGGCGGGCTGCTGCTCAACCTCCTCTACTTCACGCTGATGATCCATGACTGGGCCGAGCAGGGGCAGAACGCCATGATGGGGCTGATATCGGTGGTCGCGCTGTTCGGGATGTCCTGGCAGAGCTGGTCGCTGGACGCGGCGCTGGGGCTTTTCTGAGGGAGGGGGCTCCTGATGGACGCGCGCTTCGATGTGCCGGAGGCCGACGCATTCACACGCACGTACTGGGACGCGGCCGAAGCGGGGCGGCTGCTCGTACGCCGCTGCGGGGCCTGCGGACGTACCCACCACTACCCCCGCGAGTTCTGCCCGCACTGCTGGAGCGAGGACGTGACATGGGAGCCGGCGAGCGGCCGGGCCGAGCTCTACACCTGGTCCGTCGTCCACCGCAACGACCTGCCGCCCTTCGGGGAGCGCACGCCCTATGTCGCCGCGGTCGTCCAACTCGCCGAAGGGCCACGGATGATGACGGAGCTGGTGGACGTCCCGCCGGAGACGCTGCGGGCCGGCATGGCGCTGGAGGTCGATTTCCGGCAGGGAATCCCGGTGTTCCGGCCGAGACGATGAGATGTTCCGGCGGAGAGGGGTGATCGGCGGCCCTCCTTCCGTATTCAATGGCCCGATGGCCCATACACGTGAACGGTCCCCGAGCCACCCCGCTCCCGAACTGCTCGGCCACGGGCTGCGCCTGCGCCACTGGGACGCGGACTCCGACGCCGATGCCGAGACCTGGCTGCGCGGCCGCTCCGACCCCGAGTTCCGGCGCTGGAACACCCCCCTGAAGGCGATCGCCGACCTCGACGACGCCCGCGCCTCGCTCCGCGCGGGCGCGGAGGCCGCGGCGGACGGTGTCAGCGTCGCCTTCCGTGTCACGGACGCGGTCAGCGATACGACGCTGGGGCACGTCGGCGTCCACGAGATCGACCACGTCGTACGCGTCGCCCGCATCGGCTACTGGGTCCTCCCCGAGGCCCGCGGCCACCGCGTCGCCGCCCGCGCCCTCAACCTCGTCGCCCGCTGGACCTTCAGCGACCTCCGCCTCCACCGCCTCGAACTCGGCCACGCCCTCGGCCACGACGCGTCCTGCCGGATAGCGGAGCGCTGCGGATTCCCCTACGAGGGGACGCTCCGGGGCGCGATGTTCGAGGCGGGGCGGCAGGACACCTTCCGGGATGTGCATCTGCATGCCCGGTTGGCCACGGATCCGGAGGTGGCGGGTCAGTGAGGGGGAGAGGCATGGCGAGGGGGAGCGGCGCGGTGAGCGGGGGTGCGCGATGAGGTGGGTGGTGATCGAGGATCTCGGTGAGTTTCTCGGCGTTGCCGGAACCTTCCTGCACTCGCGGCCGGTGCTGCACACCGTCCCGCTGACGGTGACCGAGACGCTGCGGGTGCGGGGGCCGCAGGCGTACGGGGCCGAGGCGCCGCTCTTCGGGGTGCTGGAGGGGGAGGGCGTGGTCCGGGGGGCGTGGTTCCGTACACCGCCGTATCGGCTGACCCTCACGCCGCTTGCCGTGACGGAGGCGGAAGCGGAGGTGGAGGCGTTGGCCGAGCAACTGGCGGGGCTGGGGCATGCGCTGCCGGGGGTGTCCGCCGAGAGGGCGACGGCCGGTGCCTTCGCGGAGGCGTGGCAGCGGCGCACGGGTGCCAAGGCCGAGCTCCATCAGCGCCAACGGCTCTATCGTCTCGGTGAGTTGAAGCCACCGTCGCCGATGCCGGAGGGGCGGGCCAGGGTCGCGGGGGCACGGGACCGCGAGCTACTGGTGCGCTGGCACGAGGAGTTCGCCGAGGCCGTCGGGAACGTCGCCGCCGGTGACGCCGAGTCCTGGGCCGACGCCCGGATCCGGTACGGGGGCGTGGTGCTGTGGGAGACCCCGGAGGGGGTGCCCGTGGCCATGGCCGGAACGCATCCCATGGTCGCCGGTCAGGTGCGGGTGGCGCCCGTCTACACGCCGGTCGGGTTCCGGGGGCGGGGGTACGCGGGAGCCGCGACGGTGGCGGCGAGCCGGGGGGCGTCGGCGGCCGGGGCGCAGGACGTGCTGCTGTTCGCGGATCTGGCGAACGCCACGAGCAACGGGCTGTACCGGAGGGTGGGGTACCGGGGGGTGGGGGAGTTCGAGGTGTACGACTTCCCGGGGTGAACGTCGGTCGGCCGGCCGACGACGGTGACCGCCAGATGTGGGCCCGTCCCGTCAGGGCCAGAGCAGCGTCGACGTCCACCCTTCCCCCGTACGGCGATACGCCAGCCGCACATGGCGCCGCTGGGCGTCCCCCTGGAAGAACTCCACCTCCTCCGGGGCCAGGCGGTACAGGGTCCACGTCGGGACCGGGGCGTCCGGTCGGGACTGGGCCTCGGTCCAGGCTGTCCCGGAGGCCTCGGCCAACTCCGCCAGTGAGCCCAGGACTTCGCTCTGACGGCCGGTGAGCGCGGCGGCCAGGGCGCCTGTCGAGCGGGCGTGGAGGTCGGCCTGGCCCTCCTGGGAGGGGGCCGCGGTGACCGGGCCCCGGACGCGGACCTGGCGGCCCAGGGCCGGCCAGTAGAAACCGAGGGCCGCGTAGGGGCGGACCGCGAGGTGGTGGCCCTTGCGGCTGGTGACGTGGGTGGCGAAGGTCCAGCCCGTGGTGTCGGCGCCGTGCAGCATCACCGTGCGTACGTCCGGGTGGCCGGCCTCGTCCGAGGTGGCCAGCGACATCGTGTGCGGTTCGGGCTGGCCGGCCGCCACCGCCTCCGCGAACCACTCCGTGAAGAGGGGGAGCGGTTCGGCGGGGGCCGTGGCCGGGTCGAAGGGGGGCAGGGTGGTGGACTCGGGGGCCCATACCCGCAGTGATCTCAGGAGTGCGTGAAGATCTGTTCCCATGCCCCGATTCTCACCCGAGGTGCCGTCTACAACGAACCGATGTCCGATGACACCCAGCGCTCCGGGCGCAGCCGGATGATCACCTGCTCACCGTGGTTCTTCCAGGCGAAGTCCACGTACGCCTCCACCTTCTCGGGCGGCAGGTAGCGCGCGGAGATCTCCCGGAGGAGTTCGACCGTGGCGGGGGTGGTGTCGAGGACCGGGCCCTCCACCGACACGTACTTCAGCTTCGGCTCGACCGTGTCCACCATGAGGGAGAAGCGGCCCGCCGCGTCGATCAGCCGTTGCTTGCGGGAGCCGAGGCCGGTGAGGATCCAGAGGTCACCGCCGGGCTCGTACTGGTACCAGATCGGCACGGAGAGCGGCGCCCGTCCCTCTCCGCCGTCCACCGACAGCGCGGCCACATGGGGTTCGGCCAGGAATTGCTCGCGTTCCAACCGGGTCAGGGCGGTCATACGGTCTCCTCCAGAGGTGTGCGGCTGCCTCACGAACTCACCGTTCCGGTACGCCACAACGTCGGCCGAGGGGGCGGATGTTCCCGTCCGGTGCGGGTACGTCGGAGGGCGCGATGGCGGTACGTTCTGATCTCCGGGCCGGAGCGGGAGAGCGGGGCAGCTGTGAACACCGAACTGACGTGGCGCCTGGCCGCGGCCGTCCTCCTCGCCGCCTCCCTCACCGCGTGCACCAGCGAAGGCGAGGAACCGCCGTCCCTCACCGCGCCCGCGGTCTTCTACCTCCGGCCCCAGGGCGACAAGGCCGGCGTGCAGGACAAGATGCCGTACGAGCTCAAGGCCGAGGACGGTGACGAGCCCGGCGTCCGGATGCTCGCCGCGGATGTGCCGAAGGGCGCGGAGGACACGGTCGTGATCCGCAAGTACGGCGGGTGCAAAGGGAGTTCCGCGCATGTGACGTGCGAGGTCGACGGCGACTACAGCAACTGGGCCGACGCGCCCCGCGCCAAGGTGGTGGCGGCCGAGGGGGCCGGGGTCGGGGACTCGGCGGTCGTGACCTACACGTACACCACGAAGGACGGGAAGAAGCTCACCGCGAAGACCCGGTTCGTCGTGGGGGAGCCGGTGGTGGAGGCGCTGGTGCCCGGGTACGCGAAGGACGGGCCGCGGCCCGGGCGCGAGCTGGCCGAATCCGTCGTCGTGCGGAACACCGGAGAGCTGCCGGTGAAGGGGCTGGGGGTGGAACTGAGCGCGAGTACCGCTGACTTCGCGGAAAAGTACTCCAACTGCCGTTATTCACCGCAGAGTCGAGGGCATGTCGCTGTCTGTGAGTTCCCGGGGCTGACGATCGACCCCGGGGAGACCGTCGTCCTGCGGCCCGCCGTGCGGCTGCGCACGACGAAGGAGGACATGTACGTCTCCTACGGCAAGGACGTCTGGGCGCTGGACATGGGGCCGGGTCACTACAAGACCTATCCGAAGGGCGGCGACTTCGGCGACGGCCCGGAACTCCGGCCCGAGACGACCAAGGCCGTGAAGGGGTCGTATGCCGGGGGCGGCGGCAGTACGTACGTCGTGCTCGACTCCCACGCCGACTACGGGGTCTCCGATGTGACCCTGGTCGGCGAGCCCGGCGACGAGCGCACCTTCGAGATCACGGTCCGCAACAACGGCCCCGCCGACGCCGGTGCCGCGGCCGAGGTGGTGTTCGGCCCGCCCCTCGGGACGACCATGGTGAAGCAGCCCATGGAGGAGATCGACGAAGACGTCTACCAGGAGTACTGCGAGAGCAACGGGTACGCGTACACCTGCCCCGTCGGATTCCTCGAGCCCGGCGAATCCCGCTCCTTCGAGTTCACCATGACCCTCGGCGAACCGGGCGAGGGCACCCTGTCCCTGGCGGAGACGGACCCGGCCGGCCCCTGGGACGTCGGCCGCCGGGACCCGGATCCGGACAATGACGAGGCCGTCATCAGGGTCCGGGGCGAACGGTAGGCCGTGTCCGGCGCCCGGCTCACCCCCGGCCCAGGACCACCGTCCCCGACGAACAGAACCAACCCCCCGTGCCGGACGCCACGGCCAGCCGGGGCAAGCCGCCGTCCCTGGCCCGCACTTGGCGCTCACCCGTCTCACCGCGCAGCTGTCGTACCGCCTCGACCAGGAGGAACAGGCCCCGCATCCCCGGGTGCTGGGCCGACAGGCCGCCCCCGTCGGTGTTCACCGGCAGCGTGCGGGACTGCACGAACGCTCCGCCTTCCCCCTTCTTGCAGAAGCCCAGGTCCTCCAGTGTCACCAGCGTCATGTACGTGAAAGCGTCGTAGACCTCGGCGAGGTCGATCTCCTCCGGGCGCACGCCCGCCCTCTCGAACGCCAGGCGTCCGCTCACCGCCGCCGGCGACACCGTGAAGTCCGGCCATTCCGACATCGTGGCGTGCGAGAGGTGTTCCCCGGTGCCGAGGACCCAGACGGGGGCGGTGCGGCAGTCGCGTACGTACTCCTCCGCCGCCAGCAGTACCGCCGCCCCGCCGTCCGAGCGGATGCAGCAGTGCAGCTTGGTGAAGGGGTCCGCGATCATCGGGCCGGACATCACGTCGTCCACGGTGATCGGGGTGCGGAACATCGCCTCCGGGTTCAGGGCCGCGTTCGCCCGTGCCTGGACCGCGACCTCCGCCAGCTGCTCGATCGTCGTGCCGTGTTCGATCATGTGGCGGCGGGCGGCCATCGCGTACTTGGCGATCAGCGTGTGGCCGTAGGGGACTTCGAACTGAAGAGGGCCGCGGGCGCCGAAGGAGAGGTTTCCGGTGCGCCGGCCCGCCTTGATGTCCGCCCGCGCCGTCGAGCCGTACACCAGGAGGACCGCGTTCGCGTGGCCCGCCGCTATCGCGTCCGTCGCGTGGGCCGCCATGACCTCCCAGGTCGAGCCGCCCACCGAGGTGGAGTCCAGCCAGGTGGGGCGCAGGCCCAGGTACTCCGCCACCTCCACCGGGGCCAGCACACCCGTGCCCGCCGAGGCGAAGCCGTCCACCAGCGACCTGTCGAGTCCCGCGTCCGCCAGGGCCCGGCGGGCGGCCTGGGCGTGCAGGGTGTACGGCGTCGCGTCGTCCACGCGGCCGCAGTCGGAGAGGGACACGCCGACCACTGCGACTTTCCGGGTACCGGCTGTCATGAAAGGTCTCTCCCTCTGTCTGTCCATATCGACCCGCCGCTCCTAATATGACGGACCGTCAGATCCGGAGGGAAGGGGTCGCCATGGACGCCGGCTTCACCACCGAGCAGGAGGAGATCCGCCGTACCTTGCGCGAACTCCTGCAGAAGCGGTGCGGGGCTCAGGAGGCGCGGGCCGCCGTCGACCGTCCGCAGGGGTACGACGCCGGGTTGTGGGCCACCCTCTCCGAGCAGCTCGGACTGCCCGGACTCGCCCTTCCCGAGGGGTACGGCGGTACGGGCTGCTCCGCCACCGAACTCGCCCTCGCGGGAGAGGAGACGGGACGGGTCCTCGCTCCCTCGCCCCTGCTCGCCACCGCCGTCCTCGCCGCCCCGCTCGTCCTCGCGATCGGGACCGAGGTCCAGCGGGCCGAACTGCTGCCCCGGATCGCCGACGGCTCCCTCACCGCCGCCCTCGCCGTGCCCGCCGCGGGTCTCGCGCTCACCGGGGACAACGGCGGGGACTGGGCGGGCGGCGGGCGTGCGGGGGGCGTACAGGCCCGACGGGCCGGGGGCGGAGGCGCTGACGGAGAGGGGGGCGGCTGGCGGTTGTACGGCGAGATCGATCACGTTCTCGACGGGCACTCCGCCGGGGCTCTGCTCGTCGCCGCGCACACCGGTGGGTTCGCCCGGTCCCGCACCCTTGTCTTCCTCGTCCCCGGGGACACCGACGGGCTCGTGCGCGTACGGCAGACCGCCCTCGACGCCACCCGTCCGCTCGCCCGGCTCCAACTGCGGAACGCGGAGGCCGAGTTGCTGGGCGACGAGAGTGCCGATGTGCTGGGCGCACTGGCCCGGCTCGGGGACTTTGCCGCAGTCTTCCTCGCCTGCGAGGCCGTCGGGGCCGCCGACCGGGTGCTGGAGCGGACCGTCGAGTACGTGAAGCAGCGGGAGCAGTTCGGGCGGGCGATCGGGTCGTTCCAGGCGGTCAAGCATCGGCTGGCCGATGTGTATGTGCAGGTGCAGGCGGCGCGTTCGGCGGCGTACTACGCGGCCTGGGCCACCGTGCACGGGGAGCGTGTGGGCGGGCTTGCCCTCGCTCAGGGGCTGGAGGCGCTGCGTGCCGCCGCCGGTGAGGCCGTCCAGTTGCACGGGGGTATCGGCTTCACCTGGGAGCACGACGTCCAGCTGTATTTCAAGCGGGCCGCCGGCGACGAGCTGCTGTTCGGGCCGGTGCACCGGCTGCGGGCGCACGCGGCCGACGCGGCGCGGCTCTTCGAGGTGGCCGGGCAGCCGGAGGTGGCGGTGTGATCGGGGTACGCGCGGTACAGAGGATCTCGTCCACGCGGGGGTTCGCCAAGGTCGCCCCGCATGTCATTCCGGCGCTGGACCGGGCCGTGCACCGGCTCACGCGCGGGAAGGTCATCCTCAGCGCGCAGATGCTGCCGGGCGTGATCCTGACGTCCGTCGGTGCGCGCAGTGGGCTGACACGTCGTACGCCCCTTGCCTGTATGCCCGAGGAGGGTGGCCGGAGCTGGATTCTCATCGGGTCCAACTTCGGACGGGACGGGCATCCCGCCTGGACCGCCAACCTGATGGCCCGTCCCGACGTCGAGATCAGCTGGAAGGGCGCCGACATCGCCGTGACGGCCCATCTGCTGGAAGGGGAGGAGCGGGCCGCCGTGTGGAAGGCGGCGCTGGCCTTCTGGCCGCCGTACGCGACGTATCAAGCCCGGATCGAGCGGGAGATACGGCTCTTCAGGATCGTACGGAAGTAACTTCTAGAGCGTCGCCAGGCGCTGGACCAGCAGGAACGCGCCGATTCCCAGCATCGCGGCGCCCGAGGTGCGGGTGACCGCGCGGGCCGCTGCCGGGCGGGCGCCCAGGACCGCGCGGGCTGCGAGGCCGACCGTCAGATAGACGGCGGCGCAGCACACCATGTGCAGGACGCCGAGGGTGGCGGTCTGGACGGGCACGGGGGCGCCCGTCGCGGTGAGGAACTGCGGCAGGACCGAGAGGTAGAGCAGCAGCCCCTTGGGGTTCAGGCCGCTGATCGTCGCGCCCCGCAGGAAGACGCGGGCGTCGGAGGTCACCACGGGCCCTTCCGCGGCGCCGGGGACGGCCGGCCTGCGCAGCACGCTCCACCCCAGCCACACCAGGTACCCGGCCCCGGCCACCGTCAGCGCGGTCAGCAGCCCGGGCTCCCCGGCCACCAGCACCGCGAGGCCCGCCACCGCGAGCACCGTGTGCAGCGCGTACCCGGACACCAGGCCGCCCACCGCCCACGCCACCGAGCGTCCGCGCAGACCCGCGGTTATCGCGTACGCCCAGTCGGCGCCCGGCACGCAGACCAGCAGAAGGTCCACGGCGAGGAAGGAGATGAGGGTTCCCGAGTGCATACCGGGGACATTAGGCGTGAATAGCCCGAAAGTGTTCCTGAAATTTGCCCATGATCCGATGTTCTGGGGGAAGATCTGCCCCATGGACGACGTGGACCGGAAAATTCTTGCCGAGCTCCAGCAGGACGGGCGGCTGACCGTGACCGAACTGGCGGCGCGGGTCCGGCTCAGCGTCTCGCCCTGCCATCGGCGGCTGCGGGAGCTGGAGCGGGCCGGCGCCATCAGCGGGTACCGGGCGGTCGTGGAGCCCTCGGCCGTCGGGCTGAACTTCGAGGCGCTCGTCTTCGTCACCATGCGGCAGGAGGACCGGGACACCGTCGCCGGGTTCGAGCGGGCGCTCGCGGAGGTGGAGGGCGTGCAGGAGGCGCAGCGGCTGTTCGGGGAGCCGGACTATCTGCTGCGGGTGGTCGCGGCGGACCTCACGGCCTACCAACGGCTGTACGACGAGCGGCTGGCCACGTTGCCGGGGGTGCAGCGGCTGACGTCCACGCTGGTGATGAAGCACGTCGTGAAGGACCGACCCCTACCGGCATAACACGGCAGGCGGCGGCTCACCCGTGTGAACCACCGCCCGCCAGACAGGACTTGGTGCCTGAAAAAAGACTCTCGGTTACTTGGTCGGCTTCTTCCCGGTCACGCCCAGATGCACCAACAGCGCCAGGTTCGGCTTGAGTTCAGCCTGCTTGACGCCCCACGTCTGGAAGCCCTTCTGGTGCGAGGCGACCGCCGCGAGCATCGCGACCAGTGAACCGGCGACCGCCGCCGGGTTCACGTCCTTGTCGACCTTGCCCTTGGACTGCAACTCGGCGACCGAGTCGGACAGGGAGTTGTTCACGGAGTTCAGGATCTTCATACGGAGCTTGTAGAACCGTTTGTCGCCCTCGGCGGCACCGAGGTCGACGACCCTGAGGATCGCGTCGTTCCTGCGCCAGAACTCGAGAAAACCGTCCACAAGTTCCTGCGCCGTCTGCCAGCCCGCCTTGCCGACCCATGACCTGCCCTCGAGCAGCTGGGTCAACTGGCCGCCCTCGGTGGCCATTTGCTCGGCGATCTCCAGGACGGCGCCCTCGACGTCCGGGAAGTACTGGTAGAAGGTCGCGGGCGAAGTGCCCGCTTTCCGGGCGACATCGATGACTTTGACGTCCCGGTAAGGGGAGGAGCTGAGCATCTCGCTGAGGCAGTCGAGCAGCTTCTGCCGGGTCGCCTGCCCACGCCGGCCGGCCACGCGGCCGTCGACGGTACGCACTTGTCCTGTCATGCCGTCAGCTTACCGAGGGGTGATCGGAGCGCGATTCGGCCGACTGCAAATGGGGTGCGAGGGCGCTTCGGGGCTGGTGCGCTGGTCTGCGCGCTGCGTGAGTCGCCGTTAGTTTGGCGGTATGGCCGAAAACAGGGCATCCACGTACGGAGAGGGCGTCCCGTGCTGGGTGGACGCGCAGCTTCCCGACGTGGAGGCGGGCAAGCGGTTCTACGGTGAGCTTTTCGGGTGGACCTTCGAGGAGCAGCGGTACGGCGGGGCCGTATGGGCCCTGAAGGAGGGCGAGCCCGTCGCCGCGCTCGCGCACAAGACGGACGGGCGGATGCCCACCGTCTGGACGGTGTACTTCGCCACCCCGGACATCGAGGGCCTCGCCGACCGTGTCTGGGCCGCCGGCGGACAGGTCGTCACCGCCCCCATGCCGGTCGGCGACCTGGGCACCAGCGCCCTGGTCACCGACCCGGACGGCGCAGTCTTCGGCCTGTGGGAGCCGGACTCCCACACCGGTTTCGGCGTACGGCACGAGCCGGGCACCTTCGTCTGGGCCGAGCTGTACGCCCGGGACACCGAGGGCGCCAACACCTTCTACGGCGGGCTGTTCCACGACGCCCTGTTCGGACCGGACGCCAGGCCCGATTTCGGCCGCGCCCCCGTCTCCGACGTCTTTGCGGCCGAGATGCCGCCCCACTTCCTCGTCCACTTCGGAGTCGGGGACTGTGAGGCCGTTCTCGGGACGGTGAACCGGCTCGGCGGGCGGGTCCAGGCTCCACCCTTCGAGACGTCGTACGGCAAAGTCGCCGTCGTCACCGACAATCAGGGGGCGTCGTTCGCCGTACTGGAACGTCTCGACGGCCGGCCGGAGCGTTGAAAAGCGACGGTTTGGCATGAGACATCCCGATTTGCAACCGGGTTCGCAACCTGCGCCTCGGCCAGGAAGAATCAGGGTGCGTGCCGCCATGGCGGTGCGGTGGTGAGACGCTGCACGGGGTCGCGTGCATAAGGGTGTGACGCGGCCCGTACGGGGAGGTGGCAGGCAAGTGGTGGATCAGCTGACACAGCACGATCCGCGGCGGATCGGGCCGTTCGAGGTGCTGGGACGGCTGGGCGCCGGCGGCATGGGGCTGGTCTATCTCGCGCGCTCGGCGTCCGGCCGGCGCGTGGCGATCAAGACGGTCCGTACGGAACTCGCCGAGGACCAGCTGTTCCGCGTCCGCTTCTCGCGCGAGGTGGAGGCGGCCCGAGCGGTCTCCGGTTTCTACACGGCGGCCGTCGTCGACGCCGACGCCCGCGCCGCCGTGCCCTGGCTGGCCACCGCGTACGTCCCCGCGCCCTCCCTCGAAGAGATAGTGAACGAGTGCGGGCCGATGCCGGCCCAGGCGGTGCGCTGGCTCGCGGCCGGCGTCGCGGAGGCCCTGCAGTCGATCCACGGGGCGGGCCTTGTCCACCGCGACCTCAAGCCGTCCAACGTGCTGGTCGTCGAGGACGGCCCCCGGGTGATCGACTTCGGTATCGCATCCGGCGTCTCGAACACGCGTCTGACCATGACCAATGTGGCGGTGGGCACCCCCGCCTACATGTCGCCGGAACAGGCCAAGGACTCCCGCAGCGTCACCGGCGCGAGCGACGTCTTCTCGCTCGGCTCCATGCTGGTCTTCGCCGCCACCGGCCACCCGCCCTTCCATGGTGCCAACCCGGTCGAGACGGTCTTCATGCTGCTCCGCGAGGGCCCGGACCTCGAAGGCCTCCCGGACGAACTCCGTCCGCTCATCGAGTCCTGTATGCAGATGGAGGCCACCGGCCGCCCCAACCCGGCCGACCTCCAGTCCCAGCTCGCCCCGCACCTCTTCGGCTCCGGCTCCGACGACAGCGGTACGGCGTCGGCCTGGCTGCCCGAGCGGGCCGTGGGCCTGATCGAGTCGCGCCGCAACGGGCGCCCGGCCGTCAAGCCGGGCCCGGGCGGCCGCAGCGGCGGAGGCCGGGTCGCCCCCGTACCCCCGCCGCCCTCGCACGACCCGGCCCCCGTGCCCGTCGGTGCCCCCGACACCGGCCCGGTGCGGCTGGCGGGCGCCCAGGTGCCCATCGGGCCCGGACCACGCGTCGCCGACGCCCGCGCCGCCGCCGTCAAGGCGCCGCCGCCGGAGGCCGGCCTCGTCGCCAGCTGGTCCAAGCCGCGCCCCGGCGTCAACGGCACGGACGCCGCCGTGGGCCCCGCCGTACCCGCACCGCCCGCACAGGAGCCGGGCGGCGGCTGGCGGCCGTGGCGTTTCCGCATGTCGAACGACGTGTGGGGGACCCCCTCCGTCGCCGACGACCTCGTCTACGTCACCTCCTTCGAGGTGCACGCCCTCGACGTCGCCACCGGCCGGCGCCGCTTCAAGACCCGGGACGTCGCCTGGTCGATGGCGGTCGCGGACGGCCGTATCCACGCCTCCGACGGCCCCACCCTGTTCGCCCTGGAGGCCCGCGAGGGCGCCGACCTGTGGCGGATCCAGACGGACGCCTGGGTGTACTCGCTCAAGGCCGACCGGGGCACGGTCGTCACCGGCAGCCGTGGCGGCGGCGTCCAGGGCTGGGAGGCCTCGGGCGGCCAGAAGCTGTGGGAGCTCACCGGGGCGCAGACGGACTTCGAGTCCCCGGAGGCCGGCCCGGCGCTGCACGACGGCACGGTGTACGTCTGGCAGGACGCCCGGCTGCGCGCCCTGGACGCCCGCACCGGCGACGAGCGCTGGTCGTACCCCATCGGCGACGCGGCCTCCTGCGGCGGCGTACCGGTCCGGGTGACGCAGGCGCCCGACGGCTACGTGTACATCTCGGCCGGCACCCGGGTACTCGCGCTGGACGTCGCGAGCGGCCATGTGAAGTGGCACTTCGAGGCCCCGGCGGTCTTCCTCTGCCCGCCCACCTTCGTGCCGGGCCCGGCCGTGACCGGCGGTGGCGTCTACCTGGCCGACTATCTCGGCACGGTCTACGCCCTCGACGCCGCCGACGGCCGCGACCGCTGGCGCATCGCCACCGAGGCCCGGGCCTCGATCGAGCCGGTGCTGGTGGTGGCGGGGCATGTGCACGTAGGCAGTGGCAAGGGGCTGTACACCCTGGACGCGGTCACCGGCACGCCCAAGTGGCGCTTCCAGGCGGGCGGCGACATCGTGGGCGTGCCCGCGGTGGCGGAGGGCCGCATCCACTTCGGCTCCACGGACCACCTGCTGTACACCCTGAAGGCCGACGACGGACGGCTGCGCTGGAAGCTGGCGACCGGCGGCGAGATCACCGGCGCCCCGGTGGTGAAGGACGGCGTCGTGTACGCGTGCAGCAAGGACCGCTGTGTGTACGCGCTGGACGCGGAGAAGGGAACGGGGACGGCCAGGACCGCGTAAGCGGCTGCCTGCGGCCGGGACGGCCGTCGTACCGGGCACTCGGAAGGGGTTCCAGACGGCGGCCGTCGATGCGGGGAGCGGGTTCCTTGTTCCTTCACCGCTCTCACACAGACGCTACGCCCGGGGCGGGACGGGCGCCATGTGACGGCTGTTAGCGTGACGTGCTCACGATCATGGCAGTGCCTTTCGGGGCTTTTGACAACGGGGGATCAGCAGTGAAGCTTCGCCATGTCCGTCAGGTGGCCGTCGTCGTCGGGGTGGTCGTCGCCCTGACCGGTGCCCGGCACTCGTCCGGCGGAGGCTGCTTCGGCGGCAGCTCGAACTCCAGCGGTTCTTCGAGCAGTTCGACCGGCGGCAGCGGCAGCCACCACGATGACGATGACGACGACTCCGGTTCGGTCTCCGGCGGTGGCGTCGAGGCGAGCTCCCTGGGTGAGGCGACCCAGGATCTGAGGATCGAGGAGTGCAAGGTCGAGGGCGAGACCCTCACCGCCGACGTCCGCGCCACCAACAGCAGCACGAGCGAGACGTACTCCTACATGTTCCAGGTGGCCTTCAAGGACGCCGCCGGTACGACGGTCGCGACCGGGAGCAGCGGGATCTTCTCCGTCGCCGCGGGCGCCACCGACTCCGCCCTCGTCACCGCGAGCACCACGGTGACCGACGGCAGCTGCGAGCTGGTGGACCCGCAGCGCGTGGCCGGATAGCTCAGCGCGTCCTGAACTCCGGGCGGCGGGCGGCGAACAGCTCCGCCTGCCGCTCGTCCGGCAGGTTCCCGAGCGAGATGAGATGCGGGGCCTGCGCGAAGCCGGCGGCGAGAGCGGCCTCCCTGGCCGCCCACAGGGCCCGGACGGTGCCCTGCACCCCCTCGGGCGGATACCCGGCGATGACGGTGGCGCACCGCACCGCGGTCTGCAACGCGGCGCCGGGCTCGGTGAGTTCGGAGACCAGCCCGGTCTCGTGGGCCCGCTGTGCGGAGATCCGCTCGGCGGTCCCCATGAGCATCATCCGGGCGACCTCGCCGTACGGCATCCGTTGCGCCATGAGGACCGACTCGTACGCGCTGACCATGCCGTACGACGTGTGCGGATCGAAGAACGCCGCAGTGGTGTCGGCGACGATGAACTCGCTCTCGCCGAGCAGGTAGAAGGCGCCTCCGCAGGCCATTCCCCGTACGGCGGCGACGACGGGCTTCCAGAGGTCGTTGGCCTTGGGGCCGACACGGAGGAGCGGATCGTCGGCCATATAGGGGGAGTGGGGCTGCGGAACCTCCGCATCCCGGTCCAGCCCGGTGCAGAAGGCGCGCTCACCCGCCCCGGTGAGGACGATCGCCCGCACGGAGTCGTTGAACCGCAACTCCCGCCACGCCTGGACGAGTTCGTCCCGCAGGCCGAGATCGATCGCGTTGAGCCTGTGCGGCCGGTCGAGGGTGACGACGGCGACGCCGGAGTCCTTGTCCATGGCGACCACCAGGCCGCTCACGACAGCACCCACTGCGGAAGCCCGTCGGAGAACACCACACGCACCCGGGCGCCGATACGGATCCGGCCCGGATCGAGGGAGTTGAGTGGCGCCCCGGCCGAGCTGACCAGGTTGCCGACGAGACGGATGCGGGGGTGTTCGGTGAGTTCGACGACGACCACGTTGTACGGCGCCTGCGCCGCGTAGTCCGCGAGGAGCGGCGGATGGGGGACGACGTAGGACCAGATACGGCCGTGACCGGACACGGGCCGCCACTCGGCCTCGAAGGACTGGCAGTGCGGGCAGCACGGCCGGGGCGGGAAGCGGGGTTCGCCGCAGTCGGCACAGGCCTGGACCCTGAGCTCGCCCTGGGCGGCGTAGCGCCAGAAGGGGGCGCCGTCGGGGTCGGTGACGGGGGTGAGCATGGGGGTTGCCTCCTCAGGTCCTCAGGAGCAGCGCGGAGGTGGGGACGCCCTCGCCGGCGGTGACCAGACAGGTCGCGGCGCCGGGGACCTGGGCGGTACTGGTCCCACGGAGCTGCTTGACGCCTTCGTTGATGAGGTTGAAGCCGTGGACGTAGGCCTCGCTGAGCCCGCCCCCGCCGGTGTTGAGGGGCAGCCGCCCGCCGATCTCGAGGGCGCCCTGCTCGGTGAAGGCGCCGCCCTCTCCCCGCCCGCAGAAGCCGTAGCCCTCCAGGGAGAGCGGAATGAGAGCGGTGAAGGCGTCATAGATCTGGGCGACGTCGACATCCTGCGGGGTGACGTCGGAGTGCTTCCACAGATGCCGGGCGGCGGTCCAGGCCGGGCCGGTGAGCGGGTCGTCGTTCCAGTAGTTGACCATGCCGTGGTGCTGGGCGGGGAGCCCCTGGGCGGCCGAGTGGACGTAGACGGGCGCGTGCCGGCAGTCCCGTGCCCGCTCCCTGCTGACGACGACACACGCCAACGCGCCATCGGTCTCCAGGCAGTTGTCGAAGAGACAGAGCGGCTCGCTGATCCAGCGGGAGGTCATGTACATCTCGCGGGTGAGGGGCCGTTCGTACATGACGGCCGCCGGATTCTGATTGGCCCTGTTCCGGCAGGCGAGGGCGACATTGAACAGATGGTCCCGGGTCGCGCCGTACTCGTGCATGTAGCGGCGGGTGAGCATGGCGATCTCGTCGACGGGCCGGAGGAGGCCGTAGGGCCGGGTCCACTGGGCGGGAGTCGGCAGCTGAACGTTCGTGTTCCGCCAGGGCCGGGGCCCGGACCCCCGCTTCCGCGACCGCCAGGCCACCCCCACGGTCGCCTGCCCGGTGGCTATGGCGGCGGCGAGATGGCCGACGGTGGCGCAGGAGCCGCCGCCCCCGTATCCGACCTTGCTGAAGAAGGTGAGGTCTCCGAACCCGACCGCCTTCGCGAGCTCCACCTCGTCGGTCTCCTCCATGGTGAAGGAGGCGAGGGCGTCGACCTCTGCCGGGGCGATACCGGCGTCGTCGAGGGCGGCGAGCACGGCACGGCAGGCGAGGGATCTCTCGTCCTCGGGGAGGTTCTTGGCGAAGGGCGTCTGGCCTATGCCGACGATGGCGGTGGCGTCCTTGAGTCCTGTCATGGGGCACCTCCGCGGGGCTGTCCTCCGGGCTGACAGTGCGTCAGGCTACAGCTAATCTGACGGGTAGTCAGCTACTGGGTTCTGGAGGCTGGTTGTGCGCGGAGACGTGGAGTGGGGCAGCGTTCCGGGTCTGGTCCGGTCGGCGACGGAGCGGTACGCGGACGTGGAGGCCGTGGTGGAGGGCCGTACACGGGTGACGTACGCCGAACTGGGCGCCCGAGTGGAACGCGCGGCGGCGGCGTGCGTGGCGAACGGGGTGGAGGCGGGCGACCGGGTCGCGATCTGGGCCCCCAACTCCCTGGACTGGATGGTCTCGGCGCTGGGCGCGGTGTCGGCCGGCGCGGTACTGGTCCCGCTGAACACACGGTTCAAGGGAACGGAGGCGGCGGACGTACTGCGCCGCAGCGGAGCACGGTTGTTGTTCGTGACGGGGACGTTCCTGGGGACGTCGTACGTGGCGTCGCTGCGGCGGGCGATGGCGGAAGGACCAGGGCTGCCGTCCCTGGCCCAGGTGGTGGTCCTGTCGGACGACGCCCCGGCCGACTACTGGACGTGGAAGGACTTCCTGGCGAGCGGCGAGGGAGTGGGCGAGGCGGAGGTACGGGCCCGGGCGGCCTCGGTACGCGGTTCGTGGCCCTCGGACATCGTCTTCACCTCGGGCACGACCGGCCGCCCGAAGGGCGCGGTGATCACGCATTCCCAGACGTTGCGGGCGTACGAGGTCTGGAGCGAGCTGGCGGGCCTGCGCCAGGGCGACCGCTACCTGATCGTGAACCCCTTCTTCCACACCTTCGGCTACAAGGCGGGCGTGATCGCCTGTCTGATGCGGGGCGCGACGATGATCCCCCAGCCGGTGTTCAACGTGGACACGGCTCTGGCGAACATCGCGTCGGAGCGCGTATCGGTCCTCCCGGGCCCGCCGACCCTTCACCAGTCCCTGCTGGACCACCCGTCTCGCGACGCGTACGACCTGTCGGCCCTGCGCCTGGTGGTGACGGGCGCGGCAGTGGTCCCCCTGACCCTGGTGGAGCGCCTGCGGACCGAACTGGGCGTGGAGACCGTCCTGACGGCGTACGGCCTGTCGGAGGCGAGTGGCGTGGTGACGATGTGCCGCCGCGGCGACGCGCCGACGGTGATCGCGTCGACGTCGGGCAGGGCGATCCCGGGAACGGAGGTACGGGTGGTGTCCGCCGGCGGCCGGGCGGTGGCGCCGGGGATCCCGGGCGAGGTGATGGTCCGGGGCTTCAACGTCATGCGGGGCTACTACGAGGACGAGACGGCGACGGCGGAGGTCCTGGACCCCGACGGCTGGTTGCGGACGGGCGACGTGGGCGTCCTGGACGAGGCGGGCAACCTCCGCATCACCGACCGCCTCAAGGACATGTTCATCGTCGGCGGCTTCAACGCCTACCCGGCGGAGATAGAGCAACTCCTGGGCCTGCACCCGGATGTGGCCGACGTGGCCGTGATCGGCGTCCCGGACCCCCGACTCGGGGAGGTGGGCAAGGCCTACGTCGTGCGCCGACCGGACGCGGTGACGACGGGGGACGACCTGATCGCGTGGGCGCGCCGGGAGATGGCGAACTACAAGGTGCCGAGGTCGGTGGAGTTCGTGGCCGAGTTGCCGCGCAACGCGAGCGGAAAGGTGGTCAAGGGGGAGCTGCGGGGGTGACCGGCAGATCTGTCCCGCCCGGGGCTACCCGGACACGCCTCGGCCGCGACGGCTCCCCCTCCGCGCCGCCGCGGCCGATCCCCGTGCGGGAAAAAAGGTCTGGTCAGGCGGGCTCTTCCGTGACATGTGTGTTGTCCGGGGTGGCCACGCCGCCGTCGTCGTCCACGTCGGTGACGTGGGTGTTGAGCGGCTTGATCGGGCTGCTCGTCACGTGGGTGTTGAGCGGCTTGATCTCCTCGCCGCTGTCCACGTCGGTGACGTGGGTGTTGTCCGGCTTGACGACCGGGTCGGTCTCGCTGCTGCTCATGTGCTGCCTCCCCTGGGGCTGATCACTGTGAACTGAGAGCCCACCCGGTCACTCCCCCGTGGGTGCCCGGGTGGGCTGCTCGGGCCGCCCACCCTAAACCGTGAGCGCTGCGGCCCTACCGGCGATCCGTCTGCCCCCCGACGCGACGGATCGACAACAGAGAGACTGCCGGGCCGCGATAAACGAACGATGAACGCCGACCGCGAACGCCCCGGGTGGCCTCAGGCGGCGGCGACAGGAGTGAGGAGCATGCGCACCTCGGCCGCCTCCGGCGAGTCCAGCCGCTCGTAGATCTCCAGTGCCTCGCGCCAGCAGACCTGTGCCCGGCCGGAGTGGCCGATGCCGTTCAGCGCCCGGCCGAGAACCGTGAGGACGTGCCCCCGGCGCCATTCGCCCCCGATGCCCCTCAGCACGGTGAGTGCCATCTCGGCATTGCTCGCCGCCAGGGCCGGTTTGCGCGCGTCCAGTTCGACTTCCGCCAGACGGCAGAGGGTCATCCCCTCCCACAGACGCTGACGGCTGTCGCGGAAGACGCGGAGCGCCTCCACCAGCTGCGCGGAGGCCTCGGTGTGCTGTCCGGTCTTGCCGAGAGCCATCCCCAGGGCGTAAAGACCGTTCGCGCCCCTGAGGGTGTGTCCCAGCCCCTGGTAGATGTCGGTTCCCTGGCGGGCGAGGGCGACAGCCGAGTCGGCCCGCCCGGTGGCGAGATGGAGCCGCGACAGGTTGCACAGCGAGCTGGCGGAACCCGCCATGTCACCGCAGCCGCGGAACTTGTCGAGCGCCTGGCTGAAGTAGCGTTCGGCCTCCGAGTGGCGGTTCTTGTAGAACGCGATGCTGCCGAGGATGTTCGCCGCCCAGCAGGAGGGCAGCGGGTCGTCCGTGGCCTCGGCGAGCCGGATGGCCTCCTGGGCCTCCGGGTACGCCAGGTCGAACAGACCGGAGAACAGTCGCGCGTTGCTCAGCACGACGGAGGCCCGGCCCTCGGCGCGGATGTCCCCGGCAGTGCGTGCGGCATCGCGCAGGGCCGTGGCGGAGGCCTCGTACTCCTTCGCGTTGGCACCCGACTCGGCGAGGTCGACGGATGCCCACAGGAGGTCGATCGCGCGTCCCAGTGTGCTTCCCCGGGCCGATTGCCGTGCACACGCGAGGAGCGGTACGGCTTCGGAGTACAGCCAGTCCCGGGCCGCCTGACGGTCGGGAAACGCCAGGCCCGCGGTACCGGTCGGGTACAGGTGATCCACCAGCCGGTCTCCCGGCCGCTCGATCGCATACCCCCCTGCCGCCGTGGCCAGATAGAAGTTCAGCAACCGTGACAGCGCCGCCCCCCTCTCACTGGGCGGCCACTCGTCCCGCTCCGCACAGGCACGCGCGTAGAGCCGGACCAGATCATGGAACCGGTACCGGCCGGGCGCCGCCGATTCCAGCAGTGACGTGTCGACCAGGGACTCCAGGAGGTCCTCGGTCTCCTCCACCTCCAGGTCCAGTACCGCGGCCGCCGCGGCGAGCGAGATGTCCGGGCCGTCGGCCAGGCCGAGCAGCCGGAAGGCGCGGGCCTGGGCCGGCTCCAGCTGGCCGTATCCCAGCTCGAACGTCGCCTTCACCGCGAGGTCGCCGGCCTGGAGTTCGTCCAGGCGCCGGCGCTCGTCCGCCAGCTTCGCCGCCAGGACGGACACCGTCCAGGTGCGGCGGGCCGCGAGGCGCGACGCGGCGATGCGGATCGCCAACGGCAGGAAGCCGCACGCCGCCACCACGTCCAGGGCGGCGTCCCGCTCGCTGCCCACCCGCTCCTCGCCCACGATCCTGGTGAAGAGCGCCAGCGCCTCGTCCGGCGACATCACGTCCAGGTCGACCAGGTGCGCCCCGGCGAGGTCCACCATCCGCACCCGGGAGGTCACCAGCGCCGCGCAGCCCTCCGTGCCGGGGAGCAGCGGACGTACCTGCGCCGCGTCCCGCGCGTTGTCCAACAGCACCAGCACCCGGCGCCCGTCCAGGACCGAGCGGTACAGCGCCGCCCGCTCCTCCAGGGAGTCCGGGATCGCCGAGTCCGCCGTGCCCAGCGCCCGCAGGAACGAGCCGAGTACGGTCTCCGGCTCGGCCGCCCGGGACCCCGCGCCCTGCAGATCGACGTACAGCTGACCGTCGGGGAAGGCCCCGCGCGCCTGGTGTGCCACGTGCACCGCCAGTGTCGTCTTGCCCACGCCGCCGATGCCCGCCAGCGCCGACACCGCCATCACGCGGCCCTCCGCCGACGCCAGGACCTCGCCCAGTTCGGAGACGAAGGACGCGCGGCCCGTGAAGTCCGGGACGGTCGCCGGGAGTTGTGCCGGGCGGACCGGTGCGGCCGCGGGCTCCGGCTGCGGGGACGGCGGTTCCGCCAGTCCCGGGTCCGCCTGGAGGATCCGCTGTTGCAGGTCCCGCAGGCCCGGGCGGGGGTCCACGCCCAGTTCGTCCGCCAGCAGACGGCGGGTGTCGGCGTAGACCGCCAGCGCCTCCGCCTGGCGCCCACTGCGATAGAGGGCGAGCATGAGGAGTTCCCTCAACCGCTCCCGGAGCGGGTGGGCGGCCGTCAGGGCCGTCAGTTCCGAGACGGCCTCCGCGTGGCAGCCCTGCTCCAGGTCCATGTCCAGGCGGGATTCCAGGAGTTGGAGCCGCCATTCCTCCAGCCTGACCCGCTGCGAGGACGCGTAAGGGCCCGGCACTCCCGCCAGTACCTCGCCGTCCCACAGGGCGAGCGCCCGGCCCAGCACCTCCCGTGCGTGGCACAGATCCCCGGCGCCCCGCGCCTTCTCCGCCTCCGTGGCCAGCTCCTGGGCCACCGCGAGGTCCAGCGCGCCCTCGCCCAGCGAGCGGATCGCGTACCCGCCCGACTCGCTCACCAGGACGTCGGGGTCCAGGACCTTGCGCAGCCGGGAGGCGTACGTCCGCAGCGCCGCCAGCGCCTGGGACGGTGACTCCTCGCCCCACAGGGCGTCGATCAGTTCGGCCGCCGTGGCCGTACGGCCCTCCCGCAGCAGCAGCGCGGCCAGCAGGGCCCGTTGCTGCGGGGAGCCCATGGGCAACGACTCCTCGCCGCGCCAGGCGCGGACCGGTCCGAGCACGCTGAAGCGCAGCGGCAGCTCCGGCTCCGCCGAGGAGCCGGGACGCCGCTGCTCAGGCACCCGCGGTACTCCGTCCATCGCCGTCCCCCTAGACACAGTGAGCAACGACGCCAGTTTGCCTTGTTCATGGCAGATGCGTCAGCCGTGGAGACCCCGATCACAGGTAGGCGCGCGGGATATCACAAGCCCCTCACGTGGTCTTCGCACACTTCCGCACAGAATGCGTCACGCTCGGTCGCTGTCGCCGTAGCTGACGGGTCGTCAGATCGGCGCTACCGTGACCCCCATGACCGAGACCACGGACACCACCCCGGCCTTTCCGTTGATCATCTCCGTCGACGACCACACCGTGGAGCCGGCGGATGTCTGGCAGAACCGGCTTCCGAAGAAGTACCTGGACACCGGGCCCCGCATAGTCCGCGCCCCGCTG
The DNA here is from genome assembly GCF_053592055.1 of Streptomyces sp. NPDC002817. Lineage (NCBI taxonomy): Bacteria > Bacillati > Actinomycetota > Actinomycetes > Kitasatosporales > Streptomycetaceae > Streptomyces > Streptomyces sp. NPDC002817. Next base: position 332,358 of record NZ_JBSFUY010000002.1, read on the forward strand.
AAGGAAATGACCTTCCTCGGCGGCCGCTTCAAGCCCGTGATGGGCGCCCCTGGCTCCGAAGGCCCCCTCGGCGACTGGTGGGTCTACGAGGACCTGCACCGGCCCCTCACCCGCCTCGACACCGCCGTCGGTTACAGCAGGGACGAGATCAAGCTCGAAGTCATCACTTACGAGCAGATGCGGCAGGGCTCGTACGACGTCCCTTCCCGCCTCGCCGACATGGACGTCAACCATGTCCAGTCCGCCCTCTGCTTCCCGACCTTCCCCCGCTTCTGCGGCCAGACCTTCACCGAGGCCGCGGACCGTGAGCTGGGTCTGCTGTGCGTCCAGGCCTACAACGACTGGATGGTGGAGGAGTGGTGCGGGCCCGACGCGCAGGGGCGGCTCATACCCCTGACCCTCATCCCGTTGTGGGACGCCGAGTCGGCCGCCGCGGAGGTACGGCGCAACGCCGCACGCGGTGTCCGGGCCGTCGCCTTCTCCGAGATACCCCCGCACCTCGGCCTGCCCTCCGTCCACACCGACGACTGGGACCCCTTCCTCGCCGCCTGCGACGAGACCGGCACCGTCATCGCCATGCACATCGGCTCGTCCAGCCGTATGCCGTCCACCTCCGCCGACGCCCCGCCCGCCGTCGGCTCCACCATCACCTTCGCCAACTGCTGCTTCTCGATGGTGGACTGGCTGATGAGCGGCAAGTTCGAGCGCTTCCCGCAGCTCAAGGTCATGTACGCCGAAGGGCAGATCGGCTGGATCCCCTACATCCTCGAACGCGCCGACGTGGTGTGGGAGGAGAACCGCGGCTGGGGCGGGGTCGCCGACAAGGTCCACCGGCCGCCGTCCGAGCTGTTCACCGAGCACGTCTACGGCTGCTTCTTCGACGACGCCTTCGGGCTGAGGAACCTCGACGCCATCGGGGTCGGCAACGTCCTCTACGAGACCGACTACCCGCACTCCGACTCCACCTGGCCGAAGTCCCGCGAGGTCGGCGAGGCCCAGATGGGACACCTGGCCCCCGACCTGGTCGAGCGGATCGTACGAGGCAACGCCATCGAGCTGCTCGGCCTCACCCCCGAGGGCCTGTGGAGCCGCACATGAAGCACATGCAGTACGGCATCCAGCTCCCCATCCAGTCCCAGAGCACCCTCTACACCGAGCCCTGGGAAGCCGCCGCCACACCCGCCGACCTCCTCGGCATCGCCCGGGCCGCCGACCGCGCCGGCTTCGCCTACATCGCCGGCTGCGACCACGTCGCCATCCCCCGCCGGCTCGCCCCCGCGATGAGCACGGTCTGGTACGACCCCGTCGCCACCCTCGCCTACCTCGCCGCCGCGACCGAGCGCGTACGACTGCTCAGCCATGTCGCCGTGGTCGGGCTGCGCCATCCGCTCCTCACCGCCAAGCAGTACGCCACCCTCGACCATCTCAGCGGCGGCCGGCTGATCCTCGGGGTCGGGGCCGGGCATGTGCAGGAGGAGTTCGAGGCGCTCGGGTTCGACTTCCGGCAGCGGGGCGCGGTGCTCGACGAGTGCCTCGACGCCCTGCGCGCATCCCTCGGGCCCGAGGAGTTCCCCGAACACCACGGCAAGTTCTACGACTTCGAGGGCCTCGGTCAGCGGCCCCGGCCCGCCCAGCCGCACGTCCCCCTCTGGGTCGGCGGCTCCTCGCCCGCGGCCGTCCGGCGCGCGGCGCTCAAAGGCGACGGCTGGCTGCCGCAGGGCGACCCGCGGGACCGGCTGCCCGCACAGATCGCCCGCATCCGGGAGCTGCGCCAGGAAAGACAAGGCCCCTTCACCATCGGCGCCATCGTCGAGCCCCTCTACGTCGGCCGGCCCGGGTGGGAGGTCGGGCGACGCACCCTCACCGGCGGCCCCGAGCAGCTCGCCGAATCCCTGCGGGCGTACGGCGAGATGGGCGTCGACCAGATCCAGGTCCGCTTCCGCAGCCGTGGCAGCGGCGAACTCGCCGACCAGATCGCCGCGTTCGGCACCGACGTAGCACCCCACCTCTGAGGAGTCACCGCATGGGCAAGCTGGACGGACGCGTCGTCATCGTCACCGGCGCGGCACGCGGACAAGGGGAGCAGGAGGCGCGGCTCTTCAGGGAGGAGGGGGCCGACGTCGTGGTCGCCGACGTGCTCGACGACCAGGGGGAGGCCCTCGCCAAGGAGATCGGGGCGTCGTACGTCCATCTCGACGTGGGCGAGGAGGAGCAGTGGCGGTCGGCCGTCACGGCCGCGAAGGACGCGTACGGTCACGTCGACGGGCTCGTCAACAACGCCGGCATCCTGCGCTTCAACTCCCTCCTCGACACCCCACTCGACGAGTTCATGCAGGTCGTCCAGGTGAACCAGGTCGGCTGCTTCCTCGGCATCAGGACCGTCGCCCCCGAGATGGCCGACGGGGGGACCATCGTCAACACCGCCTCCTACACGGCGGTCACGGGGATGGCGGCCGTCGGGTCGTACGCCGCCACCAAGCACGCCATCCTCGGCCTCACACGGGTCGCCGCGCTGGAGCTGGCGCGGCGCGGGATCCGGGTGAACGCCGTCTGCCCCGGGGCCATCGACACCGCCATGTCCAACCCCGCCTTCCTCGACCCCGGGGGCGATGCCGAGGAGACCTCGCGGGCGGTCGGCAAGCTCTACCGCAAGCTCGTGCCGCTGGGACGGATCGGGAAGCCGGAGGAGGTGGCGCGGCTCGCGCTCTTCCTGACCTCGGACGACTCCTCGTACATCACCGGGCAGCCCTTTGTGATCGACGGCGGGTGGCTGGCGGGAGTCAGTCTCAGCTGACGGCCCATCAGGTATTGACGCTCCATGCGGCCGGTGGAACAGTCTGGGCAGTGAATCTGACGATGCGTCAGGTAACGACTCGTGGGGACGGTGAACCTCCTTGGAATTCGGGCTCTTTGTACAGGGATACGTGGGCAAACGCGCCGAGACCGACCCGCTGGCCGAGCACAAGGCGCTGATGGAGGAGACCGAGTACGTCATCCAGGCGGACAAGTCCGGGTTCAAGTACGCCTGGGCCTCCGAACACCACTTCCTGGAGGAGTACTCGCACCTCTCCGCGAACGACGTCTTCCTGGGATACCTGGCGCACGCGACGGAACGGATCCATCTCGGATCGGGGATCTTCAACCCCCTCGCCCAGGTCAACCACCCGGTGAAGGTCGCCGAGAAGGTCGCCATGCTCGACCATCTCACCGAAAACCGCTTCGAGTTCGGCAGCGGACGGGGGGCCGGGTCGCACGAGATCCTCGGCTTCCTGCCCGGCATCACCGACATGAACTACACCAAGGAGATCTGGGAAGAGACCATCGCCGAGTTCCCCAAGATGTGGCTCCAGGACGAGTACGTCGGCTTCCAGGGCAAGCACTGGCAGCTGCCGCCGCGCAAGGTGCTGCCGAAGCCGTACGGGAAGTCGCACCCCGCGATGTGGTACGCCGCCGGGTCACCGCCGTCGTACGGGATGGCGGCGCGCAAGGGGCTCGGGGTGCTCGGCTTCAGCATCCAGAAGGTGTCCGACATGGAGTGGGTGCTGGAGAAGTACAAGACGGCGATCGTGAACGCGGAGCCGATCGGGGACTTCGTCAACGACAACGTGATGGTGACGACGACGGCGATCTGCGCGCCCACGCACGCGGAGGCGATCGAGGTCGCGGTCAACGGGGGCCTGCACTATCTGCCCTCGCTGGTGTTCCGGTACCACGACACGTTTCCTCGTCCCGAGGGGTTCCCGGTGTGGCCGGAGACGTTGCCGGAGTACACCGCGGAGTTCGTGGAGCTGCTCATCGAGGAGGAGCTGCTGATCTGCGGGGATCCGGACGAGGTGCTCACGCAGTGCAAGCGGTGGGAGCAGGCGGGGGCGGACCAGTTGAGCTTCGGGTTGCCGGTGGGGGTGCCGAAGGAGGAGACCCTTCAGACGATTCGGCTCATCGGTGAGCATGTGATTCCGAAGATCGATACGGATCCTGTGCATCGGACTTCCCGGTTCCGGGCGGCCTCCTAACCGCCGTTGCGGGGTGCGGGTCGTCTGTGGCTGGTCGCGCAGTTCCCCGCGCCCCTTAGGTGCATCACCGGACCGCACGCCAAGGAGGCAACCGGCATGTTCGATCACGTCATCAAGGGCGCGACCGTCGTGGACGGCACCGGGGCGCCCGGCTTCATCGCCGACGTCGGCATTCTCGACGGGCGTATCACCGCGATCGGAGAGAAGATCACCGGCGAAGCCCGCTCCACCGAGGACGCCTCCGGGCTCGTCCTCGCCCCGGGCTTCGTCGACCCTCACACGCACTACGACGCCCAGCTGTTCTGGGACCCGTACGCCACGCCCTCCCTCAACCACGGCGTCACCACCGTCGCCGCCGGGAACTGCGGGTTCACCCTTGCCCCGTTGAAGCCGGAGGACGCCGACTACATCCGTCGCATGATGTCCAAGGTCGAGGGGATGTCCCTCGTGGCCCTGGAGGAAGGAGCGCCCTGGAGCTGGCGGTCCTTCGGGGAGTACCTGGACGCGCTGGAGGGGCGGATCGCCGTCAACGCCGGCTTCATGGTGGGGCACTGCGCGCTGCGCCGGTACGTCATGGGACCGGACGCCATCGGCGGGCAGCCCACGGACCGGCAACTCGCTGAGATGCTGAGCCTCTTCCATGACGCCATGGACGCCGGGGCCTGGGGGTTGTCCACCACCCAGTCGTCCACGCACTCCGACGGTGACGGACAGCCCGTCGCCTCCCGGCATGCCGAGCCCGCCGAACTCATCGCTCTGGCCAAGGCGGTCGGCGAGCACGAGGGGACGCAGATCGAGGCGATCGTCGCCGGGTGTCTCGACCAGTTCAGTGACGCCGAGATCGATCTGTTCGTGGAGATGAGCGCGGCGGCGGGACGGCCCCTCAACTGGAACGTCCTCACCGTCGACGCCTCCGTGCCCGAACGCGTGCCCCGACAGCTGTTCGCCAGTGAGCAGGCGCGGAAGGCCGGCGGGCGGATCGTCGCGCTGACCATGCCGATCCTCACACCGATGAACATGTCTCTCGGCACCTTCTGCGCGCTCAACCTCATCCCCGGGTGGGGACCGGTCCTCGGGCTGCCCGTGCCCGAGCGGATCGCCAGGCTCCGGGACCCGGACGTACGCGCCGAGATGCTCCGGCGCGCCGACTCCAAGGAGGCGGGCGTCTTCCGGCGGCTCGCGAACTTCGGGCGGTACGTCATCGGCGACACGTACAGCGAGGCGAACCGCGGGCTCAGCGGGCGGGTCGTGCGGGACATCGCCGAGGAGCGAGGGCAGGACGCCTTCCACTGTCTCGTCGAGATCTGCGCCGCCGACGATCTGCGTACGGTCCTGTGGCCCATGCCCACCGACAACGACCCCGCCTCCTGGGCGCTGCGCGCCGAGACCTGGCAGCACGAGGACGTCATGCTCGGCGGGTCGGACGCCGGCGCGCATCTGGACCGGATGTGCGGGGCGCCGTACACCACCCGCTTCATCGGCGACTGTCTGCGCGGGCGGAAGCTCGCCACCCTGGAACAGGCGGTGAAGATGCTCACCGACGACCCGGCCCGGCTCTTCGGGCTCAAGGAGCGCGGCCGGATCCGGGAGGGCTTCCATGCGGACCTCGTGCTCTTCGACCCGGAGCGGATCGGCGCGGGCACGGCCACCCTGGTGCACGACCTGCCGGGTGACAGCCCGCGGCTGGACTCCAAGGCCCTCGGGATACGGGCCGTGTGGGTCAACGGGGTCGCGGCGATCCGGGACGACGTGGTGAGCGGGGCCGTGCCGGGCAAGGTGCTGCGGTCGGGGCGGGACACCCGGACGGTGGCGACCAAGTGACGGCCAAGCAGCGGCTGTTCGTCGGCGGCTCGTGGACCGAGCCGGAGAGCGGGCACTACGAGGTCGTCGATCCGGCGACCGAACGGACCGTCGGGTGGGCGCCGGAGGCCTCGCGGGATCAGGTGCACGCGGCCTGCGCCGCGGCCCGCGAGGCCTTCGGTCCGTGGTCGCGCACGGCGCCCGAGGAACGGGCGGCGATCCTCGCGCGGGCCGCCGATGTCATCCGGTCCCGGTTCGTGGAGTACGCCGAGCTCGCCCAGGCCGAGACCGGTGCCACGACCGGGACCGCGCGGGCGATGCAGGTCGGGGTCGCCGCCGCCCGTTTCCAGCGGTACGCGCGCGTGGAGCCCGCCGAGTGGGCGATCCCGCCGCAGATCAACGAGGCCGGGCCCATGGGCAGGGCGGGGGTGATGGGTGCGCTGGCCGTACGCCAGCCCGTCGGGGTCGTCACCTGCATCACCTCGTACAACAACCCCTGGGCCAACCCGGCCGGCAAGATCGCCCCCGCCCTCGCCATGGGCAACACGGTCGTCGTGAAGCCCGCCCCGCAGGACCCGCTGTCGGTGTACCGGATGGCCGAGGCGCTGGAGGCCGCCGGGGTGCCGAGGGGCGTGGTCAATGTGGTCTCCGGCCGGTCCGTCGAGGTCGGCGAGGCCGCCGTGGACTCGCCCGACGTCGACATGGTCTCCTTCACCGGCTCCACCGCCGTCGGCCAGCGCATCGGCGAGGTCTGCGGGCGCGGCATGAAACGGCAGCTGATGGAGCTGGGCGGGAAGGGGGCGGCCCTCGTCTTCGACGACGCGGACATCGCCTCCGCCGTGGCCGGGATCGGGACCACCTTCTCCTTCTACAGCGGCCAGATCTGCACCGCGCCGACCCGGGTGCTGGTGCAACGCGGGGTGTACCAGCGGCTCGTGGACGGCCTTGCCGCGTACGCCGGGTATCTGAAGGTGGGGGATCCGCGGGCGGCGGACACCGTCGTCGGGCCGGTGATCTCCGCCGAGCACCGGGAGCGGGTGGAGTCCTACGTCGACATCGGGCGCAAGGAGGGCGCGGTGGTGGTCGCGGGCGGCGAGAGGCCGTCGTACGACCATGGCTTCTACGTCGCTCCCACCCTCCTCGCCGACTGCACGAGCGGGATGCGGGTCGTCCGGGAGGAGATCTTCGGACCGGTCGTGTCCGTGGTGCCCTTCGACGACGAGGAGGAGGGCGTCGCCCTCGCCGGCGACTCCGACTACGGCCTCATCGACTACGTCTGGTCCGGGGACGTGGCCCGTGCCTTCCGCGTGGCGCGGCGGCTGCGGGCCGGCGGGGTGGGGGTGAACACCGTCGGGCGGAACATGGAGGCGCCGTTCGGGGGGTTCAAGAAGAGCGGGGTCGGGCGGGACGTCGGGTCGTACGCGCTGCACGCGTACAGCGAGGTGCAGGCCATCGTCTGGCCCGGGTGACGGGGGACAAGGGCCGATCCGCTCGACGGGACCGCATATCGGGCCACGCCGGTGCCCCGTTGGCCAGGACGGTGCTGTCTCCCGGCGCCCGATTCGGGCACAGTCGTCCCATGGAGACCATGGTGCAGCTCAAGGACGGCGAGGTCTGGGCCGAGGACACGGGCGGGGACGGGGTCCCGGTGGTGCTGCTGCATCCCGGGATCGCGGACTCCAGGTGCTGGGATCCCGTGCTGCCGGAGCTCGTCGCGCGCCGCCGCGTGATCCGCTACGACGCCCGGGGGTTCGGGCGTTCGCCGAGTCCGACCGCCTCCTACTCCCTCGCCGAGGATCTGCGGGCCGTGCTCGACCACTTCGGCGTGGGGCGCGCGGTGCTCGTCGGTACGAGCATGGGCGGGGTGACCGCGGTCAGCGGGGCGCTGAACGAGCCGTCGCGGGTGGCGGGGCTGGTGCTGCTCGTGCCAGGCATCACCGGATACCCGGATCTGGAGGATCCCGAACTGACCGCCCGCATCGCAGAGTTGGCCACCGCGGGAGACATGGGCGGCCTGCTCGCCCTGGCCCTGGAGACCTGGGCGGCGGCCGGCACACCCCCCGACACCCAGGCCGCGGAGTGGCTGCGGGCGGCGATCCCGGCCTGGTTCACGACGTACGGCCACCAGACCGAGGACCCCCCGGCCTTCCCCCGCCTCGGCGAACTGGCCATGCCCTGCGCCCTCCTCCTCGGCGAGAAGGACACGGCCAGGACGGTCCGCTGCAACGAGGACATGGCCGCCGCGATCCCGGACTGCCACCTCGTACGCCTGCCGGACTGCGACCATCTGCCGACGCTGCGGGCGCCCGAGGTGGTGCGCGACCTGGTGCTGGAGATGTGCGCCAAGTCCTAGCCGTCCAGGTCCACCCGCACCGTCAGCAGCCCCGACCCCATCGCCCGCACGGCCGTGCTGTTCATGCGCGGCAGACCCCGCAGCCGGGCGACCGGGTCGTCGTCGGGCAGGAGATGGGCCGTTCCGGTGTGCCAGCGGCCGCGGAGGCGGACCCGGACACGCGGGTCGGCCTTGATGTTGCGGACGTACTGGGAGCGTTCGCCGAACTCCGAGACCAGCCAGAAGGAGCCCTCGACCCGGCGGCCGCCGACCGGGGTCGGGCGAGGGAGGCCGGAGGTGCGGCCGGTCGTCTCCAGGAGGGTCTGGAAGGGGAGGCGGCGCAGGATCGGGTTGCCGATCCGGCGCTGGAGCGCGGACACGGCACGGTACTTGCGTTCGTTGTGGCGGGGCATGGTTACTGAGTCTCCTGGAGATTCCGGTGGTGGGCCATGCGTGTGGTGACGTGGAACCTGTGGTGGCGGTTCGGTCCGTGGGTCGAGCGGCAGAAGGCGATTGTCGCCGTCCTGCGGGAACTGCGCCCCGATGTCGTGGGCTTGCAGGAAGTGTGGGCCGACCGCCGCAGCGGGGAGAACCTCGCCGCCCGGCTCGCCGGGGAGCTCGGCCTGTACTGGACCTGGGCCGCCTCGACCGCGCCCGAGCGCTGGCAGCGGCGGATCGGGGACCCGACGGTGGACATCGGCAACGCGGTGCTGAGCCGCTGGCCGGTGCTGGAACAGGACGTCCTGCGACTGCCCGCCCCGGCCGACCTCGACGACGGCCGCCTCGCCCTCTACGCACGGCTGGCCGCCCCGGACCACCCCGTCCCCTTCTTCACGACCCACCTCGCCTCACCCCTGCACGCCTCGGCCGTACGCCGTGAACAGGTCGCCGCCCTCGCCGGGTTCGTCGCCGCACACCGGGACGGCACCGCCTTCCCGCCCGTCGTGACCGGCGACTTCAACGCCTGGCCCGACGCCGACGAGACCCGCCTGTTCGGCGGCCTGCGGACCGCCCCCGTCGTCCCCGGCCAGGTCTTCTTCGACGCCTGGGAGTACGCCGACCCGGCCGCCCCCGCCGCCACCTGGAGCCCGGCGAACCCGTACGTCCACCCGGGCCTGGGCCCGGGCGGCCGTATCGACTACATCCACGTCGGCGGTCCGGCCGGGCCGGCGGGGGAGGGCACGGTGCTGGGGGTGCGGCGGGCCGGGGACGGGCCGGTGGACGGGGTGTGGCCGTCCGATCACGCGGCGGTCGTCGCCGACCTCGCGTCCCGGCATCCCTGACCGGCGGGCTTCCCGCGCGGTCCTAGTGGACGCGGCCCAGGAAGATCGGGTTGGTGAACGCGGCCGGCGCGCCCGGCAGCGGTCCGGCCGCCGTCTCGTGCCGCAACTCCGCCCGCACGTACGCCGCGTAGGCAGGCGTGGTCCGCCACTCGAACACCCCCGACCCCGCCACCGGCAGGGGCCCGCCGGTGAACAGCACCCCCTGGTCGGTCACGAACCGGACGGTGCAGCGGGGCGCGCCCGACACCTCGAGGCGTACCGTCACCGGTGTGTCCGGGGCGGCCGCCAACCGCTCGCCGATGCCGGCGTGTTCGCCCTTGCCGCCGGTCGCCGTGAAGCTCAGGGACACGTGCTGCGACTCGGCGACGTACGACCGCCCCGCCCGGATCCCCTCCTGGATCGCCTCACGGGACAGGTCGTCGGCGAGGACGACGGTCTGGGGGAGGCCGACGATGTCCGGGTCCCGGTGGGCGTCGCTGTTGCCCATGGCCGGAATCCAGTCCCGTCCCTCGCGCACGGACGCCACGAGCATGCCGTCCCAGTCGGCCAGCGCCACCTCGTCGTCGGGCGTGTAGGGGCCGTTCCACACCTCGACCGCGTCCGCCTCGCCGAAGCCGAACTTCCAGTTGCAGCCGATGCAGGTGGCGTGCGGATGGGCGGGGACGACCAGCCCCCCGGCCTTGCGGATGCGGCGGGCGAAGCGGCCGAAGCGGTTGTCGCGGGCCCGGTAGCGCCAGTCGACGAAGGTGCCGGGGTCGGTGCCGAGCGCCACCACATGGCCGTTCCTCGTGGTGACCTCCTCGCCCAGCATGATCAGCAGGTCGTCGCCCGCCTCGGTGGCCCAATGGGGGTGTGCCGCGTGGGTGTTGTGCTCCGAGGTGTTGATGAAGTCCAGGCCCGCCGCCCGGGCGAGGGCCGCGATCTCGGCCGGGGTGCGGCGGCCGTCGGAGTACCAGGAGTGCAGATGGCAGTCGCCCCGGTACCAGGCACGGCCCCGCCCCTTCGCGCGCTCGGGCGGGTACGTCGGCTCGACGACGGCGCCCTGCTCGCCGTAGGTGAGCGTGACGGTGATCTCGTACGACAGGCCCTGCGGCGCCACCGTGTAGGGGCCGAGCGCGATGTGCCAGGTGCCCGCGCGCACCCGTCCCGGGAGGTATCCGGGCGTCGCGTCGTCGGCGCGGAGGAAGAACTCGGTGCGGGCCCCTCCCGACCAGCCCCGGAAGCCCTGCCCGCCCAGCTCCGTGCCCCGCTCGTCGAAGATGCCGATGTCGAGGGCGTTGCCGGCCGTGCCCGCCGGGACGGAGGGGCGGTCGTAGGTGTAGGAGACCTTGATCTCCCGCACGCCGGACGGGACTTCGACCGGCACGTACACGAAGTCGGGGGACCCGGTGGGCAGGGTGCCCCGGATCGTCCTGGTCTCCTGGTCACCGTCGGCGGCCGCGGCGAAGGTCACGCTTCCCAACGTAAGCGCGGCGGCGGTTCCCGTCACGAGGAGTGTGCGTCTTCCGATGCCGTGATGGAGCTCGTTGTCGTCACACATGCCTCAACTCTCCCGGACGTCCGTGAACTGCCGTGGAAAGACAGGGGAATTGAGGTGGCTGAGGAATCCGGCCGACAATGCCGACCAGTCGGTATGGACAGATGAAGCCCCTCCGGGTACAGATAGGCCATGCGTATCTCCGCCACGATCTTCCTCACCGACGAGACGATCACCCCGACCCGGCTCGCCCGCGAGCTGGAGCAGCGGGGGTTCGCCGGCCTGTACCTGCCCGAGCACACCCACATCCCGGTGGAGCGTGTGACGCCGTACCCGGCGGGCGGCGAGCTGCCCCCCGAGTACGGCCGCACCCTTGACCCCTTCGTCGCGCTCGGCCAGGCGGCGGCGGTGACCGAGCGGCTCGGCCTCGGCACCGGCATCACGTTGGTCGCGCAGCACGACCCGATCGACCTCGCCAAGCAGATCGCGACGCTGGACCATGTGTCGGGCGGCCGGTTCACCCTCGGCCTCGGCTTCGGCTGGAACGTCGAGGAGGCCGCCGACCACGGCGTCGAATGGCGCACCCGGCGGGAGCTGGTGCGGGACCGGATGCGGCTGATGCACGCCCTGTGGACGGACGAACCGACGTCCTACGAGGGCGAGTTCGGCAGCGTACGGGCCTCGCACGCGTACCCCAAGCCCGTACAGAAGCCGCGCGGCCCGGTCGTCGGCCCCCGCACCCTCATCGGCGGGGCCGCCGGTCCCAAGCTGTTCGCGCACATCTGCGAGTACGCCGACGGGTGGCTGCCGATCGGCGGGCGCGGTCTGACCGAGTCGCTGCCGGTGCTGCGCGCCGCCTGGGCGGACGCGGGCCGCGACCCGGAAGCCCTCCAGATCGTGCCGTACGCGGTCTTCCCCAGCCCGGGCAAGCTCGCGCACTACGCCGAGCTGGGCATCGAGGAGGTCGTCGTCCAGCTGCCGCCGGCGGGCGAGTCGGAGGTGCTGCGACTGCTGGACGGTTACGCCGCGCACGTGTGACCGAGGGCAGTGAAGCCTACCCAGGGGCGCGGGGCTGTGCCGATGTGCGGCTACCGCCGCGCGGGCGCGACCAGCCACAACGGACCCGCACCCGGCAACGCACCACAGCCCTCCAAGACAACCCCCGACCCTGCTGAACCGGCGGAGCCCCTCCGTATGCTCGAAGGATGACGACTTCCGCGACTCCCGGAACCGGCCCGACCGAGAACTCCATGCGTCGCGCCCTCAAACGCGCCCGTGACGGCGTGGCCCTCGATGTCGACGAGGCCGCGGTCCTCCTCCAGGCCCGCGGTGCGGCCCTCGACGATCTCACCGCCTCCGCGGCCCGCGTCCGTGACGTGGGCCTTCAGGCGGCGGGCCGCCCCGGCGTCATCACGTACTCGAAGAGCGTCTTCATCCCCCTGACCCGGCTGTGCCGGGACAAATGCCACTACTGCACGTTCGTGACGGTCCCCGGCAAGCTGCGCCGTGCCGGGCACGGAATGTTCATGTCCCCGGACGAGGTGCTCGACATAGCCAGGCGCGGCGCCGCGCTGGGTTGCAAGGAAGCGCTGATCACTCTGGGCGACAAACCGGAGGACCGCTGGCCGGAGGCTCGAGAGTGGCTCGACGCGCACGGCTACGACGACACCATCGCCTACGTCCGCGCCATCTCCATCCGCATCCTGGAGGAGACGGGCCTGCTGCCCCACCTGAATCCCGGCGTGATGTCGTGGACGGACTTCCAGCGTCTGAAGCCGGTGGCGCCGTCGATGGGCATGATGCTGGAGACGACGGCCACGCGCCTCTGGTCGGAGCCGGGCGGCCCGCACCACGGCTCCCCCGACAAGGAACCGGCCGTCCGGCTGCGGGTGCTGGAGGACGCGGGCCGCTCGTCGGTCCCCTTCACCAGCGGCGTCCTCATCGGGATCGGCGAGACGTACGAGGAGCGGGCGGAGTCCTTGTTCGCGCTGCGCCGCGTAGCCCGCTCCTACCACGGCATCCAGGAACTGATCATCCAGAACTTCCGCGCCAAGCCGGACACCGCGATGCGCGGCATGCCGGACGCGGAGCTGGACGAGCTGGTGGCGACCGTGGCGGTGGCGCGGCACATCATGGGCCCGTCGGCCTGTCTGCAGGCCCCGCCGAACCTGGTCGACTCCGAGTACGAACGTCTCATCGGCGCCGGCATCGACGACTGGGGCGGGGTCTCGCCGCTGACGATCGACCATGTGAACCCCGAGCGCCCCTGGCCCCAGATCGAGGAGCTGGCGGAGCGCTCGGCCGCCGTCGGCTTCTCCCTGCGTGAACGCCTCTGCGTGTACCCGGAGTTCGTGGGCCGCGGCGAGCCCTGGCTGGACCCGCGGCTGCTGCCGCACGTACGGGCGCTGGCGGACCCGGAGACGGGACTGGCACGTCCCGACGCCGTCGTGGAGGGCCATCCGTGGCAGGAGCCGGAGGAGGTGTTCGTGTCGTCGGGCCGTACGGACCTCCACACCACCATCGACACGGAGGGCCGTACGTCCGACCGCCGCGACGACTTCGACGAGGTGTACGGCGACTGGGGCGCCCTGCGGGAGGCGGCGGCTCCCGGGATGGTCCCGGAGCGGATCGACACGGATGTACGTCAGGCCCTGCGGGTGGCGGCCGACGACCCGACCCGTCTGACGGACGCGGAGGCGCTGGCGCTGCTGCACGCGGACGGGCCTGCCCTGGACGCGCTCTGCGGTGTCGCGGACGACGTCCGCAAGTCGGCGGTCGGCGACGACGTCACGTACATCGTCACGCGGAACATCAACTTCACCAACGTCTGCTACACCGGCTGCCGTTTCTGCGCGTTCGCGCAGCGCCGCACGGACGCGGACGCCTACACCCTGTCCCTGGACCAGGTGGCCGACCGTGCCCAGCAGGCGTGGGAGGTGGGCGCGGTGGAGGTCTGCATGCAGGGCGGCATCCACCCGGACCTGCCGGGGACGGCGTACTTCGACATCGCGAAGGCGGTGAAGGAACGGGTCCCGGGGATGCACGTCCACGCGTTCTCCCCGATGGAGGTGGTGAACGGCGCGACCCGTACCGGGATGTCGATCCGCGAGTGGCTGACGGCGGCGAAGGAGGCCGGGCTCGACTCCGTTCCCGGCACGGCGGCGGAGATCCTGGACGACGAGGTCCGCTGGGTCCTGACCAAGGGAAAGCTGCCGACGGCGACGTGGATCGAGGTGATCACGACGGCGCACGAGGTGGGCATCCGCTCCTCGTCGACGATGATGTACGGCCACGTGGACCAGCCACGGCACTGGCTGGGCCACCTGCGCACCCTGGCCGGCATCCAGCAACGCACGGGCGGCTTCACGGAGTTCGTGACGCTGCCGTTCATCCACACGAACGCGCCGGTGTACCTGGCGGGTATCGCGCGCCCCGGTCCGACGATGCGGGACAACAGGGCGGTGACGGCGATGGCCCGTCTCCTCCTGCACCCCCACATCCCCAACATCCAGACCAGCTGGGTGAAGCTGGGCTCGGAGGGGGCGGCGGAGATGCTGCGCTCGGGCGCGAACGACCTCGGCGGCACGCTGATGGAGGAGACGATCTCGCGGATGGCGGGCTCGTCGTACGGCTCCTACAAGTCGGTGCGTGACCTGGTGGCGGTGGCGGAGCTGGCGGGCCGCCCCGCGAGGCCGCGCACGACCCTCTACGGCGAGGTGCCGGAGGAACGGCAGCGGGCGGCGGCGGTGTCCGACGGCCATCTGCCGGAACTGCTGCCGGTGCTGGACTGAGGGCGGGGCGCGGGCGCGGGCGCTGGCCGGGCTGGGCCGGGGTGAGTGGGAAGGCGGGGGCTGGGCTTGGGGCTCGGGCTGGGCTGAGGGCGTGAGCGGGCCGGATCGGGGGCGGGGGCGCTGGCCGGGTTGGGCCGGGGTGAGTGGGAAGGCGGGGGCTGGGCTTGGGGCTCGGGCTGGGCTGAGGGCGTGAGCGGGCCGGGCCGGGCCGGGCTGGATCGGAGGCGGAGGCGCTGGCCGGGCTGGGCCGGGGCGATGGGGAAGGCGGGAGCCCGGGTTCGCGGTGTGGGCTCGGGCCGGGCTGGGCCGGAGGCGGGGGCGCTGGCCGGGTTGGGCTTGGGGTGTGGGCGAGGGCCGGGCTTGGGGCGGGAGCTCGGGCGGCTCACAGTACGATGATCGGACCCCTGTTTGTCCGGAGGGGGCCGTAGCTGAGGAGATGCGTGCCGTGCCTGCCCCGAAGGTCTGGGTGACCGGTCTGACGGTGGGGGCGATAGCCGCCGTCGCGGTCCTCGCCGTCAAGGCGGACGAGGGCGCGAAGCCCACGGCCACCGCCCCCCGCCCGAGCGCCTCCGCCTCGGCGCAGCCCTCGGCGTCCCCCACGAAATCGACGGCCGCCGCGGTGCCGGACGACTCCGGCACCGGCCGCCGTGTCGTCTACTCCCTCGCCGAGAAACGGGTCTGGCTGGTCGACGCGAGCGACGCGGCCCAGCGCACCTTCCCGGTCTGGCCGGGAACGGTGAGCCCCGACCCCGGCAGCTACAAGGTCGACGTGCGCCGCGACGCCACGACCGGCTCCGACGGCGTCCAGATCGAGCACATCGTCTACTTCGCCAGCAAGTCGGGCCTCTCCATCGCCTTCTCCAACGCGGTGGACGGCTCATCGCCCCCCGCGGTCGCCTCCGGCAGTCAGACGAGTGGCATCCGCATGGCGAAGGCGGACGGTTCGGCACTGTGGACGTTCGGGGAGACGGGGACGACGGTGGTGGTGGTCGCGTAGCCGGCGCCACAGCCGGATCCGCCACTCACCGTTCGACGGACGGCAACTGCACCACCACCAGCACGACCCCGCTCAGCAGGAACACCCGCAGCGCCGCGTCCAACCCGTTCCAGTCCTCCGACTGCCACATCGAGAACCACTCACCGCCGATCGCGATGAACCCGGCACCGAAGAGCAGCATCACCATGAGCAGGCCGTACGTCGAGAAGCGCCGGGCGCGGAGGTCGTCGCGCCGGGCCCACAGCCAGGTGCCGTAGACCAGCACCAGGGCCGCGATCACCTCCCACACGATGATCGCGACGTACGCCGCGTCCTGAAGCCCCTCGCTGGTCACGGCCCGCCACATCAGGTCGTCGTCCTCGAAGGTGGTGTCCATGGCGAGGACATGCTGGACGAACGCCTGATTGGTGCCGAAGTCGGTGATGTTCCCGAACGCGACGAGGGCCATGTAGAGGGCGACGGTCGCGGTGAGCAGGGTGCCGGCGAGGTGGAGCGCGCTGCGTGGGGATGTCGTGGCCATGGCGATCAGCTTTCCCCTCCGGCGCCCGCCGTACGCCGTACGCATCGAGGCAGAATGACGCCGTCACACGGATCGCCCCGAGCGCCGAGTGGTACGGGTGATACCTGACCACCCAGGACCATTTCCGACCACTCCGGCACATCCCCCATACCCCTACGCCCCCTGAACCGACCGTTCCCGGTCGATTACAGTGCTGAATCGTCGTGTACGCGGACGGTGCCGCTGGGGAGGTCTTGGTGGGTGCGACAGCCGGGGCCATATGGGGCCGTGTCGAGCAGCAGGACTTCCGGGGCCGGGTGCGGGGGACGTTGCTCGGAGCCGCCGTCGGGGACGCCCTCGGGGCGCCCGTCGACCAGCTCGATCTCGACGGGATACGGGAGGCCCACGGCGCCGAGGGCGTCGTCGATCTCGGTGCCGCCTACGGCAGACGCGGGGCCGTCACCCATCTCACCCAGCTCACGCTCTTCTCCGTCGACGGGCTCATACGGGCCCAGGTGAGACGGGACATCGGGGCCTGGCATCCGCCCAGCGATCTGCACCGGGCGTACCTCAGATGGGCCGCCACCCAGCGGGACTGGGGGCCCGACGAGCGGCGGAAGGACGACGGGTGGCTCGCCAGGGAGGAGTGGCTGTACGCCCGGCGTGACCCCGCCCGCTCCCTGCTCGTCGGGTTGGGCGACGAGAACATGGGGACCCTCGAGGTACCCAAGAACCCCGGTGAGGCGGGGCCCGAGGCGGCCGCGCGGTCCGCGCCCTTCGGGCTGCTCGTCGGATGGGAGCCACAGCTCGTCGCACAGCTCGCGGTGGAGTGCGCCGCGCAGACGCACGGGCACCCGGTCGCGTACCTCTGTGCCGGGGCGTACGCCGTCATCGTGCACGCGCTGGCCCGCGGGGAGAGCCTCGACGGGGCCGTGCAGCGGGCGCTGGCGCTGCTGGCCGCCCGGCCAGGGCATCAGGCCGTCTCGGACGCGTTGCAGCACGCGCTGGGCGCCGTACGCCAGGGCATGCCGACCCCGGAGCGGGTCGGGGAGCTCATGGGGGAGGGGACGGCCGAGGGGCTGCTCGCCGTCGCCGTGTACTGCGCCCTCGTCGGCGAGGACGTCCGTCACGGCCTCTGCCTCGCCGTCAACCACGACGGCCCCTCCGCCGCGGCCGGCGCCCTCACCGGCGGCCTCCTCGGCGCCCTGCACGGCGAAACGGCCCTCCCGCCGGCCTGGCTGGCCGAGCTGGAGGGCCGTCCCACGCTGCTGGAACTCGCCGACGACTTCGCCATGGAGATGACCCAGGGGCCCGCGCTCCACGGTCCGGCGGGGTCGTCCCCGGGGTGGCTGGCCAGGTACCCGAGGGGCTGACCGCCGTATTCCAACCTGTCCGGCGGGGGCGAGGAAACCCCCACCCGCACCGTCCGGGCCGGCCTAGTCCTTCGTCCGGACCACCTCGTCCATCGGCCCCGCCGGCACCGGCACCGCCGCGGCGGCCGCCCCGTCCCCGTCGGTGTTGATCTTCTCGATGATCGCGAGCCGTTCCGGGGTGTCCTCCGGCTTCACGAAGCCGATGAGGACGTAGAGGATCAGCGACACCGCGAGCGGGATCGAGACCTGGTACTGGAGCGGGACGCCGCCGTCGACGTTCCAGTTGATCGGGTAGTTGACCAGCCAGAAGGCGAGCAGACCCATCGACCAGCTGGTGAGCGCGGCCGTGGGGCCCGAGCGGCGGAAGGGGCGGAGAAGGCCGAGCATCATCGGGATCGCCATCGGGCCCATCAGACCGGCCACCCACTTGATGACGACCGTGATGATGTCCTTGAACGCGGGGGAGTTGACCTGCGTCGCCGCCGCCATCGACAGGCCCAGGAAGACGACGGTCGTGATGCGGGCGACCTTCAGACCCTGACCCTCGTTCCACGTCCGCGCCCTGCGCCACAGCACCGGCGCGCAGTCCCGGGTGAACACCGCGGCGATCGCGTTGGCGTCGGAGGAGCACATCGCCATGGTGTGGGAGAAGAAGCCGACGATGACCAGGCCCAACAGGCCGTGCGGGAGCAGCTGTTCGGTCATCAGGCCGTAGGAGTCGGAGCCGTCCTGCTTCTGGGACTCCACCAGCAGCGGCGACATCCACATGGGGAAGAAGAGGACGACCGGCCAGACCAGCCAGAGGATCGCGGACAGCCGGGCCGAGCGCTCGGCCTCGTACGCGTTGGCCGTGGCCATGTAGCGCTGGGCCTGGTTGAGCATGCCGCCGTTGTACTCGAAGAGCTTGATGAAGAGGAACGCGAGGAGGAAGACCGTGCCGTACGGGCCGACCAGCGGTTCGCCGTGGCCCTGGAGCTCCGGACGGTCCCAGGCCTCGAAGAAGCCGATGCCCTTGTCGTTGAGTTCGGCGACGACCGCGATGAACATCGCGACACCGGCGAGGAGTTGGATGACGAACTGGCCGAGCTCGGTCAGCGCGTCCGCCCACAGACCGCCGATCGTGCAGTAGACGGCGGTGATCGTGCCGGTGATGAGGATGCCCTGGTTCAGCGAGATGCCGGTGAAGACCGACAACAGGGTGGCGATCGCCGCCCACTTGGCGCCCACGTCCACGATCTTCAGGAGCATGCCGGACCAGGCCAGCGCCTGCTGGGTCTTGAGGTCGTAGCGGTTCTTCAGGTACTCCAGCGGGGAGGCCACATGGAGACGTGAGCGCAGCCGGTTGATGCGCGGCGCGAACAGCTTCGAACCGATCGCGATGCCGAGGGCGATGGGGAAGGACCACGTCACGAAGGACGTGACGCCGTAGGTGTAGGCGATGCCCGCGTACCCCGTGAACATCACCGCGCTGTAGCCCGACATGTGGTGCGAGATGCCGGAGAGCCACCAGGGCATCTTGCCGCCGGCGGTGAAGAAGTCGCTGACGTTGTCCACGCGCTTGTGCGACCACACGCCGATCGCGACCATCACGCCGAAATAGCCGATGAGCACGGCCCAGTCGAGACCGTTCATGTGCGCCCTCCCAGGGGATCGACCCGGCGCTCATCGTGGGCGCTGTCGCGTGAACACGACAAGTGAGCGTAAGGTCAAAGGGAGGTAAAAGTATTCGGCATGATGGCCTTGGTTCACCTATATGAACTCACCGCATCAGCTCCCCGGCGTTGACCAGCAGTGATTGTCCGGTGATCGCCCGCGCCCGATCCGACGCCAGGAACACCGCCGCGTCCGCCACATCCCCGTCCGTGGCGAGATCGGGCAGGGCCATGCGCTCGGTGAGCCTCACCAGCACCTCGGACTCCTCGATCCCTTCCGTGTGCGCGGTGAACTGGACGTACGCCTGCACCGGCGGCCCCCACATCCAGCCCGGCAGCACGGTGTTGACCCGGATCCGGTGCGGCCCCAGCTCCCGCGCGAGGGAGTACATCGCGCTGGTCAGCGCCCCCTTCGAGGCCGCGTACGCCGCCTGCCGCACCTGCGAGGGGGCGGCCACGGACGACTGCGTCCCGATGAAGACGACCGACCCGCCGCACCTCTTCAGTGCCGGCAGGCATGCCCGTGTCATCCGCAGCGACCCCAGCAGGTTCACGTCGATCACCGACTGCCAGGTGGTGAAGTCCGCGTCCTCGATGCCGCCGAAGTAGCTGTCCCAGGCCGCCACATGGACCACCGCGTCGATCCGCCCGAACCGCTCGCCCGCCAACTCCGCCAGCGCCACGCACTGTTGCTCGTCGGTGATGTCCGTGGGCCGGTACGCCGTGTGCGCCCCGTCCGGATCGATCTCGGCGGCGCTCTTGGCGAGGTTGGCCTCGGTGCGCGCCCCGAGCACGGCGTTCCCGCCGTCGCGCACGACGGCGGCGGCGACCTGATGGCCCAGTCCGGCACCGACGCCCGACACGACCACCGTCCTGCCTGTGAGCAGTGGCATGAGAGCCCTCCCCTTCGGTTCGCTCGCCCTGACCCTGGCGCAATATCTGACGGGGCGTCAGAGTATGGGCGAGCCATCCAGGAAGGGGAAGGGAATGAGCGAAGAGACCCGCAGCCGGACGTACGCCGAACTGGCCGCCGTGGGCCCGTACGGAGTCCGTCCCGGCCATGCGCTCATCACCATGGTCGAGCCGCATCCGGGCCACGAGTACGCGTACAACCGCTGGTACGAGGACGACCACTACTACGCCGGCGCGATGGCGATGCCCTGGATGTACGCCGGGCGCCGCTGGGTCGCCACCCGGGACCTCCAACTCCTGCGCTACCCCGAGAAGTCGGCCGTCGCCCAGCCGGTCACCGCCGGGTGCTACATCTCGACGTACTGGATCACCGACGGCCGCTACGACGACCACATGAAGTGGACCGTCGGCATCAACAAGCGCCTCAACCGGGACGCCCGGGTCTACCAGGACCGCACGCACGTCTTCACCGCGTTCCAGGACCACGAGGCGACGGTCTACCGTGACGGGGCGGCCGGGCCCCGCGACTTCCACGCCCTCGACCACCCGTACAAGGGCCTGGTCGTCGAGGTGATCGACGCCGAATCGGCCGCACAGCGCGAGGAGTTGCTGGAGTGGCTGCGGTCCCGGCAGCTGCCGAAGCGGCTCGCGGGGTCACCGGCGGCGATGGTGACGATCTTCAGGCCGACGCCGCTGCCGGGGGACCGGATGACGTATGTGAAGCAGGTGGAGGGCGTCGACACCCGGCTGACGCTGCTGTGGTTCCTGGAGGTGGATCCACGGGAGTGCTGGGAGGAGCACTTCACGGGCCTGGAGAGGCCGGTGGAGGAGGCCGGCCTGGGGAGGCTGGAGTTGGTGGCGCCGTTCATCCCGACCGTGCCGGGGACGGACACATACGTCGACCGCCTCCGGTAGACCCGCGTCGGGACACAAGCCGAGCCCCCTCGGCAAGGACGGCGATCTGGACGAGAGGGCTCTTCGGTGGTGCTTGTGTAGTTGTGTAGTGCTCGATCACTCGATCATTTACGCCTTGACCGAGCCGACGAAGGCGTTCCACGCGTCCGCGGGGAAGGCCAGCGTGGGGCCGTTCTGGATCTTCGAGTCCCGGACGGCCATCGCCGACACGACAGGGGACTTGATCTCGACGCACGCGCCATTGCCCTGGGAGTACGAAGACTTGACCCACTTGTCCGCGGCGCCTTGCTTGATTGCCATTTTCGCTCCGATAGCCAGTTGCTGAGTTGCTGTCGCCGTGGCGTGCGTTTGTCTCCGTCTGCACGGCACGGGTTTGCGCCAACGTTGTTATCCGATGGCGTGATCGACGCTACTCGCCAACATCGGGGAGCGGAGGAAGCATTCACCCGGGCGGGTGGCATATTCCATTGGGGTCTTCCGCTGCGACCGGGCGAAGGTGTACCTTACGGCGCTTCGCCATACAGAGTGGGTCAGCGTGCGTAGTCCTTGGCGATGCCTGAGATGAATTCCCTGCTTTGGTCCACGTTCAGGGCCTGTGCCCGCAGATGTTCGTACATGACGCTGTACTTCTGTACGTCCTGCGCCTTCTCCAGGTACAGGTCGCTCGTCACGCCCTCGATGTAGACCACGCTGGAATCGGCGGCGTCGGGGAACTCGAGGATCGCGTACTGCCCGCTCACCCCGGGATGGGCACCCATCGTGAACGGGATCATCTGCACCGTCACGTGCGGCAGTTGCGACATCTCGATCAGATGCTCCAACTGCTCGATCATCACCTGCCGGTTGCCGACCTCCCGGCGCAGGGCCGCCTCGTCCAGAACCGCCCACAGCCGGAGCGGGTTGTCGGCGGCAGAGATACGTTCCTGTCGGCGCAGCCGCACCTGGACACGCTTGTCGATGTCGGTCGGCGTCGCCTCGGGCAGCGCGCCGGAGATGAGGGACTCGGCGTAGGTGCGGGTCTGCAGGAGCCCGGGGACGACCTGGGGGTCGTAGACGCGCAGACTCGCCGCGTCCGTCTCCAGGCCGATGTAGACGCTGTAGGGGATGTCGCCGAAGGAGTGCCACCACCCCTGCTGGCGGCTGTCCTTGGCCATCTGCATCAGGGAGTCGACGATCCGGACGTCCTCCACCTCGTACACCCCGCACAGATCGCGGACGTCGCGCTGGCTGATGCTGCGCCGGCCGTTCTCCAGCCGGCTGATCTTCGACTGCGACACCAGAAGCCGTTCGGCGACTTCTTCGGCCGTCATGCCCTTGAGTTCACGGAGCCGGCGCAACTCCTGGCCGAGCCGGCGTCGCCTGACGGTGGGATTGACATTGGACGCCACGGGAACGTGCACCTCCGGCTGCGTGCCTTCGAAAATGGCCACTTTGCGTATCTGCTGTTGAGCAGACTGCCACCAAGGTGGTTTCTACCGCTGGGAAACGGTGGATATGCGCTGCGTACGCGCCAGTTCGCCATGATCACAAGGCAGTTGGCGCCTCCAGGGCCTGAATCGGCCATGATCCGGGGCACAAAAAGGCCGCGCGGGACGGCAGGACCGTGGTGTCGTCTCGGACACACGGTCCCGCCGCCCCGCGCGGACCAGCGGCTCCCGATACCGGGTCTGGGGTACGCCGGAGGTGCGTGTGGTGCGTGGTGCGGTTCTACGTCGGTCGTGTCGTGGGACTGCGGCTCAGTGGGCCACGACACGCGCCATGGAACCGCGGCGCGGTTGCACCGGAACACCGCGGGCGGGTTCCGGTGCCTGCCTGACACCTGGTCCGGCCGGACGGCCGGTCGGGGCCGGGCTGCGGCGTGGCTGTGCCGCCACACCGTTCTGGACGTCCATCACGGCGTGCGCGACGAGACCGCCCATGGGGTCGTGCCTGATCAGGTCCCGCAGCCGGGAGCGAGAGGAGCGTCCCTCGTTGCCCGGATACAGGTGCTTGCCGAGGCCGACCGCGTGCGCCAGGGCGGCGAGCGCCGCGGTCCGCGGGTCCGGCGGTACGCCGGTGCGGATCGCGGAGTCCAGTCGGGCTCTGATCTCCCGGCTGATCTCGGTCTGACTCGCCTGGTAGCGAGTCGTCGGCAGTACTCCGCACATCTGGCCCGCCACGGCATGCACCATGCCGCACCGCTCCAGATGCGAGAGGTAGGTCTGGCGTAGCCCGAGACGCGGCCCGCCAATCCAGTTGACCGCCCGGACCGGAGCGCCACGCCTTCGCAGCAACTCCAACGCGCAGTCGAGTGTCGGATCTCCAGTCGGCCGTGGGGACACCACGGCGATACGATCCCCGTCTGGGGCTATCCGTCCGGCCAGCGCCAGCTCCACTAGCTGTGCTCCGGCCAGACCAAGGTCGAGCGACTGCGGCTGTGCGGTGGTACCCGTGGCCGGGTCCAGCGCCAGCAGCAGAAGCTCCTCCGGAAGTGTTCTGCGGCTCCTGCCCATCCATGCCTCCCCGCGTGGATGAAAGACAGGGTGACCCCTCTCACATTGGTCTGTCGAGGGTGCGTGACCTGTTTGTAGTGGAACCGGTAGGTATGTCGTTCTCGTCTACCGCAGGAGCCAAGCCCTCACACAGGACACTGGTACATGGTTCGGACACCGTGGGGGAGCGGTGTCAGGGCGAGGCTGTTCAGACGCGTTCACGGTTTAGGAGGCATCGGTGGCGGGCGAGTCCCCCGACAGGTCGAAGCAGCGCGAGTCGTCGGCAGAACCGACGTCGGGGAGCGCGAGTCCGGTTCCCGAAGCCCGGGGTGAGGTGCGCGACCCGCGCCTGGCGGTGGCCCGCGACACCGAGCCGCCCGCGGCCCGCGGTGGCGTGGACACGGCGACGCGGGTCTTCTCGGCCCGGGACGTGGCGAAGGCGCGGTCCGCGGCGCAGGAGGCGAAGCCGACCGGCGCCGAGGAGCCTCCGGTCACGCCCGACGAGGCCGCCACGGCGACCGAGGGCCCCCAGGGCACCGGGAAGGCCGACGAGCAGCCGTCTGCGGCCGAGGACGTCCAGGACGCCGTGCCGGCCGACGGTGCCGAGGGCGCCGGAGGGCCCGAGGCGGCCGACGGCGGGCCCGTGAAGGGCGCAGCGGTCGCCGAGGACGTCCAAGACGCCCAGGACGCCGAGCCGGCCGAGGGCGCCGGAGGAGCTGTGGCGGCCGGTGCCGGGGTCTCGGAGGCCGCCGAGGGTGCGGAGGACGCACCGGCGGCCGAGGACGTCCAGGACGCCGTGCCGGCCGACGGTGCCGAGGGTTCGCGGGACGCGGAGGATTCGGCGGGGCCCGTCGAGCCGGCGCCTGCCGGGGCCGAGGGCGCCGCAGAGGCCGCGGACACCCGTGCCGGGGTCTCGGAGCGTGCGGAGGCCGCCGCGGTGGCCGACGACGGGCCTGTGAAGGGCGCGGAGGACGCAGCGGCCGCCGAGGACGTCCAGGACGCCGTGCCGGCCGACGGTGCCGAGGGTTCGCGGGACGCGGAGGATCCGGCGGGGCCCGACGAGACGGCGCCTGCCGGGGCCGAGGCCGCCGCAGGGGCTGCGGCGGCCGGTGCCGGAGCCTCGGAGGCTGCCGAGGGCCCGGAGGACGCCGCGGCGACCGACGGCGGGCCCGTGAAGGGTGCCGAGGACGCTGTGCCGGCCGATGGTGCCGAGGGTTCGCGGGACGTGAAGGCTTCGGCGGCAACCGCCGAGCCGGCGTCTGCCGGGGCTGAAGGCGCCGCGGAAGCAGCGGAGCCCGGTGCCGGGGTCTCGGAGGACGCACCGGCGGCCGAGGACGTCCAGGACGCCGTGCCGGCCGACAGTGCCGAGGGTTCGCGGGACGCGGAGGAGACGGCGCCTGCCGGCGCCGAGGGCGACCCCGGCGGTGGCGACGCCAGGCTGCGGGCTGCGGTGGCCGCATGGGTGCGGTCCGGGGATTCTCCGGATGCGACGGACTCGGCTGGCGAGGCCGGTGAGCGCCCGGCGAGCGACGCGAAGGCGGACGCCGCTGCGACCGACCCCCGCGCCACCGCGAACCCGAGCGACGCCGCGGACGCCCGTCAGGAGTCCGCGCAGGCGACCCGTGAGCCCGGGGAGAAGGCCGACAGGCCCGCACCCGGTGCGGGTGGGAACAACGCGAAGGCCGAAGGCGAAGCCGGGCCCCGCGTGGACCAGCCCACCACCATGCTCAAGCTGCCCAGCAAGTTCGTCGCGCTCAAGCCCGACGTCACCACCGCCATCCCGCAGGTCGGCCCCGAGCGCACCACCCAGCAGCCCCTCCCGCCCAAGCCCCCGCTGGACCTGTTGGCCGAGCTCACGAACACCCCGCCGCCCCCGCAGACACCGCTGCGGACCACCTTCCGCCGGGTCAAGATCTGGACCCCCCTCGTCCTGCTCCTCGCAGTCGTCTTTGCGGTCGCACAGTCAATGCGCCCACTGCCCACCCCCACCCTCGAACTCACCGCAGAGGACAGCTACTCCTTCGGCGGCAGCAAGGTCGACATCCCGTGGCCCGCGGACGGCCAGGCCGCCCTCGACGTCCAGGGCATCGGCAGCTTCGGCTCCTCCGGTGACCAGAAGCCCGTTCCGATCGCCAGTGTCGCCAAGGTCATGACGGCGTACGTCATCCTCCGCGACCACCCGCTCAAGAGCGGCGCCGCAGGCCCGAAGATCAAGATCGACCAGACCGCCGAGGACCAGTCCCAGGCCGGTCAGGAATCGACCGTGAACGTGACCGCCGGGGACTCCATCTCCCAGCGCGAGGCGTTGGAGAGCATTCTCATCGCATCCGCGAACAATGTGGCGAGGCTCCTCGCCCGCTGGGACGCCGGCTCGGAGAAGGCGTTCGTCGAGAAGATGAACGCCGCCGCCGAGGACCTCGGGATGACGAGCACGACGTACACCGACCCCTCGGGTCTGAACGACACCACCGTCTCCACCGCCGTGGACCAGGTGAAGCTGGGCAAGAAGGCGATGGAGGAGCCCGCGTTCCGCGAGGTCGCGGCGATGATGTCGTACGACGACTACAAGGGCGTCAACCACTCCAACTGGAACCAGATCGTCGGCAAGAACAACGTCGTCGGCATCAAGACCGGCACCACCACCTCCGCCCTCGGCAACCTCCTCTTCGCGGCGAAGAAGGAGCTCAACGGAGAGACCCGCACCATCGTCGGCGCCGTCGTCCGCCAGCCCGCCGGTGGTGTGGACAACACCATCCTCAGCGCCGCCCTCACCGCGGGCGACCAGCTGATCCGGGCGGCGCAGGGCGCGCTGGAGTCCGCGACGATCCTCAAGAAGGGCGATGTCGTCGGCTACGTCGACGACGGCCTCGGCGGCAGGACCCCGGTCGTCGCCACCAAGGACGTCACGGCCGTCGGCTGGTCCGGGCTCACCGTCGAGCTGACCTTCGCCGCCGACGACGTACCGCACACCGCGAAGGCCGGCACCAAGGTCGGCACGCTCACCGTGGGTGACGCCTCGGCGGGTGCGGTGAAGGTGCCGGTCGCGCTCCAGAAGGACCTCGTCGAACCGGGCTTCACGGACAAGCTGACGCGCATCGGCTGACCCGTAGAGCGGCTCGTACGGCAAAAGAGGAGCGAAGATCCTGTATGCACCCCGTCGACCGGGTACCCGTCAGGGCGCCCGTGGACGGGGTGCGTGCTAGCGTCACGAATCGGGGCAGGTCGCCGCTCCCGGAGACGCAGCCGTGAACATGGCCGGAACGGGACGGGGCCGAGAACAGAAGACGGGACACGGGGAGTGCCTGAAGGTGGCCACAGCCGAGCCGACACGCGCCGACGACGCCGATCCGGGCCCGGGAACGGGCCCGCGAATACGTGTGCCCGCGCCGCGTGACGGCGGGGAACGCAAGAACAGTCCTGCGGAGGAGCAGCCGTCGGCTGCGCACACCGCCTTTCTCGCTCTGCGTGAGCGGCTGCTGAGACACCCGGCCCTCTCGCTCACCGCGCTGTCCGGTGTGCTGCACATCGTCTGGTTCTTCACCTTCGCCAACAGCGGCGGCGACCTGGCCGCACAGGACGCCTGGGCCGAGTTCGTCGGCCGCCACCCGGACTCGGCGTACAACCTGGCCTGGTACGGCGGGATGCACCCGGTGTCGTACAGCGTGGTGTCGCCGTATCTGATGTCGGTTCTCGGTGTCCGTACGACGATGATGATCGCGGGGACGATCTCCGCCGGGCTGCTCACGATGATCCTCATCCGCAGCCGGTCGGTGCAGAACCCGCTGTGGGCGGCGCTCGCCGGGCTCGTCGCCTTCCTCTGCAACGCCGCCTCGGGGCGGGTCACCTTCGGTCTGGGCACGGTGTTCGCGCTCGGCGCGGTCGCCGTCGTGTTCTGCTGGCCGCACCGCTGGCGCTACAAGAGGTGGGCGAAGGCCCTCTGCGCGGCCCCGCTGGCCGCGCTCGCGACGATGGCCTCGCCGGTGGCGGGACTGTTCGTGGGGCTGGTGGCCGCGGCGCTGTTCCTGCAGAAGCGGCGGCCGGGCGCGTGGGCGCTGGGGCTCGCGCCGACCGCGGTGGTCGCGGTGTCGGCCTGGCTCTTCCCGTTCTCGGGTACGCAGCCGATGGGGTTCGGCTCGGTGATCCTGCCGTTCTCGTACGGCGTCCTCGTCTGCGTGCTCGTCCCCAAGGAGTGGAAGACGGTCCGGCTGACGGCCGGGGTGTACGCCCTCGGTGTCGTCCTCGTCTGGCTGATCAGCTCGCAGATCGGGACCAACATCTCGCGGCTGCCGATGCTGTTCGCGGGGGTCGTGCTGGTGGCGGCGCTGCCGTTCGCGGTGCCGCGCTCCCGCAAGTGGTACGCGATCGTCCTGTCCATCGCCGTGTTCACCGGCTGGATCGGGTTCAAGTCCGTCGACGACGTCGTCCACACCACCCCGGCCGCCTCCTGGGCCCGCGAACTCGCGCCGCTCGTCAACGAACTCCAGGGGGTCGGCGCGGAGAAGGGCCGCGTCGAAGTCGTGCCCGCACGCTCCCACCGCGAGGCCTCCGCGCTCGCCCCGTACGTCAACCTGGCCCGCGGCTGGAACCGCCAGGCCGACATGGAGCGCAACCCGCTCTTCTACGACGACACCCTGAACTCGGCGAACTACCACGAGTGGCTCGGGCGCTGGGCCGTGCACTTCGTGGTGCTGCCGAAGGACGCGCCCGACGGGGACGGCGGGGAGCGCGAGCGGGAGCTCGTGCAGCGCGGGATGCCGTACCTCAAGCAGGTCTGGGGCGACGCCAACTGGCAGTTGTTCAAGGTCACCGACCCGGCCCCGCTCGCCGAGCCCGACGCGATCGTCGAGCGCGCCGAGCAGGGCGAGTGGACCCTCCAGGTGACGAAGCCGGGCCGGATCCTCATCCGCATCCCCTACTCGCCGTGGCTGAGCATCGTCGACGCCGACGGCAAGAGCCTCACGGGCCCCCAGGAGACGGAGGCGTCCAAGGACCGGCCCGACGGCGAGCCGAAGTCGTACGACAACGTCAACGGCTGTCTGACGGAGACGGAGGAGGACGTCCACGGCGACAAGTGGACCGAACTGCTGGCGCCGAAGGCGGGGACGTACCGGCTGGCGGCGCCGTATCAGCTGCCGCGAGGGACGCCGTGCCCCGACGAGCTGAAGTGAGCGTGGCTCACTCGACCGGGAACGCCACGTCGCACACCGCGTCGTCCGGCCCCGCCGCGTCCCAGTCCGCGAAGTAGATCTCCCGGCAGGGTCCGGCCTGTTCCAGGCCCTGCGAGGTGATCCACTCCTCCACCGCCTCGAACGCGGCCAGGATCTGCGGATGGGCCACCTGGGCCTTGGTGATACGCGTGTACGCGAACCGCTGGGCCGGGTCGACGCGGACCTGGGTCTCCCGGCCCCGCCCGTGCTCCGCCGCCCACGCCCGCGCCGCGGCCTCGTCGGCGACCGGCACACAGGACTCGGCGGGGCCGTCGCTCTCCATGGAGACCTCGGAGTAGTAGACGACGAACGGCGCCGCCGTCACGCCCCCGCACTCCCGCGAGGCCGCCTCCAGCCGCCCCAGCGACGCGCCGATCCACGCCGGCAGTTCGTCCGCCAGCGTGTGCCGCTTCTCGGTGATCACCACCTGCTCCGGCAGCCGAACCGTCTCCACCACGAACTTCCCGTACATCTCGGAGCTCCTCCCCGACAGTCGTCCACGGAGGTACTCGGCGAGCGTCCGCTGCCCCGCCACCCGCGCCTCGACGTCCGCCCAGTACGCGGCCAGCACGTCCGCGCCCGCGGCCCCGCCCGCCTCGACCACCTCGGCGATCCGGGCGAGCGGCATGTCGAGTTGCCGCAGCATCGCGACGAGCCGGGCGCGTTCGACCTGGCCGGCGCGGTAGTAGCGGTAGCCGCTGGCCTCGTCCACATGGGACGGGGCCAGCAGGCCGAGCCGGTCGTACAGCCGCAGGGCCTTGGCCGAGAGGCGGGCCCGTGCGGCGAAGGCGCCGATGGTGAGCAGTTCGTCGGTCACCGGTTCATCCTCCGTCACCGGACGGCGACTTCCGCCCGGTGACGAGGAGGCTCGGCCCTGCCCCAGGGGCAAGGTCAACCGGCGAGCTGCGCCTCGACGGCGGCGACCAGGTCGTCCGACTCCGGCTCGGTCTGCGGCGAGAAACGGCCGACGACCGTGCCGTCACGGCCGATGAGGAACTTCTCGAAATTCCAGCGGATGTCCCCGGTGTGCCCCTCGGCGTCCGCGAACCCGACGAGCCGCTCGTACAGCGCGTGCCGGCCCTCGCCGTTCACCTCGACCTTCTCGGTCAGCGGGAAGGTCACGCCGTACGTCGCCGAGCAGAACTCCGCGATCTCCTCGGCGCTGCCGGGCTCCTGCCCGAGGAACTGGTTGCAGGGCACGCCGAGGACGGTGAAGCCGCGCTCGGCGTACCGCTCCTGGAGCTTCTCGAGCCCGTTGTACTGCGGGGTCAGCCCGCACTTGGAGGCCACGTTCACGACGAGAACGGCCTGGCCCGCGTACTGGGAGAGGTCGGCGGCGCCGCCCTGGAGGGTGTCGATGTCGACGGCGAGGGGGGAGGTGCTGTCAGAAAGCGTCATAAGCGGATGCTAACTCCGGTAAGTGTCGGGCCGACGTGAGGCCTCCACGAGCACGCTCCCCGCCGCTGTCCGCTCGTACAGCACCGACCGTCCCGCCCGCCGCCGCTCCACCAGCCCCGCGTCCAGCAGGATCCGCAGATGCCGGCCGACCGAGCCGAGACTCTGCCCGGTGACGGCGACCAGCTGGGTCGTGCTCATGGGGGAGCCGAGCAGCATCAGCGTGCCGGCCCGCGCGGTGCCGATGAGCGCCCCGAGCCCGGCCGGGACGGGCCGCCGGTCGTGGTCCTCGGCGAGCACCCCGGAACACGGGTAGACCACGGCGTACCGCTCCCGCCCCTCCCACGACACCCAGCCCCGTCCCGTCGTCACCGGGACGAAGGCCAGCTCCGCCCCGGAGGCGATCTCCCGCGGCGGATACTCGTGCAGGTTGACCTGGAACCGGCTCCCGCCGAGCCAGCGGGTCCAGGGCCGCAGCGAGTCCAGTACAGCGGCCCAGCCGCCCTGGCTCACCTGCGCGGTCCGTGCGACCACGTCGGCCTCCAGGACGCGCCGCCGACGGTCCCAGTACGGCCGTACGGTCTCCTCCCAGACGTAGGTGAGGAGCGCGGTCGCCCGCTCGGGCAGGTCGTCCCGCTCCAGGAGCGCGGGGAGCGGTCCGGCGAGGGACACCCGGAGGTTGGCGCGGGCCGCTTCGGGGGCGGCCGCCCGCACCCGGGCCACGGTCTCCTCGAACGTCTCCCCGGCGCACGGCGTGGGACAGATGAAGTCGGCGATCCACGACCTGAGCCCGGCGTCGACGAGTGGCCCCGCCACCGGGTCGGCCGCGAGGAGCGCGCGGTAGCCGGGCAGATGCGCGCGCAGCCAGGCCTCCTCGCCGGGGTGGGCGCCGACCCCCGCGTGCAAGAGCTTCAGGCTCGCGAAGGTCTCGGCGAACGGGGAGACCAGGAAGCGGCTGCGGGCGAGGGTGTCGGCGTCGATCAGCCACAAACCCATGCGTCGTACGACCTTTCGTGTGTGCGCGAAAGATTAACGACCGACCGGTGATCGCTCCGAGACTCCCGTCCATGCGCAGCTACCGCGACCTGTTCCGCACCCCGGAGTTCACCCCCTTCTTCCTCTCCTACGCTGCCTTCAACGCGGCCCTGACGATCGGCGGTCTCTCGCTCGCCACGCTGGTCTACCGGGCCACGGACTCGCCGCTGCTGGCGGCGATGAGCATGTTCGGCCCGCAGCTGGCACAGGTACTGGGCGCGACCTTCCTGCTCTCGGGCGCCGACCGGCTGCCCCCGCGGGCGACCCTGGCCGGAATGGGACTCGCCTTCGCGGCCCTCACGGCGGTGCTGGCCGTGCCCGGGCTGCCGGTCTGGGCGGTCTTCGCGGTGGTCCTGGTACAGGGCCTGATCGCGTCGCTGGGCGGCGGGGTGACCGGCGGGCTGCTGAACGAGATCCTCCCCAAGTCCGGTTTCGTGCTGGGGCGTTCGATGTTCAACATGGCCTCGGGCCTGATGCAGGTCCTGGGTTTCGCGATGGGCGGCGCGCTCCTGGCACTCCTGTCCCCGCGCACCTGTCTGCTCCTGGCGGCGGCGCTGTACCTGGCGGAGGCCCTGGGCTACCGCCTGGGCCTGACCGCTCGCCCGCCCCGCACCTCGGGTCGCCTCTCGGTCACGGCGACCTGGCGCAACAACGCCGTCCTGTGGTCCTCACGCCCCCGCCGCCTCACCTACCTGGGCCTGTGGATCCCCAACGGCCTGGTCGTGGGCTGCGATTCCCTCTACGTCTCCTACGCCCCGGAGGCGGCCGGCGCGCTGTTCGCGAGCGGGGCGCTGGGCATGTTCGCCGGTGACGTGTGGGTGGGCCGTTTCGTACGCCCCGCGCTGCGCCCCCGGTTGGCCACGCCGCTGCTCCTGCTGCTGGCGACGCCGTACCTGCTCTTCGCGTTCCAGCCACCGGTCGCTGTCGCGGCCGTGGCCGTGTGCCTCTCCAACGTCGGCTTCGCCGCGAGCCTGGTCCAGCAGGAACGCCTGATGTCCCTCACCCCGGACGACATGGCGGGGCACGCGCTCGGGCTGCGGTCCGCGGGGATGCTCACCATGCAGGGCGTGGCGGCGGCGCTGGCGGGCACGGTGGCCCAACTGACGTCCCCTGCTAAGGGGATGACGGTGATGGCCGCGTCGTCGGTGGCGGTGACGCTGGGGCTAGCGGTGGCGGGTCAGCGGGAGGAACGCGGTCCAGGTGTCGCGGCTGACGTTGAGGGTGGGGCCGGTGGTGTGCTTGGAGTCGCGGATGTAGATGGCGTGGGGTGAGGTGGCGACTTCGAGGCACGCGCCGCCCTGCTCGCTGCCACGATCGTCCGATCCCAGATCCGCGCGATCGTCCGCTCCGGATCGATCCCCCCACTCGCCTCGTCCAGCACCAATCCCAGTGACCGGCGATATTCGTCGAGCCCCGCCCCCGTCTCATGCGCATAGGCCCCCGCCTGCTCCAACGCCAGCGGCAGACACCCCAAGTCCCGCGCCAACTCCGTGGCCGCGCCCCACTCCTCACTCGTCGGAAACCGTTCGGGAAGCGCAAGCCGGGTCAACAGATCGACCGCGTCCTCCAAGGGCAGCACCCCCAGAGCCATGGTCCGAGTCGTCACCACATGCCACCCCGTCGCCTTGCGACCGGTCGCCAGATGATGTCCCCGGTGCAGCGTCCCCACATACGGCTTCAGCACCGCCGGATCCTCGACGTTGTCGAAGACCAGCAACCACCCCTCATGTTCCTGAAGCCACAGCACCGCCCAGGCCGCCCGCTCGTCCGACCCCACCGCTCCCGCCCGCTGCGGACACAAGGCCATGGCCAGCCCCGCCAGACCCGACACGATCGACTCGGCGCTCTCCGCGGTGATCCACCAGACCAGGGAGTACGACTCCCGGTACTCATGGGCGTAGTGCAGGGCCAGCGAGCTCTTCCCCACTCCGCCCAGCCCGTGGATCGCCCGCACGGCGACCGGCTGGGTCACCGCGGCCGAACCACCACCGGTCAACAGGGCCCGAAGCTCCCGGAGTTCACTCTCCCGCCCCACGAACACCCCGGACGCCGACCCCGGCAGAAACCCCGCCCCAACCGGCGCCACAACCGTCCGAGCCCAGTGCACGGCCTCCGCGGGCAGCACGACGACCCGCGCGTTGTCCCCGCTGACCGCGACCCCGATCGAATCACCCGCCGCGATCGCCCGTTCCCCGGACGCCTCGACGCCCTCCGTGCTCATGGCTTCGAGGAACCGTGACCGTCACCGGTGATCGCGACACCGATGTTCCCGCCCGCCGCGATCGACCGCGTTCCCGACGCGATGACGGTCGTCGTACCGCCACCCGCGCCCGCCAGCAGCGCGGCCAACTCCCCCTCCAGCTCAGGATGCTTCCGCAACGCCCGCCGGATCGCCTGCCGAAGCTCCCCCACCGCGTCCTCGTTCTCCGGCTCCGCCACGGCCTCCTGAACCGCCTCCACCAGCCCCTCGCGCCCCCGCTCGTCGACTCGCCGGTAGGTCGCCCGCAGCAACCCCCGCCCGACCTCCGCCGCCGCCGTACCCGAGGCGCCGGCCGCGACCCCACCCGTCAGCACCCCATCGCCGTACGCCCCCAGCGACTCCCGCAGGAACGGCGTCATCCCCTGCACGAACTCGGCGTCCGCCATCTCACGTACTCCCATTCCGCACCGCTCCGGGTATCTCCTCCTGCCGCGGCGGCCACCCCGGAATCACGTACGCCGCCCGGAAGTTGGCCACGAACCATTCGCGACCGACCTTCCTCATCAACAACGACCGCTCCGGCGACGGCGAGCCGCCGTCGGAGGAAGCCATCTCCACGATCGCGTGGTCGAGGCCGATCCGCCGCGGATTCCCGGCGGGACCCCATGAGGACGGGTTCACGGCGGCGTAGTGCCCACGCAGCACCTCCACCCTGCCCTCCAGCAGCAGCTCGGACAGTGCGTGCCGCGGTCGCTCCTCCGCCAGGGCGTTCGCCAGTTCGTCCCGGTCGTGCCCCCGGACCTCGGGATGACCGGAGTTGGCGGTGATCCAGTCCTGTGCGAGTGCGAGACGGAGATCGTGGTCGAGCCGCTTCCAGACCTCCCGCACGTTCCCCAGATACAGGTCGACCTGCCAGTCCCGGGCCGCGGCCTCCGGCAAGGAGCCGAGCGTCACGGGAACGGCCCCGGGGCTTCCTCGCAGGACCCGGAGCAGCGGAGCAAGGTCCCCGTCGCCGGTCTCGCCGACGACGTACGACGTCGTCAGGTTCAGTGGCACGGGGATCAGCGGCCGGTCCTCCTCCCGCAGCACGACCGGCAGGTACCGCGCCTTGTCCTGCCGCCCGTGATACAGCCCGGCGGTGATCAGCGCGCCCTCCCACCTGACCCCGGATCCGACGCCCTGCGGTGAGTCCCGGTTGAACCGCTCCAGATAGACCTCGGTGACCACCACCAGCACGAAGTCGGCCTTGGTGAGCTCCCGCCGCATCCAGTCCGGCCAGGACTCGGGCGGCTCGTGCTCCTCGAACTGGTCGATCCAGGCGTCGATGCCGGCGTGGCGGAGCCGGTTCGCGAGGTTGAGGACCGCCTTGCGGTGTGCGTCGCCGTCGTGCGAGTACGAGATGAGCACACGGACGAGGTCATCGGCGACATCGGGTACGGGCGCGGCCATGAGATCAATGTAGGGGTCGCTGAAACGCGGAGGGAACGGAACCTCCCACTCCGTACGGTTCCGTTACGACAGGCACTCTTGACAGTCTGCGTACTGTTTCGCGACGTTTGAGCCTCACCGCACACTGTGCGCGTGGCAGGACGCGGTAGGCGCGTCATTGGGGGGAACTGGGGGGAGCGGTCGCCCATGCGATCCATGAGCAACTCCATGAGAAACCGGATAACGATCCACAGACCCGAGGAGCTGGGCGGAGAGCTCCGCGAGGCCTGGCACCGGGTGACGGACGAGTCGCCCGACTTCGGAAACCCTTTCCTGGCACCGGAGTTCGCGGCCGGGGTCGGAAAGTACCGCGGCGGGGCCCGGGTGGCGGTCCTGCACGAGCACGGGGAGCCCGTCGGCTTCTTCCCGTACGAACGCAACGCCTTCGGTGTCGGCCGGGCCATCGGTCTCGGCCTCTCGGACTGCCAGGCGCTGGTCCACCGCCCCGGAGTCACCTGGGACACGGGAGAGCTGCTGCGGGCCTGCGGTCTCTCGGTCTTCGAGTTCGACCATCTGGTCGACGAGCAGAAACCTCTCGGCCGGTACGTCACCGGGACGTTCGCCTCCCCGGTCGTCGATCTGAAGACCGCAGAGGGTACGTATCCGGAGTGGCTGCGCGGCTCCTATCCGGGCCTGGCCAAGACGGTCCTGAAGAAGGAGCGCCGGCTGTCCCGCGACCTCGGTGAGATGCGGTTCGTCTTCGACGAGCGGGACCCGGGGATGCTGCGGCAGCTGATGCGGTGGAAGTCCGCCCAGTACCGCCGTACGGGCCGTATGGACCGCTTCGCCCGCCCCTGGATCGTCGGTCTCACCGATCACTTCTTCCAGGTGCGCGAGGAGCACTTCACCGGCGTCCTGTCGGTCGTCTACGCCGGTGACCGCCCGGTCGCGGCCCACTTCGGCCCCGCCTCGCGCACCGTGTTCGCGGCCTGGTTCACGGCGTACGACCCCGAACTCCGTTACTACTCGCCCGGGTTGATCATGCATCTGCGCATGGCGGAGGCGGCGGGCCGGCAGGGCGTACGGGTGATGGATCTGGGGCGCGGCGACAAGGAGTACAAGGACTGGCTCAAGACCCGTGAACTGCGCGTCGGTGAGGGCTTCGCGTACCGGCCCCACCCGGTCTCCGCGACCCATCGTCTGTGGCGCAGACCGGTCCGGGGCCTGCGGAACACGGTTCTGGCGCATCCGCGGTTGCGGGAGCCGGCGGACCGTCTGCTGAAGACGGTCGGCGGGCTGCGCGCGAAGACGCGCTGAGCCGTTCGTCCGGCCGGCATTCGAGAGCGTACGGCGCTCCCGGGTGCCCCTTCGGAGATCCCTCTCGCGGGACTCCGACCCCTTCATGACTCCTTGCGGGAAGAGGTGACGATGCCGTACGGATCGCGGCTCGCCGCGACGATGACACGGCGGCTCGGACGGGAATGCGTCTACACGCCCTCGGCGCGACTGGCCCTCTACCTGGCCCTGCGGCGCTGGTGCCGCCCGGGGGGCCGGATCCTGATGTCCCCGGTGAACGACGACGTGATCCTCTTCGTCGTCCTCGCGGCCGGCCTGCGCCCGGTCCAGGCCCCGGTGTCGCCGTGGGACGGCAACATCGACCCGGCGGCCGTACCGGAGTCCACCTGGCGCGGCGTGGACGCGGTGCTGACCACGAGCCTGTACGGGATGCCGGACCGGATCGTCGAACTGCGCGACCGCTGCGAGCAGTTGGGGATTCCGCTGATCGAGGACGCGGCGCACGCGATCGGCACGCACGTGGACGGGCAGCCGATCGGTACGTTCGGCAAGGCGGCCGCCTTCAGCCTCTCCAAGCACGTGGCGGGGATGGCGGGTGGCTTCCTTGCGGTCGAGGACGCGCGTGCGCGCAGGGAGCTGGAGCTTCTGCGGGACGACCTGCTGACACCGGCGAGGCTGACGGCGGACCTGTCGACGGCCCTGCGTCCGCTGGCGCGTTCGACGGTCCGCGCGCTGCATCTCGTACGCCCCACCTGGCGCACCATGCAACGCCTGGGCCTCCTGGAACGCGACGACTTCCGCATGGCCCTGCACGCACCGAGGCTGTCGCTCTGCGCCCACGATGCCCCGAGCCTGCTGCCGTACGACCCCTGGATCCGCGTGGACCTGCACGACTACCGTGCCCGCCACGGACGATTGGTGCGGGCGGGCCTGAACCTGCGCATGAACCTGCTGGACGAGAACCTCTCCCGCCGCAGAGAGGGCGTCACCCTGCTGTCAGGCACCCCCTGGGCCTCCCCGGCCCTGCACGACCGGGCGGCCCGCAACGGCCCCCTGCCCCTGTTCCGGGTCCCCCTGCTGGTCGAGGACCGCGACGCCCTCGTGGAACGGCTGGTCACCCACGGAATCGTCTCCGGCTACATCTACGACCCACCCCTGGACGACTACGCGGGACCAGAGTTCACCGACCCGTCCCCCGACCCCACCGCGGCCCGCTGGTTCGCCTCCCACGTCCTCCCGGCAGACCCCCTACTGGCCCGCAAGATCACAAAAGCCCTGACCAGGGAACGCACAAAAACAGCCCACCCACCGACCCCGGCACCCCCGAGGACCGTCCCGGACACCACACCACCGGCACCACTGGGCCAGTGAGCGGACGGGGCCCGGGCCGCGATCGGCCCGGGCCGCCGGCGACCACGGCCTCTCAGCCGCCGTCAGCACGCCTGGCTGCCGCCCTCGTCATCCAGGACTGGCAGCCCCACCGCACAAGAAGCCCCACTGCCAGGGACACGAGAATGGCGCCCCAGTCGATCACGTGCGGCAGCCCGGGAAAGAACGCGAAGAAGGCCAGCCCGGCCACAAGCCCCACGATGAACCCGACGATTCCGACTCTGCGCCGCCGCGTCTCGTCCACATGGTTCGCCTGCTGCCCCTGGTGCTCGATCATGACCGGCTCACTTCGTGATGTGATGGCACTGACTCACCCGCCGCACACCACTGACGTAAAGGTGCGCGCACGCCTTTCCATAACGAGGCAGCCTCTGCGGAGAGTTGTTCCGCATCGGGTCGATCTTGCATTCGCTGTGCGTCCTGCCGCGGGACGTGCGGTAGGTGCGATTGTTCGTGTCGGAGTAGGTGAAGTCGATGCGCCAGTTGCAGAAACCGCTGCTGAGCGCCGCGACGAAGGCACAGTCGACGCCTGCGTTCTGGTACGTGATCTTCTTGCCGCTTCCGCGGATGACGTGCGTGAACATGCATCCCGTCGGAACCTTCATCGTCGCGCCTCCCACGCTGTACTCAAAGGAATGCACGGGAGTTGATCCGATCGCCGTGGCGTGTGCACTCGTTGAGCCACTGAGGACGAGGCCGCCTGCAGCGGCGAGAGCGGTGATGAGGCGGGTCAAGTACGGCGTGACCAAGGCGGTCCCCTCCTGGCGTTCCGACAAGTACCAGGGACAACCGCCGCATGGCCGAACCAGTTGCAGTACTTGCGGGTGATTCACCTTCACCGGTGATCAAGGGAGTGGTGGGGTGACCTGCAGAAACGTTCAGTATCGGGTCCTGCGGTCGGTGTGTCAGGCGGGCCGTACCACGATGCTCACGGCGCGGTAGTCGTAGCCGTCCTGCTTGAAGCCCGGGGCCTCCCAGACGAGTTCGACCTGCTGGCCGGGGGTGAGGCTGCGGAAGCCGGGTCGTTGGATGTCGGCGTAGTGGCCGAAGCAGCCGCCGGGGGTCTCGGGGCTGTCGAGGACACCCCAGCCTTCTTCGTCGCGCCACTCGCGGACCGTCGCCATGACCATGAGGGGAACTCTACGAGCGGAGCTGCGGCTCGGGACATCGATTATCGCCGTACGGCCACCCCTCGCGCGGAGGGCCGGTTCGCAGGCCTTGACCTGTGAACCGGCCCTCGGCCGTGCGGGATACGGTCAGCGCACGTCGACGAAGTCGCCGGTGGCCTTGACCGCGGCGGTCGTGGTCGTGCCGCTGAAGCTCCAGCGCCAGTAGCCGTCCTGGGCGGCCTTGACGGTCGTCCTCAGCTTGCCGGTGCTGTCGCTCGTCACGGTCTTGACCGTGGTGTACGTGGCACTGTTCTTCGGGCGGAACTGCAGCTTGACCGGCTGCGAGGTGTAGCCGGCGTACACGTACTTGTCCCAGTTGGCGCGGGCCAGCTTGCCCGTGACCGTGATCGTCTTGCCCTTGGTGACGGGCTCGGGCGAGGCGTCGACGCCGAGCGTGGAACGCCGCTTCACGGGGTGGGTCTGGTAGACGCCCCCGTAGTAGTCACCGTCCTTGGCCTGGAACTGGACGTACACGTCCCAGGGTCCCGCGAGGGTGTTGCGGGGCAGGTCGATGTCCTTCTCCAGCTTGACGTTGAGCTTGCAGTTCGACGTCGTGGAGCTGGTGGCGGTGCACGTGGGCTCGCCGTGGAACGACCAGTAGTCGTCCCCCTTCTCGCGGTCGATCTGCAGGAACGCGAGGTCCTTGCTGATGCCGGAGTCGTCGGAGACGGTCACCGCGATCGTGAACGACTCCGTACGGGACGTGCCGAAGACGATGGACTTGCCACCGTTCACCGACACCTTCTCGATCACCACTCCTGTCTCGGCCGCGTACGCGACCGGCGCGGTGAGCGCGGAGCCGGCAAGGAGGAGGGCGCCGCCGAGAGCGACGCCCATGACTGCTGCACGCATGGATCCCCATTTGCTTCGAGCCGGCCGCGGACCCTGGAACCCCCCAGGTCACGGGCACGGCAGGTGCGGTGAGGATACGACATTCCGCGTACGGCGGTCGGTTGTCGCCCGGTCGGCTGCTAGCCCGGGGCCACGGCGCGGCCGGTCGAGGGGGAGATCATCCCCGAGCACAGCCCCTTGGCGGCCAGGGTCTGGGCGATGCGCGGGATCGCCGCGCGGGTGTTGGCGGGCCAGTCGTGCATGAGGATGACCTGCCCGTTGGTGAGCCGGCCGGCCGCCGCGACGATCGCGTCGGTACTGGCGTTGTTCCAGTCCTGCGAGTCGACGTTCCAGATGATCTCGGTCAGCCCGTATCTGGCCGCTACGGCCTTCACCGTCGCGTTGGTCTCGCCGTACGGCGGCCGGAACAGCCTCGGTGTGCCACCGCCCGCGTTCGCGATCGCCTGCTGGGTGCGGGAGATCTCCGAGTCGATCGTGGCCTGGCTCTGCTGGGTCAGATGCGGGTGCGTGTAGCTGTGGTTGCCGACCCACATGCCCGCGCTGACCTGGGCCCTGACCAGAGCCGGGGAGGCGGCGGCGTACTGGCCCTGGTTGAACATGGTGGCCCTGAGGCCGTTCTGCGTCAGGGAGTTGAGCAGGGCGGTGGTGCCACTGCCCGGGCCGTCGTCGAAGGTGAGTCCGACGTATCCGGTGCAGGCGGCGGTCTGAGCGGTGGCGGCGGTGGGGACGGTGAGGGTGCCTGCGGCGGCCAGAGCGGCGGCGGCCAGTAACGGTAGGTGCGCCCGGGTCCTCATCAGGCCATCGTGATGTTGGAGTTGCCGCTGCTCCGGTAGCCCTCGGTCGCCATGATCATGTAGTAGCGGAAGCTGCCGAGGGTCATCCCCGCGCGGGCCCACGCGTCGAAGTGGTTCCCGGTGGTGATGGAGCCACCCGTCCGCCTGGACTGCCGGACACTCCAGTACTGGTTGAAGGTGCGGGTGCCTTCGACGGACGGGGCGTTGTACCGGGTGGTCTGGTAGGTGTCGTACGTCCCACCGTCACTGGTGACGCTGCCCTTGTACGTCCCCGTCGGCCGGTACGTCCCCCAGTTGTCGACGATGTAGTACTCGACGAGCGGGTTCGACGTCCAGCCGTAGAGGCACAGGTAGGCGTTGCCGGACGGGTTGAAGGACCCCGAGTAGCTGACGGTCCTGCGACTGCCGTTGCTCCATCCCTTTCCCGCGACGAAGTTTCCGGTGTTGCTCCATGAGGTGCGGTAGTTCCCACCGGAGCTCAGCGTCATGGAGACGGTCCCCGGTGCGTCGGTCCAGAACGAGTAGTAGTACCCGTTGTTCGTGCCGGTCTGGTTGGTGGTGATCACCGTGTCCGCGTGAGCGGTCCCGGGCAGCGCCACTCCGGCCGCGACAGCCAGCGCGGTGGTGCCGACACCGCTGACGAATGTCCTGCGGCTCATGGGTGCGGGTGCGTCGTTCATGTGCCTGCTTCCTCTCGGCGAGTAGCTCGGACATCGACAGCTTTGGAGTGACCCTGACAACTGTCAATAGTTTCGGTAATTGTTTCGAAACGTTCGAGCGAGGAGAGGAAGGCTGGCGTGACTGTCTTGCCTGCTCAGTGCCCCTGTTTGAGGGGTCGCGCCGAGACTGATCGACAGTGCCTGCCTGGGCAAGATCAAGGCAGGGCTTCGACTTTACGAATGTTTCGGAGATTTTCCGATCAAGAGGAGGTCTGTGCGTCCTCGATCGGGAAGGTCTCGTCGTCCCCGAAGTCCGGGGCTTGGAAGGGGTTGTTCGCCGGGGGCGGCGATGCCGCGGCGGCGGAGCTGGGCGTCCCTTCCGGGGCGGAGAACAGCGAATTCACGTCGATGAGAGATGTTCCGTTCGGTGCGGAGCCATGAAGAGAGCCACGGTGCCCTGACCGGGCACCGTGGTCCTACAGCTTGCTCATCTTGGTGTACGGGCTCAGGATCCGCTGTCGCACGGAGCCGAAATCGACGAACGCCGCGATTCCGTCCTCGATGCCGATCACGCGGCCGAGGCCGTACATGTCGTGTGTGACCTGGTCGCCCACCGCGAACTCCTTGGGCGGTGGCGCCACCGGGGCCTTGAAGGGGCTGGTGGGCAAGTGACGCTTCGGTGCAGATGGCTTTGTCATTGTGCCTAGTATGCGCCCGCGCGACCTCGCGCGGGGCAGTCGTCCATATCGGAGTGACGACGCTTTGGTGACTCCTGTGAACGACCCGGTCGCCACCACGGCTCCCGAACCCCTCACAATCCCCTCTGTTCGCACCTTTCTGTAACCGTTCCTGTTCACACCGTTGACACCTCGTGCACCTCCCCTTACTGTCCTCGCCAATATTCCGATCATGCGACGACATTTCGAACGGCTTGAGTGAGGTCCGCCGGCTGATCACTCGCCCTTGACAGTCCCAGGACGCGAAGTGCCGCCATCTCCTCAACGACGAGAAGAACAAGGAACAATCACGATGCTCAATCGAAGAGCCGTCCTTGCCGGAGCCGCTTTACTCGCCTTCCCCTTGTCCGCCTGCGGCAAGGAGGGCGAAGGCAGCTCCAGCGGCACTTCCGGGGGCGGTTCCCAGGGCGGTACCGTCGGCATCGCCATGCCGACCCGCGCCTCCGAGCGCTGGCTCACCGACGGCAGGACCCTCGTCGCGGGCCTGAAGGCCATGGAGTACAAGTCCAAGCTGGTCTACGGCGACGACGACCCGAAGGCCCAGGTCTCCCAGATCGAGAAACTGATCCAGCAGGGTGTCGACGCACTGGTCATCGCGGCCATCGACAACACGTCGCTGAACGGCGTGCTGAAGAAGGCGGCCGCCGCGGAGATACCGGTGATCGCCTACGACCGGCTCATCCTCGGCACCAAGGACGTCGACTACTACGTCTCCTTCGACAACGAGATGGTCGGCCGGATGCAGGCCCACTTCATCATCGAGAAGCTCGGTCTGGAGGACGGCGAGGGCCCGTTCAACATCGAGCTGTTCGCCGGTTCGCCCGACGACAACAACACCAAGTACTTCTTCGACGGTTCGATGGCGCTCCTGCAGCCGTTCCTGGACAACAAGCAGTTGATCGTGCCGTCCGGCCAGACCGCGCTCGAAAAGATCACCACCCTGCGCTGGGACGGGCCCACCGCGCAGAAGCGCATGACCGACATCCTCAACGGGTCCTACGGCGCCAGGACGGTCGACGCGGTCCTGTCGCCCTACGACGGCATCTCCAGGGGTGTCCTGGCCGCGCTGACCCTGGACGGCTACGGCACCGGCGCCAAGCCCCTCCCCGTCGTCACCGGCCAGGACGCCGAACTGGCCTCGGTGAAGTCGATCATCGCGGGCGGACAGTCGCAGACCGTCTACAAGGACGTCCGCCGGCTCGCCGACGCCGCCGCGAACATGGTCGACGAGATACTCAACGACCGCGTGGTCTCGATCGACAACTCCGTGACCTACAAGAACGGCGTCAAGCCCGTCCCCGCCGTCCTCCTGCAGCCGACGAGCGTCGACAAGTCCAACTACGACGTGCTGATCTCGGACGAGTACTTCACCGCCGACGAGCTCAAATAGCGGCGCGACCTCGACGTGAACGGCCCCGGACCATGATCGGTCCGGGGCCTTCCGGTTGGTGCCCCCGGCAGCGGTGTTCGTTCCTGCCGGCTGCTGTCCACGCAGGTCGGAAGCGCCTGGCAGGATTCTTGATGCGGCTCGTGGCCGCGGACGTCCCCGAGTCGCGAAGGCGCGCGCGCCTTGCCTGCGTCGTGTGCTCGGCGCACGCTGGTCGTATGGGTGCTCACGACGGTGGCCCTACGCTCATCACTTCCGTGCGGCGGGCCCTCCGGCTGCTGGAGGCGGTGAGCGCGCACGAGAACGGCGCGCCGGCGAAGCAGCTGGCGCGTGAGACGGGACTGCCTCTGGCCACGGCCTATCACCTGCTGCGGACGCTGGTCCACGACGGATACGTACGGAAGCTGGACGACGGCGGATTCGTCCTGGGCGACAAACTGCAGACGCTGCACACCACGGGCCGCGGGCAGGCGCTGCTCAGCCGTGTCCGTCCCACGCTCGCCGCTCTGCGGGACGAACTCGCGACCGCCGCCTACCTCACCTTCTACGAGGAGGGCGAGATCCGGGTCGCCGAGATCGTCGACGGCCCTCAGGCGCCCCGTGTCGACCTCTGGGTGGGATTCGAGGACGCGGGACACGCGACCGCGCTGGGCAAGTCCGTGCTGCGAGAACTGGACGACGAGGCCCGCAAGGACTACCTCTCCCGGCACCACCTCGCCGACCTCACACCACGGACCATCACCAGCCCTCCGGAGCTGCTCCGGCGACTCGACTCCTCACCCGTGGCCCCGGCCGTCACGGACCTGGAGGAGTACGCCCTCGGTACGGTCTGTGTCGCCGTGCCCGTCTACAGCGGGGACACACTCGGCTCGCTCGGCGTCTCACTGCGGGCGGACCGGCTCTCCCGACTCGAGGAGATTCTGGAGCGGCTGATCCCGACCGCGAGTCGCGTGACCAGGGGCCTCTCGCTCACTATCTGAAAATCCTCTCCTTGTGGCGCCCGGACCGACCCTCTTTCCTGGATGAAAGAGACATTTCGGGAGTGCGCCCCGCGCGCAGGTGAGGACTACGGACGAAGCATGAGTCACGCCCGAGGCGACCACCGGCCGATACGGCCGTTCAGGAACCGAGCGGCCGGTGCCGGGTCGGCGGCCCGGAAACGTGCCGCCGTACGGCTGGCCGCCGGTACACCCGTACTGCCCGTGCTGATCGTCTCCGTCGTCGTGCTCATCGATGTCGCGTGCGGAGCAGGGACGATCTGGCTGCCGCTGCTCGCTGCCGGGCCC
Source organism: Streptomyces sp. NPDC002817 (assembly GCF_053592055.1). Taxonomy (NCBI): domain Bacteria; kingdom Bacillati; phylum Actinomycetota; class Actinomycetes; order Kitasatosporales; family Streptomycetaceae; genus Streptomyces; species Streptomyces sp. NPDC002817. The sequence continues at coordinate 376,707 of NZ_JBSFUY010000002.1, forward strand.
GCGCTGGCCGCCACCACCAGCGGGCCGCGCGGAGTCCTCTGTGTCGGCCTTCTCGCCGCGGTGCTGGGCGCGACGCTCGGAACCCGGGACGGCGTCCCGGGACAAGAACTGACGGCCGTACTGTCCGCCCTGGCGGCCGTCACGCTGGCAAGTGGCCTCGCCAGCGCGCTGCGCGGGCGTCGTGAACGGGTGCTCGCGGCCGTCCGCTCCGTCGCGGAGGCCGCCCAGCATGCGCTCCTCAAGCCCGTACCGGCGACCGTCGGCCCGTTCCAGGTGGCCGTCCGCTACAGCGCCGCGGCGGCGGAGGCCCGTATCGGCGGGGACCTCTACGCGCTGGTGCCCACCCCGTACGGGGTCAGGCTGATCGTCGGCGATGTGCGCGGCAAGGGGCTGCCGGCGGTGGGGACCGCCGCACTCGTACTCGGTGTCTTCCGTGAGGCCGCCTATGACGAGCCCGATCTCCTCGCCGTCGTCGACAGGATCGAGCGGAGCCTGGCGCGCAACCTCGGTTGCGACGACTTCGTCACCGCCGTGGTCGCCGGATACCCGCAGGAAGGCCACCTGGAGCTGGTCAACTGTGGACACGCGCCTCCGCTGCTGGTGCGTGAATCCGGCGCCGTCGTGGCGGTGGAGCCCGCCCATCCGGCCCCGCCCCTCGGGCTGCGCGCCCTCACGGACGAGACCCCCAGCCTCCAGGTGCTGCCCTTCGCAGACGGGGATCAACTGTTGCTCTACACCGATGGGGTCACCGAGGCCCGCAACCACGGCCGTGAGTTCTACCCGCTCGCCGAAGGGCTGGCCCGCCACCTGTCCGCCGACCCGGCCGGCACCCTCACCGCGCTCCATGACGAACTGCTGGCGCATGTGGGCGGCCGACTGCACGACGACGCGGCGCTGCTCCTGCTCCGCAAACCTGCCGTTTCCGAAGCGACAGTTCTCTGCCGCGGGCGCGGGCGACGGAAGTCGGGCTGCCGAGAGGCTCGGGTCCTGCCGATTCGTCCGCTCACGCAGACGGCCCCGGACGAGAAGTCCGAGGCCGGATAAAGCGTGGTGCCCTCGGCAGGATTCGAACCTGCGACACCGGCTTTAGGAGAGCCGTGCTCTATCCCCTGAGCTACGAAGGCATGGTGCGGGCCGGTAGGCCCGTGGCACCGCGGCCAGTGTAGCGGGTGGCGGGGCGGCGATCAGCGGGTCAGGGGAGGGCCGGAGTGCTCGACGACTCGGCCGTACGGGACCTCACGCCGTCGGCACGCGCGTGAACCTGCCCGCCGTGTGGAAGTCCCGCTCGATGGCCGTCGCCGTCGCCCGCAGTTCGGGCAGCAGGTCGCTCACGCACTCCGCGGGCGTACGCCGGGTCGTGTGCATCGCCGTGTTCAGAGCCGCGACCACCCGGCCGGTACGGTCCCGCACGGGAACAGCGATCGAGCGCAGGCCCTCCTCCAGTTCCTCGTCGACGAGGGCGTAGCCCTGGGTCCGTACGTCGGTGAGGACCTGCGCGAGGGCCCTGGGGTCCGTCAGGGTGCGGGACGTCAGCGGGCGCAGGTCGCCGAGTGTGCGCTGCGCCGCGGGGAGGCCGGCGAGGAGTACGCGGCCCATGGAGGTCGCGTAGGCCGGGAGCCGTGTGCCGACCGTGAGGTTCACGCTCATCACGCGGTTCGTCGCCACCCTCGCCGTGTACTGGATCTCCTCGCCGGGAGGTGTCAGCACCGCCAGCGACGCCGACTCGTGGATGCGGGAGGTCAGCCCCGCCAGATGGGGTGTCGCGATCTCCGGCAAGGACGTGCGGGACAGCGGCGGGAAGCCGAGCGACAGCACGCGCGGCGTCAGCGTGAACGTGCGGTGCGGGGTCGCCGTCACCAGGCCCAGGTGCTCGTAGGTGATCAGCGCCCTGCGTGCCGTCGCCCGCGCCAGGCCCGTCGCCTTCGCCACCTCCGTCAGGGTCAGGGAGGCCCGGCCCTCGCCGAAGGCGGTCAGGACCGTCAGACCGCGGGCCAGGGACTCGATGAACTCCCTGCCGAGTTCCTGCTTGGACGCGCCGGTCCAGGTCGCCAGCCCCGACGGGGTCCCGGTCACGGAGGGCTCCGTCTCCCGCAGCTCCCGCTCCATGTCCGCCACCGCCGCCCGCAGCCGCGGCAGCAGGGTGTCGCGCAGGTCCGCCGCGGTGTGCCGGCTGGTGTGGCTCACGACGCTCGCCGCGCACGCGATCCGTCCGGTACGGGGGTCGCGTACGGGGACCGAGACCGCCACCAGACCCGGTTCGATCAACTGGTCGTCCAGGGCCCAGCCCGTGGACTCCGTGTCGAGCGCCCGTCGCTCGAACTCCCCTTCCGGGTCGCCGTGTTCACGCGGGGGTACGGCCGGGAAGCCCTGGTCCCGCGGGTCCGCCGCCCGGCGGGCGCGCCAGACCTGCCACTCCGGCTCGTCCCACTCCGCCGCGAACAGGGCGCCGGGCGCGGTGCGTTCGGCCGGGAGCAGGTCGCCGATGCGGAAGCTGAGGGACATCGCGCGGCGACGGGTGGCCTGGTGGATGAAGCGGACGCCGTCGCGGTCGGCGACCGCCAGCGACACGGACTCGTCCAGCTCGTCGGCGAGCGCGTCCGCCCGCGAGGACAGGGACGCCGGCAGGCGCAGGGCGGCCAGATAGGCGTTGCCGAGTTCCATCAGACGGGGGGCCAGGAGCACGTCACGGCCGTCCAGGCGGACGTATCCCATGCGTGCCAGCGTCGAGGTGATGCGGTCGACCGTGGAGCGGGCGAGGCCCGTGGCGCGTTCCAGCGCGCTCGGGCTCAGCGTGCCGCCCGCCTCGGTGAGCTCCCGCAGCACGGCGACACCGCGGATCAGCGGCGTGACCGCCTCCGCGGGCACGGCGGCGGAGCCGGTCACAACGTCCATGGTCGTCTTCGCGGGCATCGGCTCTCCGTACGGCGGTCGCAGGACGCCTACCGTAATCCCGACCTGCCCGTCCTTACCGCCGCGTCACCCGCACCCGGTAGTCCCCGGCCGGATCCGCCCCCGCCACCGTGATCCGGATGCCCTTCCTGCGGTCCTCGAAGTCCTCGCCGGGCGTGAAGGGGGCGTCGGAGAGTTCCGCGTGGACGTTCGGGCTGCGGGTGCAGCCGCCGCTGTCGCGCTCGGAGTCGTAGACCGTCACCGGTCCCATGCCGGTGTCCACGTCCGCGTTGACCTTGTAGATCAGCAGGCCGGGCCGGCACACGGCCTCGTCGTTGCCCTCGCGGGTGCGCAGCTCGACGGCGTACCCGGTGCGGCCGCTGACCGGGACGAAGAGCAGCTTGGAGCCGCCCTCGCGGGCCAGCGGGGTCAGCGTGTACTCGGTGGTGCCCGGCGTCGTCACACAGCTGACCTGGGACGTGTCCAGCCATCCCAGCTTCCACTTGTGCCAGCCGAGGAGGTCGTTGTTGGCGCCCCAGTCCTCGCTCATGATGTCCCAGTGGCCGACCGAGCCGCCGCCGTTCGCCGTGTAGAGGTCGGGCAGGCCGAAGACATGGCCGTTCTCGTGGGGCAGGACGCGGTAGCCGGTCTGCGCGTAGGAGCCGGAGCCGTCGTCCTGGCGGGAGTAGACGAAGGACGCGTTGGCGACCGGGACGCCGTCGGCGACCGGGGCGTCGGGGTTGCCGGCGAAGGTCACCGACAGGACCGTGTCCAGCGCGGAGGGGCCGGCGTTTGGGGTGACCAGCACGTTCAGGAAGTCGTACGACCGGAAGTCCACCTTCGGGTCGGCGGCGGCCACGATGTCCTGGACCAGGTCCCGGTAGCCGGGGTCGAAGGGGGCGCCACGCTCTATGCCGTACGACGCGAAGGACTTCGGCATGCGCAGCCACCCGGGGATCGGTGTCTCGGCGCGGTAGTCGAGACGGCCGTAGGAACTGGTGCGGAACCAGTCCTGGGTCTGCGGGACGAACTCGTCGAAGCGGTCCAGAGCCCTGCCCCGGCCCGGCGCGTCCGAGAAGTCGATCATCAGGGTGAGGGCGCGGACGGTGCCGGTGGAGCGGGAGTAGCCGCCGGGGGTGGGGACGCCCTCCGACATCTGGACCGCGGTGCCGCCGCGGATCATGCAGGGGCCGTGGGCGGAGCTGCGGGCCAGCGCGACCGGTCCGGCCCCCGCCGGCGTGGGCAGCGCCCTGAGGTGTCCGGTGCCGGCCGAGGTGCACACCCCGAGCGTCAGCGCGGTCACGGACACGAGGGCGGCCAGGCGGCGCGGACGTATCCGACGGCTGGTCTGCTGCATGCACGGCCCTCTCCGTCCACGGCAGCCGCAGGTCCACGGGCTGCACCCTTTCGATCACCCTGTGTCGAAGGGATGCGGGGGCGCGCGCTGGAGGAGACCGAACGTGGGTTTCTTGGATCGGGGCTTGTGACTCAGGTCACATGAAATCTCTCCCTCAACCTGAAATAACCGGGGAGCGTCTCCCCGTTTAGACCTGTGTCCGCGTGAAACGGGGAGAGCTTCCCCGGATCGCCCACCACCTGCCCGAGGAGCACACCGTGACCGCGACCACTGTGCAGAAGAAGGTGACCCGGCCCCGTGCCGACGCCCTGCGCAACCGGGAGCGCATCGTCACCGCCGCCCAGGAGATGTTCACCGAGTTCGGCCCCGATGTGCCGCTCGACGAGATCGCCCGCCGCGCCGGCGTCGGAAACGCCACGGTGTACCGCAACTTCCCCGACCGCGACGCACTCGTCCGCGAGGTCGTCTGCACCGTCATGGACCGGACGACGGAGGCGGCCGAGCTCGCGCTCGCCGAGACCGGGGACGCCTTCGAGGCTCTGGAGCGCTTCGTGCACACCTCCGCCGACGAGCGGGTCAGCGCGCTGTGCCCGATGGTCCAGAGCACCTTCGACCAGAACCACCCGGACCTGGAGGCCGCGCGACTGCGGTGCGAGGAGCTGATCGTGGAGCTCATGGACCGCGCCAAGGCGGCCGGACAGCTCCGCACCGACGTGGAGTCCGGCGACCTCATGATCGTCGTGGCCCAGCTCAGCCGGCCCCCGTCCGGTGCCGCCTGCCACAGTGCCGACCGCTTCGTCCACCGCCATCTGCAGCTGTTCCTCGACGGACTGCGGGCCCCGGCCCGATCCGTCCTGCCGGGCACGGCCATGACCATGGAGGACCTGCGCCAGGCCTGACCGATCAGTTCAGAGCTTCACAGCAGTCAAGAAGACCGACGTTCACCGGCCGTCACCGACGACGGACCGTCCCCTTGCCAATCCTTTTTTCCGTCACGAAGTCCCGAAGTGGGTAACCCCATGTCTGAAACAGCCTCCAAGGCTCCCGGATCGGCCGCCGTCACCGGCGACCCCAACCGCTGGAAAGCGCTCATCTTCATCGCGCTCGCCCAGCTGATGGTCGTCCTCGACGCGACCATCGTGAACATCGCCCTGCCCTCCGCCCAGACCGACCTGGGCATCTCCGACGGCAACCGGCAGTGGGTCGTCACGGCCTATGCCCTCGCCTTCGGTGGTCTGCTCCTGTTCGGTGGCCGGATCGCCGACCTGTGGGGCCGCAAGAACGCCTTCGTCGTCGGTCTGATCGGTTTCGCCGCGGCCTCCGCGCTCGGTGGCGCCGCCACCAACGAGGCGATGATGTTCGGCGCCCGCGCCCTCCAGGGTGTCTTCGGTGCCCTGCTCGCGCCCGCCGCGCTCTCCCTGCTCGCCGTGATGTTCACGGACGCCAAGGAGCGTGCCAAGGCGTTCGGCATCTACGGTGCGATCGCCGGTGGCGGTGGCGCCGTGGGCTTCATCCTCGGCGGTGTGCTGACCGAGTACATGGACTGGCGCTGGACGTTCTTCGTCAACATCCCGTTCGCGATCGTCGCCGCGCTCGGCGCGTACTTCGTCATCCGTGAGCCCGAGGGCGGCCGCAACCGCAACCCGCTCGACATACCCGGCGTCCTGCTCTCCACCCTGGGCCTGGTCGCGCTGGTCTACGGCTTCACCCGCGCCGAGTCCAACGGCTGGGGCGACTCCACGACCGTGGGCATGTTCGTCGCCTCCGCGGTGCTGCTGATCGCCTTCGTCGTCACCGAGGCCAAGGTCAAGGCCCCGCTGCTGCCCCTGCGCGTCGTCACCGACCGCAACCGCGGTGGTGTCTACCTCTCGCTCGGTATCGCGATCATCGCGATGTTCGGCACGTTCCTCTTCCTGACCTACTACCTGCAGATCGTGAAGGGCTACACGCCGATCAAGACCGGCTTCGCCTTCATGCCGATGATCGTCGGCATGATGGTCGGCTCGACCCAGATCGGCACCCGCCTGATGACCCGGCTGCCGGCCCGCGCGCTGATGGGCCCCGGCTTCCTGGTCGCCGCGGTCGGCATGCTCTTCATGACGCAGCTGGAGATCGGCTCGTCGTACGCCTCGATCATCCTGCCCGCGATGCTGCTGCTCGGTCTCGGCATGGGTACGGCGTTCATGCCCGCCATGTCCCTGGCCACCCTGGGCGTCGAGCCCCGGGACGCCGGTGTCGCCTCCGCGATGGTCAACACCTCGCAGCAGGTGGGCGGCGCGATCGGTACGGCCCTGCTGAACACGATCGCCGCGTCGGCCACGACCTCCTACATCAGCGACCACATCGGCTCCGCGAGCACCCGCTCGCAGCAGCAGCTGGTCCAGCTCCAGGGCCAGGTGCACGGCTACACCAACGCGATCTGGTTCGCCGTCGGCATGCTGGCTCTCGCCGCGGTCATCGTGGTGGTCCTCGTCAACTCCGGCAAGCCCGACACCTCTGTGGTCACCGGCTCCGGCGAAGGCGCCGAGGACGAGCTGCCGATTCCGGTCGTGGCTCACTGAGTCACTGACGACGACCGCCAGGTCGTACCCCTTCGGGCCGTTCGTACGTACGGGGATGGGGACGCTCCGCACGTACGAACCCCAGGATCTGCCCTGGTTCTGCTGAGTGAGCGGCTCAGCGGAGCCAGGGCAGGTCCGCACCCGCTTCGTTGGGCTGGAGTCCCTCGGCGACGATCTGCATGATCTCGCCGAGGGACTTCTGCTGTTCCGGGGTGAGCCGGTCGAACACGGCGTTCCGTACGACGGCCACATGGCCCGGCGCGGCCTGCGCGAGCATCTCCCGGCCCTGCTCCGTCAGCACCGCGAACTGGCCGCGCTTGTCGGAGGGGCAGTCCTCACGCCGTACCCAGCCGTTCTTCTCCAGGCGGGCGACGGCGTGCGAGAGGCGGGAGCGGGTGATCTTCGCGTGCATGGCCAGCTCGGTCATGCGCAGCCGCTGCTCCGGGGACTCGGCGAGCTTGACGAGAAGGCCGTAGTAGATGTGCGGCATGCCCGCGTCACGCTGGAGCTGGCGGTCCATGTGGTCTTCGAGAAGGGTTGTCGCATGTACGTAGGAGCGCCAGACGAGCTGCTCCTCGGCGGTCAGCCAGCGCGGCTCTTCAGCGGTCGGGGATGGGGATGCCGTGTTCATGTTTCCCATCGTACGAGAGCTCTCCTTGAATGTTAAACAAGTTCGACGTACACTTTTTTCGTCAGACGTTTTAGACTTCAAGCAACACCGTCCGGAGGGAGCCGCCGTCATGTCCGCCGCCACCCAGGAACGCATGCCTGCGCTCTACCTCAGCCATGGCGCCCCACCCCTCGCCGACGACCCGGTCTGGCCCGGTGAGCTCGCAGCCTGGTCCGCGGACCTGCCACGCCCCAAGGCGATCCTCATGGTCTCCGCCCACTGGGAGGAGGCCCCCCTCGCGCTGGGCGCGGTGGAGACCGTCCCGCTCGTCTACGACTTCTGGGGCTTCCCCGAGCACTACTACAAGGTGAAGTACGAGGCTCCCGGCGCCCCGCGGCTCGCCGAGTCCGTACGCAAGCTGCTGCGCGCCCCGGGCGTCCCGGTGCAGGACATCCCGGACCGCGGCCTCGACCACGGCGCCTACGTCCCGCTCGTCGAGATGTTCCCCGAGGCCGACATCCCGGTCCTGCAGATCTCCATGCCCACCCTCGACCCCGTCAAGCTCATGGAGATCGGGCGCAAGCTCGCGCCGCTGCGCGACGAGGGCGTGCTGATCGTGGGCTCCGGGTTCTTCACCCACAACCTGGCCGCGCTGCGGCAGGGCGGCATCCCCGCGTGGTCGGCGGAGTTCGACGACTGGGGGCACCACGCGCTGGACAAGGGCGACGTGGACTCCCTGCTCGACTTCCTCCACAAGTCCCCGGCCGGCCGCCTCGCCCACCCGCGCACCGAGCACTTCGCGCCCCTGTTCGTGACGATGGGGGCCGCGGACGCGGCCGGTGAGCTGGGGGACCAGAAGTCGGTGATCGACGGGTTCTGGATGGGGCTGGCGAAGCGGTCGGTGCAGTTCGGCTGACGGTTGCGGGGAGAGGGCTTGGCTAGAGGTCCTTCTCGAACCAGGCTACGTCCCAGTAGCGGTCGAACTTCCGGCCCACTTCCCGGTACGTGCCGACGTACCGGAAGTCGAAGCGCTCGTGCAGCCGTTGCGAGGCCTCGTTGGGCTGGGCGATACCGGCATAGGCCCGATGGACGTCCTCGTCGGCCAGCGCCTCGAACAGGGCCTTGTAGAGAAGTGTGCCGATGCCGCGGCCGCCCGCGTGCGGGGCGAGATAGATCGTCACCTCCACCGAGGTCGCGTAGGCGGGCTTCGGGCGGAACGGGCTGGATGTGGCGTAGCCGAGAATTTCCTGTGAGTCCGCGTCCGCGGCAACTTTTAGGAGGTACGGACCGTCTTCAGGGTGGGAGAGCAGCCAAGGGCGGCGCTCCTCCGGGGTGAAGACGGATGTATCGAAGGTGATCGGCGTCTCACGCACGTAGTGGTTGTAGATGTCGGTGAGCGCTCTGAGGTCACCCTCGACTCCCGGCCTGACCTGCACCTCTGTACGCTCTGTCGTCATCCGACCTCCTCATGTGGCCGCACAGGGTACTGCATGATCAGAAAAATAGGGGAGCAGGTTGGGAATTCTGTCCTGATTCCAGTCGTTGTTTCCATCGGAAGCAGGGCACCCGAGGACAGTGCCAGGACGGTGCCAGGCTCCGACAGGACCACCCGCCAGCCCACCATCGCAAGGGAGCACGCATGGCAACCCGTGCCGTCGCCCGTCGTAAGTCCGCCAATGGCGGGACCGACGCGGCAAGCAGTGTTCGCGCCCATGGCGGCGAGATCGCCGATCGCGACCTGGTCGGCATGTACCTCGACGAGATCGCGCGTACACCGCTGCTCGACGCCGCCAAGGAGGTCGAGCTGTCACAGATCATCGAGGCGGGTGTGTTCGCCCGACAGCTTCTCGACGGATTCGAGGAGTCCAAGGCGGACGCCACCCGTGAGGAGCTCGAGGCGCTGGTCGACGAGTCCGAGCGGGCCAAGGACGTCTTCATCCGCTCGAACCTCCGCCTGGTCGTCGCCGTCGCGCGCCGCTACCCCCGTGCCGGTCTGCCTCTGCTCGACCTGATCCAGGAGGGCAACGCCGGTCTGGTGCGCGCGGTCGAGAAGTTCGACTACCGCAAGGGCTTCAAGTTCTCGACGTACGCGACCTGGTGGATCCGTCAGGCCATCACCCGCTCGATAGCGGACCAGTCCCGCACCATCCGCCTCCCCGTCCACCTGGTCGAGGAGCTGGGCCGGATCCGCCGTGTGCAGCGCGAGTTCAACCGCGAGCACGGCCGTGACCCGGAGCCCGCGGAGATCGCCGCCGAGCTCGGCTCGAACGCAGGCCGTGTAGTCGACGTCCTGGACTGGGCCCGCGACCCGGTCTCGCTGAACATGGCGGTGGACGACGACGGCGACACCCAGTTCGGCGACCTGCTCGAGGACACCTCCGCGGTCTCCCCGGAGCAGTCGGTGCTGACGCTGCTGCGCAGCGAGGAGCTGGACGACCTGATCGGCCGCCTCGACCAGCGCACGGCCTCCATCATCAAGATGCGCTACGGCATCGAGGACGGCCGGGAGCGCACGCTGACCGAGGTCGGCAAGGAGCACGGACTGACGCGCGAGCGCATCCGGCAGATCGAGAAGCACGCACTGCTGGAGCTGAAGAAGCTCGCCCGGGACACCGGGTTCGACGCGGCGGCGTAAGGGCTGGGACACGGCTTGCCTCAAGGGCCGTGTGCCCGCGTGCGCCGGGTCGTGAAAGGCGCAAACACGGCGGTGTCAGGCCGCTTCAACAGGCAGGACCCTGGGAAAAAGACTTCAGGGCCCATGAGTTCGGGTCCCGGGCGACAGTCCGGGCCCTCATGACCAAGTCCCGACGCACTCCCCCCGGCGCCGGGACTCTCCGCGAGCCGGACTTCGGCGCTCTCCCCCCGGGTGCCGGGGTCCGGCTCTGCCCTTTTCGGGGCGGGTGGCGCGCGGGTTCGGGACGGAGGGGTTCAGGCCGGAGGGGTTTGCGGCTCCTCGGTGGCCCACCCTGGAACCGGCGTCCGCGTGAACCCGCTCACACCGGCAAGCTATGCCCATGTGACACAATCTGCCATCCGGCGGGCATCCCCGGGGTTCAGGTACGGGGAAGCCCGCCGTCCAGCATGCCGCGAAGCCGTCCGGCCCCACCCGGGCGCGGCTCGGCCCGGCCGGGTCACCCACCCGCCGCCCGGCTCAGCCGCCCGCCCAGGTCCCTTACGCATCGCACGAGTTCCTCAGGCTCCCGTACCGTGAACTCGCAGTCCGCCATCGCCAGCCGGACCGCCATCCACTCCACGGGATCGCCCACGGTCGTCCGCAGCCGGCACCGCCCTTCCGTCAACTCCTCCGGCGCCCCGAGCCACTTCGGCAGCCGCGCCGCGATGTGGGAGGCCGGCGCCTCGAAGGTCACGTCGATCCCGTACGTCTCCTGCCGCCGGTACATCGACTGCCGCAGATACTCCGCCGCGCTCCCCGTCGGCAGCTCCCGCGGAGCGAACCGCGCCCCGGTCGCGAACGGCTCGCTCACCCGGTCGACCCGGAAGGTCCGCCAGTCGGTGCGATCGAGGTCGTAGGCGACGAGATACCACCGCTGCCCCGTCGACACCAGCCGATACGGCTCGACCACGCGCCGCGAGTCGACCCCGTCCTTCGCCCGGTAGGCGAACCGCAGCCGCTCGTGACCGGCCACGGTGGAGGCCATCACGGTCAGCGTCTCCGGCGCGATGCTCGCCCCGTCCCCGCTGGTCAGCGGTGTCGTCGCGGCCTGCAGGGTCGACACCCGGTGGCGCAGCCGGGACGGCAGCACCTGCTCCAGCTTCGCCAGCGCCCGTACCGATGCCTCGTCGACGCCCTCCAGCGCGTGCCCGGCCCCGGCCCGCAGCCCCACCGCGATCGCCACCGCCTCCTCGTCGTCCAGGACGAGCGGTGGCATCGCCTTCCCCGCGACCAGCCGATAGCCGCCGTCGGCCCCTTTCGTCGCCTGCACGGGATAGCCCAGCTCGCGCAGCCGGTCGATGTCCCGCCGCACGGTACGGCGGGAGACGCCGAGGCGGTCGGAGAGCTCGCCTCCCGGCCATTCCCGCGGGGTCTGGAGGAGGGAGAGGAGCTGGAGGAGCCGTGCCGGGGTGTCCGTCGTCATGAGTTCGAGGATGCCGTAGAAGTAGGACACGATCTGACCTAATGGGGTCGTAGCTTCGAGACATGACCTCCACCGAACCCTTTGTGGACAGCCAGACAGGCCAGACGTCCCAGCCCGACCGTCGTCGCTGGTTCGCCCTCGCGATCGTGATGACCGCGGCCTTCATGGACCTCGTCGACGTCACGATCGTCAACATCGCGATCCCGTCCATCCAGGCCGAGGCGGGCGCGTCCGTCAGCCAGATCCAGTGGATCACCGCCGGCTACGCGCTCGCCTTCGCCGCCGGCCTCATCACCGGTGGACGGCTCGGTGACATCCACGGCCGCAAGCGGCTGTTCCTCGTCGGCATCGGCGGCTTCACCGTCGCCTCCGCGCTGTGCGGCTTCGCCGCGAACCCGGAGATGCTGGTCGCCGCGCGGATCCTGCAGGGCGCCATGGCGGCACTGATGGTGCCGCAGGTGCTGTCGATCGTGCACGCGACGTTCCCGGCGCACGAGCGCGGCAAGGTGTTCGGGCTCTTCGGTGCGATCGTCGGCCTGGGCGCGGTGTCCGGGCCGCTGCTCGGCGCGCTGCTGACGGAGTGGAACCTGTTCGGTCTGGAGTGGCGCCCGATCTTCCTCATCAACCTGCCGGTCGGCATCGCGGGCCTGATCCTCGGCAGCCGCTACATCACCGAGTCCAGGGCGCCGCGCGCGCTGAAGCTGGACCTGGTGGGCGTCGCCCTGGTGACGCTGGGTCTGCTCATGCTGCTCTACCCGCTGACCCGCGGCCGTGAGCTGGACTGGCCGCTGTGGGGGCATCTGTCGATGGGCGGCGCGCTCGTCGTCTTCGGGGCGCTGGTGGCGTACGAGCGGCGCAAGAGCGCGCGGGACGGCTCCCCGCTGGTCGAACTGTCGCTGTTCAAGGTGAAGAGCTTCGCGGCGGGCATCGCGGTGCAGACCGTGTTCGGGATCGGGCTCGGCATCTTCTTCCTGGTGTGGACGCTCTACATGCAGACCGGTCTGGGCTGGCGTCCGCTGAAGGCGGGTCTGACCGGCGTCCCGTTCTCGATCGCGGTCTCCGTGGCGGCGGGCCTGTCCGTGCAGAAGCTGGTTCCGCGCTTCGGCCGCAAGGTGCTCCAGGCGGGTGCGCTCACCATGGCGGCGGGCGTCCTGCTCTACCTCTGGGAGGCCGACCGCTACGGCATGTCCATCGCCCCCTGGCAGATGGCCCTGCCCCTGGTCGTGATGGGCGTGGGCATGGGCCTGATCTTCGCCCCGCTGACCGACATGGTGCTCTCGGGCGTCCCGCGCGAGCACGCCGGCTCGGCGTCCGGCCTGATCAACACGGTGCAGCAGATGGGCAACGCGCTCGGACTCGGTCTGGTCTCGGTGGTCTTCTTCGGCACGATCGCCGACGATCTGCGGCCCGTCGACGTGGGACCGGCCTTCGTGAACGCCTTCCAGCACGCGCTGTGGTGGGTGGCCGCGGTGATGGGCGTGATCTTCCTGCTGATGTTCGCGCTGCCGAAGAGGGCGGTGCAGCATCTGGAGGGGGCCGAGGCGACGGAGGCGCCTGTGGGTCCGGTGGGGGAGAAGGAGCCGGAGCTCGTCTGAACGCGGAGGAAAAGGCCCGGCACCTGGGTTCCACCCGGGGCGCCGGGCCTTCCGTCTGCCGTGAGCAGGCCCGACGGACCGGCCTGGGGCGGGCGGAAGTCCGTTCCTGTCCGACCTTCAGGCCCGTTCATGTCCGAGTGATGCCCGAACCTGTTTACTTTCTGGAAATCCGGGCGTAGCCTCCGAGCGAAACCACAAGTTCGGGCATCGGTCGGGAACGACCGGACGGTGAGTCGGAGGCGAACGGACATGTACGCACCGGAGCGGCAGCAGGAGATCCTCCGGCTCGCGCGTGACGGCGGGCGGGTGGACGTGGTGTCGCTGGCCGAGGCGTTCCAGGTCACCGCGGAGACGATCCGCCGGGACCTCAAGGCCCTCGACCGCGCGGGCCTGCTCCGCCGGGTGCACGGCGGTGCCATCCCCGCCGGGCGCCTCGACTTCGAGCCGGACCTCGCCGAGCGCGAGACGACGGCGGCCGACGAGAAGGACCACATCGCCAAGGCCGCCCTCGCGGAACTGCCGACCGAGGGCACCCTGATCCTCGACGCCGGCACGACGGTGGCGCGCCTCGCCGCCGCCATCCCGCTGGAGGCCTCCCTCACCGTCGTCACGCACAGCCTGCCGATCGCGGCCCGCCTCGCGGACCACCCCGGCATCCAACTCCACCTCGTCGGGGGGCGCGTGCGGCACCGTACGCGCGCCGCCGTCGACGCCTGGGCGCTCCGCGCGTACGGCGAGATCCGGGCCGATGTCCTTTTTGTGGCGGCCAACGGCTTCTCCGCCGACCATGGCCTGACCACCCCCGACCTCGCCGAGGCCGCGGTGAAGCGGGCGGCTGTGGCCGCCGCCCGCCGCGTGGTGCTGCTCGCCGACTCCGCCAAGCACGGCCAGGAGCACTTCGCCCGCTTCGGCGACCTGGGCGACGTGGACCTGCTGATCACCGACAGCGGGCTGAGCCCCGAAGACGCCACCGCGATCGAACGCGGCGGCACGGAAGTAGTGCGCGCATGATCCTCACCGTCACCCCGAACCCGTCCCTGGACCGCACGTACGAGGTTCCGTCACTGGAGCGCGGCGAGGTCATCCGCGCGACCGGCGAGCGCATGGACCCCGGCGGCAAGGGCGTGAACGTCTCGCGCGCCGTGACGGCCGCCGGTCGGCGCACGGTCGCGGTACTGCCCCTGGGCGGTGCGCCGGGGGCGCTCGTGGCGGATCTGCTCCACGCGCAGGGCATCGAGGTCGCGCCGGTCCCGGTCGCGGGCGCCACCCGCTCGAACATCGCGCTCGCGGAGGCGGACGGGGTGCTCACGAAGATCAACGCGCCGGGTCCCGAGCTGTCGCCGGAGGAGCAGGAGCTGCTCCTGGAGACGGTGCGCGCGCAGTCGCGCGACGCGGACTGGATCGCGTGCTGCGGGAGCCTGCCGCGGGGGCTCGCGCCGTCGTGGTACGCCGAGGTGGTCGCGCGGGCACACGCCGGAGGTGCGCGGATCGCGCTGGACACCTCGGGGCGTGCGCTGCTGGAGGCGCTGCGCGAGCGGCCCGACGTGGTGAAGCCGAACGCGGAGGAGCTCGCGGAAGCCGTCGGGCGCCCCCTGTCGACCGTGGGCGACGCGGTGAAGGCGGCCGAGGAACTGCGCGAGATGGGCGCACGCGCCGTGCTCGCGAGCCTGGGCGCGGACGGACAACTGCTCGTGGACGGCGCGGGCGCCTGGTTCGCGAGCGCGCGGGTGGACGCCGTCCGCAGCAACGTGGGCGCCGGCGACTCCTCCCTGGCCGGCTTCCTGATCGCCGGCGGCAGCGGCCCGGCGGCCCTGGCCTCGGCGGTCGCACACGGCGCGGCGGCGGTACAGCTGCCGGGCAGCGTGATGCCGACGCCGGACGACCTGGACCCGGCGGCGGTCTCGGTGACGGCCGAGGTGCCGGTGGACCGTGCGCTGAAGGAGCCGGTGTCATGAGCGACCTGACGGCTGCTACGACGGTGTCGGCGCCGGTGGCGTGCGGCACAGGTACGACGGCGTCGGCGCCGATGGCGTGCGGCGCACTCCCCGATGAACCGGCCATGAAGCGGCGAGGCTCCCCGTTACTCGTCGCGGCCTGCGGGAGGCAGGGCCACCTGAGCCGCCCTGCCGCCCGGTGGGGGCGGGGCTTCCCCGGCTCCGCCCCCACCACCCCCTGTTTCCCCACCCGCACCCCCGTCCCCACCCCCGCCCTCGCCCACTTCTCCCCCCGGGCGACACGCGTGCGAAGGAGCCCGCGATGAGCGACATGATCACCGCGGACCTGGTCGATCTCGACCTGTCCGCCGACACCAAGGAAGCGGCGGCACGCGCCCTCGCCCAACGCATGGTGACCCTGGGCCGGGTGACCGACCTGGAGGGCTTCCTCGCCGACGTGGCCGCCCGCGAGGCACAGATGCCGACCGGTCTCGACGGCGGCATCGGCATCCCGCACTGCCGCAGCGAGCACGTCACCGAGCCGACGCTCGCCTTCGGCCGCAGCGCGGCCGGGATCGACTTCGGCGCACCGGACGGTCCCGCCGACCTGATCTTCCTGATCGCGGCGCCTGCCGGTGCCGACGACGCCCATCTGACGATCCTGTCCTCGCTGGCGCGACAGCTGATGAACGCCGAGTTCACCGACGCGCTGCGGTCGGTGGGGGAGGCGGCGGGTGCGGCGGCGCTGATCCGCGGGGATGCGCCGGCGGCGGACGCCGGGGGCGTGGACGCTTCCGAGGGTGGCGTCGAGGGCGCTGGCGCGGGCGGTGCTTCCGAGGGCGCGAAGAGCGCCGTGGGTGCCTCCGTGGGTGCCTCTGCAGACTCCGTGGCGGCGTCGGGGGCGGCCTCCGCCGATGCCGCCACGGGCAGCTCCTCCGGTGAGGGCGAGCGTCCCTTCCGGATCGTCGCCGTCACCTCCTGTCCGACCGGCATCGCCCACACGTACATGGCGGCCGAGTCGCTGGAGAAGGCGGGCCGCGAGGCGGGCGTCGAACTCGTCGTCGAGACGCAGGGCTCGGCCGGCTTCACCCGGCTCGACCCGGCCGTCATCGCGGCGGCGGACGGCGTGATCTTCGCCCATGACGTCCCCGTACGCGACAAGGACCGCTTCGCCGGCAAGCCGACCGTCGACGTCGGCGTGAAGGCGGGCATCAACCGTCCCGCGGAGCTGATCGGCGACGTGCGCGGCAAGGCGGCGCGTGGTGAGGTGACCGGGGCGCCCGGAACCGGCTCCACGCCCGTCGAGCGCGCGGGCGACGCCGGCGACGGCTACGGCACCAAGCTGCGCAAGTGGCTGATGACCGGCGTGAGCTACATGGTCCCGTTCGTCGCGGCCGGCGGTCTGCTGATCGCCCTCGGTTTCGCGATCGGCGGCTACCAGATCAACGAGGCCAAGCCGGTCATGGAGCACTTCGACTGGGGCCAGGTCGACAGCTGGGGCGCGCTGCTCTTCCAGATCGGCGGCGTCGCCTTCGGCTTCCTGATCCCCGTCCTCGCCGGCTACATCGCCTACGGCATGGCGGACCGGCCAGGGCTCGTGCCCGGTTTCGTCGGCGGCATGATCTCCGTCAACATCGCCGCGGGCTTCCTCGGCGGCCTGGTCGCCGGTCTGCTCGCCGGCGCGGTCGTCCTCGCCATCCAGCGGATCAAGATCCCGCCGGTGATGCGCGGCATCATGCCGGTGGTCGTGATCCCACTGGTCTCGTCGATCGCCGTCGGCTTCCTCATGTTCATCGTGATCGGCAAGCCGATCGCCGAGGCCCAGAAGGCGATGACGGACTGGCTCAACGGCCTCTCCGGCACCAACGCCATCCTCCTCGGTGTCCTCCTCGGCCTGATGATGTGCTTCGACCTGGGCGGCCCGGTCAACAAGGTCGCGTACGCCTTCGCCACCGCCGGCATCGCCGTGCAGGACCCGAGCGACTCCGCGATGAAGGTCATGGCCGCCGTGATGGCCGCCGGCATGGTGCCCCCGCTCGGCATGGCCCTCGCGACGACCGTCCGCAAGAAGCTGTTCACCACCACCGAGCGCGAGAACGGCAAGGCGGCCTGGGTCCTCGGCGCCTCCTTCATCTCCGAGGGCGCGATCCCGTTCGCCGCGGCCGACCCGTTGCGCGTCATCCCCGCCTCCATGGCGGGCGGCGCGGTCACCGGCGCGCTCACCATGGCGTTCGGCTCGACCCTGCGCGCTCCGCACGGCGGCATCTGGGTCACCTTCCTGATCGGCAAGCCGTTCCTGTACCTGCTGGCCATCGCCATCGGTACGGCGATCACGGCAGGCCTGGTCATCGTCCTCAAGGGCCTGCGCAAGACGGCCCCGGACGGCGCGGCCACCGGCTCCGACGAGTCCGCGGCGGCTCCGGCGGCGGCGAAGCAGCCCGTGGCGGCGTAAGCGGCGGGAGGCGGGGGCGGGCGTACAAGGCCTGCCCCGGCAAGGCCGGCCGGTCGCAACCCTGTCGAGACGGGGCTGCGACCGGCCGCAGCCGTTTCATCGGCCCTATGTCCCTTTGGGCGGCCGTGAGTTGTTCACGGCACCTGCGAGATACGTCACGGTCCGGGGTCAAAGTCCCCGACCGTGGTGTCTACTGGGGCGCATGCCTGAGCACGTCTCGATCTACCAGCTGACGGGCATGGCCGTCCTCGCCCTGGCGACCGTCGTCTGGGCGATCGGCCTGACCCGTGTCCTGCGCCGCAGCCGCGAGGCCGTCCTGTGGCGGACCTCCGCCGTCCTCCCGGCCCTCCCGTACCAGCGGCAGGCCGGCCCCGAGCTGGAGTCGGTCCAGCTGACTCCGGCGGAGCACGACGCGTTCGCGGGGCTGGTGCGACAGCTCAGCGACGGTCGCTGACCGAGCGCCCGGGGCGGGGCGGGAGCCTCAGGTGCGTGGAGTGCGTGACGCGACCCGCGCCGCGCGCCGCTCCATCGCATCGCGCGCCGCGTCCTCGGAGACGTACACCTCGCACATGTGCCGCCCGTCGGGCGTGGCCGTGTGCTCGACCTCCCACAGGGAGATCTCCTTGCCGTCGCGCAGCAGGAACGCGTGCTCGTAGAGCGAGAAGCACAGCCCGATCCGCCCCGCCCGGCACGGCCGTCCGAAAGCCTGCGTGATCTGGTGCGCGAACGCCGCCGTCAGCAGCGTGGCCGTCTCCGTGCCCGGCTGGTCCGGGTTCTCCGCGCGGCGCAGGAGCCGGCGCGCGTGATCCGCCGAGTCGTCGGGCACGTACGCGTGCCGGGGTGCGGGGATCGGCGACAGCTGCACCGTCACCGGCAGCTCGAAGTCCGGTGCGTCCGGCGGCAGCGGCAGCCGTGCCGTGGCGGCGCGCAGCTCCTCCTCGTCGACGTACACCTCGTGCTGCGGGACACTGCCCGGCGCGGTGTTGTGGACCAGCTCCCAGAGGGTGAGTGCCGAGCCGTCGGCGAGCAGCCAGGTGTGGCGGTACGTCTCGCGGTGCAGCCCCGCGCTGTGGTGCGCGGAGTGCAGCGAGCTGTCGTGCGCGAGCGCGCAGTCGAGTCGCCGTATCGTCTCGTCGGGCAGCTCGAAGGAGTTCAGCGCGCGGCCGAGGAGTCGCGCGAGGTGCTCCTCCGGAGACTCGGGCGACTCGCGTGGCTCGTACGCTGCTGTCTCGTACGGAACGCTCAAGGTTTCTCCCGGCGTTGCTGCATGTCACCTTGTGGGTGCATACCGTAGCCCCTCGGTCGGACATCATGTCCGGGAACCGAGAAAACGTGCGCACGGAAAACGCTCAGGCCGCGTGAGAAGTTCCCACGCGACCCGAAGATCCGTCAAAAACCGCCGGTCAGAAGGTACTTGCCGCGTCATGGCGCCCCGGGCGGCGCACCGCTTCCCGCGTGCGCCCCGGCGCTCAGCGGGCGCTCAGCGGGCGTTCATCCGGCACTTCCCGCGACCCACTCGGTCCACGACATGTTCCAGCCGTTGAGCCCGTTGTCCGGCGACACCGTCTTGTCGGGGGAGTTCTTGACGATCACGACGTCCCCGAGGACGGAGTTGTCGTAGAACCACTTGGCGTTCGTGTCGCCCTGCCCGCCCTGGACGTCCTGCAGCCCGACGCAGCCGTGACTGGTGGCCTGCCGGCCGAAGGGCGGGTTGCCCTTGTTGTACCAGTAGTTGCCGTGAATGAACGTTCCCGACTGCGTGAGCCGCATCGCGTGCGGCACATCCGGGATGTCGTAGGCGTTGGCGAGCCCGACCGTCCGGCTGTCCATACGCAGCTTCGGGAACTTCTCCGAGATCACCATCTGGCCGTTGTACGTGGTGTTCTGCGCGTCGCCCGTCGAGATCGGCACCTTCTTGAGGGTCTTCCCGTCCCGCACGACCGTCATGGTCTGGGTGTCGGCGTCGACCGTGGAGACCTGCGAGCGCCCGATCGTGAAGGTGACGGTCTTCTTCTGCACCCCGAAGACGTCGTTCGCGCCCTCGACGCCGTCCAGGTCGATCTTCATCGTGACCTTGGAGCCGGCCTTCCAGTACTCCTCGGGCCGGAAATCGATCCGCTGAGAGCCGAACCAGTGCCCGACGACCTTCTGCCCGCTGCTGGACGAGACCGTGATGTGCGACTGCACGGCCTTCTTGTCGCTGATCACCTTGTCGAAGTTGAACGACACCGGCATTCCGACGCCCACCGTCGTCCCGCTGTCCGGCGTGTACGTCCCGATGAAGCTGTTCGCCTCGCTGACCGTCGTGAAGGTCGAATCGGCTGCGGTGGTCCGCCCGTCGGAGTCCTTCGCGCTCGCCGATATCTCGTACTTCGTCCCGCGCTCCAACTGCTCCTTCGGCGTCCAACTGCCGCCGTTCGCCGAGATGAACCCCGGCACCGACTGCCCCGTCCCCGCCACGGTCATCTTCACTTCGGTCAGCTCACCGTCGCTGACCTTCACGTCCGTCGTGTTGATCGACGCCCCCGTCGAACCGTCCTTGGCCGATATGGCGATCTTCGCCTCGGACGTCTTGGCGGACTCCCCGCCCGCCTTGCCGTCGCCCTTCCCGGTGTCGGCGCCGCCCCCGCAGGCGGTGAGGGTGAGGGCGCCGACCGCCAGGACGGCACAGGCCCCGAGTGTGCGCCGCGCTGATATGTCCGGCGTTGTCACGAGCTACTCCAGGTTCGTGTGATGTGCGTGATCCGCTCCCATGCGTGGAGAAAGAGCGAATCCATGACCGGTCGGGTTCCCTCCGACAGCCATGAACGCCATCACGTGACACAACCGGGACAATCGTCCGTAGGAAATGCGCCACACCCGGGCCGGCGGGTGCCGGAGCCGCGCGCGGCGCGGTGTGTGTCCCGGGCGGGCGCGGCGGCCATGCCCTGCCTCCGCGCCCAGTGCTCCACCACCGGCCACGGACCCGACGTGCCGGTCGAGCCCCGTCACCGCCCCTCGTACAACTCCCCGTACGACGGCCACATCCCGCCCGGCCCGTCCACCGACTCGGCCGCGCGCACGGCCCGCACGATCGCGCGCGTCACCACGTCGGCGCCGGCCTCGAGCAGCGGGTTGAGCGCGAGCGGGTGCTCGTCGAGTGCCCGCTGCCCCGTCGCCAGCGTGAACACCGTGTCGCCGTCGTGCAGGAGGTGCACGGGCCGCACGGCGCGCGCGATGCCGTCGTGCGCGGTTCCGGCGAGCTTCTGCGCCTGCGCCTTCGACAGAACCGCGTCGGTGGCGACGACGGCGAGCGTGGTGTTCAGCGGAGGCGGCGCGTTCTTCGCCGTGGTCTCGGCGAGGCGCCGACGCGCGGCCTCGTGGACACGCGCCTCCGGAGAGTCGACGCGCCCCTGGAGCAACTCCCCGTAGAGGATGCCTGTTTCGGGCTCCACCACGGAGCCCGCGGCGTTGGCCACCACCAGCGCGGCGACCGTGATCCCCGAGTCGAGAACGGTGCTCGCGGTACCCACTCCGCCCTTCATCGCCCCGACCACGGCGCCCGTACCCGCGCCCACGCCCCCTTCCGGCACCACCGCACCGACCGCGCTCGCCGCGGCCGCCTCGACCGCGGCCCGGCCCGTGGCCGCATCGGGCCGGGCCCGGAAGTCGCCGCCCCGCGCCAGGTCGAAGACGCAGGCGGCGGGTACGACGGGAACGACGTGCGCCGGATCCACCCCGACGCGTACGCCGCGCCCCTGCTCCTCCAGCCACGCCATCACGCCGGACGCCGCGTCGAGCCCGTACGCGCTGCCGCCGGTCAGCACGATCGCCTCGACCTTCTGCACGACGTTGCGCGGGTCGAGGGCGTCGGTCTCCTTGGTGCCGGGGCCGCCGCCGCGCACATCCACGGCGGCGACAGCACCGCCCTCAGGGGCGAGCACAACGGTGGTACCGGTGAGCCAGCCGTCGCCGACGCGCGTCGCGTGTCCCACGCGCACGCCGGTGACGTCGGTCAGAGCGTCAACTGTCATGGGACCAGTCTCGTCCAGGCACCGGCACCGTCCCAGGAGGTCACACGACCGGAGTCGCCTCCTTGCTCTCCCGGGTCGCCCTGCGCGCCGTCAGCGTGACCCCGGTCGCCACCGCGAGCGCCGAGACGATGCCGGCCGCGAGCACGGCCCAGTCGCCCAGGAACGTGCAGAGGATCACGAGGAGTGCCGTGGTCGGCAGTACCAGTTGCTGGGCGATGCCCACCTTGAAGTGGCGCGAATGCAGGGCCCACACGGTGAGCAGGTAGAGCGCGGTCGGCAGGGTCACGGCGGCCGACGCGGCCAGCGTGGAGATGTGCGCCTTGCCCACCGCCTGCTCGACCGCGACCTCCAGGCCGGCGCCGATCGCGGCCGCCGAGGCGAAGATCACGTAGTGGCCGTAGCCCCACAGGAAGGCCTGCTTGTTGGAGCGCAGATGGCCGTGGATCGGCACGACGAAGTAGATCCACCACGCGGAGAAGATGATCAGCAGCCCACCCGCGGCGATCGGCAGCAGTTCCCCGAGCGCGTCGTTCTCGTCCACGCCCGACTTCACGGCGACGGTGGCCGCGGCGATCGTCTCGCCGAGCACGATGATGGTGAACAGGCCGTAGCGCTCGGAGATGTGGTGCGGATGCCAGGACGTGGGGAAGTCCTTCTCCGCGTACCGCGGCACGCACATCTCGAGGATCGCCATCACCAGGAACACCCAGGGCCGCCCGCCCTCGGGCAGGACCAGCAGCCCCAGCCAGCCGACGAGGCAGAGCAGTACGCCGCCGGCGTAGCGCAGAGCCATCGTTCTCTCCGGGCCCTCGCTCGATCTCGCCACGCGCAGCCACTGCGTCGACATGGCCAGCCGCATGATCACGTAGCCCAGCCAGACGACCAGGAAGTCGTGGTCCTCGAACGCCCTGGAGACGCCGGCCGCGAGCACCAGCACGCCGGCGATCTGGACCAGGGTGACGACCCGGTAGAGGACGTCGTCGTTGTCGTACGCCGAGGCGAACCAGGAGAAGTTCATCCAGGCCCACCAGATGGCGAAGAAGACCATCGCGTAGTTGAGGATCCCTTCGCCCGCGTGCGACTCGGCCACGGCGTGCACGAGTTGCACGCCCGCCTGGGCGATGGCCACGACGAAACACAGGTCGAAGAAGAGTTCCAGGGGTGAGGCGACCCGGTGGGCCTCGTCGCGGCCGCGGGCGGTGAGCCTGCCCAAGGGCGCCGGGGAGGGAGGGGAGCTGGACGACGTCATGAGTCCAAGCACAGCAGATGCGGAAGGCGCGGACCATGACCGCCGTCGGGAATGACCAGGACGGCGGTCGCCCCCCGGGGTCGTACCCTGGACGCATGAGCATCGCCCCCGACCCCGAGCCGCGCGCGCCGAAGCCGTCGCTGATCTTCGACGACCCGCTGGACCAGCAGTCCTCGGACGACACGGACCGCGGCTGGGGCGAACGACCCGGCGCCGACAGCGCGGCCGACCTGAAGCGCTTCCTCGACGAGAAGCCGCCCCACCACCTCTGACCGAGCCGCACGGCCGCCCGGCAGAGGAGGCGGGCCGTGGCCGTTACCGCTCGTCGTGCCCGGATCCCCGCTGCGCGACCAGCGCGTCGCGGATCTCCTTGAGGACCTCCAGCTCGGTCACCTCCATGACCTCCTGCGTGCCCTCCTTGGCCTTCCTGCGGGCCTCCTGCCGGGCCAGGTACTTCGACATCGGCAGGACCATCAGGAAGTAGACGACCGCCGCGGTGATCACGAAGCTGAGCGTCGCGCCGAGCACGGTGCCCCATCTGATCGGGATGCCGCTCACCACGGTGCCGTCCGCCGTCACCTTGCACGGGTCCTTCAGACACGAGCTGTAGCTGTCGAGGTTCTTGGTGCCGATCGCCCCGACCAGCGGGTTGATCACGCCTTTCACCACCGAGTTGACGACGTTGGTGAAGGCGGCGCCGATGACCACCGCTACTGCCAGATCGACGACGTTCCCGCGCATCAGGAAGGCCTTGAAGCCTTCCAAGAGGCTCGGCTTCTTCTCGCTCACCTAGGGGACTCTCCTCGCACGCACAGGTTGTGGAACAAACAGCTCCGCAACCTACGTCAACGCGAGGCGACCCTGTCCAATTGGGTAGCTCGAACGAGGGACTTGACAGCAATCCGCGCACCAGGCGGACCGCTCGGCTCAACACAGCGTCACCGCCAGTCGTGCTGTGGCGCTCGCGCCCGCGAGACGCACCGCGATCGGACGCGGCACCGAGAGCACGACCAGCGCCCCGCTCTCCACAGCACCCTCCAGGGGCTCCGGCACCTTCTTCACCCGCGCCCCGCGCGCGAGCACCTGGGCGTCGCCTCCCGTCGCCGTCGTCCCGGCGGCGATCACGTCCACCCGGTCACCGGGCCGCAACAGCAGCACCGTGGCCCCGTCGGCGATCCGCACCGGTGCCGTCACCATCTCCACGGCGCGGCGCTCCCGCACCGGCTCGACCACGGGATGTCCGCGCGCCCCGTCGGTATCGCCCGGACCGACGGCCACCAGCGCGGCCGCGGTGACCGCGAGGCCCGCCGCCACGGCCCGCCTGCGATGCCGTACGAGCCGGGCCAGTTGATACCGCCCGCCGCGTACCCGCACGGGAGCGAAGTGCGGCACCTCGCAGGTCGCGGGAGCGTCCGTGCCCGGCGGGCGCGGAGCAAGGGGGGAGAAGGGCGGGGGAGACGGAGCGAAGGACACGGGGAACCACCACCTGGCACGAGGGATCGGCTTGCAAGGCCACGATGAGGCCTCGCGCCGCCGCCCGCCGGGACAGGTGGATCACCTACCGGTTGTGGACAACTCCCTCACCCGAACGAGCAGTTCCGCCGGTGCGGGGGTGCTGTTCTCCACAGCGTCACGGCAGTTCGAACCCGGGATCCATGCCGCCCAGCGCCGTGGTGCACAGACAGTCCCGCTCCTCGTTCGCCGGCAGCGCGGCCACCGCGTCGAACAGCACTCCCCGCAGCCGGTCCACGTTCGCCGCGAACACCCGCAGCACCTCGTCGTGCGAGACGCCCTCACCGGTCTCGGCGCCCGCGTCGAGGTCCGTGACCAGGGTCAACGACGTGTAGCAGAGCTCGAGTTCACGGGCGAGCGCCGCCTCGGGGTGACCGGTCATGCCCACCACCGACCAGCCCTGCGCCCGGTGCCACAGCGATTCGGCACGCGTCGAGAAGCGCGGCCCCTCGATCACGACCAGGGTCCCGCCGTCCACCGCCTCCCAGTCCCGGCCGTGCGCGGCCTTCAGTGCGGCCGCACGCCCGACGGGGCAGTAGGGGTCGGCCAGCGACACGTGCACCACGTTGGGCACGCCGCCGCCCGGCAGCGCCAGCCCGTCGAAGTACGTCCCCACGCGGGACTTCGTACGGTCGACCAGCTGATCCGGCACGAGCAGCGTGCCCGGCCCGTACTCGGGGCGCAGCCCGCCCACCGCACACGGACCGAGGACCTGGCGTGCCCCGACCGACCGCAGCGCCCACAGGTTGGCGCGGTAGTTGATCCGGTGCGGCGGCAGATGGTGTCCGCGTCCGTGCCGGGGCAGGAAGGCGACCCGACGGCCCGCTATCTCACCGAGGAACAGGGAGTCACTGGGCGGTCCGTACGGGGTGTCCACCTGGATCTCGGTCACGTCGTCGAGGAACGAGTAGAAGCCCGAGCCGCCGATTACGCCGATCTCTGCGTTCGCCATGACCCGCACACTAGCTGGCCCCAGCAGCGGGCAGAGAAGAGCTCCGGAAACACCGAGAACCCTGTCGTCGTACGACGACAGGGTCCCGTGAGTGCGTCCTTAAGCGGCAGAGGTGCTGCTGGAGGAGGTGCCGGTGCTCGACGACTTCGAGTCCGAGGACGACGACGTCGAGGTGGACGGAGAGGACGTCGACGGCTTCGACGACGCCGGCGAGGTGCTCGACGAGGAGCCGCGGCTGTCGTTGCGGTAGAAGCCGGAGCCCTTGAAGACGATGCCGACTGCGGAGAACACCTTCTTGAGGCGGCCCTGGCAGTTGGGGCACTCGGTCAGAGCGTCGTCGGTGAACTTCTGCACCGCCTCGAGGCCCTCGCCGCACTCGGTGCACTGGTACTGGTAGGTCGGCACTGTCTTCCTCCTGGCACTCTCACTCAATGAGTGCTAACGAGGGTCCATAGTGACGTATTCCCGAGGATCAGTCCACCGCCACCGGCACGCGGTGACCGACGCCACGTGCGACGGTCCGGGTCCGGGGGCGCGTCGTCAGGCGTGATCGGAGGGCCAGCAGGGTCGCCAGGGCGAGCAGTGTGCCGACCATCGGGACGAGGAACCCTGCACCGTTCCAGAAGCGGTCCTCCAGCTGTCCGGCAGCCGTGACGGCGGCCGCCTGGCCGAGCGCCACCGCGCCGGTCAGCCAGGTGAAGGCCTCGGTACGGGCACCGGCCGGCACCAGGCTCTCCACCAGCGTGTAGCCGGTGATCAGCGCGGGCGCGATGCACATGCCGACCAGGAGGCCGAGCCCGGCGAGCGCGAGCACCGAGTGCGCGGCCCACAGTCCGGAGGCCACCAGCGCGAGCGCGCCGTACCCGACCACGAGTCGCTGCTGCGGAGCCACCCTCCACGCGATGGCGCCGCAGACGATCCCGGAGAGCATGTTGCCCGCGGCGAAGACGCCGTACAGGACACCGTTCAGACCGGGCTCACCGATCGACTCGGTGAACGCGGCCAGCGAGACCTGCATACCGCCGAAGACGGAGCCGATGCCGAGGAACGTCACGATGAGCACGCGCACGCCGGGCACACGCAGCGCGGAGCCGTGCTCCACGCGCGCGTGCCTGTCGAGGGTGACCAGCGGCTGCGTGCTCTTCTGTGCGGCGAACAGCAGACCGCCGAGCAGGGTCAGTGCCGACTCCGTCAGCAGGCCCGCGGCCGGGTCGACGGTGGTGCACAGAGCGGTGGCCACCAGCGGGCCGAAGACGAACGTCAGCTCGTCCGTGACGGACTCGAACGCCGCCGCGGTGGTCATGAGGGGCGAGCCCTGGAGCCTCACGCCCCAGCGGGCGCGCACCATCGGACCGACCTGCGGCACCGAGGCGCCGGTGGGGACGGCCGCCGCGAACAGCGCCCACAGGGGCGCGTGCGAGAGCGCGAGTGCCGTCAGTGTCAGACCCGACGCCGTGTGCACGAGTACACCGGGGATCAGTACGGCGCGCTGTCCGTGGCGGTCGGCGAGGCGCCCGCTGTAGGGCGCGAAGAGTGCCATGGAGACGCCGGTGACGGCCGCGGCGGCGCCCGCCGCGCCGTACGAGCCGGTGGTGTGCTGCACGAGCAGCACGATGGAGATCGTCAGCATCGCGAACGGCTGACGCGCCGCGAAGCCGGGGAGCAGGAACGTCCAGGCGCCGCGGGTGCGCAGCAGCTGCCCGTATCCCGGGCGTGCGGTGACCGTGGATGCCACGGCCCGTGCCTTTCTGCCGCCTGGTAGCGCGCCTGTGCGGGGGCGCCGAGAGCTGTCCTCTTGCGCGCACTGCGGTAGATACCGGGCCCACTGCGGAGGGGCGTTTCGGCCGCCATACGGTCGCGCCAGCAATGCGTCAGGCAGAGTTGGTTCGATCAGAATGCGCCTTCATCGTACAGGGATCAACGCCTGGTGCGCCTGTGAAAACGAGCACCATGAGCCTTGTTCACCTGCGATTATCGGGGGTGTGAACCGTGCGAAACGCGCCCTTAACGACATCCTTCAACGACACCGGGCGTCGTGGAGCGCGCGGCGCACATCGAGATCGTGCGCCCCTGTACAAGCCGCGCGCGCCCCCTTGGCACGCGCTGCCCGGCGCACCCGCGCCCCCACCTCCGGGGCCACGCCGCCCCGGTCAGCGCCGCGGTGTCTCCCCGTTCGTGCCCAGCCACCCGGCCAGCTTTCCGCCGTGCCCCACCGCACGCAGCCGCCGCTCCGCCGCGTCCCGCACGGGATCCGTGGCGACCACCAGCAGCTCGTCCCCGCGCCGCAGCACCGTCGTGGGCAGCGGAACGAACGATTTTCCATCGCGGACGACGAGGGTGACGGCGGCCCCGGCCGGCAGCCGCAGCTCGTTGACCTCGACGCCGTGCATCTTCGAGCCGTCGGGGATCGCGACGGACAGCAGGTGCCCGCGCAGCCGCTCCAGAGGCGCCGACTCGATGCCGAGGTCGGCCGCCTCCGTGTCTCCGCCCAGCCGCAGCTGGCGGGCGAGCCAGGGCAGCGTCGGCCCTTGGACCAGGGTGTAGACGACGACCAGGACGAAGACGATGTTGAAGATGCGGCGGCTGCCGTCGACGCCGTTCACCATGGGGATCGTCGCCAGGATGATGGGCACGGCGCCGCGCAGCCCGGCCCAGGACATGAGGGTCTGCTCCTGCCAGGGCACCCGGAACGGCGTCAGGCACAGCACGACGCTCAGCGGGCGCGCGACCATGGTCAGCACCAGGCCGATGACTAGGGCGGGCCACACGTCGTCGCCGAGCTCGTGCGGGGTGACGAGCAGGCCGAGCAGGACGAACATGCCGATCTGGGCGATCCAGCCGAGCCCTTCGGCGAAACCGCGTGTGGCGGGCCAGTGCGGCAGCTTGGCGTTGCCCAGCACCATCGAGGCGAGGTAGACGGCGAGGAAGCCGCTGCCGTGCGCCAGCGCGCCGGCCGCGTACGCCATCACGGCGATCGCCATGACGGCGATCGGGTAGAGGCCGGAGGCGGGCAAGGCCACGTGTCTGAGGCCCCAGGAGCCCAGCCAGCCGACCGCGATGCCGATGGCGGCGCCGATGGCCAGTTCCAGCGTTATCTCGCCGATCAGTGCGTACCAGTGCTCGACCGGTCCCGCCGTGGAGAAGGCGACGACCAGGATGACCACCGGGGCGTCGTTGAAGCCGGACTCGGCCTCCAGCGTGCCC
This sequence comes from Streptomyces sp. NPDC002817, assembly GCF_053592055.1. NCBI lineage: Bacteria > Bacillati > Actinomycetota > Actinomycetes > Kitasatosporales > Streptomycetaceae > Streptomyces > Streptomyces sp. NPDC002817. The sequence goes on from NZ_JBSFUY010000002.1 coordinate 405,132, forward strand.
GTCACGCGCGCGGGGAGGGGGAGCTTGCGCAGCACCGAGAAGACCGCCGCCGCGTCCGTCGAGGACACGACCGCCCCGATGATGAGCGCCTGGCGCCACTCCAGCCCGATGAGATAGTGCGCGGCTGACGCCGTGATCCCGACGCTCACCGCGACCCCGACCAGCGCCAGCGCGGTGGCGGACGGCAGCGCGGGCTTGATCTCCTTCCACTTCGTGCCCAGTCCGCCCTCGGCCAGGATCACGACCAGGGCCGCGTATCCGATGACCTGGGTCAGCTCGGCGTTGTCGAAGTGGATGTCGCCGACGCCGTCCTGGCCCATGGCGACGCCGATGCCCAGATATACGAGCAGGCTGGGGAGCCCGCTGCGCGAGGAGATCCGGACCGCTGCGACGGCGACCAAGAGGACGAGCGAGCAGACGAGCAGAAGCTGGTTGAGGTCGTGGACGGTCAGCGGCTGTTCCCTTCCCTGGCTCACGGGCATCACGCGCGCGTGGGCTCACGTACATAGGACACGAAGAGGTGGGCCTCCGCATCCAAGTACTTCGTTACCTTACCTAACTCTTGACGATTTCTTGACACTCCTGAGGCAAGATCGAACGTCCGTCCGCGCTGGTTCCCGACTCCGCGTCAAGTGGCGACGGGCCCTGCGCCTATGGTTGCTCCAGCGCTCATTCAAAGTCACAGCCCCGCCTGCCGCTCGCGTTAGGACAGCAAGGACAGCGATGCCCCCCAACACCACCGCCTCATCGGGTCAGAAGCCCGGCAAGTCCGGCAGGAAAAAGGGGCGCAAAGCCCGTCTGATCGTCCTCGTCCTGGTACTGGCCATCATCGGCGGCGTCGCCTACGGGGCGTACTGGTCGATCAGCACCGTCCGTGCCTCCTTCCCTCAGACCAAGGGTTCGATCACGCTCGAGGGCCTGTCCGGACCGGTCGACGTGAAGCGCGACGGCTACGGCATCCCGCAGATCTACGCCTCCTCCGACGAGGACCTGTTCATGGCGCAGGGCTACGTCCAGGCGCAGGACCGGTTCTACGAGATGGACGTGCGCCGCCACATGACCTCCGGGCGCCTGTCGGAGATGTTCGGCAAGAGCCAGGTCAAGAACGACGAGTTCCTGCGCACGCTCGGCTGGGACCGGGTCGCGAAGAAGGAGTACGACACCAAGCTGTCGGCCTCCACCAAGAAGTACCTCCAGGCGTACGCCAAGGGAGTCAACGCCTACCTGCAGGGCAAGGACGGCGAGGAGATCTCCCTCGAGTACGCGGCGCTGGGCTTCGTCAACGACTACAAGCCCGAGCAGTGGACCCCGGTCGACTCGGTGTCATGGCTCAAGGCGATGGCCTGGGACCTGCGCGGCAACATGCAGGACGAGATCGACCGCGCCCTGCTCACCAGCCGCCTCGGCCCCAAGCAGATCGAGGACCTGTACCCGGGCTACCCGTACGGCCGCAACAAGGCGATCGTCCAGGAGGGCCAGTACGACGAGCTGACGAAGACGTTCGAGCAGGGCAGCAGCACCTCGGGCACGGGGACAGCCACAGGCACCGGCACCGGAACTTCCACGAGCGGCACCGCGGGCACCGCGTCCGCCTCGGGCACCACCGCTCTCACGAGCCAGCTCTCGGGCCTCTACGGGGTCCTGGAGGACCTGCCCGCGGCCGTCGGCGTGAACGGCAACGGCATCGGCTCGAACTCCTGGGTCGTCGCGGGCTCGCACACCATCACCGGCAAGCCGCTGCTGGCCAACGACCCGCACCTGTCGGCCTCGCTGCCGTCCGTCTGGTACCAGATGGGCCTGCACTGCCGCACTGTCTCCAGCAAGTGCCAGTACGACGTCTCCGGCTACACCTTCGCGGGCATGCCCGGCGTCGTCATCGGCCACAACCAGGACATCTCCTGGGGCATGACCAACTCCGGCGTCGACGTCACCGACCTCTACCTGGAGAAGCTGAGCAGCAACGGCTACCTCTACGACGACAAGGTGAAGCCCTTCACCACGCGCGAGGAGACCATCAAGGTCGCCGGCGGCGAGTCCAAGACGATCGTCGTCCGTGAGACCAACAACGGCCCCCTGCTGTCCGACCGCAACGACGAACTGGTCAAGGTCGGCAAGAAGGCCACCGTCGACACCGCCGCACCCGACCGCGGCGATGGCTACGGCATCTCCCTGCGCTGGACCGCCCTGGACCCGGGCACCTCCATGGACGCCGTGTTCGCGATGGACAAGGCGACGAACTGGAACGACTTCCGTGCGGCCGCGACCCTGTTCGACGTGCCGTCGCAGAACCTGGTCTACGCCGACACCGAGAACCACATCGGCTACACCCTTCCCGGGAAGATCCCCACGCGCGCGCAGGGCGTGGACGGCTCGATCCCGCAGCCCGGCTGGGACTCCAAGTACCGCTGGACCGGTTACATCCCGCAGGACCAGCTCCCCTACGAGTACGACCCCGCGCGCGGGTACATCGTCACCGCCAACCAGGCCGTGATCGACAAGGACAAGTACCCCTACACGCTCACCACCGACTGGGGTTATGGCGCCCGCAGCCAGCGCATCACCGACCTGATCAAGTCGAAGATCGACGACGGCGGCAAGATCTCCACCGACGACATGCGCCAGATGCAGCTGGACAACAGCAGCGAGATCGCCAAGCTGCTCGTGCCCAAGCTGCTGAAGATCGACATCGAGGACAAGGACGTCCGCGAGGCGCAGAAGCTGCTGGAGGGCTGGGACTACACCCAGGACGCCGACTCGGCGGCCGCCGCCTACTTCAACTCGGTCTGGCGCAACATCCTCAAGCTCGCCTTCGGCAACAAGCTGCCCAAGGAGCTGCGGGTCAAGGGCCAGTGCCTGTGGGTCGACCCCGTCAGCACCACCGGCCCCGCCGACGAGACGGAGAAGGTCCGCGAGTGCGGCCAGCGTGACGCCGACGAGGCGCAGCCGGACGGCGGCGACCGCTGGTTCGAGGTGGTGCGCAACCTCATGGAGGACGAGAAGAGCGACTGGTGGAAGACGCCCGCCGGTGTGGGGGACCGCCCCAAGGCGGAGAACCGTGACCAGCTGTTCAAGCGCGCCATGATCGACGCCCGCTGGGAGCTCACCGCCAAGCTCGGCAAGGACATCGACACCTGGAGCTGGGGCCGGTTGCACCGCCTGTTCCTGAAGAACCAGACGCTCGGCACCGACGGCCCCGGCATCGTGCGATACGTCCTCAACCGCGGTCCCTGGAAGCTCAGCGGCGGCGAGGCCACCGTCAACGCGACCGGCTGGAACGCGGCCGGCGGCTACGGCGTCATCTGGGTGCCGTCGATGCGGATGGTGGTCAACCTCGGCGACCTCGACAAGTCCAAGTGGATCAACCTCACCGGAGCCTCCGGGCACGCCTACAGCGCCCACTACACCGACCAGACGGGCAAGTGGGTCAAGGGTGAACTGCTGGACTGGTCCTTCTCGAAGGACGCGGTCGACAAGAACACGAGCGACACACTGGTACTGAAACCGTGAGCCACTGACGGCGAATCGTCGAACGGGCCCTCCACGCACGCGTGGAGGGCCCGTTCGTGTGCGCTCACATGCCGTGGCTCACGTGTCGTCCCGGAAGCGGCGCACGCCCGACGGCGTCACCACCGCGTGCACCGCCTGGTCGTGCGCCTCCTCCGGGACGCGCTCGACGATCTCGGAGTCGTAGAGCAGCACGACCAGAGCGGGGTGCGCGCCCGCGCGCTCCAGGCGCGCGAGCACCCGGTCGTACGACCCACCGCCGCGCCCCAGCCGCATGCCGCGGGTGTCGACCGCCAGGCCGGGCAGCAGTACGACGTCGGCGCCGGTCACGGCCTCCGGGCCCAGGCGTTCCCCGGAGGGCTCGAAGAGGGCCATCTTTCCGCCGTGTTGGACGCGCGCGAGGGAGCCCGTCCCGGTGTACGCGCCCCAGTCCAGATCGTTGTCGGGCAGGAGCGCCGGGAGCAGGACGTGTACGCCCCGCGCGCGCAGCGCGTCCAGGAGCGCGAGGGTGCCGGGTTCGCTCCCCACCGAGACGTACGCCGCCACTGTGCGCGCCCGCGCGAGCTCGGGCAGTTCAAGCGCCCGCCCGGCCAGCGCGGTCGCGGATTCTCGCACGTCATCGGCCGTCAACCTGTTCCTCACCGCGAGGAACTCTCGCCGCAACATTCGCTTGTCAGGCTCTCCAGGACGTCCGATGTGACTCAAAGGTCGCTTCCGTACCCTTCCAATACGCTCATATCAGAGCTAATTAACCGGAGCCCCAGATTCCCTGCAAAGGCACCGGATAAGGTTGCGTGCATGACTCAGTCTCACCCTCGGATCAGCAAGGCTGTCATCCCCGCAGCAGGCCTCGGCACCCGGTTCCTGCCGGCCACCAAGGCCACTCCCAAGGAGATGCTGCCGGTCGTCGACAAGCCGGCGATCCAGTACGTGGTCGAGGAGGCCGCCTCCGCGGGTCTCGATGACGTCCTCATGATCACGGGCCGCAACAAGCGGCCGCTCGAGGACCACTTCGACCGCAACTACGAGCTGGAATCGGCGCTTCAGAAGAAGGGCGACGCCGGTCGGCTCGCGAAGGTGCAGGAGTCCAGCGACCTCGCCACCATGCACTACGTCCGCCAGGGCGACCCCAAGGGTCTCGGTCACGCAGTCCTGTGCGCGGCGCCGCACGTGGGCCGCGAGCCCTTCGCCGTCCTCCTCGGCGACGACCTGATCGACCCGCGCGACCCGCTGCTCAAGCGGATGGTCGAGGTCCAGGAGCGGCATGGCGGCAGTGTCATCGCGCTCATGGAGGTCGAGCCCGAGCAGATCCATCTCTACGGATGCGCGGCTGTCGACGCCACCGAGGAGGGTGACGTGGTCAAGGTGCACGACCTCGTCGAGAAGCCGTCCGCGGCCGACGCCCCGTCCAACTACGCGATCATCGGCCGCTACGTCCTCGACCCGCACATCTTCGACATACTGCGCAAGACCGAGCCCGGCCGTGGCGGCGAGATCCAGCTCACCGACGCCCTCCAGCAGCTCGCGGCGGACGAGAAGGTCGGCGGCCCGGTGCACGGCGTCGTCTTCAAGGGCCGCCGCTATGACACCGGCGACCGTGGTGACTATCTGCGTGCCATTGTCAGACTCGCGTGCGAACGTGAAGACCTGGGCCCGGACTTCCGGACCTGGCTTCGCAGTTACGTAGCCGAGGAGATGTAGCAACGTTGAGCAGCGCCGCGCCCCACACCACCGGCCAGGACCACCTCTGGTCGGTGGACGAACACCTGGAGGACATCCTCGCGACCGTCCGCCCCCTGGAACCCATCGAGCTGCAACTCCTCGACGCCCAGGGCTGCGTCCTGGTCGAGGACGTCACGGTGCCGGTCTCCCTGCCGCCGTTCGACAACAGCTCCATGGACGGGTACGCGGTGCGGGTCGCGGATGTCGCGGGCGCGAGCGAGGAGTTCCCCGCCGTCCTGGACGTCGTCGGGGACGTCGCGGCGGGTCAGGCCGAGCTGCTCCACGTGGGCCCCGGCCAGGCCGCCCGCATCATGACCGGCGCCCCGCTGCCGCCCGGAGCCGAGACCGTCGTCCCCGTCGAGTGGACCGACGGAGGCCTCGGCGAGGGGCCCGCGACCGGGATGCGCGCCCGCGCCCTGGCTCCCGAGGGCGCCGAGGGACACGTGCATGTGCACCGGCCGGCCGAGGCGCGCGCGCACGTACGCGCGAAGGGCAGCGACGTGAAAGCCGGCGATCGCGCCCTCGAGGCCGGCACCGTCCTCGGCCCGCCGCAGATCGCACTGCTCGCCGCGATCGGCCGCGGCACGGTACGGGTCCGCCCGCGCCCGCGCGTGGTCGTCATGTCCACCGGCAGCGAACTCGTCCAGCCCGACGAACAACTGGGCAACGGCCAGATCTACGACTCCAACAGCTTCGCCCTCACCGCCGCCGCCCGCGACGCCGGCGCCATCGCCTACCGCGTCGGGGCCGTCGCCGACGACGCCGAGACCCTCCGCGACACCATCGAGGACCAGCTCGTCCGCGCCGACCTCATGGTCACCACGGGCGGCGTGAGCGTGGGGGCGTACGACGTCGTCAAGGAGGCGCTGTCGTCCGTCGGCGATGAGGACGAGGCCGGCAGCGGCATCGACTTCCGCAAGCTCGCCATGCAGCCCGGCAAGCCCCAGGGCTTCGGCTCCATCGGCCCCGACCACACCCCGCTCCTCGCGCTGCCGGGCAACCCCGTCTCGTCGTACGTCTCCTTCGAACTGTTCGTCCGCCCCGCGATCCGCGCGCTCATGGGCCTGGAGGACGTGCACCGGCCGCGCGTGACCGCGAAGCTGACCGCCGGCAAGGCGCTGACCTCGCCGAAGAGGCGCAGGCAGTTCTTGCGCGGGACCTACTCCGACGGCACGGTGACCCCGGTCGGCGGTGCCGGGTCGCACCTGGTGGCGGCCCTCGCGCACGCGGACGCGCTGATCGTCGTCCCGGAGGACGTGGAATCCGTCGAGCCCGGCACCGAGGTCGAGGTGGTCCTGCTCGGCTGAGTGCTCCTGGTTGGCGGTACCGTGTCGCGCACAACAGGCCCGCGCGCCGTACCGCGAAGGGCCGGGACCGGGAGCGCCGCACAGCATGAGTACGCAGGACCGACTGACGCACATCGACGAGGCGGGCGCCGCCCGTATGGTCGACGTATCCGACAAGGACGTGACCGCGCGCACCGCCCGCGCCAGCGGTCGGGTCCTCGTCTCGCCCCGGGTGATCGAGCTGCTGCGCGGCGAGGGCGTCCCCAAGGGCGACGCCCTCGCCACCGCGCGGATCGCGGGCATCATGGGCGCCAAGCGCACCCCGGACCTGATCCCGCTGTGCCACCCGTTGTCGGTGTCGGGAGTGAAACTGGATCTGTCGGTCGTGGACGACGCCGTGGAGATCCTCGCCACGGTCAGGACGACGGACCGCACGGGTGTCGAGATGGAGGCCCTCACCGCGGTCTCGGTCGCCGCGCTCACCGTGATCGACATGGTCAAGGCGGTCGACAAGGGAGCGGTCATCACGGACGTTCGGGTGGAGGAGAAGACGGGCGGCAAGTCGGGCGACTGGAGCCGGGCATGACGTATCGCGCTCTTGTGGTCACCGCCTCCAACCGGGCCGCCGCCGGGGTCTACGAGGACAAGGGCGGCCCGTTGATCGCCGCGGGGCTGAAGGGCTTCGGCTTCGATGTCGAGGGGCCGCAGGTCGTGCCCGACGGGGACCCTGTCCGGGCGGCCCTGCGCGCCGCCGTCGACGCCGGATACGACGTCGTCGTCACCACCGGCGGCACCGGCATCTCGCCCACCGACCGAACCCCCGAGGCGACCCGCGAGGTGATCGACCACGAGGTGCCCGGCATCGCCGAGGCCATCAGGGCGTTCGGACGGGAGAAGGTGCCGACCGCCGTGCTCTCGCGGGGCCTGGCCGGAGTGGCGGGACGGACCCTGATCGTCAACCTGCCGGGTTCCACCGGCGGGGTGAAGGACGGGCTCGCCGTCCTGGAGCCCTTGTTGGTCCACGCCGTCGACCAGATCCGTGGCGGCGACCACCCCAGACCCGGGGCCGGCAGTGGGGGTGCGAGCTGAACAGCCCATCCTGGCCCGTCGTACTGGCGGACGGCGACGTCGTCCTCCGGCCCATAAAGGTGCGCGACCAGCGGGCCTGGCGCGAGGTCAACCGCCGCAACCGCGACTGGCTGCGGCCCTGGGAGGCGACCATCCCGCCGCCCACGCCCAGCGGGCCGATCACGCACCGGCCGACCTACCGGCAGATGGTGCGCCATCTGCGGGGCGAGGCGAACGCGGGCCGGATGCTGCCCTTCGTCATCGAGTACCAGGGACGGCTCGTCGGGCAGTTGACCGTCGCCGGGATCACCTGGGGCTCGATGTGCTCGGGGCACGTCGGCTACTGGGTGGACGAGTCGGTGGCCGGCCGTGGGGTGATGCCGACGGCCGTGGCGCTCGTCGTGGACCACTGTTTCCGGACCGTCGGGCTGCACCGCATCGAGGTCTGCATTCGCCCGGAGAACGGGCCCAGCCGCCGGGTCGTGGAGAAACTCGGATTCCGTGAGGAGGGGCTGCGGCCCCGTTATCTCCACATCGACGGGGCCTGGCGCGACCATCTCGTCTTCGCGCTCACCGCGGAAGAGGTGCCGGAAGGGTTGCTCGGGCGGTGGCGGAGGGCACGTTCACAGAAGGCGCCGCACACCACGCCCGGGAACCCGCAGAACACGCCGGGGAATCCCACCTAGCCAGGGAAGCGGCCGGAGAAGCGACTCGGGTAATTGAATAAATGTTCGAGAATGATCGAGTGGCGATCGCCTCAGGGCATTAAATTCGCGGCTCCGGCGACCTGCTGATCGCATCGGTCACAAAAAAGCTCGAAATATCAGCCAGATCGTGCGACACACCGGCCCAATTGGCGGATGGCCTCACGCGAATCCCTCTACCGTGTGAGGCGTGAGCAGCAGCGGCCTCATCTACGCAGTCATTGTCGGGGCCTGGGCCGCCTACTTGGTGCCGATGTGGCTCCGTAGGCAGGACGAGCTGAACGAGGCCCGTCCGACGGAACGCTTCAGCACCGCCATCCGGCTGCTGTCCGGACGGGCGGGAATGGAGCGCCGGTACGCCAAGGACCTGCGGGCGCGCTCCACCGAGGAGGGGGAGTCCGGCGCCGTCGATCCGGATGCCGTCACCGACTCGGTGGACGTCCGGGCCTTCGCCATGCCTCCGACGCGCCCGCAAGTGCGCGCGGACGTGCGCGCGGAGGCGCCGGCGCGCAGGGAAGCGGCGCGTGAGCCGGCACGCGAGAGAGCGGCCGATCCGGCAGCGCACGCCCCGGCATCCGGATCCGCACAGGCGCCCGCATCCGCTCCGGCGCGCAAGCAGGTGCCCGCAGCCCGGCGTACGCCCGCAGCGGAAGCCGCCGCGGCGCGCGCTCGGCGCACGAAGGCTCTCGCGCGCCGTAGGCGCACCACCGTGGTGCTCTTCATCGCTTTCACGCTCGGTGCGGTCGTCGCCGCCGTCGGAGGGCTCGCGTTCCTGTGGGCGCCCGGCGTGCCCGCCGTCCTGCTGAGCGGGTACATCGCCTACCTGCGTTCCCAGGAGCGTCGTCGCTTCACCTACCAGATGGACCGGCAGCGGGCCGAGGCGGCGGCGCAGCAGCTGAAGGAGCGTGCGCGCCAGCCGCGCCGGCGCCCGACGGCCGAAGCGATCGACGCGGACGAACCGGACGAAGGACCAGAGCCGGGCCAGGACCCCGGGCTGTCGGCGCTCGCCGCCGACCGGCGCGCCCTCGTCGAGCAGACCGACCACGCGGAGTGGGTCGACCAGCAGCGCGAGCGACAGCGCAGGCCGGGGCACGGGGACAGCTGGGAGCCGGTGCCGGTGCCGTTGCCGACGTATGTGACGGCCCCGGTCGCTCCGCGGGCCACGTCGGACGTGGACCTGGGCGCGCCGGACGCGTGGAGTTCGGCGCGGTCCAGCTCGGTCGCCGGGGAGCGGGAGGCGCGTGGCGCCGGTGCCGAGTCCGGTGCCGGGCAGGACGGAGCGGCGCAGGACGCCGAGGCGGGGGAGCCGTCCGACGCCGAGGACAAGGCGGACGACGACGAGCGCTGCGACGCCCGCCGGGCCGCGTCCGCGCGACGGGCGCGCGAGCGGGGACGTACGCCCCTCTTCGATCAGTACGAGGACGGGGAGCGGCCGCGCGCGGCCAACGAGTAGGCGCGGCGGTCCCGAGCGCCGCGCCCCCCGTCCCACCTGTGGCTGTTCCGCAGCAGGGGCAAGGAACGGATTTCCAAGCACCCCGATCGGGGTGCTAAGGTTTCACTCGTTGCAAGGGCCTGTGGCGCAGTCTGGTAGCGCACCTCGTTCGCATCGAGGGGGTCTGGGGTTCAAATCCCCACAGGTCCACGCAGCATAGGGGCCCGTTCCTGATATCAGGAACGGGCCCCTTGCCATGCGTACGGCAGTGACGCGAAGCAATCGCGTCGGCTGATCCCGCGTCAGGAGAACAGGCCGCGGCTATGGAGAGGTTCTCCGGCGCAGGGCATGAGCCGCCGGAAGCACCGCCGACACGACGGCGAGGAGCGCGCACGCGCCCGTGGCCGCGCCGAGTTCGGGCCAGGGGAGGCGGAGCGGGGAGCCTGCCGACTGCAGGTCCAGGGCGCCCCACATGCCGCCGAGGTTGAGAGCCGTCACCAGCAGGCCGAGGAGCGCGCCCACGGCCACCACCACCAGGGCCTCCGCGGCCACGAGACGCAGCACCTGCCCGGTCGTGGCGCCCGCCAGCCGCAGGGACGCGAACTCGCGCTTCCGGTCGGACGTCGCCATGAGCAGGGTGTTGGCGAGGGAGATGCCCGTGTACAGCAGCGCGATGCCCAGGACGAGGAGGAAGCCGAGACGGGTCTTCTCGTCGGCGTCCGTGAAGGTGGCCGTGGGGTAAGTGGTCCGCAGCCACTCGTCGCGGGTGAGGACGGAGACGTCCGTGGCACCCAGAACCCTCCGTAGCCCTGCCGCCGTTCCTCCCGTCACCTCGACCCGGTCCACAGCGGCCCCGCGCGCGTTGGCCGGCGTGACGTACACCCCGTTGTCGCCCGTGCCGACCGGCATCACCGCGGCGATGCGGAGCGACCTGCGGGTGCCGTCGCCGAGCCAGACGGTGACCCGGCGGCCGACTTCGTGCCGCTCCCACTCCTCGTTGACGATGATCGAGTCGTCGTCGAGACCGGTGACGCGGCCCGCCGTCAGGGGGAGGCGCGCGGTCGCCGCGAGCGCCCTCGGATCGGCCGCGCGCGCCTCGGACCTGATGAGGGCGACCCCCTCCTCGAGGACGTACACGGCGCTCGACGCGGTCGCCGAGACCTCGGTGTCCGGGATCGCGCGCAGGTGGCGGAGCGTGTCCGGGGCGAAGCCCGTCGGCGACGTCAGCACGAAGTCGGAGACCGTCCGCTCCCGCGCCTCCGTCGCCCTCGCCTCGTTCAGCGTCGCCGTGGCGCCGAGCAGCGAGCCCGTCAGGGCCACCATGATCAGGACGGGGGCGGCGACGGCGGCCGTACGGCGGACAGCGGTGCCCGCGTTCGAGCGGACCAGCATGCCGCACGGGGCGAGGACCCTGGTCAGGGGGCGGACCAGGGCCGGGGCCAGCAGGGCCGTCGCCGTGATGAGGAGCATCGGGCGGCTGACGTACGTCTTGCGGTGCAGCAGGTCGCCCGGGTCCGTCACCAGCGCGAGTGCGAGGGTGACCGCGGCGGTGATCAGCAGGGCCGCCCCGCACAGCAGGCGGCCGGGCGTCAGGGCGCGTTCGTCCACCGCCGCCTCGCGCAGCGCCTGCGTCGGCGCGGTTCGGCCGGCCCGCCAGGACGCGGCCACCGCCCCGCTCAGCGCCACCGCCAGACCGGTCCAGAAGGCGAGATGGTACGGCCACACATGGTCGCCGATCGCGAACCAGGCCGGTGCGACACCGCCGTCCACCACACGCTCCGCCAGCCACGGGGCGGCGTACGCCCCCAGCGCGCAGCCCGCCGCGGACGCCGGTCCGCCGACGAGCAGCGCCTCCGTCAGCACCGCACGCCGGATCTGGCCCGGCGTCGCGCCGGCCGTGCGCAGCAGACCGAACTCCCGGCGGCGCTGGGCCACCGCGAAGGCGAAGGTCGACGCGACGACGAACACCGACACGAACCCGGTCACCCCGCCCGCCGTGCCGAACAGGGCGTTCAGCGCGGTCAGCGCCTCGGCGTCCCGCTCGGGATCGGCGTCCGCGAGCCGGCGCTCGTCACCGGTCAGCACCCGCGCGCGGCCGTCCACCACGCGCCGTACCGCCGCCGCGTCCGCCTCCACCACGAGCTGTGTGCTCACCGGGGACAACGCGGCCGCCCGCGCATCCGTGTAGAACAGCGCGTTCTCGAAGCCGAGCGCGCCCACCGTGCCGACCACGCGCACCACCCCGTGCCCCGTGCGCAGACGCTGTCCCACCGTCGTCCGGTCGTCCGTGGCCACGACCTCGTCCGTGGCGCGGGGGGCGCGGCCCGCGGTCAGTTCGTACGGTGCGAAGGCCGCGGTCGACCATGGATGCCCCACCAGGTCGCCGTGCACGACGAACGAGCGGTCCTCCGTGACCCTGCCCAGCTTCCGCAGCGCCGCCACCGTCCCCGCCGGTACGGGCCGCGGCTGGGCCAGCCTCTGGGTGCGGTCGCCGATGGGCGTCGGTACGTGCAGCGTGTCCTGGCCCTTCACCACGACCGGGGCCCCGGCGAAGCGTTCCGGTGCGCGCTCGGGGGCGTCGAGGGAGGAGGCGAGGGCCGGGCCCATCACGGCGATCACGGCGACCCCGAGGGACAGAGCGACGAAGCTGCCGATGAAGGCGGTCCAACGGGAGCGCAGGGTACGCAGAGCGAGCATCAGCACGGGACGACCTCCGAAGCTCCGGTCCCCGAAGCACTGGTCACCGAGGCTCCGGCCTCCGCCGTACCGGCCTCCGAGCCATCCGCCGTCGCCCCCGTCTCCAGCGCCGTCATGCGCGCCGCGATCTCCCCCGCCGACGCCCCCACCACCTCGCCGTGCACGTGCCCGTCGACCAGGAAGACCACGCGGTCGGCGTACGAGGCGGCCACCGGATCATGCGTGACCATCACGATCGTGCGGCCCTCGGTGTCGACCAGTGAGCGCAGCAAGGACAGCACCTCACGTCCGGTGGCGGAGTCCAGCGCACCCGTCGGTTCGTCCGCGAACAGCACGTCGGGGCGGGTGATCAGCGCGCGGGCCAGGGCGACGCGCTGCTGCTGGCCGCCGGACAGCCGGGCGGGCCGGTGCCGGGCCCGTTCGCCGAGCCCCACCCGCCGCAACGCCTCACGCGCGCGTGCCTTCGGTACACGCCGACCGGCCAGCCGCAGCGGCAGGAGGACGTTCTGTTCGGCGGTCAGGGAGGGCAGGAGGTTGTACGACTGGAAGACGAAGCCGATGCGTTCGCGGCGCAGCAGGGTGAGCCGTCGTTCGCTCAGCCCGGTCAGTTCCGTGCCGCCGATCCGCACCGATCCCGATGTCGGCCGGTCCAGTCCGGCCGCGCACTGAAGCAGCGTCGACTTGCCGGAGCCGGACGGCCCCATGACGGCGGTGAAGGTGCCCTGTCCGAAGCCGAGCGAGACGCCGTCGAGCGCGGTCACGCCGCCGTCGCCCTCGCCGTACCGTCTGACGACGGAGGTCAGTCGGATCGCGTGGTCTGTCATCTGCCCTCATTAAGTCCGCAGAAGGCCGACGGCCCTCATCAAGTCGAAGAGAGCTCTACGAAACCGCGCCGCCACCCCGTGAATCAGTGCGGCAGGACCGAGACTTGGGGTAGGGCCAGGCATACCCCCTGATGTCTGTCCGAACGGATTACGTCCGCCCGTACCCGCCTTCTACCGTGATCTCCATGACGGTGTGGCAGGCGCTGAGCAGGCGTGGGTATCTGAGGTCGGCGTGGCCGTGGCGGTCGGTCGCGTTCCTGGCGAGCGGGGCGGTGTTCGGGGCGGTCGTGCTGGTGGCGATCGTCGCGGGGGCCGTCGTGGGCGGCGCCACGGCTGTCGTGCTCGTCGGACTGCCGCTGCTCGTGCTCACCGCGCTGTGCGGGATCCCCGTGGCCGCCGCCGAGCGGTGGCGGCTGCGGCTGGCGGGGGTGGGGCCGGTGCCGCTCGCGCAGCACCGGGTGCCCGACGCGCCCGGGCTCGCCAGGTGGCTCACCGTGCGGCTCAAAGAGGCCGCCACCTGGCGGGAGTTGGCGTACACCGTGCTGCTCGGCCTCGTGCTGTGGCCGCTGGACGCGCTCGTGGTCGCCTTCGCCGCCGGAGTGCCGCTGTTCCTGCTGGCCACGCCGCTGCTGGTCGCCGTCGACGGCGAGGCGAAGGTCGTCAAGCTGTGGACGGTCGACACCTGGCCGGCCGCCTTCGGGGTCGCGGCGGCCGGGGTGCCGCTGCTGGTCGTGGGGGCGTACGCCCTCGGGCTGGCCGCCGGGGCGCGCGGCGAGATCGCGAAGGCCCTGCTCGGCGCCTCCGGGGACAGCGACCGGGTCACCGAACTCGTCCGCTCCCGCGTCCGGTTGGTGGACGCCTTCGAGGCGGAACGCCGCCGTATCGAACGCGACCTGCACGACGGCGCCCAGCAGCGCCTCGTCGCCCTCACCATGACGCTCGGCCTGGCCCGCCTGGACGCCCCGCCCGGCCCGCTCGCCGACCAACTCGCCACAGCGCACGGGGAGGCCGAGAAGGTCCTCGCGGAACTGCGCGAACTCATCCACGGCATCCACCCCAAGGTCCTCGCCGACTACGGACTGGAAGCCGCCGTCGCGGATGCGGCGGACCGGAGCCCGGTCCCGGTGGACGTGGAGCTGGACATCGCCGGACGCCTGCCCCAACCCGTCGAGACCGCCGCGTACTTCGTCGTCTGCGAAGCCCTCGCCAACGTGGCCAGGCACAGCGGGGCGAGCCGGGCGACCGTCAGCGGCGGACATACGGACGGACGGCTGACGCTGGACATCCGCGACGACGGACGCGGCGGCGCCGCCAGCGCGAACGGCACCGGGCTCACCGGTCTCGCCGACCGGGTGTCAGTGCTCGATGGCAGACTTTCCCTGTCCAGCCCGCCGGGTGGACCGACCCTGCTGCGAGTGGAGATTCCTTGCCGGCCGACCGAGCCCTGCGCATAGTCCTCGCCGAGGACAGCGTGCTGCTGCGCGACGGACTCGTCGGGCTGCTCACGCGGTTCGGCTACGAGGTGGTCGCGGCCGTCGGCGACGCGGACGCGCTGCTCGCGGCGGCCGCCGAGCACGCGCCCGACGTGGTCGTGACGGACGTCCGGATGCCGCCCGGCTTCCAGGACGAGGGACTGCACGCTGCCGTGAAACTGCGCGAGGAGCGGCCCGGGCTGCCGGTCCTGGTCCTCAGTCAGTACGTGCAGCGGGCGTACGCCGCCGAGCTCCTCGACTCCGGCGACGGGACCGGTGTCGGCTATCTGCTCAAGGACCGGGTGGGCCAGGTCGAGGAGTTCGTGGACGCGCTGCGGGAGGTGGCGGCCGGTGGCACGGTCGTGGACCCCGAAGTCGTACGACAACTGCTGCGTCGCCGCCGGGATCCGCTCGCCCGGCTCAGCCCGCGCGAGCGGGAGGCGCTGGGGCTGATAGCCGAGGGCAAGTCGAACGGCGCGATCGCCAAGGCGCTGGTGGTGTCGGACGCGGCCGTGGGCAAGCACATCGGCTCGATCCTCACCAAGCTGGACCTGCCGCCGGCGGACGACACCCACCGGCGAGTGCTGGCGGTGCTCGCGTACCTCAGAAGCTGACCCCCGCGGGACTTCTCAGAGGGCCTTCGCGAAGCAGCGGCTCGACTCGTGGTGCCGGTAGTAGCCGAACTTCTCGCACGGCTCGTAGCCGCTGGAGGTGTACAGCGCGATGGCCTCCGGCTGCTTGTCGCCGGTCTCCAGGACCATGCGGACCCGGCCCGCCGCCCGGGCGTCCTCCTCCAGCGCCGCCAATATGCGCCGGGCGAGCCCTCTGCCCCGCGCCTGCTCCGTGACGTACATCCGCTTGACCTCGGCGTCGCCGTCGCGGTTGCCCTCCTCGTTGGCGTCCTGGACTCGCCAGCCGCCCGTGGCGACGGGGGAGTCGCTCTCGTCGTACGCGATGAGATATGCGCCGTTCGGTGGCTCGAAGTGGGCCGGGTCCATGTGCGTGGCGTCGCCGTCGTCGCCGTAGCGGACGGCGTACTCGGCCTGGACCTGGTCGTTGAGCTTCACGGCGTCGGGGTGGTCGAAGGAGACACGACGGATATTCATGCTGCCTACCGTATGTCAATACATTCCAGAACGGGATCCGGTCCAGTCTGCCGGTATCGTGCCGGAGTGCTCACTGTGACCTCTGTGAATGTGAACGGACTGCGCGCCGCCGCGAAGAAGGGCTTCGTGGAGTGGCTCGGGGACACCTCCGCCGATGTGCTGTGCCTCCAGGAGGTGCGCGCCGAGCCGCAGCAGCTGCCCGAGGAGGTCCGCACCCCCGACGGCTGGCACGTGGTGCACGCACCCGCCGCCGCCAAGGGCCGTGCCGGCGTCTCCCTCTACACCCGCCGGGAGCCGGACCGCGTCCGGATCGGCTTCGGTTCGTCGGAGTTCGACACCAGCGGCCGCTACGTCGAGGCCGACCTGCCGGGTGTGACGGTCGCCTCCCTCTATCTCCCCTCCGGCGAGGTCGGCACCGAGCGGCAGGACGAGAAGATCCGCTTCATGGACGAGTTCCTGACCTACCTGAAGGGCCTGCGCGAGCGCGCCGCCGCCGACGGCCGCGAGGTCGTCGTCTGCGGCGACTGGAACATCGCCCACCAGCCCGCCGACCTCAAGAACTGGCGCGCCAACCAGAAGAACTCCGGGTTCCTGCCGGAGGAGCGGGAGTGGCTGACGCGGGTCCTCGACGTCGCCGACGGGGGCTATGTCGATGTCGTGCGGGCGCTGCATCCGGATGTCGAGGGACCGTACTCGTGGTGGTCGTATCGCGGACGTGCGTTCGACAACGATTCGGGTTGGCGCATCGACTACCACGTCGCCACGCCCGGCCTGGCGGCCAAGGCCGTCAAGGGGTTCGTCGAGCGTGCCGCCACGCATGCCGAGCGCTGGTCGGATCACGCCCCCGTGACCGCGGTCTACGACCTCTAACTAGTCCCGCTTCCGCAACCGCCGGTCCAACGCCAGCGAAAGCTCCGCCTCCACCACGCTTCTCGCGAGGGGGCGCAGGCGTTGCATGTCGTTCTCCGTGGCGTGGCGGAGGACCAGTTCGGCGAACATCTCGGCGAGGTCGTCGACGTGTTCGCGGACGCGTTTGCCCGCTGCCAGGACCTCGGCGAGGGGGATGCCCTCGGCGACCAGGGCGGAGGAGACGTCGAGGAGGCGGCGGCTGATGTGGACGATCTCGTCGCCGTCGGTGCCGAGGTAGCCCAGCTCCAGTGCGGCGGCGAGGTTGTCCGTGGTGACCTGGCCCTCGAAGCGGGCGGCGAGTTCCTCGGGGGTGAGGCGGACCGGTTCCTCTTCCGTGGGGGTGGCCACGCCCAGGAGGTCGGCGACGTCCCGGCCGTGGTCGAGGGCTTCCGCCAGTTCCGCGATGCCGGTGAGGGTGTGGCCGCGTTCCAGGAGGGCGGCGATGGTGCGCAGCCGGGCCAGGTGGTGGTCGTCGTACCAGGCGATACGGCCCTCGCGGCGGGGCGGCGGGATCAGTTTGCGTTCGCGGTAGAAGCGCAGGGTGCGCGGCGTGATGCCGGCCAGGCGGGCCAACTCCTCCATGCGGTACTCGCGCTTCTCGGTCACGCCCGCAGCCTATGTTGTACCTCCGGTAACTTTCCTGGCCCCGCCCCCTACCCATCGGTAAGGAGCTGTCCTACCCTCCCATTGCGCCAGTGTTTACTGGCAGAGTCCGAAAGAGCGATGCGTGGAGGCTTCGGGATGACCGAGCACGAGCATGTGCGGGTGGCGGTGATCGGGTCCGGGTTCGGGGGGCTCGGGGCCGCCGTGCGGCTGCGGCGCGAAGGTGTCACCGACTTCGTCGTCCTGGAACGGGCCGGCAGTGTCGGGGGCACCTGGCGGGACAACAGTTACCCGGGGTGCGCCTGTGACGTACCGTCCCACCTCTACTCCTTCTCCTTCGCGCCCAACCCCGACTGGCCGCGCACCTTCTCCGGGCAGGAGCACATCCGGGCCTATCTGGAGCACGTCGCCGACGTCTTCCGGCTCCGGCCCCATCTCCGCTTCGACTCCGAGGTCAAGATGATGACCTGGGACGCGGACCGGCTTTGCTGGGACATCGAGACCAGCAGCGGGCGGCTCTCCGCCGACGTCGTCGTCTCCGCCACCGGGCCGCTGTCCGACCCGAAGACCCCCGACATCCCGGGGCTGGACTCCTTCCCCGGCAAGGTCTTCCACTCCGCCCGCTGGGACCACGACTACGACCTGCGCGGCAAGCGGGTCGCGATGGTCGGGACGGGGGCCTCCGCGATCCAGATCGTGCCCGCCATCCAGCCCGAAGTCGCCCAGCTGACCCTCTTCCAGCGCACCCCGCCCTGGGTCATGCCCCGCGTCGACCGGCCCATCACCGGCTTCGAGCGCCGGCTGCACCAGCAGCTGCCCTTCACCACCCACGCCCGGCGCGGACTCCTGTGGGGCATCCGGGAGTTGCAGGTCCAGGCCTTCACCAAGCGGCCCAACGAGCTCGGGCTGGTCGAGAAGCTGGCCAAGAGCAACATGGCCCGGGCCATCAAGGACCCCGCGCTGCGGGCCAGGCTGACCCCCGACTACCGCATCGGCTGCAAGCGGATCCTGCTGAGCAGTGCGTACTACCCGGCGCTCGCCCGGCCCAATGTCGACCTGGTGGCGAGCGGGCTCAGCGAGGTCCGCGGCTCCACCCTCGTCGCCGCCGACGGCAGCGAGGCCGAGGTCGACGCGATCATCTTCGGGACCGGCTTCCACGTCACCGACATGCCGATCGCCGACCGGGTCGTGGGGGCGGACGGGCGCACCCTGGCCGAGGCCTGGAAGGGCGGGATGGAGGCCCTGCGCGGCGCGTCCGCCGCCGGGTTCCCCAACTGGATGACGATCATCGGACCCAACACCGGGCTCGGGAACTCCTCGATGATCCTGATGATCGAGTCCCAGCTGAACTACCTGGCCGACTTCGTACGGCAGCTCGACGTCCTCGGCGGCCGCGCCGCCCTCGACGCCCGGCCGAGCGCCGTGCACGCCTGGAACCAGCGGGTGCAGGAGCGTATGAAGCGCACGGTGTGGAACACCGGCGGCTGCACCAGCTGGTACCTCGACGCCAACGGCCGCAACACCACCATCTGGCCGGGGACCACGACCGAGTTCCGGCGCGCGACGCGGCGCGTGGACCTCGCCGAGTACGAGGTGCTCCGTAGCAAGGGGCTCCGAGCGAGCGAGGCGACCGAGGAAGAGGTGAACGCGTGAGCCGGCTCCTGCACGTCTCCTCCGGGCCCTACGCCCCACCCGTCCCCGCCCGTGAGCTGACCGCGGTCTCCGCCGACGGCGCACGTCTGCACGTCGAGGTGCACGGGCCCGAGAACGCGCCCCCCGTCGTCCTCGCGCACGGCTGGACCTGCTCGACCGCCTTCTGGGCGGCGCAGATACGCGACCTCGCCGTCGACCACCGGGTCATCGCCTACGACCAGCGCGGCCACGGACGCAGCCCGGCGAGCCCGGCATGCAGCACCGATGCCCTCGCCGACGACTTCGAAGCCGTACTGAAGGCGACTCTCGCACCCGGCGAGAAGGCCGTGATCGCCGGTCACTCCATGGGTGGGATGACGGTGATGGCGGCGGCCGACGGGGCGGCCTTCCGGGAGCATGCCGCCGCCGTCCTGCTGTGCAGCACCGGTTCCTCGCGGCTGGTCGCCGAGTCGACCGTCGTACCGATGAGGCCCGGACGGCTGCGGACCTGGCTGACCAAGCACATCCTCGGCTCGCGGGCGCCGCTCGGGCCGGTCACTCCGCTCGCGCGGCGGATCCTCAAGTACGGGACGATGGGCCCCGGTTCGGCCCCGCACATGGTCGAGGCGTGCGCACGGATCGTGCACGCCTGCCCCCGCAAGGTGCGGTACTCCTGGTCGCACGTCCTCGATCTGCTCGACCTCGACCACGGGGTGCGGTCCCTGGACGTTCCCACGGCTGTCGTCGTCGGTACGGCCGACCGGTTGACGCCGCCCGTGCACGCGCGTTCGCTGGTGGCGGCGCTGCCCCGCTGCGTCGGGCTCACCGAACTGCCCGGGCTCGGGCACATGACGCCCGTGGAGGCGCCCGAGCTGGTCACCGGGAAGATCCGGGACCTCGTGACGACGTACGCAACGATCAAGGAGGGTGCATGAGCAGGGTCAGCCTCGAAGGACAGGTCGCCGTCGTCACCGGAGCGGCACGCGGTGTCGGTGAGCTGCTCGCCCGCAAGCTGTCCGCGCGCGGGGCGAAGGTGGCGCTGGTCGGCCTGGAGCCGGACGCCCTCAAGCAGGTCTGCGAGCGGCTGCACACCGACAGTGATCACTGGTATGCCGATGTCACCGACCACGAGGCGATGGCGCAGGTCGCGCGGGAGGTGAAGGAGCGGTTCGGGAAGGTCGACATCGTGGTGGCCAACGCCGGTGTGGCCAGCGGCGGTCCCTTCGTCGACTCCGATCCGGAGGCCTGGCGGCGGGTGATCGAGGTGAACCTCATCGGGTCCGCGGTGACCGCCCGCGCCTTCCTGCCCGTGCTGATGGAGAGCCGGGGGTATCTGCTGCAGATCGCCTCGCTGGCCGCCATCACTCCGGCGCCGATGATGACCGCGTACTGCGCGTCCAAGTCCGGCGTGGAGGCGTTCGCGCACAGTCTGCGGGCCGAGGTCGGGTACAAGGGCGTGCGGGTGGGCGTCGGTTATCTGTCGTGGACCGACACCGACATGGTGCGCGGGGCCGATCAGGACGACGTCATGCGGGAGTTGCGGCAGCGGCTGCTGTGGCCGGCCAACAAGACGTATCCGCTGGGCCCGGCGGTCGACCGGATCGTGGCCGGCATCGAGCGGCGGTCGAGCCATGTGTACGGGCAGGGGTGGCTGCGCGGGATGCAGGGGGTGCGCGGGTACCTGCCGGGGCTCATCGGGACGGTCGGGCAGCGGGAGATGCGGCGGTTCGGGGACCGGTTGGCGGGGGTCCGTTCGGGGCTCGTCGGTGCAGGTGGGGCGGCTGATGAGGAGGCGCGCGCTACGCGCCGTAACTGATCGAAATGCGCGCTCTGTCCTGGCGTGTGAATCTGGTCGAGGCCCCGGCTCGGGGCTCATCCCCTCACCCACTTCGGGAGTGAACCCACATGGGTATGAAGGACCAGTTCCAGGACAAGTCGGAGCAGTGGCAGGAGCAGGCCAAGCAGAAGGCCCAGCAGGCCAAGGAGCAGGGCCAGCGTGGCCAGGAGCGCGGCGAGCGCGGCAAGCCGCGGGACGAGGAGACGGAGCGGCTCCAGCGGGATGAGCAGGACCGTCTCGACCTGGACTACGACGCGTAGCACTGCGCTTGGCTTGAGCCGTTGAACGTGGGGTGCCCTGTGTGTCGGGGTGCCCCACGTTTGCGTTGCCGGGGCGAGGTGCGTTGTCGGGTGCGGGCCTGGTCGCGCAGTTCCCCGCGCCCCTGACGGCATCAGCGCATCCCCTGATTTCATGTTCGCGGCGGGAGTTTGGGGCGTGAACGGTCCGGTACGTTCGCGTAGTCCGGGGGTGTTGCCGGGGGTGTTGTCGTCAGTAGGTCGACTGCCAGTTGTACGGCGTCGTCGAGCTGTACGTGTCTGCCCTCCGCCCAGTCCAAGGGGGTTCGTAGGACCTCCAGGTCCGGGGTCACGCCCCGGTTCTCGACCGTCCAGCCGTATGCGTCGAACCAGGCCGCGTTCATCGGCACCGTGATCACCGTGCCGTCGCCCAGGGAGTGGCGGCCGGTCATGCCGACGACGCCGCCCCAGGTGCGTTGGCCCACCACGGGGCCGAGCTTCAGCAGCTTGAAGGCCGCCGTGATCATGTCGCCGTCCGAGGAGGTCGCCTCGTCGGCCAGGGCCACCACCGGGCCTCTCGGGGCGTTCGAGGCGTACGACACCGGCTGGGCGTTTCTCGTCAGGTCCCAGCCGAGGATCGTGCGGGTGAGTTTCTCCACGACCAGTTCGCTGATGTGGCCGCCCGCGTTGCCGCGTACGTCGACGATGAGGGCGGGGCGGGAGACCTCCAGGCGCAGGTCGCGGTTGAACTGGGCCCATCCCGAGCCGCCCATGTCGGGGATGTGGAGGTAGCCGCAGCGGCCACCGCTCAACTCCCGGACCACTTCACGGCGTTTGGCCACCCAGTCCTGGTAGCGCAGGGGGCGTTCGTCGGTGAGGGGGACCACCGCCACCCGTCTCGCCCGGCCCTCGCCCCCGGCCGGGGTGAACGTCAGCTCCACCGTCGTACCGCCCGCGCCCGCCAGCAGCGGATACGGACCCGTCACCTCGTCCACCGGGCGGCCGTCCACGTGGGTCAGGACCGCGCCCTCGCGGATGCCGGTGCCGGCCAGCGGGGAGCGGGCCTTGGAGTCGGAGGAGTCGCCGGGGAGGATGCGTTTCACCGTCCAACCAGCCTCCCGGCGTACGAAGTTGGCGCCCAGGAGACCTTGCCGGCGCTGGTAGTGGGGCGGGCCCTCGTTGCGGCGGGCCGCCGTCACGTAGGCGTGGGAGGTGCCCAGTTCGCCCAGGACCTCGCGGAGCAGATCCGCGAACTCGTCCGGGGTCGCGACCCGTTCGACCAGGGGGCGGTACTGCGCCAGCACCTCGTCCCAGTCGATGCCGCACATCTCCGGCTCCCAGAAGTACGCGCGGATCAGCCGGCCCGCCTCCTCGAACGACTGGCGCCACTCCGCCCCCGGGTCGACCTCGTGCAGGATGCGGCGGGCGTCGATCCAGACGGTGGAGTCGCTGTCGCCGGACTCGGTGGCCGGGACCGCGCGCAGCTCGCCCTCGTCGACGACGACCAGGCGGGAGCCGTCACCGCTCACCGCGAACCAGTCGAGGTGCTCGATCAGTTCGGACTTCTTCGCCTTGGTGATGTTGAAGTATTCGAGGGTGGGGCGGCCGGTCGTGTCGTCGGGGTTCGCGAACGTCTCGCCGAGCGCCCCCGAGATCGGCCAGCGCAGCCAGACCAGTCCGCCGCCCGCCACCGGGTACAGCGCCGAGTACTTCGAGGCGGTGACCGGGAAGGGGGTCACGCGGCTCTCCAGGCCCTCCACCTCGACCGTGACCGTGCTGCCGTCGTCCGGTTCGTCCTCCGCCGGGTCCAGGCCGCCCGCCGCCGGGCGGCCCTCGGGTGTCAGCGCGAACGGGGAGGGGGTCGCCGAGGACAGGGGGACCAGGTACGGGCGGCAGCCGAGCGGGAAGGACAGGTCCCCGGTGTGGACGTCGTAGACCGGGTCGAAGCCTCGCCAGGAGAGGAAGGCCAGATAGCGGCCGTCCCTCGTGAACACCGGGTTCTCGTCCTCGAAGCGGCCGTTGGTGACGTCGACGATCAGTGGGTCCGCCCCCGCCTTCGGGGAAATACGGGCCATCTTGATCTGGCGCAGCGATCTGCCGATGCCCGGGTGCGACCACGTCAGCCATGCCCCGTCCGGGGAGAAGGCGAGGTCGCGGACCGGGCCGTTGATCGAGTGGATCAGTTCGGTGACCTCACCGCCCGAGTCCTTCGTGCCCTCGGCGGCGGACGCGTCATCGGACACGGTGATGAGGAGGAGGCGGCCGTCGTGGGAGGCGATGGCCAGGCGCTCGCCCTGGGGGTCGGCGACCATCTCCAGGACCCGGCCCAGCTCGCCCGAGGCCAGCCGCCGGGGGGCCTTGTCGCCCGTCGCCCGGGGGAGGTAGGCGATCTCCACCGCGTCCTCGCCCTCCGCGTCCGTCACATAGGCGACCTGGCCGACCGAGCCGAGCATCTCCGGGAGCCGGACCCGTACGCCCGGAGTGTCGGTGATGGTGCGGGCGGGACCGTCGCGGTGGGTCAGCCAGTACAGGCTGCCGCGGACGACGACGGCGCTCGCGCGGCCGGTCTCGTCGACCGAGGCGCCGTCCACGTGCTGGGCGGCCGGCACCTGGTACGTACGCCGTCCCGTGCGTGGCCCGCTCAGTCGTACGTCGAGTTTCCGCGGCTCGCCGGCGAGGTCGTCGACGATCCACAGGTCGCCCGCGCACTGGTACACCACCCGGGTGCCGTCGCTCGCCGCGTGCCGGGCGTAGAAGGCGTCGTGGTCGGTGTGGCGGCGCAGGTCGGAGCCGTCGTGGGCGCAGGAGTAGAGGTTGCCGACGCCCTCGTGGTCGGAGAGGAAGGCGATGCGGCCGTCGACGAACATGGGGGAGTGGAGGTGGCCCTCCAGGCCTTCGAGGAGGCGGTGGCCGTGCAGCCACAGCCTTCCGGTGGCCCCGCCCCGGTAGCGCTTCCAGGCGGCCGGTTCGTGCGGCGGGGTGCCGGTGAGCAGGAGGGTTCTGCGCTCCCCTTCGAGGTCGGCCACCTGGAGGTCGGAGACCGGGCCCCAGGGGAGCTTGCGGCCGGGGTCGCCGTCGGTGGGGACCTTGTAGGCCCAGGTGAAGTAGGAGAAGGGTTCGCCGTGGGAGGCGACGGCCAGGATCTGGGCACCTCCCTTCCCTTCGGAGGGTGTCCAGCCGCAGACCTGGGTGTCCGCCGAGCCCCAGTACGTCAGCCGTCTGCCCGGGCCGCCCTCCACGTCCACCAGGTGGATCTCCGGGACCAGGCTCCGCCAGCTCGTGTAGGCGAGGTGGCGGCCGTCGGGTGAGAAACGGGGGTGGCCCACCTTGGTGCGGTCGACGGTGAGACGCCAGGCGCGTCCCTTCCCGTCGAGGGGGGCCAGCCACAGGTCGTCCTCGGCCACGAAGCACAGGAGGTCGCCGCTCAGATGCGGCAGGCGCAGATAGCTCACCTCCCCATGCTTTTCCGGGGGACGGACCGGAGCAACTTAGGAAAAATAGTCGAGACCTGATCCGGCGTGAGCCACGACACGTACGAAACGGTTTCGTTTCGCATGCGGATGCGCTACATTCGTCATGTACGAAACCGTGTCGTTCGGAGCAGGAGGCGGGAATCATGACTGAGATCGCGACGGTGCGTCGCAGTCGGATCACCCCGGAGCGCGAGGCCGAGTTGTACACGGCCGTGCTCGAACTGCTCCGCGAAGTCGGCTACGACGCCCTCACCATGGACGCCGTGGCGGCCCGCACCAAGTCCAGCAAGGCGACGCTCTACCGTCAGTGGGGCGGCAAGCCCGAGCTGGTCGTGAAGGCCATGCGGAGCCAGAAGCCAGGCGGCACCGCCGACGTCGACACCGGGAGCCTGCGGGGTGACCTCCTCACCCTCGTCTCCCGCGAGGACGACTGCACGATGGAGCGGAACTCCGACCTGATGCGGGCCCTGGCCATGGCCGTGCACGGAAATCCGGACCTGATGCAGGCCTTCCGGGAACTCCTCGTCGAACCCGAGATGGGCGAGTTCAAGAAGGTCATGCAGCGTTCGGTCGACCGCGGCGAGGTCCGCGCCGACTGCCCGGCGCTGGACTACATCGTCCACATGCTGGTCGGAGCGTTCGCGACCCGCACGATGATCGACCAGCTGCCTCCCACCCAGGCCTTCCTCACTTCGTACATCGACGCCGTGGTCCTCCCTGCCCTCGGCGTACCGGCCCCCTGAGTTCTCTCCCCGTAGTTAGCACCTGACGTCACCGCTCAAGTCGTCGGGACGATCACCCATGTCCCCATCGGGTCGATCACCCCTTCCCTGCACCGCCCCAACGACCTGACCGGGAGTACGCCCACGTGGCCACGTTCCTCTACAAACTCGGCCGGCTCGCCTTCCGGCGACGGCATTTCGTCGCCCTGATATGGGTCGCCCTGCTGACGCTCGCGGGCGTCGGCGCGGCCAGCGCCCCCAGTGCCGGATCCACCTCCTTCTCCATACCGGGGACCGAGGCGCAGAAGGCCTTCGACCTGCTGGAACAGCGCTTCCCCGGCGCCAGCGCCGACGGCGGGACCGGCCGCATCGTCTTCAAGGCCCCCGAGGGCGAGAAGATGACGGACGCCGCCAACAAGGCGACCGTCGCCAAGACCGTCAAGGAACTGAGCGACGGCTCCGAGGTCGTCTCCGTCACCGACCCGTTCACGACGAACGCCGTGAGCAAGGACGGCACGGTCGCCTACACGTCGGTCAAGTACGAGGCCCCCGGCATGGAGCTGGCGGACTCGACCAGGGAGGCCCTGGAGAAGGCCGGGGACGAGGCCCGCGCCACCGGACTGACCGTCGACATCGGCGGTGACGCGCTGCAGGCCGCGGCCGAGCCGGGAGCCGCCGGTGAGATCGTCGGCATCGCCCTCGCCGCGGTCGTCCTCGTCATCACGCTGGGCTCGCTGGTCGCGGCCGGACTGCCGCTGCTGACGGCGATCATCGGCGTCGGCATCGGTGTCTCCACCATCACCGCCCTCGCCAACGCGCTCGACCTCGGCGACACCACCTCCACGCTCGCGCTGATGATCGGCCTCGCGGTCGGCATCGACTACGCGCTGTTCATCGTCTCCCGCTACCGCGGCGAACTGGCCGAGGGCCGCGACCGCGAGGAAGCGGCCGGCCGGGCCACCGGCACCGCCGGCTCGGCCGTGGTCTTCGCCGGCCTCACCGTCGTGATCGCCCTGGCGGGCCTCTCGGTCGTCGGGGTCCCGATGCTCACCAAGATGGGCCTGGCCGCCGCGGGCACGGTCGTGGTCGCCGTCCTCATCGCGCTCACCATGGTCCCGGCGCTCCTCGGATACGCGGGCAGGAAGGTCCGTCCGGCGGGCGAGAAGCGCAAGGCGGACAAGGCAGGCAAGGCGAACAAGGCGAAGGCTCCCGAGGGGCAGGCCAAGCCCGGCCTCGGCGTCCGCTGGGCCGGCTTCGTCATCCGCCGCCCGGCCGCCGTGCTGCTGCTCGGTGTGCTCGGCCTCGGCGCGATCGCCGTCCCGGCCACCCAGCTGGAACTGGGCCTGCCCGACGACGGCTCCCAGCCGACGTCCACGACCCAGCGCCGCGCCTACGACCTGCTGTCGGAGGGCTTCGGCCCCGGTTTCAACGGCCCGCTGATGATCGTGGTCGACGCCAAGGACAGCGACGACCCGAAGGCCGCGGCCACCACGGTGGCCGACGGGATCAAGGACCTCGAGGACGTCGTGACGGTGACCCCGGCGACGTTCAACAAGGCCGGCGACACCGCGATGATCACCGTGATCCCGGACTCCAAGCCGTCCTCGACCCAGACCGAGGACCTGGTCCACGCCATCCGTGACCAGGGCGCCGACGTCAAGGCCGACACGGACGCGAACGTCCTGGTCACCGGCACCACCGCGATGAACATCGACTTCTCGCAGAAGCTCAACGACGCCCTGATCCCGTATCTGGGCCTGGTGGTCGGCCTCGCCTTCCTCCTCCTGATCGTGGTCTTCCGCTCGATCCTGGTCCCGCTGAAGGCGGCCCTCGGCTTCCTGCTCAGCGTGCTCGCCGCGCTCGGCGCCGTGGTCGCGGTCTTCCAGTGGGGCTGGCTGAGCGGCCTGATCGGTGTCGAGGAGACCGGGCCGATCATGTCGATGATGCCGATCTTCATGGTCGGCGTGGTCTTCGGTCTCGCGATGGACTACGAGGTGTTCCTCGTGACCCGGATGCGGGAGGCCTACGTCCACGGCGAGAGCCCGAGCCAGGCCATCGTGACCGGCTTCAGGCACAGCTCCCGGGTCGTGGTCGCCGCCGCGATCATCATGATGGCCGTCTTCGGCGGCTTCATCAGCTCCAGCGAGTCGATGATCAAGATGATCGGCTTCGGCCTCGCGATCGCCGTCTTCTTCGACGCGTTCGTGGTCCGTATGGCGATCGTCCCGGCGGTCCTCGCGCTGCTCGGCAAGAAGGCCTGGTGGCTGCCGAAGTGGCTGGACCGCGCCCTGCCCAACGTGGACGTCGAGGGCGAGGGGCTGCGCACCCTGGACGACGGCAAGGACGACAAGGACGACAAGAAGGACGAGGACCGGGAGCTCGTACGAGTCTGACGTACAGGTCCTGATCGTCTGATCCGAAGCCGTGGTGTAGCCCGCTACACCACGGCTTCGGCAGTTCACTCCCTCGTGGCGGCGAGCACGGGACGGGAGTGTGGAGGACAGCTGGAAAACCCCTCCACCCGCAAAGGAAACTCCCATGGCCGCTCCGTCTCCGCTCGCCGCCGTCAAGAAGTTCGTCGCCGACCTGATCCTCTGGCAGCTCTTCGTGGGCGGTCTCGCCGCCGGCGTGGCCGCGGGCGCCGTCTTCGACGGCACGCAGAAGGACCTGGTCACGGCCGTCGGCGGGGTCGTGGCCCTGATCACGGGCTCCCGTATCGCCAAGAAGCCGAAGATCAAGGCGTTCCTGTCGCGGCCCGGCACCCTGTGGTTCCTGTTCCTGTTCAACGGGGGCACCGCCGTCGCGATGTACTTCGCGATGGACG
This sequence comes from Streptomyces sp. NPDC002817, assembly GCF_053592055.1. Classification (NCBI taxonomy): domain Bacteria; kingdom Bacillati; phylum Actinomycetota; class Actinomycetes; order Kitasatosporales; family Streptomycetaceae; genus Streptomyces; species Streptomyces sp. NPDC002817. Next base: position 433,183 of record NZ_JBSFUY010000002.1, read on the forward strand.
GCGTGAAGGGCATCATCGCCGCGGCGATGATGGGCCTGGTCTCGCTGGGCGCCGCCGGCGGCATCGTCGCGGGCCGCCGCATGCAGGCCGAGGCGCGGGCGGTGCGGGTCTGAGCCCGGACCGATTGTCAGTGGCCGGGTCCAGCCTTGCGACCATGACCACACTGCCTGACCGCTCCCGTACGGCACTGCTCGTCATCGACGTCCAGAACGGCGTCGTGGCCGAGGCCCACCGGCGTGACGAGGTCGTCGCCAACATCGCCGCCCTCGTCGACCGGGCCCGCGCCGAGGAGATACCGGTCGTCTGGGTCCAGCACTCCGACGAGGGTCTGCCCCGGGGCAGCGAGGACTGGGAGTACGTCGAGGAGTTGCCCCGCCTCGACTCCGAGCCGCTGGTCCACAAGAGCTACGGCGACTCCTTCGAGGGCACCGACCTGGAGGAGGTCCTCGCCGGGGCCGGTGTCGGACGCCTGGTCGTCAGCGGTGCGGAGAGCGACGCCTGTGTCCGCTCCACGATCCACGGGGCGTTCGTCCGCGGCTACGACGTGACGCTGGTCGCCGACGCCCACACCACCGGCGACCAGAGCGAGTGGGGCGCCCCGCCGCCGGAGCAGGTCATCGCCCACATGAACCTCTACTGGCGCCGGCAGGCGGCGCCGGGGCGCACGGCCGGGGTGACGGAGACGAAGGCGGTGACGTTCGAGGGGCCCGCACCGGCGGACAAGGCCTGAGCCGTCCCCGTGCCGGGAACTCGGTCGCATGCCCTCTACACCGACCGCTAGCGTGCCGTGCATGACGACCACCGACGGCCCGGACTCCGGAGCCCACCCCCTGTTCGCCGCAGCCCTCGACACCCTCGGCCTCGGTGAGCTGCGCGCCGAGATCCGCCGCTTCCCGGACGCCACACGTACCGCCGTAGAGGCGGCCGCGGCGATCGGCTGCGAGCTGAGCCAGATCTGCAAGTCCCTGATCTTCGCGGCGGACGGGGTGCCGGTCCTGGTGCTCATGGACGGGGCGTCCCGGGTGGACGTGGAGCGGGTGCGGCAGGAGCTCGGCGCCGGAAAGGTCACGCGGGCCAAGGCGGACGTCGTGCGGGAGACGACGGGGTACGCCATCGGCGGTGTACCGCCCTTCGGGCACCGGACCCGGACCCGGGTCCTCGCCGACCGTTCGCTGCTCGACCACGCCGTCGTGTGGGCGGCGGCCGGCACGCCGTACACCGTCTTCCCGATGGAGCCCAAGACACTGATCGCGCACGCGGGTGCCACGCTGGTGGACGTCCGGGAGCAGACCGCGTGACCCCGCTGGTCACCACGGCCGTCCTGCTCGCCGCGGTCACCCACGCCAGCTGGAACGCCATCGCGCACAAGATCACCGACAAGCTGGTCGGGTTCACGCTCATCGCGGGCGGCGGGATGCTGATCGGGCTGGCGATGGTGCCGTTCGCGGCGTTCCCGGCGGCCAAGGCGTGGCCGTATCTGCTCTCCTCGGCGTGCATCCACATCGCGTACTACGCGCTGCTGATGAAGTCCTTCCGGCTGGGCGACTTCGGCCAGGCGTACCCGATCGCGCGCGGCACCGCGCCGCTCGTGGTCACCGTGCTCGCCGCGGTGTTCGCGCACGAGGTGCCGGACGGCTGGGCGGCGGCCGGTATCGCGGTGTCCTGCGCCGGACTGACGGGCGTGGCCCTGTGGGGACTTCGCGGGAACCGGCCGAACTGGGCCGCGATCGGGGCGGCGCTGGCGACCGGTCTGACCATCGCGGCGTACACCGTCGTCGACGGGCTCGGCGTACGCGCCTCCGGGTCCTCGCTCGGGTACATCGCCTGGCTGATGGCGGTGCAGGGCGTGGTGCTCCCGGCGTACGCGGCCCACCGCTGGCGGGGGCAACTGGTGCCCACGCTCCGGCCGTTCGCGGTCCTGGGGCTCGTGGGCGCCGCCCTCTCGGTCGCCGCGTACGGGCTGGTCCTGTGGGCCCAGACCAAAGCGGAACTGGCACCCATCGCGGCGCTTCGCGAGTCGTCCATCATCGTCGGCGCGGCGATCGGGGCGGTGTTCTTCAAGGAGCGGTTCGGGATGCCGCGGATCGCCGCGGCGGGGCTGCTGGTGGTGGGGATCGGGCTGATGCTGCACTCCGGATAGGGCCCGTACGGGTGAACCGCGCACGTACGCCGCTGTTTCTCTGGTAGCAACGGCCCCATGGGCGGCGTATTCATCAACTACCGCAGAGGCGACCACTCGGAGACGGTGGAGCACCTCTACGCGGAACTCGACCGGCACTTCGGCAGGGGCCAGGCGTTCCTGGACCGGCCGTCCATCGTGCCGGGGCAGCGCTTCTCGGACACGCTGCGGGCGCGGGTCGACGACTGCGAGGTGCTGCTCGCCGTGATCCACCCGGGGTGGGCGGACGTCCGGGACGTGTCCGGGGCGCGGCGGCTGGACGACGAGGAGGACTGGGTCCGCCGGGAGATCGAGCAGGCCCTGGCGAGCGACAAGGTGCTGATCCCGGTGTTCCTGGACGGGGTCACCGCGCCGCGGCCCGCGGAGCTGCCGCCCTCGATCCGTGAACTCGTCGGCCGCAACGGCCAGCCGCTGCGCCGCACGCACTGGGAGTCGGACCTCGCGGAACTGATCGCCGTGCTGGAAGGGCTGGTGCGCCCGGACTGGCGGCCCGTGCCGGCGCCCGAGGAGCGCGGGATGCGCCCCGGACGGTGGCTCGGCGTCCTCACCGCGGTGCTCGCCTGCGCGGTGCTGGCCGGGGTGCCCGCCCTGCCGCAGGACGACAGCTGGGCCGGCACGGACGTCCTGCCGTACACCCTGAGCGCCGCCCTGATGTCCACCGCGCTGCTGTGCGCGCCGTTCGTCGCGGTCGCCACCGTCCGTCTCGTCCGGCGGTCCGTCGACGACCTGGAGCGTGAGCTGCACGCGGTCCGGCACCGGACGTACATCCGGCACACCTGGCCCATCGGCCTGGGGATCGTCCTCCTCGGCGGGTACGGAACGCTGCGCGGCGACCAGGGCATGGCGGTGGCCCTTCCGCTGCTGCTGGTCCTCGGGGTCGCCGTCGCCCGCGCGGCCGTCACCCACCTCCGCCTCAAGAAGCGGGACGACGACCTGTGGGCGCGCTGGCCCCACCGGCTGCCCGACCGTGTGAACCGGGCCGGGCTGCGCCGAGCGGTCGCCCGGCTCCACGTCCGCCTGGACCGGATGACGGCTCCGCTCTCGCTCGAGCAGCGGGAGAAGGCGGCCTGGGAGCTCGACGACATCGCCGACGCGGTGCGGCGGACGGAGCGTGAGGCGGGGCGGACGCGTCGCGCGTGGCTGAGCCAGGACCATCCCTGGCTGTTCGCCGGCTACGTCCTCTGGCTGGCGCTGACGGCCGCGCTGTTCGTGGCGTCGGGGCTCGCCTACGCCGCCGCGGGCGAGGGGACGGTCCGCCGGTACGTGGTGATGGGGGTCGTCGTCCTGATCGGCACCGCTCTGGCGCTGGCCACGCTGGAGACCGCCCACCGCTACCAGCGGCGCCAACGCCGTGAGCTGGCCCGACAGGTCACCGGCTTCCGGGACGGGCTGCTGCGACGGGTAGCGGAGATGAGCCTGCCCCCGCGCACCAAGCCGACCGCCCCCGCCCCGCGGCCCGAGGAGTACGCCGAACCCGACTAGGCGCGGCCACCCCCTGAGGAGCACTCTGGAAGGAGTTCTTCCGGAGGTGATCGTCATGATGCACACCGCTGTGGGATGGCACGTCGAGATGGAGTTCCAGGAGGACGACGAACACACGAGGGCGGTCGCGATGGTGCGCCTGCCCGACGGCTCCGAGGTACGGGCCCACGGACAGGCCAGCCGCCACCACACCGACTCCAACCAGCCGAGGGTGGGGGAGGAGATCGCGGGCGCTCGCGCGCTCAACAACCTCGCGACGCAGATGCTGGCCAAGGCGCACGGGGAGATCGACGCGGCGTCCGGGCGGACGTCGCATCCGATCCACGTCTAGTCACACCTGCAGAGCGGCACGCACCGCACGCACCAGCGCCTGCGCCCGCGGGTCAGCCGTCACCGTCTTGCGCAGGCCGTTGGTCACATAGCCGAACGCGATGCCCGTCTCCGGGTCGGCGAAGCCGAGGGCGCCGCCGCGGCCCGGGTGCCCGAAGGAGCCGGGGCCGAGGAACGGCGAGGCGCTGCCGTGCAGCATGTAGCCGAGGCCGAAACGGGTGTTGATCACCAGCACCCGGTCGGGCCCGGCGGACTCCTCCGCGCGGGCCAGTTCGACGCTCTCCGGCGTGAACAGCCGCACGCCGTCGACCTCGCCGATCAGCGCGGCGTAGACACGGGCCAGCCCGTCCGCCGTCGCGATGCCGTTCGTCGCGGGCAGGGCGCTCGCGCGGTACGCCGGGTCGTTCTGGTCCGGGAAGGGGGTGATCGCGCCGAACGCGCGGTTGGTGAGCGAGTCCGGGTCGCTGTAGGCCTCGGTGACCGAGCGCTTGGGACGGGCACGCAGGGCGTTGGCGGGCTCGGGCGTCTCGACGCGGCCGACCCGCCCCGTCCGGTACGCCTCCGCCTCGGGCAGCCCCAGCCACAGATCCGCCCCCAGCGGCCCGGCGATCTCCGCCGCGATCCACTCGCCGGTGCCGCGTCCCGTCACGCGCCGCACGAGCTCGTCCAGCAGCCAGCCGTACGTCAGCGCGTGATACCCGTGGTCCGTGCCGGGCTCCCAGACGGGCGCCTGGGCCGCGACCGCCTCCGGCCCCCTGCGCGGGTCCAGGGCCTCCTGGGGGGTGAGCGGACGGTCCAGCACCGGCAGCCCAGCCCGGTGGTTCAGCACCTGCCGGACCAGCACCCGCTCCTTGCCGTACGCCTTGAACTCCGGCCAGTACGCGGCCACCGGCGCGTCCAGGTCCAGCTGCCCGCGCTGGGCGAGCAGCAGGGGTACGGCGGCGGCGACGCCCTTGGTCGCCGAGCGCACGATCTGCGCGGTGCCGTGCTGCCAGGGCTCGGAGCCGGCGGTGCCGTCGACGTCCTTGGTACCGGCCCACAGGTCGACGACCTTGTGCCCGTCCCGGTACACGGCGACCGTCGCGCCCCGGTCCCCGAACGCCTCGAAGTTCCTGACGAACGCGTCCCTGACCGGCTCGAAACCCTCGGCGACCGTGCCGTTCACATCCACGTCCGTGCGCCCCGCTCTCGCTGTTCCCGCTGCTCCGTGCTCCCCCTCTACCCAAGCAGGACGGTCACGTCGATGTTCCCGCGGGTCGCGTTCGAGTACGGGCAGACCTCGTGGGCGGCGTCCACCAGCTTGGTGGCGACGTCCTGGTCGAGTACGGGGAGCGAGACGCTGAGGGCGACCGCCAGGCCGTAGCCGCGCTGTGCGTTGGGGCCGATGCCGACCTTCGCGGCGACCGTGGAACCGGTCAGGTCGAAGCCGGAACGGCGGCCCACCAGCACCAGCGCGTTGTGGAAGCAGGAGCTGTAGCCCGCCGCGAACAGCTGCTCCGGATTCGTGCCGTTGCCGTCGCCGCCCATCTGCGGCGGCATCGCGACCTTCAGCTCGATCTGGCCGTCCTGGCTGGTGACATAGCCGTCCCGGCCGCCGTGCGCGGTGGCCTCGGCGACGTACATGATCTTCGTCGGACGGGTGTCGACAGAGGTGTCGACGGCGGTGTCGACGGCGGTGTCCTCACTCATTACTGGCTCCCCCCAGAACAGGTGCGCACAAATACATCGTGCACAAGGTACCGACCGGTAGGCAGGGGTTGGATTACCAGGGGGTAGCAACCGTGGGTAACAGGAGCTCAGAGAGGGCGCTCGGTAGCGGTCCGCGCCCGGCGTGTGAGCTCCCACAACTCCTCGCGCAACCGCACGACCTCCGCGCCGCCCAGCCCGGTCGCCGATTGCAGCGCGCCCGGCACGCGTGCCGCGAGCTCCCGCAGTTCCTCTCCGCGCCGCGTGCACGCGACGAGCACCGAGCGCTCGTCGTGGGCCGCACGCTCCCGGCGTACCACCCCCGCGCTCTCCAGCCGCTTGAGCAACGGCGACACCGTGCCGTAGTCGAGCCGCAGCGCCTCCGCGAGCTCCTTCACCGTCGTCTCGCCGCGTTCCCAGAGCACCAGCAGGACGAGGTACTGCGGATAGGTGAGACCGAGCTCCTCCAGCAGCGGACGGTACGCGGCCGTCACCGCGCGCTGGGCGGCGTACAGCGCGAAGCACAGCTGCTCGTCCAGGAGCAGTGAGCCCTCACCGGCGTGGTCCTCGTTCGTCACGCGCCCATTGTCACGGACGCCCGGTCGCGCCGGACACCGAACGCGGATCGAAGCCGTAGGGCAGCTCGAGGCGGTGGGCGCGCATCAGGTCGTCGTCGCAGAGGAGCTCGGCCGTCCTGCCGTCGGCGGCGATGACGCCCTCGCTGAGGACGAGGGAGCGGGGGCAGAGCTCCAGGGCGTACGGGAGGTCGTGCGTGACCATCAGGACCGTGACGTCCAGGGAGCGCAGGATGTCGGCGAGTTCGCGGCGGGAGGCGGGGTCGAGGTTGGAGGAGGGCTCGTCGAGGACGAGGATCTCCGGCTCCATGGCGAGCACGGTCGCGACCGCCACCCGGCGCCGTTGTCCGAAGGAGAGGTGGTGCGGCGGCCGGTCCTTGAACTCGGCCATGCCGACCTGCGCCAGCGCACGGTCGACCCGCGCCTGGAGTTCCGCGCCCTGCACGCCCGCCGCCGCCGGACCGAACGCCACGTCCTCCCGGACCGACGGCATGAACAACTGGTCGTCCGGGTCCTGGAAGACGATGCCGACCTTGCGCCGGATCTCGGCCATGTGCCGCTTGCCGACGGGCAGCCCGGCGACCTTCACCGTGCCCGTGCCGCCGGACAGGATGCCGTTGAGATGCAGCACGAGGGTCGTCTTGCCGGCGCCGTTCGGGCCGAGCAGCGCGACCCGTTCACCGCGCGCGACGGACAGGTCCACGCCGAACAGGGCCTGGTGGCCGTCGGGGTAGGCGTAGGCGAGGCCGGAGACCTCGAGAGAAGCGGTCACAGCGTCCATCCCAGCAGACATACGACAAGAGCGGCGAAGGGGAGTGCGAACGCGTACGTCCACTGCGCCCGGGAGGCGGTCACCTCGTCGATGACCGGCATGGAACCGGCGTATCCACGGCTCACCATGGCGAGGTGGACGCGCTCACCGCGTTCGTAGGAGCGGATGAAGAGGGCGCCCGCCGACTTCGCGAGGACGCCCCAGTGGCGCACGCCGGACGCCTCGAACCCCCGCGACTCCCGCGCGATCCGCATCCGCCGCATCTCGTCCGTGATGACATCGCCGTAGCGGATCATGAAGGACGCGATCTGCACGAGCAGCGGCGGCAGCTTCAACCGCTGCAATCCCAGCAGGAGTTCACGCAGCTCGGTGGTGGAGGCGAGCAGCACGGAGGCGGCGACGCCCAGGGTGCCCTTGGCGAGCACGTTCCAGGCGCCCCACAGCCCGCTCACGCTGAGGGACATCCCCAGCACCTCGACCCGCTCGCCCTCGGCCACGAAGGGCAGCAGCACCGCGAACGCGACGAACGGCACCTCGATCAGCAGCCGCTTGAGGACGAAGGCGGCCGGCACGCGCGCGACGTACGCGACGACGCCCAGCAGCACGGCGTACAGCCCGAAGGCCCACATCGCCTCCCGCGGCGTCGAGACGACGACCAGCACGAAGGCGAAGACCGCGGCGAGCTTGGTGTGCGGCGGCAGACCGTGCACGGGCGAGTGCCCGTGCCGGTAGAGCTTGTGCGCGTGCCCGCCCCCCATGTCAGGCGACCGTCGTGCTCACCGGGGAGACGTCCTGCGTGCGGCGCCTGCGCACCGCCCAGAAGATCCCGCTGCCCGCGACGACCGTGACGCCCACGCCGATCACGCCCGCGAGACCGCCGGAGAGCCGGGCGTTGTCGACGTCCTTGACGCCGTAGTCGGCGAGCGGGGAGTCGGCGGCGGCGTGGTCCTCGACCTTCGCGTCGATGCCCTTGTCGGCGGCGACCTTCTCCAGGCCGTCCGGGTCGGCGGAGGCGTAGAAGCTGACGACGCCGGCGAGGGCGAGGGAGGTGGCGAGGCCGGCGAGCCACACCTTGCGGTGCGAGGAGCGGGCGGCGACCGGGACCGGGGCGGCCGGCACGGCTGGTACATCGACGAGCTCGCCGTTGACCCGCAGCTTGAGCTTCTGCTGGAGCCCGCGCGCCCCGTACACGAGGTCGGGGCGTACGGCGATGACGGCGCCGACGGTCAGCGCGGTGATCGCGGCCTCGCCGATGCCGATCAGCACATGCACGCCGACCATGGCGGTCGCGACCTTGCCGATGGCGACGTCGGTGGTGCCGCCGATCCAGTAGATGAGGGTGAAGGCGAGGGCCGCGGCCGGCACGGACAGCACGGCGGCCACGAAGGAGGCGGCGGTGACGGACCGGCGGGTGCGCGGCAGCACCTTCACCAGGCCGCGGAAGACGGCGTACGCCACGACCGTCGTCACACAGCCCATGACGGTGATGTTCACGCCGAGCGCGGTCAGACCGCCGTCCGCGAAGAGGATGCCCTGCATGAGCAGGACGACGGAGACACAGAGGACCCCGGTGTAGGGGCCGACGAGTATCGCCGCCAGCGCACCTCCCAGGAGATGGCCGCTCGTCCCCGCGGCGACGGGGAAGTTCAGCATCTGTACGGCGAAGATGAACGCCGCCACCAGGCCGGCCAGCGGCGCGGTGCGCTCGTCGAGCTCGCGGCGGGCACCGCGCAGGGACACCGCGACGGCCGCGGCGGCGACCGCTCCGGCGGCGGCGGAAGTGGGGGCGTCGATAAATCCGTCAGGCACATGCACGCATCGATGATGTGGCTTAATGCGAATGTTTTGCAAGAGCGAGTCTCTCGTGCATCGTGCATGTGAGATGTCCTACGCCCGGGGGCGCGATCCGAAAAATATGCGACATTGGAGAGGAAGCGGGTGCACAGCTTCCGCACAGGTCACGCAGCGTAAGGGGCCGAACCGATGTCCGTAGTCGAGCAGTACGCGCGAGCCCACATCGTCACGGACACGGACATCGCGGTGGCGGAACCCGAGGCCGTCCCGGTCGTGCTGCGCTACGACCCCGACACCGACCCGCGCGCGGTACGGGTCGGCCTTCCCGGCCCGCACGAGTGGACCTTCCAGCGCGAGCTGCTGGAACGGGGCCTGCGGGCGCCGGTCGAGGCCGGGGACGTCCGGGTGTGGCCGTGCGGCCGGGTGCAGGCCGTGGTGGAGTTCCACTCCGCGAGGGGCGTCTCCGTGGTGCAGTTCGAGTCGAAGGCCCTGCTCAGGTTCCTGCGCCGGACCTACACGGCCGCTCCCGTACGGGGCTAGCGGCCCAGCTTCAGCAGTGCCGCCACGATCGGGCCCGCCGTGTCACCGCCGTGCCCGCCCGCCTGGACCACACCGGCCGCCGCCAGGTCGCCGCGGTACGCCGTGAACCAGCCGTTGGGCTTCTTCTGACCGTCGACCTCCGCCGAGCCGGTCTTCGCGCCCACGGTGCCGTAGACACCCTGCATCGCCTCGGCCGCCGTGCCGTAGGCCGCCGTGTAGGACATGAGCTCACGCAGCTGGGAGAGCGTGCCCGACGACATCGTGCGTGAGGCCTTGGCCAGCGTCCGCCCGTCCACGTCCGGTGAGACCAGGTAGGGCTGCTTGAAGGCGCCCGACTCGACGGTCGCCGACACCGACGCCATGTTCAGCGGGTTCATCCGCACCCCGCCCTGACCGATCAGCGAGGCCGCCATCTGTGCCTGCGACTGCACCGGCACCGAGCCGTCGAAGGTGGGCACGCCGACCGCCCAGTTGTTCATGGACAGACCGAAGACCTGCTGGGCCTGCTTGGTCAGCGAGTCGTTGTCCAGCTCGGGCGCCTGGCTGATGAAGGCGGTGTTGCAGGAGCGGGCGAAGCTCGCCTTGAAGGTGCCGCCCTTGATCTGGAACTTGTCGTCGTTCTGGAACTTCCAGCCGCCGTACGTGAAGTACTTCGGGCACGGATGCGCCTTGTCCGCCGACGCGAGGTCCTTCTCGATCAGCAGCGACGAGGTGACGACCTTCATCGTCGAACCCGGGGCGAGCGAGCCCTGGAACGCCACGTTGAAGCCGTGGGAGGCGTTCGCGGCGGCGAGGATCTCCCCGGTCGACGGACGCAGCACCACCACGGACGACTTCGCCTTCTTCGCGACCTGTGTCTCGGCCGCCGCCTGCATGGTCGGGCTGAGCGTGGTCTTCACGGTGCCCGGCGTGCCCTTGCTCAGTGTCAGCAGCGTCTTGTCGGACAGCTCGTCCGCCTTGGACTCCTTGCCGCGCACCACCTGGAGCTCGACGCCCGCCTTGCCGCCGGCCTTCTTGCCGTACTTCTCCCGCAGCCCGTCCAGGACCGAGCCCAGCGACGGGTACTTCTTCTCGGTGATCTCCCCGCCGTCCCGGTCGAGCGCCTTGATCGGCGGGGTCCCGGACTCACCGGTGACCAGGGTGTCGCCGTCCTCGAGGTCGGGGTGGACGACGGAGGAGTGCCAGTCGACCTGCGGCTTGCCGGTGGCGGTGTCGCGCACGACGGTCAGCGAACTGTCGTACGTCAGCGGCTTGCTTGTGTCCTTGTACGACACCGTCGCCTTCACGGCGAAGGGGACCTTGTCGCCGGTGCGGGTGCCGGGGGTGAGGGTGACGTCCTTGAGGTGGGCGTCCTTGGGGTAGGCGGTGAGCAGCTTCGCGGCCGCCGCGGTGTCGTCCGTGACGGCCGCGGCCTGGGTGACCTTGCCCGACTGCCAGGACGTGAGGAAGGTCCGCGCCGCGGTGTCGACCTCTTTCGCGGACAGCGGGCCGGTCTTGACCTTCGGCTTCTGGTCGGCGACGGAGGACGTCCGGTCCTCGGCCGCCGCCCCGCCGCCGTACAGCGCGTACACGGCGAAGCCGGCGCCGCCGACGACCACGGCGATCATCCCGCCGATCACGGCGGGGCGATTCGTCTTCCGTCGCTCGGCGACGCGCCTTCTCTTGCCCACAGCTCTCTGTCCTCCGCGATTCCCCAGGGTCCCCGATGCCCTCGTCCCTCACCTCAACGACGGCAACCACCCTAGAGTCCCGTCCTGTGCCGGTGAGTTCAGCCACCCGCCGCCAGTACGGCCTTCACGATCGGGCCGGCCGCGTCGACGCCGTGGCCGCCCTGTTCGGTCATGGCCGCCGCGGCGACATCATTGCGGAACCCGGTGAACCAGCTGTTGGAGGTGGCCACATTGTCCACCTCGGCCGAACCGGTCTTCGCCCCGATGTCCCCGCCGAGCCCCTGCATGACCGGTTCCGCGGTGCCCTGGGTGGCCGTCAGCCACATCATCTGCTTCAGCTGGTCGGCCGTGCTCGACCGCAGCCCCTCGGCGGTGGCCAGCTTGCGGTCGTCCAGCTTCGGCGAGACCAGGTAGGGCTGGCGGAAGGTGCCGGTGATCGCGGTGGCCGTCACGGACGCCATGTTCAGCGGGTTCATGGTGACCTTGCCCTGGCCGATGGCGTTGGCCGCGCGGTCCGGGCCGCTCTCGGCGGGGACGCTGCCGTCGACCGAGGTGATGCCGGTCTTCCAGTTGTCCCGGCCGAGCCCGAACTTGGTCTGCGCCTCCGTGGTCAGCGACTCGTCGGTGACCGGGTCCTCGTCGATCAGCTTGATGAAGGCCGTGTTGCAGGACCGCATGAAGCTGTTGGCGAGCGTGGCGTTCGGATTGGGTTTCATGTCCTTCAGGTTCCTGAAGGTCTGCCCCTGCCACATCGCGTCGTCCGGGCAGGGCGCCGGGCCGTTCATCGAGGTCACGCCGTTGTCGATGAGCATCGCCGAGGTGAGGATCTTCATCGTGGAGCCGGGGGGCTGCGCACCCTCGAAGGCCGCGTTGAAGCCGTCGTCGCGGTGGTTGGCGACCGCCAGCACCTCGCCCGTGGTCGGCTTGACGGCCACCACCGAGGAGTTGGCGTACTTCGTCACCGCGGTCTCGGCAGCCGCCTGCGCGCTCGCGCTGATCGTCGTCTGAAGTCTGCCCGGCTTGCCCTTGGAGAGGGTCAGCAGCGGGGTCTCGGGGGCGTCGTCGCCGTCGTGCCGGACGAACAGCTCGACTCCCGGGGCGCCGCCCGCCTTCGCACCGTACTTGGCGCGCAGTGCGTCCAGGATCGGGCCCAGCGAGGGGTACTTGTCCTTCGTCAGCACCTTGCCGCCCCGGTCCACCGCCTCGATGGGCGGGGTCGCCGACGGGCCGGTGACGAGGTGGTCCTGAGCCGTCTTCAGCTCGGGATGGACCACGGCCGGCTTCCAGTCGACCAGCGCCTTGCCCGTGGTGAGGCCGCGCACGACGGTCAGACTGCTCTTGTACGACAAGGGCTCGGACGTCCCCTGGTACGTCACCTTCGCCTTCACGGTGAACGGAACGGTGGTCCCCTGAGCCGTACCGGGCGTGATCTCCACGCCGGTGATGTGCGCGTTCTCGTCGTACTCCGTCAACAGTGTCCGGGCGGCGGCGTTGTTGTTCGTGTACTGCGACGCCGACGCCGCGGAGCCCTTCTCCCAGGCCGCGAAGAACTTCCCCGACGTCTCCTCGACCTCGTCACCGCTCGGCGGCCCCGACTTCACCTCGGACCCACCGTCGTCCTTCAGTGCGGACACGATGTTGAACGCGCCATACCCGGCCCCACCCACCATCACGGCGAACACGCTGCCTATGACGGCGGCCTTGACCCCCTTGCCCATGGAACTGAACCCCTCCCCGTTATCAGTCCTCCGAACTGTAAGTGGCGTGGGGGAATCCTGTGAGACCTGTTTCCTTTTGTTGACCGAAGAGAGATCAGGTCAAGGGCCGACCGTAACCGGAATCACATAATTCTCTTGATCACTGCGGACTCGCGTGAGAGCCTGCGCGCTCCTTGAATCTCTCCAGATCGGAAAATCACCGAGATGAAAGCAATATCGAGGGGTCGTCTTTCGGCTGTCGCCGCCGCGGCGGCGTGCCTGGTGATCGGGACCGCCACGTCTGCGAGCGCGGGCACCAACTCGCCTATCTCCAACGCGAGCAACGGTGACGGCTACGCGTATTTCGTGGCCGACGGCGACAATTTCATCGTCTACGACGGCAAGTGCGACGGCGACACCGTCTGGGCCCAGCTGACCTGGTACAAGTCCGGTGAGGGCTGGCACTACCGGACGGTTCGCAACACGTCCGGGTGTCAGATCGAGGACACGCGGCACCCGTGGAACATCCCCGAGGGCGCGTCCGTGTGGGTGCGGGCCTGCGGCAGCGTGGAGGACGACTACTCCAACAGCGGCAACGGCTACCTCGGCGCCGGCCACGACTGCGACCTCACGCAGGGCGGCCAGCGCGGCGTGGCCTGACCCACCGGTGAGCCTGTCCCCCCGGTTCGCGGTGGCGCGTCGGGTGGGACAGGCCGGACCGCTAGACCCAGGTGTCCAGCCACATCCGTGACCGCCAGTCGTCGATCGGGATGGCGGTCCCGGTGTACAGGGGCCAGAAGTAGATGAAGTTCCAGGCGATCAGCAGCACCAGCACGCCGGCTCCCGTGGCTCCCGCCACGCGTCGGGTGTCGCTGGAGCCGGGTCGGCCGATGATCGCGCCGAGCATCATCGCGACGGCCAGGCACAGGAAGGGCAGGAAGACGACGGCGTAGAAGAAGAAGATCGTGCGTTCCTGGTACATGAACCAGGGGAGGTAGCCGGCGGCGATGCCGCAGGCGATCGCGCCCGCGCGCCAGTCGCGGCGGAAGAGCCAGCGCCACAGGACGTAGGCGATCGCGAAGGCGGCCGCCCACCACAGCAGCGGGGTGCCGATGGCGAGGACCTCGCGGGCGCACTTCTCGCCGGCGTCGACGGGGCAGCCGTCGTTGCCGGGCGTGGGGGACTCGTAGAAGAACGAGACCGGGCGGCCGTCGACGATCCAGCTCCACGGGTTGGACTGGTACGTGTGCGGGGAGTGCAGGCCGACGTGGAACTCGTAGACCTGGTGCTCGTAGTGCCACAGGCTGCGCCACCAGTCCGGGAACAGCCAGGACCAGTCGCTGTTCCTGCCGTCCGTCGCGGCCCAGTTGCGGTAGTAGCCGCCGGTGCCGTCGGTGGGGGAGAGGATCCAGCCGAGCCAGGAGAGCAGATACGTGGCGATCGCCACCGGCACCGTCGCCAGGAAGGCCAGGCCCAGGTCGCGCTTGAGGACCGCCTCGTACGGGTGGCGGGCACCCGCGACCTTGCGGGAGCCGACGTCCCACAGGACCGCCATGACGCAGAACGCGGCCAGGATGTAGAGGCCGTTCCACTTGGTGCCGATGGCCAGGCCCAGCATCAGACCGGCCAGCCAGCGCCAGGGGCGCCATCCGAAGCGGGTCGTCTCGGCGATGTGCGCGTCGGGGCGGGCCCGGCCGTCCGCGTCGAGCGGCAGCGCGGCCGCGAGTTTCTCCCGGGCCCGGTCGCGGTCGACGACCAGGCAGCCGAACGCGGCCAGCACGAAGAACATCAGCACGCCGTCGAGCAGCGAGGTGCGGGCCATCACGAAGGCCAGCCCGTCCACCGCCATCAGCGCGCCGGCCAGACAGCCCAGGAACGTCGAGCGGAAGATGCGGCGGCCGATACGGCACAGCATCAGCACCGAGAGGGTGCCGAGGAGGGCCGTCATGAACCGCCAGCCGAACGGGTCGAACCCGAACATCAGCTCGCCGAGTCCGATGACGTACTTGCCGACCGGCGGATGCACGACGTACGACGGGTCCGTCGGGATCGGCACCTTGCCGCCGACGTCCAGGATCAGGTCGTTGGCGTTCTTGTCCCAGTTGACCTCGAAGCCGCGGTGGACGAGCGCCCAGGCGTCCTTGGCGTAGTACGTCTCATCGAATATCACCGCCTTCGGGCCGCCCAGGTTCCAGAACCGGATGACGCCCGCGAACAGCGTGACGAGCAGCGGACCGCCCCAGCCGGACCACCGCACGATCCGGTCGACCAGCGCTTTCGGCAGCCCGAGCGCCGCCCACATCCGCGGGTTGGGCTGTGCGTACGGCGGTACGAGCCGGTCGCGCACGTCGCTTCTGGGCCCGGCCGTGTAGCCGAAACGGCGCAGCCGCTGCTGCCACGACGGCCGCTGGTCTTGCGGTGCCTGGGCCTGTCGGGTGTCCGTGGAGTCCATGGACGACGCTGTACTGGTCACCGCGCCATCGTAGGGAACACGGCTGTGGGAGTCCCGTGGATGGGTGCTGCGAGGATGGAAACGTGACAGGAACCCTTGTTTTGGCAGGCACCCCCATCGGCGACACCGCGGACGCCCCGCCCCGGCTCGCCGCGGAACTGGCCGGTGCGGACGTGGTCGCCGCCGAGGACACCCGGCGGCTGCGGCGCCTCACCCAGGCGCTCGGGGTGACGCCCAAGGGGCGCGTCGTGTCGTACTTCGAGGGCAACGAGGCCGCCCGTACGCCCGAGCTGGTCGAGGAGCTCGTCGGCGGCGCGCGCGTGCTGCTCGTGACGGACGCCGGGATGCCGTCGGTCTCGGACCCCGGCTACCGGCTGGTGGCGGCCGCCGTCGAGAAGGACATCCGCGTCACCGCCGTCCCCGGCCCCTCCGCCGTCCTCACCGCGCTCGCGCTGTCCGGGCTGCCCGTCGACCGGTTCTGCTTCGAGGGGTTCCTGCCGCGCAAGGCGGGCGAGCGGCTGACCCGGTTGCGGGAGGTCGCCGGGGAGCGGCGGACCCTCGTGTACTTCGAGGCCCCGCACCGGCTCGACGACACCCTCGCCGCGATGGCCGAGGTGTTCGGCGCGGAGCGGCGCGCCGCCGTCTGCCGCGAGCTGACCAAGACGTACGAGGAGGTCAAGCGGGGCCCGCTGGAGGAGCTCGCCGCGTGGGCCGCGGAGGGGGTGCGCGGGGAGATCACCGTCGTCGTCGAGGGCGCCCCGGAGAAGGGACCCGAGGAGCTCGACGGCCCGGAGCTGGTGCGCCGGGTGCGGGTCCGCGAGGAGGCGGGCGAGCGACGCAAGGAGGCGATCGCGGCGGTGGCGGCGGAGGCGGGGCTGCCGAAACGGGAGGTCTTCGACGCGGTCGTCGCGGCCAAGAACGCGGCCTCCTAGAAGAGGGCGCGTGATCCGGCGCACATGCCCTCTGAGCAGGGCGCATGTCTTTTGAGCGTGCGCCCCACGGGCAGGCAAAGGGCGATGGCCGAAGGCAAAGCGCAGCCCCCGCCGCAGAGGCCGTTTCGGCAAGGAAAGTCCAAGACGGTTCCAACACTCGACAGGGCTGATGCATTCGCTCCGGCGGAAGCGTCCACTGGATGAAGGGACGCACCCGTCCCTGTGTCCAGCGGACCAGAGGAGCTGGCATGAGCGAGATCGCAGGGCAGACCGCCGCACTGCGCAGCGGCGCCACCGCCGTCGTCCACGAGTCGTATTCCTTCGCCTGCATGCGGTGCGGGCACGGCTGGGAGCAGTCGTACGAGATCGAGCACCACACCGGTGCCGACGGCCACGACTTCGTCATCTACGTCGCGAACGGCCAGGTCGTGCCGTCGCCGCTGTCCCGGCCCACGTGCCAGAACTGCGACGGGCACGTCGTACGGATCATGCGGCCGGGGCAGGTGTCCTCGGTGCTCGACGCCGCGCACCGCCAGCAGCGCCGCGCCCCGCAGGCCGGCCCGGCCGAGGCGCCCGAGGTGCCCGCGCAGGCCAGGGAGCGCCACCACTGGCAGCTGTCCGATCTCCTGCACCCGTTCCACCACCGCAAGGCGAGCTGAAGCCCCGCCTCCCCCCCGGGGAGAGGGCATGCCCCTTTCGTAGGATCGGGGCATGCCCTCCTCAAGCTCCAGCGCTCGCGAGAAGCACGCAGAAAGCACAGCGCCGCCGCTGCCCGAACCCCTCCGGGTGCCCGTCGCCGACTCCCACACCCATCTCGACATGCAGTCCGGGACGGTGGAGGAGGCTCTCGCGAAGGCCGCGTCGGTGGGTGTGACGACGGTCGTACAGGTCGGCTGCGACGTACGGGGCTCGCAGTGGGCCGCGAAGACGGCGGCGCTGCACGACGCCGTCCATGCCACCGTCGCCCTGCACCCCAACGAGGCGCCGCGCATCGTCCACGGCGACCCCGACGGCTGGTCCCGGCAGGGCGCGCGGCAGCCGGGAGGCGCGCAGGCGCTCGACGAGGCGCTCGCGGAGATCGAGCGCCTGGCCGCGCTTCCGCAGGTCAAGGGCGTCGGCGAGACCGGCCTCGACTACTTCCGCACCGGCCCCGAGGGCAAGGAGGCGCAGGAGCGCTCCTTCCGCGCCCACATCGAGATCGCCAAGCGGCACGGCAAGGCCCTCGTCATCCACGACCGCGACGCCCACGCCGACGTCCTGCGCGTACTCAAGGAGGAGGGCGCCCCCGAGCGCACCGTCTTCCACTGCTACTCCGGCGACGCCGAGATGGCGGAGATCTGCGCCGGCGCCGGATACTTCATGTCCTTCGCCGGCAACGTCACCTTCAAGAACGCCCAGAACCTGCGGGACGCGGTCGCGGTGGCCCCGCCGGAGCTGCTCCTCGTGGAGACCGACGCGCCCTTCCTGACGCCGGCGCCGTACCGCGGACGGCCCAACGCGCCCTATCTCATTCCGGTCACGGTGCGCGCGATGGCCGCGGTGCGGGGGATCGACGAGGACGCGTTGGCTACGGCACTCGCCTCGAACACCGCTCGGGCGTTCGGCTACTGACCCGATCGGCCGTGACCACCAGTAGCCGCGTCGCTTTGGAGAGTGACGGACACTCCGCTAGGTTCTGGGTCTCTCTGGACCCTGGAGCGTGTCGGCGTGAGCAACTCCCAGTACCAGACGTACGAGACGTACGGCCCCGACGATCCGTACGGCGCGGTGTACGACCCGCACAGCGCGGAGACGGTGCCGTACGGCGTCCAGGTCGCGCCGACGCTGCCGACCCCGCCGATGCCCGTGTCGTACGAGGACACGTACCGGCCCGCGTACGAGCGGCCCGAGGCGCCCGCCCCGCACCCCGCAGTGAGCGGGCGGGCCGCGCGCCGGCGGAAGGGGAGGGGCGCCGAGCGCGCGGACAGCGCGATGCGCCGGTTGGTGCCGCAGGCGCTGGTCGTGGCGTTCCTCGCCGGCGGCACCACCGCGTTCGTCGCCAAGGACAAGGCGATCGAGCTGACCGTCGACGGCAAGCCGCGCACGCTGCACACCTTCGCCGACGACGTGACCGAACTCCTCGCCGACGAGGGCGTCGACGTGGGGGCGCACGACGTGGTCGCGCCCGCCCCCGGGACGGCGCTCTCCAGCGGCGACGAGATCGCGGTGCACTACGGGCGCCCCGTACGGCTCACGCTCGACGGGGAGCGGCGCGAGGTGTGGACGACGGCGCGCACGGTGGACGGGGCGCTCAAGCAGCTGGGAGTGCGCGCGGAGGGCGCGTATGTGTCGACCTCGCGCTCCCGGCCGATCGGGCGGGAGGGGCTCACGCTGGACGTGCGCACCGAGCGCGCGGTCACGGTCATGGCGGACGGCCGGTCGCGCACCGTGCGCACGAACGCGGCGACCGTGGGGGAGGTCGTCGAGGAGGCCGGGATCACGCTGCGCGGGCAGGACACGACTTCGGTCGCGCCGGGGAGTTTTCCGCGTGACGGGCAGACCGTCACCGTGCTGCGGATCACCGGGACCAAGGAGGTCCGCGACGAGGCGATCCCCTTCCGGGTGGAGCGCACCGAGGACCCCTCGCTGTTCAGGGGCACGGAGGTCGTCGAGCAGGCGGGGCAGGCGGGGCTGCGGCGGATCACGTACTCCCTGCGGATCGTCAACGGTGTCAGGCAGAAGCCGCGGCGGATCAGGACCGAGGTGGTGCGCGAGGCGCGGACGCAGCTGGTGAAGGTGGGGACCAAGCCGCTGCCGATGTCCGTGCAGGGCGCGGACGGGCTGGACTGGCAGCAGCTGGCGACCTGCGAGTCGGGGGGCCGGCCCGACGCGGTGGATCCGTCGGGGACGTACGGCGGGCTGTACCAGTTCGACACCCGGACCTGGCAGGGGCTGGGCGGCAGCGGACGGCCGCAGGACGCACCGGCGGCGGAACAGACGTTCCGGGCGAAGAAGCTGTATGTGCAGCGGGGTGCCAGCCCTTGGCCGCACTGCGGGAGGCGGCTGCACGGGTGAGGGGTGCCCCCGCCGCCCCGTACCCTTGTGGCCGTGAGCAGCAGCCCCGCCCCCGACGCCCTTCTCGGCCCCGCCGACGTCCGTGAGCTCGCGGAAGTCCTCGGTGTGCGGCCGACCAAGCAGCGCGGGCAGAACTTCGTGATCGACGCGAATACGGTGCGCCGTATCGTCCGTACCGCAGACGTCCGCCCGGACGACGTCGTCGTCGAGGTCGGTCCGGGGCTCGGGTCCCTCACCCTCGCGTTGCTCGAAGTCGCGGACCGGGTCACCGCGGTCGAGATCGACGACGTACTCGCCGCCGCGCTGCCCGCCACCATCGCGGCCCGTATGCCCGGCCGGGCCGACCGGTTCGCGCTGGTGAACTCCGACGCGATGCAGGTCGGCGAGTTGCCGGGCCCGGCACCCACCGCGCTCGTGGCGAACCTGCCGTACAACGTCGCCGTACCCGTCCTGCTGCACATGCTCGAGACCTTCCCGACCATCGAGCGGACCCTGGTCATGGTCCAGGCGGAGGTCGCGGACCGGCTCGCCGCGGGGCCCGGCTCCCGGGTGTACGGCGTGCCGTCGGTGAAGGCCAACTGGTACGCCGAGGTCAAGCGGGCCGGGTCCATCGGCCGTAAGGTCTTCTGGCCCGCGCCCAATGTCGACAGCGGGCTCGTGTCGCTCGTCAAGCGCGCCGAGCCGATCAGGACCACCGCCTCCAGGCGCGAGGTCTTCGCCGTCGTCGACGCGGCCTTCGCGCAGCGGCGCAAGACGCTGCGGGCCGCCCTCGCCGGGTGGGCCGGGTCCGCGGCCGCCGCCGAGGCCGCGCTCGTCGCCGCCGGGGTCTCGCCGCAGGCGCGCGGAGAGGCCCTCACCGTCGAGGAGTTCGCCCGTATCGCCGAGAACCGTGTCGAGCACGACAACGAGGAGCTGAGCCGCCCGTGAGCGTCACCGTCCGCGTCCCCGCCAAGGTCAACGTCCAGCTCGCGGTCGGCGCCGCCCGCCCCGACGGCTTCCACGACCTGGCCAACGTCTTCCTGGCGGTCGGCCTCCACGACGAGGTGACGGTCACCCCGGCCGACGAGCTGCGCATCACCTGCGCGGGGCCGGACGCGGGGCAGGTGCCTCTCGACCGTACGAACCTGGCCGCGCGCGCGGCGCTGGCCCTCGCCGAGCGGCGCGGCATCGAACCCGCCGTGCACATCCACATAGCCAAGGACATCCCCGTCGCCGGCGGCATGGCCGGCGGCAGTGCGGACGGTGCCGGGGCGCTGCTGGCCTGCGACACCCTGTGGGGCACGAACGCCTCCCGCGCGGAACTGCTCGAGATCTGCGCCGAGTTGGGCAGCGATGTGCCGTTCAGCCTGGTGGGCGGGGCCGCGCTCGGGACCGGGCGGGGGGAGAGGCTGCGTGTGCTCGACGTCGGCGGGAGCTTCCACTGGGTCTTCGCGATGGCGAGGCGCGGGCTGTCCACCCCGGCCGTCTTCCGGGAGTTCGACCGGCTGGCCGAGGGGCTCGACGTCCCCGAGCCCGTCGCCTCGCAGGAGTTGATCGACGCGCTCGCGAAGGGTGACTCCGACGCGCTCGCCGCGGCCGTCTCCAACGACCTTCAGCCCGCCGCTCTTTCGCTCTTCCCGGAGCTCGCCGACACCCTCGCGGCCGGCCGATCCGCCGGTGCGCTCGCCGCGCTGGTGTCGGGGTCGGGTCCGACGACGGCGTTCCTGGCGCGCGATCCGGAGGCCGCGGTGAAGGTGGCCGAGGCGCTGTCGGCGTCCGGTACGTGCCGGACCGTGCGGACCGCGGCGGGGCCCGTGCCGGGTGCGACCGTGGTGGCTGGATCCTGACGTTCCCCTGACAGTTTCCCGATCTTCCTCAAACCCTTCACCGGGTAGGGGTTGACTGCACATATATGCAGGTCAGGTGTTACCTAGACCACAGTACTTTAATGTTCACCATTGGCCTTCGAGGTCCTTTTTCGCACGCTCTGTGTCATGGGTGGGGCTGGCATGATCAGCCAACCCCGGTCCTCTGTTACCGGCGGTACTTCCGTGTGCGCGGCGACCCCCCGCCCGTGCCACGTGCGAGAGGAAATCCCCCCATG
Organism: Streptomyces sp. NPDC002817; assembly: GCF_053592055.1. NCBI lineage: Bacteria > Bacillati > Actinomycetota > Actinomycetes > Kitasatosporales > Streptomycetaceae > Streptomyces > Streptomyces sp. NPDC002817. The sequence continues at coordinate 454,429 of NZ_JBSFUY010000002.1, forward strand.
GGTCACATGGATCACTTCAGCGCCGGCTGGGTCACCCCCGTCCTTTCCTATGTCATGGCGTGCGTCGGCTCGGCGCTGGGACTGCGCTGCACTCTCAGGGCGCTCGAGTCGGACGGCGCCTCGAAACGGAACTGGCTGACGCTGGCCTCGGTCGCCATCGGCTCCGGCATCTGGACCATGCACTTCATCGCCATGCTGGGCTTCAGCGTCGAGGGCACACCCATCCGCTACGACGTCCCGCTCACCGTGCTCAGCCTGCTGATGTCCGTCGGCGTGGTCGCGGCCGGCGTCTTCACCGCGGGGTACGGCAAGTCCCGGGTGACCTCGGTCGTCTTCGGCGGCCTGGGCACCGGCGTCGGTGTCGCGGCCATGCACTACACCGGCATGGCCGCGCTCAATCTGCACGGCCAGGTCGACTACGACCCCGCCCTCGTCATCGCCTCCGTCGCAATCGCCGTCGTCGCCGCGACCGCGGCGTTGACGCTGACGCTGGTCGTGCGGGGTGGGGTGCTGACCGTACTCGCCGCGCTGGTCATGGGGCTTGCGGTGAGCAGCATGCACTACACCGCGATGTACGCCGTCGGGATCTCGCTGACGCCCAGCAGCGCGGGCTTGCCGGGGGCGACGCCGACGGAGTTCATCTTTCCGCTGGCCGTGGTGCTCGGGTCGTTCCTGTTCCTGGCCGCCGCGTATGTCGCGTTGTCGCCGACCGGTAAGCGGCATGAGTCCGCCATTGCCGCGGAGATCCTCCGCGAGGTCGAGCTGGCGACTGCCTAGAGCGCCAACGGGCCTGCCACGTCATGTGCTTCGGCGTGTGCGGGTTCGTCGTGGCTGGTCGCGCAGTTCCCCTCGCCCCTTTGGGGCGCGTTGTACGCACCGTAATTTCCTTGAACGAGGTTCCCCCCCCATGCGCGTTCTCCGCACCACGACCGGCAGACTCCGGCCCAGATCCGTTCGGGCGAAGATCGTCTCCCTGCTGATGCTGCCCATCGTGTCCCTCATGGCGCTGTGGGGCTTCGCCGCCGTGACGACCGCGTCCAGCATCGGCGACACCGAGCGCGCCAAGGACGTCAACGCCGAACTCCTCGCCCCCGTCAGCAGGTTCGTCACCGCGTTGCAGGCCGAGCGCACCGCCGTCATGCGGCACAAGGACGTGCCCGCCGCCTACGCCACCGCCCGCAAGACCACCGACAGGGCCGCGACCGCCCTGCTCGACGGCATCAACGCCTCCAGCTCGGACGCGGCCCTCCTCGACGCGAGCCTGCCGCAGCGCATCGAGACCCTGGAGGGCGAGGCCGACCGGCTCCCCCGGCTCCGTACCGAGGCGGCCGCGAAGCCCTCGACGGCGTACCCGAAGTACACCGCGGTCATCGAGCACGCCTTCTCGGTCGCGGGTGGCCTCACCGGCGACCAGAGCACCGACGCCGCCTCCGACGCGCGCGTGGTGCTCGAACTCGCCCGGGCGCGCGAGGCGTTGGCCCGTGAGCAGGCGCTGCTGGGCGCCGCCCGGGCCGCCGGGACGCTGACCCGGCAGGACTACGCGCAGTTCGTCGGCTCGGTCGCCACGCAGCGGCAGCTGCTCCAGCCGGCGGCCGACGACCTCAGGCCCGCGCACCGGGCGGCGTACGAGGAGATCCTGTCCGGCGACGAGTACGCAGGCCTCCAGGCGGTCGAGAACCGGGTGCAGAGCGCAGGTCCCGGCGCCTCGGCCGTGGCCTCGGGGCTGCTGACCGGCTGGGACGCGGCGTCGGCCGGGGTGCTGAAGGACCTGACCGCGGCCGAGAGCGCCGCCGGTATCGGCGCGACCGCCAAGGCCGACCCGTTCGGCTGGGACACCCTCGGCGCCTCCGGCGTCGCCGTGGTGCTGGGCCTCGTGGGCGTGCTGCTGTCGCTGCTCGTGTCCGTCCTCGTCGGGCGCGGCCTCATCGTCGAACTGCTCGACCTGCGCAACGACGCCCTGGAGGTGGCAGGCCGCCGATTGCCGCAGGCCATGCGCAGACTGCACGCGGGGCAGGGCGTCGACATCGACGCCGAGGCCCCCCTGCGCCGCCTCGTCGGTGATGAACTCGCCCAGGTGGGCACCGCGTTGACCGCCGTCCAGCGCGCCGCGCTCAAGGCCGCCTCCGAGCGCGCCGAACTCCTCAGCGGCATCTCCGGCGTGTACGTCAGCCTCGCCCGCCGCAGCCAGGTGCTGCTGCACCGCCAGCTCGACCTGCTGGACGGCATGGCGCACCGGCAGCAGGACCCGAACGAACTGCAGGACCTGTACCGCGTCGACTACCTGGCCACCCGGATGCGCCGTCACTCCGAGTCGCTGCTGATCCTGTCCGGCATCGCGCCCGGCCGCGGCTGGCGGGACCCGATCCCGCTGGCCGACGTGCTGCGCGCCGCGACCGCCGAGATCGAGAACGCGGGCCGGGTGCAGATCTGGGCGGTGCCGAAGGTGTCCGTGGTGGGCGGTTCGGTCGCCGACGTCATCCATCTGCTCGCCGAACTCGTCGAGAACGCGACGGCGTTCTCACCGCCCAGCGCCAAGGTGCAGCTGCGCGCGGCCCGGATGCGGGACGGGGTGCTCATCGAGATCGAGGACAGCGGCTTCGGCATGAACGAGCAGGCCCTCGCGGACGCCAACAGCAAGATCCAGTCCGAGAGGGTCGACCTCCTCGACGCCAAGCAGATCGGCCTTTTCGTGGTGAACCGGCTGCGCGAGCGCCAGGGTCTGCGGGTGGAGCTGCGCGCCTCGCCCAACGGCGGTGTCACCGCGGCGGTGTTCATCCCCGAACCCTTGATACGCGACGACATGCCGGTGGGCGAGCAGGTCTTCGGCGGGCGTGGGCTGGCCCCGGCCGCGGCGCTGATCCCGCAGCAGCGGATCACCGGCACCGGGGCATGACGCGGTCTTTGCCCGATCTCCACACGATCTACTGCGGACGTAGTACGTGGGGAACACCAGGGGCCCCTAGGGTCACTTGATACTTCAAGCGCCACCAGCGCCCCGCAAGGTGTCACCGGCGCTCCTCAAGTGAACGCATCGGAAGGCACGTCCGTGTCCGAATCCCCCACCTCCCACCGCAGGAAGCGGCCCCTGTCACGTCGTGGCGTGATCGGGGCCGCCGGAGCCGTGGCCGCCGGGGCCGCCCTGACCCCGGTGGTCTTCGCGGCGACCGACTCCGACTCCGGTTCGCAGCCCGAGGCGTCCGGTACGACGCCGGAGAAGTTCCCCACGACCCGCTCCGACGCGGCCACCGGCGCCGGCGCGGCCACCACCGCCTTCGCCGCCTCCTATGTCGGTGTCCGCTGGGCCGGCGCACAGGACGGCGCGTCCCTGCGTCTCCCGGACGGCGACTGGCGGACGCTGAGCGGCGGCTGCGCGACCGTCGACGGCGGAGGCGCTGCCCTGGTCGCGGCCGGCTCCACCACGTCGTACGAGGTGAAGGCGGCGGACGGCACGACGGACGTGCGCTCGCTCGCGATCGACACCACCGACGGGCCGCAGCGCACCTTCAAGGTGCCCTCGGAGCCCACGCGCGTGCGCGGCGTGCGCTACCAGTCGCGGCCCGCGTGGGGTGCGGACGAGTCGAAGCGGTACAAGAACGGCGTGGTCAACTCGCCGGAGAAGTACTACGCGTTGCAGACGATCACCGTCCACCACACGGACACCCCGAACGGCGACGCCGATCCCGCCGCGACCGTCCGGGCGATCTACGAGTACCACGCGGTCACCCTCGACTGGGGCGACATCGGCTACCACTTCCTCATCGACGAGGCGGGCACCGTCTACGAGGGCCGTTACTCCGGCGACGACAACGTCCCCGCCTTCAACTCCGACGGCGACCTCGTCACCGCCTTCCACACCTCCGGCTACAACTCCGGCAACCTCGGCATCGCGCTCCTCGGCACCCTCACCGACCGGGGCCCGACGGACGCGGCCAAGGCCTCGCTGGTCCGTCTGATCAAGGTGATCTCCCGCTTCAAGGGCCTCGACCCGCAGGCGAAGGTCACCTTCACCAACCCGGTCAACGGTGTGACCAAGGACGTCGAGACGGTCAGCGGCCACCGCGACTGGCTGGAGACGGACTGCCCCGGACAGACGATGTACGACCTGCTGACCGAGGTGCGGGCGGCAGCCGCCCGGTGACGGCCGTGCGCCCCGGGCGGTCGTGCTCCCGGGGCGCACACCCGCTTCTAGAACGTCAGCTTCCAGCTGTTGAGATAGCCGGTGTCCGCGCTGTACACGTCCTGGACCTTGAGCTGCCAGGTCCCGTTGACGGTCGTCTCGGCGGACGCGTCGACCGTGTACGTGGCGTCGACGTTGTCCGTGGAGTCCGAGGAACTGCTGCTCTTGAGGCGGTACGTCGAGCCGTCCGGGGCGACCAGGTCGATCACCAGGTCACCGCGGTAGGTGTGGACGATGTTGACGTAGACCGACAGGTCGCTGGGCGCGCTGCCGGTCAGGCCGCTGACGGTGATCGGCGAGTAGACGGCCGAGCCCGCGTCCGGGACGGACACGTCGGTCGTCGACTCGAAGGCGGTGCCGGTGTCGCCGCCGTCGTCCCCGCCGTCGTCGTCACCGGCCGGGGTGACCTGGAGCAGCAGGTTGGGGCTGCCGGTGCCCACGCCGGTGAGCGTGGAGGCGGAGGCCGCCGAGACCAGCGCGGAGGACACCTGGGCGGGCGTGGCGCTCGGGTTCTCGCCCAGGTAGACCGCGGCCGCGCCCGCCACGTGCGGGGACGCCATCGACGTACCGGAAAGACTCGCGGTGGCGGAGTTCGAGGTGTTGTACGTCGAGGTGATGCTCGATCCCGGCGCGAACAGATCCAGTGCGGAGCCGTAGTTGGAGTAACCAGCGCGTGCGTCCGCGCTGGTGGAGGCGCCGACCGTGATCGCGGTGGCGACCCGGGCCGGGGAGTTCGAGGACGCGGTGGTGTTGTCGTTGCCCGCCGCGACCGCGTAGGTGATGCCCGCGGCGATGGAGTTGGCCACCGCCGCGTCCAGCACGGAGTCCGCGTCGCCGCCCAGCGACATGTTGGCGACCGCCGGGAACCGGGCGTTCTCGGTCACCCAGTCGATGCCCGCGACCACGCCGTCGGTCGTGCCGGAACCGTCGTCGTCGAGGACCCGGACGGCGACGATGTCCGCGGCCTTGGCGACCCCGTAGGTGCCGCTCGCGACGGTGCCGGCGACGTGGGTGCCGTGGCCGTTGCCGTCCTGGGCGGTGGAGTCGCCGTCGACGGCGTCGTAGCCGTAGGAGGCACGGCCGCCGAAGTCGGTGTGGGTGATGCGGACGCCGGTGTCGATGATGTACGCCGTGACGCCGCCGCCCGCGCTGGACGGGTAGGTGTAGGCGGAGTCCAGCGGCAGGTCCGCCTGGTCGATGCGGTCCAGGCCCCAGGTCGGGCTCGTCTGGGTGTCGGTGATGTGGACCGTCTTGTTCTGGGTGACCGAGGCGACGGCCGGGTCGGCGGCGAGCCGCTTGGCCTCGGTCTCGGTCATGTCGGTCGCGTAGCCGTTGAGCGCCTTCTTGTAGGTGCGGGTGACCTCGGCGCCGTGGCGGGTGGCGACCGCCCTGCCTTTGGTGGAGGCGGCCCTCGTGCCCGGCTTGAGGGTGACGATGTAGCTGTCCTTGATGGCGCCCTGGGCGTCGGCGCCCAGGATCACGCCCTCGGCGGGGGCGGCGGAGGCGGGGGCGGTCGTGGCGGCGCCGACGGCGAGCAGGGCGGCGGCGGAGACGAGCGCGGCGAGGGCTCCGCGTCTGCGTCGGGGTGTGGGGGACTGCTGCACGAACATGGGGGTGGGACCCCTTCTGGGAAACGTGCGCGGACTGGGCGAGTGGGGGTGGCCTGTGTCCTGTGCGCACACGGTGGCGGTTTTGATGAGGTCACGTCAATCAGGGGAATCCCTACGTCCGGGTAACGGCCGTGGGAAGGGCCGACCGGCGGCCGGACTACCCTGGAGGGTCGAGCATCCCCCTTGTCAGGAGAGAAATGGCCGTCAATCTGGTCAATGTCGAGAACGTCAGCAAGGTGTACGGCACCCGTGCCCTGCTCGACGGCGTCTCGCTCGGCGTCTCCGAGGGCGATCGCATCGGTGTCGTCGGCCGGAACGGCGACGGCAAGACCACCCTGATCCGCATGCTCGCCAAGCAGGAGGAGCCCGACACCGGCCGCGTCACCCACTCCGGCGGGCTGCGCAGCGGCGTCCTCACCCAGCACGACTCCCTGGACTCGACCGCGACCGTCCGCCACGAGGTCATCCGGGACATGGCCGACCACGAGTGGGCCGGCAACGCCAAGATCCGCGACGTCCTGACCGGTCTCTTCGGCGGCCTCGACCTGCCCGGCTTCCCCCAGGGCCTCGACACCGTCATCGGCCCGCTCTCCGGCGGTGAGCGCCGCCGGATCGCGCTCGCCAAACTCCTCATCGAGGAGCAGGACCTGCTCGTCCTCGACGAGCCCACCAACCACCTCGACGTCGAGGGCATCTCCTGGCTCGCCCGGCATCTGCGCGAGCGCCGGTCCGCGCTCGTCTGCGTCACCCACGACCGCTGGTTCCTCGACCAGGTGTGCACGCGCATGTGGGACGTGCAGAAGGGCGACGTCTTCGAGTACGAGGGCGGCTACTCCGACTACGTCTTCGCCCGCGCCGAGCGCGAGCGCATCGCCGCCACCGAGGAGACCAAGCGGCAGAACCTGGTCCGCAAGGAACTCGCCTGGCTGCGCCGCGGCGCCCCGGCCCGTACCTCCAAGCCGCGCTTCCGCGTCGAGGCCGCCAACGAGCTCATCAAGGACGTGCCGCCGCCGCGCGACTCCAGCGAGCTGATGAAGTTCGCGTCCTCGCGGCTCGGCAAGACGGTCTTCGACCTGGAGGACGTGACCGTCCAGGCCGGCCCCAAGGTGCTGCTCAAGCACATCACCTGGCAGCTCGGCCCCGGCGACCGCATCGGCCTGGTCGGTGTCAACGGCGCCGGCAAGACCTCCCTGCTGCGCGCCATGCGCGAGGCCTGGCGGACCGAGGGCGAGACGCAGCCCGTCGGCGGCCGGGTCTCCGTGGGGAAGACGGTCAAGCTCGCCTATCTCTCCCAGGAGGTCGCCGAACTCGACCCGACCCTGCGGGTGCTCGAGGCGGTGCAGCGGGTGCGTGAGCGTGTCGACCTCGGCAAGGGGCGCGAGATGACCGCCGGGCAGCTGTGCGAGACGTTCGGCTTCAACAAGGAGAAGCAGTGGACGCCGGTCGGCGACCTGTCGGGTGGTGAGCGGCGCAGGCTCCAGCTCCTGCGTCTCCTCATGGACGAGCCCAACGTCCTCTTCCTCGACGAGCCCACCAACGACCTCGACATCGAGACGCTGACCCAGCTGGAGGACCTCCTCGACGGCTGGCCCGGCTCGATGATCGTCATCTCCCACGACCGCTTCTTCGTCGAGCGCACCACCGACCGGGTCTTCGCCCTCCTCGGCGACGCCACCCTGCGGATGCTGCCGCGCGGTATCGACGAGTACATCGAGCGCCGCCACAAGATGGAGGAGGCCGCGGCCGCCGCCGCACCGGTCGTCCAGAAGGCCGCGCCCGACAGGAGCGCCGCCGATCAGCGGGCCGCCAAGAAGGAGCTCCAGAAGATCGAGCGGCAGCTCGACAAGGTCTCCGAGAAGGAGACCAAGCTGCACGCCCAAATCGCCGATAACGCCACGGACTTCGCGAAGGTGGCCGAACTCGACGCCACGCTCCGGGACTTGGCCACGGAGCGCGAGGAGCTGGAGATGCGCTGGCTGGAACTCGCCGAGGACGCGTGAAGGGTGCGTGAAGGCGCATAACGGAGGCGTCACGGGCCGGTCCTCCCTTGGGCACAGGGGATGATCGGCCCGGGTTCCTGTCGGTCCCGGGTGATAGAAAGAGCCGTCTGAGAACTTTCTGAGTACGACTCTGAGTCCGTTACCTACCTCAGGGCGTGGCTAAAAATCAGTGAACGAGGGGGAACGCGCTGATGACTCAGCCGCCCAACCAGCCGCCCGGCTTCGGAGCACCGCAGGACCCGCCGCCGCAGGGTGGCTTCGGCGCGCCGCCGCCCCCTGCGGGCCCGCCGCAGACGCCGCCGCCTCCGCAGGGGCCGCCGGCGGGTGCGCCCCAGCCCGGGTACGGCTATCCCCAGCAGCCGCCCGCCGGTCCGTACGGCCAGCCGCAGCAACCGGGGCCTTACGCCCAGCCCCAGCAGCCGGGCCCCTACGGCCAGCCCGGTCCCTACGGTCAGCCCCAGCCGCCCGGCCCCTACGGCCAGCCCGGCTACGGCTACCCGCCCCAGCCGCAGTACCCCGGCGGTCCCGGCACCCCGCCGTCCGGCTCGCGCAACCCCTTCAAGGGCAAGCCCGCCCTCGTCATCGCCGCGGCCGTGGCCGGGCTGCTGGTGGTCGGCGGCACCGTGTGGGCGGTCGCGAGCGGCGACGACGACCCGAAGAAGCCGGTCGCCAAGGAGAGCGGCAGCGCCAAGCCGTCCGCCTCCGACGACCCGGTCAACCCCGGGTACGGCGACGGTGGCGGCGGCGAGGAGCAGACGGACCTCAACGAGGGCCGCCAGTCCGGCGAGTCGAAGGTGCTCTGGTACAAGGACGCGCCCGACGCCCCCGGCAACGGCGCCGACGCCCCCGGCATGTGGATCACCGACAAGACCGCGGTGAAGGCGGCGTACAAGCAGCTCGTCGCCTACAACGTCGGCGACGGCAAGCCCACCTGGGACCCGATCACCTTCGACCAGAAGATCTGCGCGACCACCCCGCAGCAGACGGCCGCCGGCAAGATCGTCGTGGCCTACATGAGCGGCAGCAGCGACCGCGCGGAGTGCAACAAGCTCCAGGAGATCGACCTCAACACCGGCGAGAAGGGCTGGAGCGGCGAGGTATCCGACGGCGAGCTGTTCGACAGCACCCTCCAGATCGAACTGTCCATCACCGGCAAGACGTTGCTGGTGGGTCGCTCGATGTCGGGCACGGGGTACGACGTGGAGACCGGCAAGAAGCTCTTCGACAAGGCGAAGTACGGCGACGCCTGCTTCCCCAGCGCCTTCGCGGGCGGCGCCAAGCTGATCGCCGTCTCCTCCTGCGACGCCTCCGGTGACAACGAGCACGACGAGGTGCAGGAGCTGGACCCGACGACCGGCAAGGTCAAGTGGACCCAGAAGTTCGACAAGGGCTGGCGGGTCGCGCGCGCCTACTCCCTCGACCCGCTGGTCATCTACAGCACCAACGAGGACAAGAACAGCTGGAACATCTCCACGTTCACCGACGGTGGCAAGTTCCGCTCCCAGGTCGCCTTCGACGAGGACTTCGCCCCCGCCTGCGACTGGGCGATCTTCGCGCGTGACCTGACGGGCTGCACCGGCGCGGTCGCCGACGCGGACACCCTCTACCTGCCCACCGAGGCCACCTCCAGCGCCAACGAGATCGTGGCGATCAACCTCTCCAACGGCAAGGAGAAGTGGCGCGTCAAGTCCCCGGCGGACGAGGCGATGCTGCCGCTGAAGATCGAGAACGGCAAGCTGATCGCCTACGTCCAGCCGTCGTACGACGCGGGCGGCCAGGTCGTCTCCCTCGCCACCACCGGCTCGAACCACAAGCCGGCCAAGCTGCTCCAGAACCCGGCGGGCATCGCCGACATCGAGGACGGCTTCTACTCCAAGGCCATCGACTGGGTCGACGGACGCTTCTACCTCTCGACCACACGGTTGAGCGGCAACGACGACACGCCGGAGAAGTTGATGCTCGCCTACGGCAAGTAGCCCCTCGCCCCGTCACGTTCCCGCCGTCGTCCCTACTTCCCGAGGTACCCGCGTCATGACCCAGCCGCCGCCCCCGCCGCCCAACCAGCCCCCGCCCGGGGGTGGTTTCGGCCCGCCGCAGGACCAGCCGCCGCAGCAGCCCGGATTCGGCGCCCCGCAGCCGCCGGCCCAGCAGCCCGGCTACGGCTACCCGCAGGCGCCCCCGCCGCCGCAGGGCGCCCCGCAGACGCCCCCGCCCCCGCAGGCACCGCCGGCGGAGCCGGGCTACGGCTACCCCGGCCAGCAACCGCAGCCGTCGTACGGCCAGCAGCCGAACCCGTACGGGCAGCAGCCCGGCGGTTACGGCCAGCAGCCCAACCCCTATGGCCAGCAGCCCGGTTACGGCTACCAGCAGCCGACCATGCCGCTGCACCCCCAGCCCGGTCAGCCGGCCGGTGGCGGACGGAAGATCAGCCCGCAGCTGGCGATCATCGTCGCGGCGGTGGTGGCGATCGCGCTGATCGTGGGCGGCGGTGCCTGGTACGCCTCCTCGTCCGGCGACGACAAGAAGGACACCGCGAGCTCCAGCGGCGGCACCGGCGGTGGCGGCGACGAGAAGGGCGGCACCGGCGGCACCTCCAGCAAGGGCGACGAGAAGGTCCCGTCCAGCACCGCCGCGTCCGTCCTCTTCCAGGTCCCGCAGCCCAAGCCGCCGGTCGACACCACGTACACGGTGAACGGCTCCTGGCTGACCGACACGGTCTACGCCAAGAGCGGCATCGCCGAGGTCGTCGGCTACGACCCCGACAAGGGCACCAAGCTGTGGACGATCAAGCTGCCCGGCCCGGTGTGCCAGGCCAGCCGCCACGCCACCGAGAACGGTCTGACGGCGATCGCCTACGAGCCCGCCATGCCGACGAAGGAACGTACGGCCGGCTGCAGCCAGATCGCGGCGATCGACCTGAGCGCGGGCAAGAAGCTGTGGACCAAGACCGCCAAGTCCGGTGACCGGCCGATCCGCTGGGACAATGTCACCGTCAGCGCGAACACGGTCGCCGCGGGCAGCACCAGCGGCGGCGGCGCCTGGGACATCGAGAGCGGCAAGTCGCTGTGGGCCCCGAAGCCGACCGACACCTGCTACGACGCGGGCTACGGCGGCGGCGAGAAGCTGGTCGCGGTCCGCAAGTGCGGTTCCTACGGCCAGCGCCAGCTGCAGATCCAGACCATCGACCCGGCCTCCGGGAAGGTGATCTCCGAGTACAAGATGGCGACGGGCATCGAGTACGCGAGCATCGTCTCCACCGAGCCACTCGTCGTGGCCGCCGAGGTCGGCGAGGTCGAGGGCGCGCAGGGCATCTCGGACGTCTTCGCCATCGACAACAAGACCGGCAAGCTGCGCTCGCGCATCTCGGTGGATCCCGAGAAGTACGTGGCCCGTTGCGACGGCATCAGCAGGGTCGAGTACTGCTTCCAGATCGTGGTCGGCAACGACCGGCTCTACCTGCCGACCGAGGAGCGCGACGTCACCGGCAGCGACTACTCCCGGACCAACTCGATCGTCGCCATCGACCTGAACAGCGGCAAGGAGACCGGCCAGCGCGCCGACGCGGGTGACGGCTACATGCTCACCCCGCTGCGCATGGACGGCGGCAACGTGCTGGCGTACAAGCGGCCGCCGTACGACAAGGGCGGTCAGATCGTGACCATCGACGGCGGCACCTTCAAGGAGACGAAGCTCCTGGAGAACCCGGCGACGGAGGCGGTGCGCGACGTGGAGACGAGCATGCTCCCCGAGTACTCCGAGATCCTCTACCGCGACGGACGGCTGTTCATGGCGCAGGTCTACGCGAGCGACTTCGGTGGCAGTTCGACCGAGAAGGAGTATCTCGCGGTCGCCTTCGGAACGAAGTGATCGCTCAGCGCGTGTGAATCCGCTGGTGACCACGGCCCCGTCCCTGCTCAGGGGCGGGGCCGTGCGCGTACCACCCATCAACCTCGAATGCCGGAAATTCCGTCGATCCGGGGCACTTCTCACCAGTAGGGGGAGCGCAACGTCGAACAAGCGTGTAGCTTCCGGGGGCATGAAGAGCGGGGGAGCCGGGAGGGGGCTTCTGACCGTGCGACCAGTGGGCATCCATAGTGGAGCATCCACAGCGGGGCATGGGGATCGTTGCATGGGGATCCATTGGGGGGACTGGGGGGTTGCTCGATGGGAGTGCGGCTCATGGTGGTCGACGACCACCGTCTGCTCGCGGAGGCGCTGGCCTCGGCGTTGAAGCTGCGCGGGCACCGGGTGCTCGCCGCGGCGGCACCCGCCGCGGGCGCGGCGGAGCTGGTGATCACCCGGGCGCCCGAGGTGTGCCTGCTGGGCACGGCGACACCGGCCGAACCGGGCATCTTCGACCCGGTGGTGAAGATCAAGCGCGACCGTCCGCAGGTGGCGGTCCTGGTGCTGGGCCCGGTGCCGAGTCCGCGCGGGATCGCGGCCGCTTTCGCCGCCGGTGCCTCCGGCTATGTACGCCATGACGAGCGCATCGAAGGTGTCGAGCGGGCGATCATGAAGGCGAGGGCGGGCGAGGCGGCGGTCGCGCCCCAGCTCCTGCAAGGCGCCTTCAGCGAACTGCTGAACCCGGCCGCCCAGCCCGACGACGAGGGCCAGCGACTGCTCCAGATGCTCACCCCGAGGGAGGTGGAGGTCCTGGTACGCGTCGCCGACGGCGAGGACACCAGGCTCATCGCGGCCGGCATGGGCATCGCCCCCTCCACCGCCCGCACCCACGTCCAACGCGTCCTGATGAAGCTGGGAGTGGGATCGCGCCTGGAGGCAGCGGCCCTGGCGGCCCGAACCGGCCTACTGGACCGAGCGGGCCCGATACCGCACTCCACTCAGGACCTGAGCGGGGGCCCGGAGGCCTGAGCCGGGCCTGAGAACGCTCGACTCCGGCCTCGGCCCCGGCGGGTGTTCCTACTCGGTCGGCTTCTCGGCCTCCATGGTCGGGGGTGTCGGTGGCGGGGTGGGGCGGAGCTTCAGCCACACCAGGAAGAAGATGCCGAGGAGCAGCATCCCGAGGCCGGTCCAGAGGTTGATGTTGACGCCCTCGGCCTTGTCGAGGGTGGCGTCGGAGGGGTTGATGCCGGCGATCGTGACGATGACGCCGTACAACACGAACAGGCCGCCGATGATGCGGCGCAGGTCGAAGATGCGGGCCGCGGTGGCGGACTGGGCCTGTAGTTCGGCGACTTCCCGCTGGACGTCCTTGTCGGAGTATCCGGAGTGGTCGGACATGGTCTCTCAAACTCCCTTCCGGGGCGCGATCAGAACGAGAACGGGATGTAACAGGCGGCAGCCAGGATCACCGCGCCCCAGCCCAGCAGGGCCGGCCTGCGGTACCAGGCGTCGTCGCCCTCGGCCGGTGCCTCGGACATGCCCGGGGAGCGGGTGCCGTAGACCAGGCCCTGGAGCTCCGCCGCCGGCTTGGGCGCGGTGAACAGCGACACCGCGACCATGACCACCGCGCCCGCCACGAAGCCCACGATCGCCGAGACGAAGTTGGCGCCCTGGTCGGTCGGGATGTCGACGATGCCCTGCTTGTAGATCCAGAAGTAGTTCACCATCGCCGCCACCGTGCCTGCCAGCAGACCCCAGAAGCCCGACTTCGCGGACGCGCGCTTCCAGAACATGCCGACGATGAAGACGACGAACATCGGCACGTTGAAGAAGGAGAACAGGGTCTGGAGGTAGCTCATGATGTTCGAGAAGGACGAGGCCAGGAACGCCGTGCCCACCGACGCCACCACGCCGATCACCGTGATCAGGCGGCCGAAGCGCACGTAGTACGCGTCCTCACGGCCCTTCTCCACGTACCGCGCCCAGATGTCGTTCGTGAACACCGTGTTGAAGGACGACACGTTCGCCGCCATGCCCGCCATGAAGGCGGCCAGCAGACCGGTCACCGCGATGCCCAGGACACCGTTGGGCAGCAGCTGTTCCATCAGGTACGGGATCGCGTCGTTGTACTGGTAGCCCGACTCCGTGGTACCGAAGCCGGGGATCAGGGCCGCGGCCGTCAGGCCCGGGATCATCACCAGGAAGACGATGAAGATCTTGGGGTAGGCGGCGATCAGGGGCGTCCGCCGGGCCGCGCTCAGGTTCTTCGCCGACAGCGCTCGCTGGACCTCCGCGAAGTTCGTCGTCCAGTAGCCGAAGGACAGCACGAAGCCCAGGCCCAGCACGATCGTCAGCCAGTTCGCGCCGAGCGGGTTGTCCGAGCCGATGCCGGTACCGCCCCACGCCGTCGTGAAGTCGGCGCCGTGCTGGGCCGTCAGCTTGTCCGTCAGGCCGTCCCAGCCGCCCACCTTCTTCAGGCCCAGCACCACGATCGGGATGAGGGCCGCGAGGATCACGAAGAACTGCAGGACCTCGTTGTAGATCGCCGACGACAGACCGCCGAGCGTGATGTACGCCAGCACGAACGCGCCCGCGACCACGATCGCCACCCACTGCGGCCAGCCCAGCAGCGCCTCGACGACGATCGCGAGGGCGTACAGGTTGACCCCGGAGATCAGGATCGCGGCGAAGGCGAAGAGTGCCGAGCTCAGCAGGTGCGCCCACTTGTCGAAGCGCAGCAGCAGCATCTCGGGGACCGAGCGGACTTTGGAGGAGTAGTAGAAGGGCATCATCACCAGGCCGAGGAAGACCATGGCCGGGATGGCGCCGATCCAGTACCAGTGCACGGTGTAGACGCCGTACTGCGCACTGTTGGCGGCCATGCCGAGGATCTCGGTGGCGGCCAGGTTGGCGGAGATGAAGGCCAGACCCGTGATCCAGGCGGGCAGCGAGCGCCCCGAGAGGAAGAAGTCGAGGCTGGTCTTCACCGAGCGGCGGGCCGCGAACCCGATGCCCAGGACCACCACGAAGTAGATGCCGAGGATCGTGTAGTCGAGCCAGTTCGTGGGGAGTCGCAGCTCGGCTGCTAGATATGTGCCTTTTGTGACAGTTTGCATGGGCAGCCATTCAACCCTTCCACTGGTGCGCTTTGTTTGATTCCGACGTTGACGCGACTGTCGAGTTATGGTTACTTGTGTTTAGTTCTGTTTGAGTGAAGGAGTCCGGCGGTGAAGAAGACCTCGACCCGACTGGCCGACGGTCGCGAGCTCATCTACTACGACCTGCGCGACGACACCGTGCGGGACGCGGTGGACCGCCGTCCGCTGGACCGGACGGTCACCACGTCCGAGGTCCGCCGCGACGTGCTGCTCGGCGACTCGGTCGCGATCGCCTCGCACCGCCAGGGCCGCACCTACCACCCGCCGGCCGACGAGTGCCCGCTGTGCCCGTCGCAGGGCGAGCGGCTCAGCGAGATCCCGGACTCGTCGTACGACGCCGTGGTCTTCGAGAACCGCTTCCCGTCCCTCGCCGGTGACTCCGGTCGCTGCGAGGTCGTCTGCTTCACCTCCGACCACAACGCGTCCTTCGCCGACCTCACCGAGGAGCAGGCGCGCTTGGTCCTCGACGCGTGGACGGACCGGACGTCGGAGTTGTCTCATCTGCCCTCCGTGGAACAGGTGTTCTGCTTCGAGAACCGCGGCGCCGAGATCGGTGTGACCTTGGGTCACCCGCACGGGCAGATCTACGCGTACCCCTTCACCACGCCCCGCACCGCGCTGACACTGCGCTCGGTCGCCGCCCACAAGGAGGCGACGGGCGGGGAGAACCTCTTCGACGCCGTCCTGGAGCGCGAACTCGCCGACGAGCGGGTCGTCCTGGAGGGTGAACACTGGGTGGCCTTCGTGCCGTACGCGGCGCACTGGCCGTACGAGGTGCACCTGTACCCGAAGCGCCGGGTGCCGGACCTGCTGGGGCTCGACGAGGACGCGCGCTCAGAATTCCCCCAGGTTTATCTGGAACTCTTGAGGCGCTTCGACCGGATCTTCGGCGAAGGTGAGCCCCTCACGCCGTACATCGCGGCCTGGCATCAGGCCCCGTTCGGCGCGCTGGAGGAGTTCGAGGGCGTCAACCGTGACGACTTCGCGCTCCACCTCGAGCTTTTCACCATCCGCCGCACGCCCGGCAAGCTGAAGTTTCTCGCGGGTTCCGAGTCCGGCATGAACGTGTTCATCAACGACATCCGGCCGGAGGCCGCGGCCGAGCGACTGCGAGAGGTAGCGAGTTCATGAGCGGTAAGTACCTGGTCACCGGTGGCGCGGGCTATGTCGGCAGCGTGGTCGCCCAGCATCTGCTGGAGGCGGGCCACGAGGTCGTCGTCCTCGACAACCTGACGACGGGCTTCCGCGAGGGCGTCCCGGCGGGCGCCTCCTTCATCGAGGGCGACATCCGCGACGCGGGCAAGTGGCTGGACGGCTCCTACGACGGAGTCCTGCACTTCGCCGCCTTCTCGCAGGTCGGCGAGTCGGTCGTGAAGCCCGAGAAGTACTGGGACAACAACGTCGGCGGCACCATGGCGCTGCTGGGCGCCATGCGCGAGGCGGGCGTGCGGAAGCTCGTCTTCTCCTCCACGGCGGCCACGTACGGCGAGCCGGTCAGCACCCCGATCACCGAGTCCGACCCGACGGCCCCGACGTCGCCCTACGGCGCCTCGAAGCTCGCCGTCGACCACATGATCACCGGTGAGGCGGCCGCCCACGGTCTGGGCGCGGTGTCGCTGCGCTACTTCAACGTGGCGGGCGCGTACGGACAGCAGGGCGAGCGCCACGACCCCGAGTCGCACCTCATCCCGCTGGTCCTCCAGGTCGCGCAGGGCAAGCGGGAGGCGATCTCCGTCTTCGGCGAGGACTACCCGACGCCGGACGGCACCTGCGTCCGTGACTACATCCACGTCGCCGACCTGGCCGAGGCCCATCTGCTGGCGCTGAAGGCCGCGCAGCCGGGCGAGCACCTGATCTGCAACCTCGGCAACGGCGAGGGCTTCTCCGTCCGCCAGGTCATCGAGACCGTCCGTCAGGTCACCGGCCACCCGATCCCCGAGGTCGTGGCCCCTCGCCGCGGCGGCGACCCGGCGATCCTGGTGGCGTCGGCGCGGGCCGCGCGCGAGAAGCTGGGCTGGAACCCGTCCCGCGCGGATCTCGCGGGGATCGTCGCGGACGCGTGGGAGTTCACGCAGAACATCGGCACAGCAAGGGAGCAGTAGTGGGGCAGCAGGTGCGGGACGGTTTCGTCGAGCTCTACGGAACCGAACCCGAAGGTGTCTGGTCGGCGCCGGGCCGCGTCAACCTCATCGGTGAGCACACCGACTACAACGACGGCTTCGTGATGCCCTTCGCGCTGCCGCACACCGCCGTGGCGGCGGTCTCGCGGCGCACGGACGGCGTCCTGCGGCTGCACTCCGCGGACGTCGAGGGCGGGGTCGTGGAGCTGACGCTCGACGCCATGGTCCCGGAGTCCGACAAGAGCTGGACGGCGTACCCGGCGGGTGTCCTCTGGGCCCTGCGCGAGGCCGGCCACCCGGTGACCGGCGCCGACATCCATCTGTCGTCGACGGTCCCGTCGGGCGCGGGCCTGTCCTCGTCGGCGGCGCTGGAGGTCGTGGTGGCCCTGGCCGTCAACGACCTGTTCGAACTCGGTCTGCAGCGCTGGCAGCTGGCCCGCCTGTGCCAGCGCGGGGAGAACGTCTACGTCGGCGCCCCGACCGGCATCATGGACCAGACGGCCTCGGCCTGCTGCGAGGACGGCCACGCGCTGTTCCTCGACACCCGCGACCTGTCCCAGAAGCAGATCCCCCTCGACCTGGCGGCCGAGGGCATGCGCCTGCTGGTCGTCGACACCCAGGTCAAGCACTCCCACAGCGAGGGCGAGTACGGCAAGCGCCGCGCGGGCTGCGAGAAGGGTGCGGCACTGCTGGGCGTGGACGCGCTGCGGGACGTGCCGTACGGCGAACTGGACGCGGCTCTGGCCCGGTTGGGCGACGAGGAAGAGGTCGTACGACTCGTCCGTCACGTCGTCACGGAGGACGAGCGCGTCGAGCGCGTCGTCAAGCTGCTGGAGTCGGGCGACACCCGCGCCATCGGCCCGGTCCTGATCGAGGGCCACGCCTCCCTGCGCGACGACTTCCGTATCTCCTGCCCGGAGCTGGACCTGGTCGTCGACACGGCCATCGCCTCGGGAGCCCTGGGCGCCCGGATGACCGGTGGCGGTTTCGGCGGCTCGGCGATCGTGCTGGCGGACGTCGCCGACGTGGACTCCATCACCAAGGCGGTGGAGGAGGCCTTCGCCGCGGCCGGGTTCACGGCGCCCCGCGTGTTCGAGGCGGTGCCTTCGCCGGGGGCGCGCAGGCTCTCCTGAGGTTCGCCGCTCCCGTCAGCCCCGTGCTCCTCGCCGAGCGCGGGGCTGACCCTTGTTTTGCCCTGTTTGATTGGATCTTGACGAGCGCGAGGCCGATCCCTGACGCGGCCCCCGAGTAGCGTCGATCCGTTCGAGTACGGGCAGACACGGGGGCGAGATGAGCGACCTGTCGGTCGATTACGCGGTGCTGAACCGCGTGCGGCACAACCTCGACCACATCGCCGAGCTGATGAGGAAACCCGGCCGGGAGATGCGGGAGGTCACCGGTGACGCCATGGGGGTGCCCGAACTCGCCCGGCGGATGGACCACTTCGGCGACGAGTGGTCGTACGGCATCAAGCAGCTGACGAAGTTCTCCGAGAAGGCGTCCAAGGCGCTGCTCAAGGTCAAGGAGTCCTTCGAGAAGCTGGACCACGAACTGGCCGAGGCGGGCCGCAAGTGACACCGGAGGACTTCCCGGCCCTGGGGTTCGTGCCCTGCCCCGGTGACCACGCCGCGGCCGACGAGGTGGCCAGGACGGTGCGCCGGACCGCGAAGGCGCTCGTCGAGATCTGCCAGGTCCTGCACGGCACCGGGGCCGGCGACTGGAAGGGGCAGGCGGCGGAGGCCTTCCGGGAGAAGTTCGACGACGAGTTCCGGCCGCGCATGGACGACGCCCGCGACTCGTTCCGTGACGCTGCGACCGCCCTGGAGGACTGGGCGGCGTACATGGAGCGCAAGCAGGCGGCCGCGGTACGGCTGGAGGCGCGGGCGGCCGAGGTCGACGACCGGCCGACCGGTGCCGAGAAGGCCGACGGGAAGAAGGCCGACGAGCACCGGCACCAGCTGGAGGAGCTGCGACGCGAGGGCCACCGGATGGCCGGCGACTACCGGGAGTACGGCGAGCGCATCGCCGACCGGCTGAAGAACGCCATGGACATCGCGCCGAACGAGCCCGGCATGTGGGACCGGCTCGGGGACGCCATCGAGAGCCTCGGCAAGGCCCTGGCCGACCTGCCGGGGGAGGTGGGGGACCTGCTCTCCGCCGTCGGCGACTGGATCGAGGCCCACGCGGACTGGATCACCGTCGCCGCCTCCGTCGTCGGGGTCATCGCCATCTTCTGCCCGGCGCTCGCTCCGCTCGCGATCGGACTGAGTGCGGTCGCGCTGTTCGCGCACGCGGCGTCGTACGGCATGGAGGGACTCTTCCCGCCCACCGGCGAGAACATCGGGAACTGGCTCACGCTGGGCGGCGACGCGCTCGGCATGATTCCCGGCGTCGGAGCGGCGAAGTCGGGCCTGACGGCCGGGTTCAGGGCGGGACGGGCGGCCGAGGGCTTCGTCGCCGGTACCAGGGTCGGCATCAGGACGGCCGCCGTGACGGCGAAGGACGTCATGAAGGCCGTCGACCCGGTCGCCAAGGTGATCGACAAGCCGGTGATGGCCGTCGCCACCAGGCTGGGCGTCTCGCGCGGCGCCGCCCTGACCGCCACGGAAGGGGTCCAGGCCGCGGCCATGCTCGCCTGGACGGCACCGACCGCGGTCAACGCCCTGGGCACGAGCCCGGCGAAGTACGACGCCGCCACTGTGGGCACCGGCGCGGGCAACATCGTCACGGGCGTCGGCGGCGGAAAGGTCGGCGGACTCGTCGCCGTCGGCAGCGCCATCGGTCTCGGCGCCTGGGAGCTGACCAAGTGAGCGCGGCCACTGTCGACCTGCCCGACCTCTGGTTCGAACTGCCGCCGGGATTCCTGGCGTTCGACCTGGCGGAGGATCCGGAGCCCCGGATGCTGAGGATGGCCGACGCGGCCGACTCGCTCTTCGCCGGCGCCACGCAGGAACAGAAGTTCAGCCTCGTCGTGTCCGGCGAGTACCTGCTCCAGACGATGATCGCGGCCGGCGCCGAGCATGTGTCGAGCTGCCTGCTGCGCATGCCCGGGGACCGGCTGTCCCAGGGCACGCTCTGCGTGCTCGTCGAACCGCCGGGGCCGGGGCCGCGGAGCCAGGACCGACAGGGGGCGGCGCGGCGCACGGCCGAACAGTGGGGCGAACTGTTCCCGGACGCCGAGGTCGGGCTGGTCATGCTGCCCTACGGCATCTCCGCCCTCTGCATCCGCGAGCAGGAGCTGCGGATCCCCGGAGCGCTCTTCGGCCTGGACGAACCGGTGGCGACCACGGTCCGACAGGCGCAGTTCTGCGTGCCGCTCAAGACCGGTCCGGGTGCGGCGCTCTTCGTCTTCATGACGCAGGACGTCGAGCACTGGAGCGCGTACGTCGAGGTGCTCGGCGGCATCATGAAGTCGGTCTCGGCCGGAACGGAGACACAGGAATGAGCGGCAGCGCGGAAGCGGCACAGGAGGCTCGGGGGAGGCGCACCCGGCACCCCGTCCCGCTCGCGATCGGCATCGGCTGCTACGTCGTCGCCGTGATCGCCGGGATGTTCTTCCTGGCGGACGACGTCGGCCTGGCCGTCCGGATCCCCCTGTGGATCGTGCACGGCGTCCTGCTCGCCCTGCTGATCCGGAAACTGGGAGCCAGGGAGTCCGGTTCCTACGCGGCCCTGTTCATCGTGCTCACCTCGGCGATGTCCGTGTACGTCGTCGGCCTGGCACGCGACGACCTCACCCTCCGGCAGCGGGGCGAGAAGGTCAGGGCCACGGTCGTGAGGGAATGGCGGGACCCGGCGCAGGGGCGCAGGGCCCGGCACTCGCACTACACGCTGGAACGGCAGGACGGCACCCGGGTGCCGGGCCCCGCCATGGAGACGACGTCCGACCTCTACGACGTCGGCCAGCGGCTGACCGTGATCGAGGACCCCGACGGCGACCTGGCACCGCAGACGCCGGGCCAGGCCGACGCCACCGGCGAGGTGCTCGGCGCGAGCGCACTGGCCCTCGCCGCACTCGCCTGCGTCGGCTGGATGACCTGGCGCGGCTCGGACGCCGCACGGCGCCGTGACGCACGCACGAGCCCGGGCGACGGCCTGCGCAAGGCGTACAAGGCTGTCACCCGCGATCGCACCACCCCGCAGCAGCAGGAGGAGAACCTCCGTGAGGCCCTGCGCACCCACCCCGCCGACCGGCGCGGCTACATCAAGCTCGCCCCCGAGGACTACCCCGACCTGACCCACACCCGAGCCGCCCGTATCGCCCACGAGACGGGCCTGCGCGCGGAGGCGGCCGGCAACCGGGGTTCGTGGCGGTTCGGGGAGCGGGTGGTGGAGGAAGTCCCTGACGAGTGAGGCCTGCCGGGGCTCGGCGCGTGCGAACACGTTGTGGGGATTGTCCCCGAGTCGTCCTGAGACCGTAACTCCCCGGCCAGAACCCCCCGTTCCGTGTGACCGTGGGGCATATCGCCGTGGGCGAAGGGGGATTTCATGGCTGTGCAGGGCGGTCCTCAGGCTTCACCGCGCAAGGAGCCGGGGTGCCTCAGGGGTCTGGTGGCTCTGGTCGTGTTCATCGGGATCATCTATGCGATCTGGTGGTTCACGGGCGGCAAGGACGGTGACGACGAGGCCTCCTCCAGGCCGTCCGTGTCCGCCTCGGCCACCGGGGACGGCGGCGGCAGTTCGGGGGAGTGGAAGGCCGGGGACTGCGGTGGTCCCGATCCGGACCGGGCTCCCGACGGGTACACGGCGTTGAACTGCGACGACTCCGACGCCACCTTCAAGGCGCTGAAGATCATGGACGCCAGTATCCTGCCCGCCGCGGTCCAGTGCCCGGCGGGGACGGACGTGGTCATCGAGGTGTCGATGAGCTTCGGGTCCGACGAGAAGCCGAGCGGCGGCATCCCCACCGACACCGTCTGCGGGCGCAATCTCTCCGACGACCATCCCGGCGACGCGGGCGCGGGCGGCGGGCAGCTGGTGAAGGGGGACTGCGTCGCGGCGGACGTCGCGGAGATCGCGTGCGACCAGGCGGGTTCCGGTGACTTCAAGGTGCTCGGGCTCGTCGACGCCGGTTCCGCCCGCTGCCCCTCCGGCACCACCGACCCCATCCGGCTGACGATGGTGGTGGGACGGCCGTACGACACCGTCTGCGGCCGCAAGTTCTAGCCGATCCGCTTCGTCAGCGTGTACTCGGTGATCCCCGGCGGATAGTCGGGGATCACGCACACCACGTCGTACCCCTGCTTCTTGTAGAACTCCGGTGCCTGGAAGTCCCAGGTCTCCAGGCGGGAGTTCACACATCCTCGCTCGTCGCGGGAGAGTGTCTCCGCCGTCGCGAGCAACTGCGAACCGAGGCCCGCCCCCCGCCACCGGTCGTCCACCCACAGGTATGTCACGTGCAGCCACGTCGTCCAGGTGTGGCCGACCAGCCCGCCCGCCAGTTCGCCCGCGCCGTCCAAAGCCCAGACGTGGAGCGGAAGTTCCCGTTCACCTGGGGTTCCGTGCAGGGCGCGCAGGATCGGTGAGGCCGCCGTGTTCGTGTCGCGGAGCCGTCTGTGGAGCAGATCGCGTCGGCCTCTGTCGACTTCTGTCTCAATGCGAAACATGCGGCTCACCATAAACGTGCTGGACAGCCAGTTCTGCAAATTACCTTCCGCTCCCGGCCCCCGGCCGTACCCTGATGAACAGCACCGGTGGGGGCCGGTGCTGATCAGGGGGCGAGACAGTCGGGTACGGCGCCCGAAGTGGGGGTAGCAGTTCGTGCACGGCGGCGGCCGTGCGGCCATCGCGCTTCGGACGTCGTACCTGCGCCGGTCTTTCCGTCTCCCGACGATGGGGTATCCCCTGCTCTTACAGAGCTTGGGGAAGGGGGTTTCGTGGTTCGCATCCGAGTCCTGGTAGTCGACGACCATCGCATTTTCGCCGAGTCGCTCGCCGCAGCTCTGGCGGCCGAGCCCGATGTCGACGTTTCCGCCGCCGGCAGCGGTCCCGCCGCGCTGCGCAGTCTGGAGCGCGCGGCCGCCGAGGGGCGCCGCTACGACGTGCTGCTCGTCGACGCCGATCTGGGCGGCAACGTCCAGGGCATCCGGCCCGCCGTGCCCGTACAGGAGGGCAACGAGGACGGGCTCGTCGACGGCATCTCGCTGGTGGTCGGGGTGCGTTCCGCGCAGCCCGGCGTACGCATCGTCGTCCTCGCCGAGAAGGACGACCAGCGGCGTGCCGCGCTCGCCCTGCAGGCCGGGGCGTCGGGGTGGGTGGCCAAGGACTGTTCGCTGTCCAGACTGCTGACCGTCATACGAGGGGTGCTGCGGGACGAGACGCATCTGCCGCCCGCCCTGCTCACGGGGGTCCTCAGGGAGCTCACCGCCGCTCGCAAGCACCGCACCGAGAGTGAGCGGCTCGTCGAGTCCCTGACCCCGCGCGAGCGGGAGGTGCTGCGGTGCATGGTCGCCGGTCTGGGCAGAAAGGCCGTCGCCGAGCGGCTGTTCCTCTCGCCGCACACCGTCCGCACCCATATGCAGAACGTCCTCGGAAAGCTCGGCGTGCACTCCACGCTGGCCGCCGTCGCGCTCGCCCGCCGTGCCGGGGTCGGGCCCGTCGACCTAGCCGGGGATGTTGTCGAACGGGGCGGTCAACTGGCGTAGCAACCCCGCCAGTTCGCCCCGCTGGGCCCGGGAGAGCTCCGCGAGGATCGCGCGCTCCTGGTCGAGCAGTCCGGCGAGGGCCTGGTCCGCGCGGTCCTGGCCCTCGTCCGTCAGCCGGACCAGCACGCCACGCCGGTCCGAGGGGTCCGGCAGACGTTCCACCAGGCCCTTCTTGGTCAGCCGGTCGATGCGGTTCGTCATCGTGCCCGAGGTGACCAGGGTCTGTGTCAGCAGCTGCCCGGGGGAGAGCTGATACGGCGTTCCCGCGCGCCGCAGCGCGGTGAGGACGTCGAACTCCCAGGGCTCCAGGCTGTGCTCGGAGAAGGCCAGTCGACGTGCCCGGTCCAGGTGCCGGGCCAGTCTGCTCACCCGGCTGAGCACCTCGAGCGGTTCCACGTCGAGGTCAGGGCGCTCCCGGCGCCATGCTGCGACCAGCCGATCGACCTCGTCCTCCATGGCGATCAGTCTAGTGGTTGTGTCGATGTGGAGTCTCTTGATGTGAAGTCTCTTGACGTCGAGATAAATCGGGGGTCACAGTGGAGCCATGACGACTTGGGACCCCGCCCAGTACCTGCGCCACGCCGACCACCGCGCCCGGCCCTTCGCGGACCTCCTCACCCGCGTCCCCGGCCTGCCCGCCGAGGAGGCGCCCCGCATCGCCGACCTCGGCTGCGGCCCCGGCAACGTCACCGCGGTCCTCGCCGACCGCTGGCCCACCGCCCGCGTCACCGGCTACGACAACTCGCCCGAGATGCTCGACCGGGCCCGCACCGAGCACGAGGGCCCCACGCCGGGCGGCGGCCGGCTCGACTTCGCCCACGCCGACGTCCGCACCTGGGCGCCCGCACAGCCGTACGACCTCATCGTCAGCAATGCCACGCTGCAATGGGTCCCCGGACATGCGGAGCGCTTCGCCGACTGGATCGCGGGGCTCGCGCCGGGCGGCACCTTCGCCTTCCAGGTGCCGGGGAACTTCGGCGCCCCCAGCCACCAGCTGATGCGCGAACTCGCCCACACCGCCGGCCTCGGCGACCTCCTGCGCCACGACGACGCCGTCCTCACCCCCGAGACCTATCTGGAGCACCTGACCGCCCTCGGTTGCACGGCCGACGTGTGGGAGACGACGTACATCCACCTCCTCACCGGTGAGGACCCGGTCCTCGACTGGGTGAAGGGAACGGGACTGCGGCCCGTCCTCACCGCGCTCGCCGACGATCCGCAGAACCGCGACGACTTCGTGGGCCGCTACCGGGACGCCCTGCGCAAGGCCTATCCGGCGGGACCGCACGGCACACCCTTCCCGTTCCGCCGGATCTTCGCCGTCGCCCGCAAGGGGGCGTGATGCTCACCGGGGTCGACCACGTCCAGCTCGCCGCACCGCCGGGCTCCGAGGACCGGCTGCGGGCGTACTACGTCGGCGTGCTCGGCATGGCGGAGATCCCCAAGCCGCCGGTGCTCGCCGCGCGTGGCGGGTGCTGGTTCCGGGCGGGGGCCGTGCAGCTGCACCTGGGCGTCGAAGATGATTTCCGGCCCGCCCGGAAGGCCCACCCCGGGCTGCGGGTCACGGACATCGAGACGTACGCGGCCCGGCTTGAGGCCCACGGCGCCACGGTGACCTGGGACGCCGACCTGCCGGGACACCGGCGCTTCTACTCCAGCGATCCCGTCGGCAACCGGCTGGAGTTTCTGGAGCCGGTTGTTTGAGCCTCCCCACGCAGGCCACTCGCTGGAGTGACAGCGGGGGACGATCCAGCCGGGAGTGAGTGACGTGGCGAAGGAACAGAAGGCCCGGGCGAAGAAGGAACAGGCCAAGGGCAAGGCCAAGGAGACCATGGGCCGCGCGGTCGGCAACGAGCGGATGACCGCCGAGGGCCGCACCGAACAGGCCAAGGGCGACATGCGCCAGGCCAAGGAGAAGGCCAAGGACGCCTTCAAGCGGTGACCCCGAGGGGCGCCGCGGGACTCAGCTCTTGCGGCGCCCTATCAGGTGCGGCTTCTGCTCGAGGCCGTCCAGCCCGTGCCACGACAGGTTCACCAGGTGCGCGGCGACCTCCGCCTTCTTCGGGCGGCGCACGTCCAGCCACCACTGGCCGGTCAGGGCGACCATGCCGACCAGGGCCTGGGCGTACAGCGGGGCCAGCTTCGGGTCGAAGCCGCGAAGCTTGAACTCGCGGCCCAGGATGTCCTCCACCTGGGTGGCGATGTCCGAGATCAGCGAAGCGAAGGTACCCGTCGACTGCGGGATGGGGGAGTCACGGACCAGGATGCGGAAGCCGTCCGTGTACTCCTCGATGTAGTCCAGGAGTGCGAAGGCCGCCTGTTCGAGGAGCTCGCGCGGATGGCCGGCGGTCAGGGAGCTCGTGACCATGTCGAGCAGGCGCCGCATCTCACGGTCCACCACCACCGCGTACAGGCCTTCCTTGCCGCCGAAGTGCTCGTACACCACCGGCTTGGACACCCCGGCCTTCGCCGCGATCTCCTCCACCGACGTGCCCTCGAACCCCTTGGCGGCGAAGAGGGTGCGACCGATCTCGAGCAGCTGCTGACGACGCTCGGCACCCGTCATCCGGGTGCGGCGCGTGCGCCTTGGTTTCTCATTGCTCTCGGTGCTGCTGGAGTCGGTCGCCACGGCGTCAATCATGCCGCCTTCGCGGGCTCCTTCCCGCGTCGGGAGCCGCCTTCGTCGGTGTTACGGCGCGAATCGATACGTGAGCGTGACGGCCAGCGGACGTCGTACGCCCAGCCGAACATCTCGAACCAGCGGATCAGACGCGCCGAGGAGTCGATCTGGCCGCGCTCCACCCCGTGCCGCGCGGAGGTCGGGTCGGCGTGGTGCAGGTTGTGCCACGACTCACCGCAGGACAGCACCGCCAGCCACCACACGTTGCCCGAGCGGTCCCGCGACTTGAACGGCCGCCTGCCCACCGCGTGGCAGATCGAGTTGATCGACCAGGTCACGTGGTGCAGCAGACAGACCCGGACCAGCGAGCCCCAGAGGAACGCCGTGAACGCGCCCCACCACGACATCGTCACCAGACCGCCGACCAGCGGGGGGATGGCCAGGGAGAGCATCGCCCAGAAGATGAAGTCCCGGGAGATCCGGCGGATCGCCGGGTCCTTGATCAGATCCGGCGCGTACTTCTCCTGCGGGGTCTGCTCCTCGTCGAACATCCAGCCGATGTGCGCCCACCACAGGCCCTTCATCAGCGCCGGAACCGTCTCGCCGAACCGCCACGGGGAGTGCGGGTCGCCCTCCGCGTCCGAGAACTTGTGGTGCTTGCGATGGTCGGCGACCCACCGCACCAGAGGCCCCTCCACCGCCATCGACCCCGCGATCGCCAGCGCGATCCGCAGCGGGCGCCTGGCCTTGAAGGAGCCGTGGGTGAAGTAGCGGTGGAAACCGATCGTGATGCCGTGACAGCCGAGGAAGTACATGAAGACGAGCAGGCCGAGGTCCAGCCAGCTCACTCCCCAGCCCCACGCCAGCGGCACCGCCGCGAGCACGGCGAGGAACGGAACGACGATGAAGAGCAGGAGGGTGATCTGCTCGAGCGAACGCTTCTGCTCGCCGCCCAGGGTGGCGGACGGCATCGAAGGATCGTCGGGCGCCTTCGGGGCGTCTTCGATCACATCGGAGCTTGTGGTCATGGGGCGTCCCCTGTGGGGTTCGAGGGTTTTGTGACAAGGGCCTGGTCAGCGGAGCCTGTGGAAGGGGAGCGGGACTCCCTACGGTTCCGTAACCTACGGCGTCGTAAGTATGGCAGCGCGTCGCCCGACGGCAAGAGCCCGAGAGTCTGCGCGTCCGCACGGACACCTATCCTGGAGTCGTTCGGACAGCGCGGTCCGCTCTCATTTCTTCCCGGATGTCCGGTCCGTATGCGGCAGCAGCCGTCGGACCGGTACCGGGTTCCCTCCCGGACGAGCTTCAACACTGCAAGGAGCCGCACCTGTGAGCAGTGCCGACGACAAGACCGTTTCTCAGGAGACCACCTCCGCCGAGCTGCGCGCCGACATCAGGCGACTGGGGGACCTCCTCGGCGAGACCCTCGTCCGGCAGGAAGGCCCGGAGCTGCTGGAACTCGTCGAGAAGGTCCGCAGCCTCACCCGTGAGGACGGTGACGCCGCCGCCGAACTGCTGCGGGGCACCGAGCTGGAGACCGCCGCCAAGCTGGTGCGCGCCTTCTCGACCTACTTCCACCTGGCCAACGTCACCGAGCAGGTCCACCGAGGCCGTGAGCTCAGAGCCAAGCGTGCCGCCGAGGGCGGCCTGCTCGCCCGCACCGCCGACCGCCTCAAGGACGCCGACCCCGAGCACCTGCGCCAGACGGTCCAGAACCTCAACGTTCGTCCGGTGTTCACGGCGCACCCCACCGAGGCCGCCCGCCGCTCGGTCCTCAACAAGCTCCGCCGTATCGCCGCGCTGCTGGAGACCCCGGTCCTGGAGACCGACCGCCGCCGCTACGACACCCGCCTGGCCGAGAACATCGACCTGGTGTGGCAGACCGACGAACTGCGTGTCGTACGCCCCGAGGTGACCGACGAGTCCCGCAACGCCATCTACTACCTCGACGAGCTGCACGCGAACGCGGTCGGTGACGTCCTGGAGGACCTGACCGCCGAGCTGGACCGCGTCGGCGTCACCCTCCCCGAGAACACCCGCCCCCTCACCTTCGGCACCTGGATCGGCGGCGACCGCGACGGCAACCCGAACGTCACCCCCCAGGTGACCTGGGACGTCCTGATCCTCCAGCACGAGCACGGCATCAACGACGCGCTCGACCTGATCGACGAGCTGCGCGGCTTCCTCTCCAACTCCATCCGCTACACCGGCGCCACCGAGGAGCTGCTCACCTCGCTCCGGGCCGACCTGGAGCGCCTCCCGGAGATCAGCCCCCGCTACAAGCGCCTCAACGCCGAGGAGCCCTACCGGCTCAAGGCCACCGCGATCCGCCAGAAGCTGGAGAACACCAAGCTGCGGCTCGCCAAGAACACCCCGCACGAGGACGGCCGCGACTACCTCGGCACCGCCGAGCTGCTCCAGGACCTGACGCTGGTCCAGACCTCCCTGCGCGAACACCGCGGCGGCCTGATCGCCGACGGCCGGATGAACCGTACGATCCGTACGCTCGCCGCCTTCGGCCTCCAGCTCGCCACCATGGACGTCCGCGAGCACGCCGACGCCCACCACCACGCCCTCGGCCAGCTCTTCGACCGGCTCGGCGAGGAGTCCTGGCGCTACGTGGACATGCCCCGCGACTACCGCGGCAAGCTGCTCGCCAAGGAGCTCAGGTCGCGCAGGCCGCTGGCGCCCACCCCGGCCCCGCTGGACGCGGCCGGCGAGAAGACCCTCGGCGTCTTCCACACCGTCAAGCGCGCCCTCGACGTCTTCGGACCCGAGGTCATCGAGTCGTACATCATCTCGATGTGCCAGGGCGCCGACGACGTCTTCGCCGCCGCCGTCCTGGCGCGCGAGGCGGGCCTGATCGACCTGCACGCCGGCTGGGCCAAGATCGGCATCGTGCCGCTCCTGGAGACCACGGACGAGCTCAAGGCCGCCGACACGATCCTGGAGGACATGCTCTCCGACCCCTCCTACCGGCGCCTGGTCGCGCTGAACGGGGACGTGCAGGAGGTCATGCTCGGCTACTCCGACTCCTCGAAGTTCGGCGGCATCACCACCTCCCAGTGGGAGATCCACCGCGCCCAGCGCCGGCTGCGTGACGTCGCGCACCGCTACGGCGTGCGTCTGCGCCTGTTCCACGGCCGCGGCGGCACCGTCGGCCGCGGTGGCGGCCCCTCGCACGACGCGATCCTCGCCCAGCCCTGGGGAACCCTGGAGGGCGAGATCAAGGTGACCGAGCAGGGCGAGGTCATCTCCGACAAGTACCTGGTCCCCTCGCTGGCCCGGGAGAACCTGGAGCTCACGGTCGCGGCCACCCTCCAGGCCTCCGCCCTGCACACGTCCCCGCGTCAGTCCGACGAGGCGCTGGCCCGCTGGGACGCCGCGATGGACGTGGTGAGCGACGCGGCCCACGCCGCCTACCGCCGTCTGGTCGAGGACCCGGACCTGCCGTCGTACTTCCTCGCGTCGACGCCGGTGGACCAGCTCGCCGACCTGCACCTCGGCTCGCGGCCCTCGCGACGGCCCGGCTCGGGCGTCTCCCTGGACGGCCTGCGCGCCATCCCGTGGGTGTTCGGCTGGACCCAGTCCCGCCAGATCGTCCCCGGCTGGTTCGGCGTCGGCTCCGGCCTGAAGGCGCTGCGCGAGGCGGGCCTGACTGCGACATTGGGAGGAGAGGGCGTGCTCGACGAGATGCACGAGCAGTGGCACTTCTTCCAGAACTTCATCTCCAACGTCGAGATGACCCTGGCCAAGACCGATCTGCGGATCGCCCGCCACTACGTCGAGACCCTGGTCCCGGCCGAGCTCCAGCACGTCTTCGCCGACATCGAGGCCGAGCACGCGCTGACGGTCCGCGAGGTCCTGCGGATCACCGGCGAGACCGAACTCCTGGACGCGCAGCCCGTCCTGAGGCAGACCTTCGCCATCCGCGACGCCTACCTCGACCCGATCTCCTACCTCCAGGTGGCCCTGCTCAAGCGGCAGCGCGACGCGGCCGCCGCGGGCGAGGAGGCGGACCCGACGCTGGGCCGCGCCCTGCTGCTGACGGTCAACGGTGTGGCGGCGGGTCTGCGCAACACCGGCTGACGGTCTCTCGTGACATGGCGGTGCCCCCGAGCCTCGTACCGGCTCGGGGGCACCGCCATGTCGGGGCTTTGCGGCCCTACGACGCCTTGCGACGCCGGAACACCAGGTAGCCGCCCGCCGCGACCAGCACCGCCGCGGCACCGCTCAGCAGACCGACGGGGGCACCGCTGCCGGTCTCGGCGAGATCGCCGGCGCTGCTCCGGGCGGACGGGGAGGAGGAGGCGGACGGGGTTCCCGCGGCCTCGGCGGGCTGCGAGACGGAGGCCGAGGGCGAGGCGGGGGCGGACGGCGTCGCCGTGCCGTCACCCGGGTTGCCGTCGTCGGTGTCCTCGCAGTCGGTCCAGAACACCTTGTGCTTGGCGGAGCCCTTCTCCCCCTCGAAGTTCCAGAACAGCTTGTAGTGGCCGTCCGGCAGCGACAGGTCCTCCGTACGGCCATGACCCTCGCCGTCGAGGGTGATCTCGCCGGACTTCACGGTCTCGCCCTTGACGCCGGCCGTCGGGGCCCAGGACTCGATGTGCCAGTCGACCTCCTGGGCGCTGTCGAAGCCGAAGGCGTCCAGGTAGAAGGTGCAGACGTGCGGTTCGTTGCGACGGAGTTCCTCGCCGGTGGAGGCGTCGTGGATCTTCACGGTCCCGTTGTCACCGGGGGCGGTGGCGTGGGCGGAGGGAGTGGCCGCGAGCAGGGCGGCCACGGCGACGCCGGACAGGGCGCCGGCGCGGGTGAGGGTACGCATGGGCAGTCCATCTTCGAGATGTGACAGGGAAGATGTGGAGGGGGCGGCTCAGCTTCCAGCCCCGCCTGACCCAAGGTCAATCACGAACAGGCAACGCTCAGGTCCTCCACAGGTGTGGAGAACCCCGAAAGCCGTCAGATGGTCACGAAAACGGCGGTGAGCAGTGCGATTCCCGCCCCCGCCATGACCCACGCGCCCCGCGTGCGCCCCAGTCCGCCCGCGACGACGACCGACGCCAGCAGCAGCGCACCGCCCAACGGAACCCAGGCGTAGAGAATCCCGGCCGGCCCGGAGCGGACCACGTCGTCACTGCTGGGCTTCACGACGACGGTGTACGTCTGTCCCCTGCGCACCGCGACCGTCTTCTCGATGACGACCTTCGCGCGCGGCGTGGACCCCTGCGAGATCGGCGTGTAGGGCCCGGTGCAGGTGTCGCCCCCGCACCGCGTCACCTCGATCGTGCCGCTCTCCCGGCCCTTGGTCAGCATCACGTGCTGCGCGGTGCCCCACGACGCCCACACCCCCGCGATCAGGATCAGCGCCGCGACCGTACCCATCGCCGCGAGCCGTCCGAAGCGGAGGGCGGCGACCGAGGCCGGGCGGGAGGCCTGACGGGACTTGGCGGCTGTGGCAGGCATGGCGGGGATCATTGGCCATGCCTGATCAGCCCGTCAACTTCGGTAGGTGACAAGTCAGGAGTTGTACGTGCTTTGCGCCCGCTCCAGCCCTTCGACGACCAGACTCTCCACGGCGTCCGCGGCCCGGTCCACGAAGTAGTCGAGCTCCTTGCGCTCGCCCGACGAGAAGTCCTTCAGCACGAAGTCGGCGACCTGCATCCGCCCCGGCGGCCGTCCGATCCCGAACCGCACCCGGTGGTACTCCGCGGTGAACGCCTTCGTCATCGACTTCAGACCGTTGTGCCCGTTGTCGCCGCCGCCGAGTTTGAGCCGCAGCGTTCCGTAGTCGATGTCGAGCTCGTCATGGATCGCCACGATGTTGGCGACGGGCACCTTGTAGAAGTCCTTGAGCGCGTTCACCGGCCCACCGGACAGATTCATGTACGACATCGGCTTGGCCAGGATCACCCGGCGGTTGAACGGCCCGGGCGGCCCGATCCGCCCCTCCACGACCTGTGCCTGTGCCTTGCCGGCCCGCTTGAACCGCCCCCCGATCCGCTCGGCCAGCAGATCGGCCACCATGAAACCGACGTTGTGCCGGTTGGCGGCGTACTCCGGCCCGGGATTGCCGAGGCCGACGATCAGCCAGGGCCCGTTGGCATCGGTCGTCACGTCCATCTCTCCTTCACGGTCCCTCGATACGCGCCGACCGCCGCCCCGAGGGGAGCGGCGGCCGGCAGTCGCTGTTGCGGGGAGGATCAGGCCTCGGTGGCGTCGGCCTCGGCGTCCGCCGGGGCCTCCTCGGCCTGGGCGGCCAGGACCTGGAGCACGACCGCGTCCTCGTCGGTCGCCAGCGTGGTGCCCTCGGGCAGCGGGATGTCCTTGGCGAGGATGGAGGCACCGGCCTCCAGGCCCGCGATGGAGACGGTGACCGACTCCGGGATGTGCGTGGCCTCGGCCTCGACGTTCAGCGTGCTCAGCACGTGCTCGAGCAGGTAGGCGCCCGGCGCCAGCTCGCCCTCGGTGTGCACGTAGACCTCGACGTTGACCTTCTCGCCGCGCTTCACCAGAAGCAGGTCGACGTGCTCGAGGAAGCCCTTGATGGCGTCGCGCTGCACAGCCTTCGGGATCGCCAGCTGGGTCTTGCCCTCGATGTCCAGGGTGAGCAGGACGTTCGGGGTACGCAGGGCGAGCTGCAGCTCGTGGCCCGGCAGGGTGATGTGGACCGGCTCGGCACCGTGACCGTAGACAACGGCGGGAACCTTGCTGGCACGGCGGATACGGCGGGCCGCACCCTTGCCGAACTCGGTGCGGGTCTCGGCGGC
This sequence comes from Streptomyces sp. NPDC002817, assembly GCF_053592055.1. NCBI lineage: Bacteria > Bacillati > Actinomycetota > Actinomycetes > Kitasatosporales > Streptomycetaceae > Streptomyces > Streptomyces sp. NPDC002817. The sequence goes on from NZ_JBSFUY010000002.1 coordinate 487,368, forward strand.
GAGCTTGACGTCAGCCATGGTCACTCCTCGTAGAACAGTTGGGGAAGGTGGTCACCCGGCCAAACCATCGGCCTGCTACGAAGAGCGCGTCGATAACGGAGCGCCGACACCCGCGTGAACAGGTACGGCCTCCCTCGCCGAGCAACTTGCGCAGTCTACTCGGCGGGGGAGGCCGTAGAAAAATCGATCATGCAGAAGCGTTCTGCCACATGGGCAGGGCTCAGTGCTCGTCGAAGAGGCTCGTCACCGAACCGTCCTCGAACACCTCACGTACCGCGCTCGCGATCGTCGGCGCGATGGAGAGGACCTTGATCTTGTCCAGGTCCGCGCCCAGCTCGCCCGGCGTCGGCAGCGTGTCGGTGAACACGAACTCGCTCACACGGGAGTTCTTGAGCCGGTCGGCGGCCGGACCGGAGAGCACACCGTGCGTGGCGGTGACGATGACGTCCTCGGCGCCGTGCGCGAAGAGGGCGTCCGCGGCCGCGCAGATGGTGCCACCGGTGTCGATCATGTCGTCGACGAGGACGCACACACGACCCTTGACCTCACCCACGACCTCGTGGACGGTCACCTGGTTCGCCACGTCCTTGTCGCGCCGCTTGTGCACGATGGCCAGAGGCGCGCCGAGCCGGTCGCACCAGCGGTCGGCGACCCGCACCCGGCCCGCGTCCGGGGACACGACCGTCAGCTTGGACCTGTCGACCTTCCTGCCCACGTAGTCCGCGAGCAGCGGAAGGGCGAAGAGGTGGTCGACCGGGCCGTCGAAGAAGCCCTGGATCTGGTCGGTGTGCAGATCGACGGTGAGGATGCGGTCGGCACCGGCCGTCTTCATCAGGTCCGCGATCAGACGCGCCGAGATCGGTTCACGCCCACGGTGCTTCTTGTCCTGGCGCGCGTAACCGTAGAACGGCACGATGACCGTGATGGAGCGGGCCGACGCACGCTTCAGCGCGTCGATCATGATCAGCTGCTCCATGATCCACTGGTTGATCGGAGCCGTGTGGCTCTGGATCACGAAGCAGTCCGCACCTCGCGCCGACTCCTCGTAGCGGACGTAGATCTCGCCGTTCGCGAAGTCGAAGGCCTTGGTCGGGACAACCCCGACGCCCAGCTGCTCGGCAACCTCCTTGGCAAGCTCGGGGTGGGCGCGGCCGGAGAAGAACATCATCTTCTTCTCGCCGGTCGTCTTGATCCCGGTCACAGCTGTCTCCTCAGAGGTGTCTCAACTGGGTGTGCATTTATCACGGTACGCCGTCCCGGACGCACCCGTTTCCGGTCAGTCTTCGCTCTCGACCTGCCGAGAAGCCGACTCGGCCGCCTTCGCGGCCGCGCTCCCGGGACGCTTGCGAGCCACCCAACCCTCGATATTCCGCTGCTGACCACGGGCCACAGCGAGCGAACCGGGCGGCACGTCCTTCGTGATCACGGACCCGGCGGCGGTGTACGCACCGTCCCCGACCGTGACAGGAGCCACAAACATATTGTCCGAACCGGTGCGGCAGTGCGAGCCGACGGTGGTGTGGTGCTTGTCCTGCCCGTCGTAGTTCACGAAGACGCTCGCGGCACCGATGTTGGTGTGGTCGCCGATGGTGGCGTCACCGACATAGGAGAGGTGCGGAACCTTGGTGCCCTCGCCGATCGAGGCGTTCTTGGTCTCGACGTACGTCCCGATCTTGCCCTTGGCGCCGAGGCGGGTACCGGGCCGCAGATAGGCGTACGGCCCCACGGTCGCGTTCGGGCCGACGTGGGCGCCGTCGGAGACGGTGTTGTCCACGCGGGCGCCCGCTCCGACCACGGTGTCCTTGAGCCGGCTGTTGGGTCCGACCTCCGCGCCCTCGCCGATGTGGGTGGCGCCGTGCAGCTGGGTGCCCGGGTGGACGAGGGCGTCCTGCTCGAAGGTGACGGTGACGTCGACCCAGGTCGTGGCCGGGTCGATGACGGAGACGCCGGCGAGCATGGCGCGGGTCAGGAGACGGTCGTTGAGGATGCGGCGGGCCTCGCTGAGCTGGACCCGGTTGTTGATCCCGGCGATCTCGCGGTGGTCACCGGCGACGGAGGCGCCGACGCGGTGACCGGCCTCGCGCAGGATCCCGAGGACGTCCGTGAGGTACTCCTCGCCCTGCGAGTTGTCGGTGCGGACCTTGCCGAGAGCGTCGGCGAGGAGCTGTCCGTCGAACGCGAACACACCGGAGTTGATCTCACGGATGGCGCGCTGCGACTCGGAGGCGTCCTTGTGCTCGACGATCGCGGTGACGGCACCGGAGACACCGTCGCGGACGATACGGCCGTAGCCGGTGGCGTCGGGGACCTCGGCGGTGAGCACGGTGACGGCGTTGCCGTCGGTGGTGTGGGTGGCGGCGAGGGCGCGCAGGGTCTCACCGGTGAGAAGGGGAGTGTCCCCGCACACGACGACGACGGTCCCGTCGACGACACCGCCCAGCTCTTCGAGCGCCATGCGGACGGCGTGCCCGGTGCCGTTCTGCTGCGCCTGGACCGCGGTGCGTACGTCGGGGTCGATGACGCCGAGGTGCTCGGTGACCTTCTCGCGCGCGTGGCCGACGACGACGACGAGATTCTCGGGGTCCAACTCCCGCGCTGCGGCGAGCACATGACCCACGAGGCTGCGGCCACAGATCTCGTGCAGGACCTTGGGTGTGGCCGACTTCATACGGGTGCCCTCACCCGCTGCGAGAACGACGACGGCTGCCGGGCGAATGGCGCTCACGGGATGCCCTTCGGCTGTGGAGGGGGTGGGTGACATCCGCAGGATACCGGGGCGTTTCATGGGGGACATGGGAGCGGGCCCTGACTGTGCTGTCACCGGTCAGGGCCCGATCTGTGCTTGTGCTCCCCCGCCAGGACTCGAACCCGGACAAATGGCACCAAAAGCCACGGTGCTGCCAATTACACCACGGGGGATGGCGCTCGGCTGGACCGGACACCTGGTCAGGTCGCCGAGCGGGCACCCAACACTATGCCGTACCGGGCCCCTTTCATGCGACGGTACAAGTCGTCGTCACCCGGGTGGAATTCGATCTTCCGGAACGGAACGGTGAGCGATTCGGCAGTTCGAGGGATATCGGTTTGTTTCGTATCCGGCCGGTCACGCAGTGTGGTGTAGGCCAATCCCGGAAACTCACCGGAAAACGCGCGCCGCCCGCCCGTAGGCTGGAGACATGACCACGACGGGGGAAGACCACGCCGCGGCCCGGCCAGGGCCCTGGTGGTGGGATCGGTGGCGCAGTGCCGTACTGGACGCGAGCCTGGCTCTCGCGTCCGTCGTCGAGTGCGGGGCGGAGGGGTACCGGTTCGCGGGGGACGCGGGGATCCCCAGCACCGCGGGGATCGTGTTCGGCGTTCTCGCCGGGTCCGCGCTGCTCGTGCGGCGCAAGTGGCCCATCGCCGTCGTGCTCGTCTCCATCGCCATCACGCCCGCCCAGATGGGCTACCTCATGGCCATCGTCGGCCTCTACACCCTCGCCGCCTCCGAGCTGCCCCGCCGGATCATCGGCTCCCTCGCGGGGATGTCGCTGGTCGGTCAGCTGATCGTGATGTTCGTGCGGATACGGCAGGGCACCACGCGTGGCGGCTGGGAGCTCGGGGACTGGTTCGTCCCGTTCGCCGCGATCACCATCGCCATCGGACTGACCGCGCCTCCGCTGCTCCTCGGACTGTACGTCGGCGCCCGGCGCCGGCTGATGGAGAGCCTGCGGGAACGGGCCGACAGCCTGGAGCGGGAGCTTCAACTGCTCGCCGAGCGGGCGGAGGAGCGGGCCGAGTGGGCGCGCGGCGAGGAGCGGACCCGGATCGCCCGGGAGATGCATGACGTCGTCGCGCACCGGGTGAGCCTGATGGTCGTCCACGCGGCCGCCTTGCAGGCCGTCGCCCGGAAGGATCCCGAGAAGGCCGTCAAGAACGCCGCCCTCGTGGGGGACATGGGGCGCCAGGCGCTCACCGAACTGCGGGAGATGCTCGGGGTGCTGCGCAGCGGGGAGGGCGTCAGGAGCGTCCGCTCGCCCGACTCCGTGCCGCTCGCCGCCGTCGGTGTCGCCGCCGCGGCTGCCGCCTCGCGGGCCGCCGACGAGTCGGACGGGCCCTGTCTGTCCGAGCTGGAGGAGCTGATCGGGCAGTCGGCCGCCACCGGGATGGTCGTGGACCTGACCATCGACGGTGACGCCCGGGACTACGGCGCCGACATCGAGCAGACCGCGTACCGCGTCGTCCAGGAGGCGCTGACCAACGTCCACAAGCACGCGGCGGGCGCCAAGACGCATGTGCGGCTCGCGCATCGGGTGTCCGAGATCGCGATGCAGGTGGAGAACGAGCCGCCGCCGGAGGTGTCGATGGCGTCGGCGCGGTTGCCGTCCGGGGGGAACGGTCTGGTCGGCATGAAGGAGCGGGTCGTCGCGCTGGGCGGGGTGTTCGTGTCCGGGCCGACCGACGCGGGGGGCTTTCGGGTGTCGGCGGTCATTCCGGCGGCGTGACCCGGCGGCGCTTCTCCGTATCGCCTCGTGCTTCTTCCCGCGTCAGCCCGCTGTGAGCCGTACCGGTTCCGTGCCCGCGACGAGGGCGGCCAGGGCCTGGTCGATGTCGGGGCCGAGGTACCAGTCGCCGGTGTGGTCGAGGGCGTAGGCACGCCCCTCGGTGTCGATGGCCAGGAGCGCCGCGGTCTCGGTCTCCGCGCCGAGGGGGCAGACCTCGGTGTCGAGGGCGCGGCCGAGGTCGGCGAGGGTGCGGGCCATGTGGAGGCCGTGCAGGGGGTCGAGGTGGAGGCTCGCCGGGGCGATCTGGCGGCCGGGTCCGGTGGGTGTGATGTGGAGGCCGCCGAATTCGGCCCAGGCCTCGACGGCGGCGGGGAATACGGCGTGGCGGTGGCCCGCCGGGGAGGCGTGTTCACGCAGGGCGTCGGCCCAGATCTCGGCCTGCTTGATGTCCCAGCGCCCGGGTTGCCAGCCGGCGGCGCGCAGGGCGGCGTCGACGGGGACCGGGAAGCGCGTGCTGGAGGTGCGGTCTGGGTGCATCTGCCCTTCGATCGTCGAGTTCGCTGACGTGGTGCCCGGCCTGTCGGCCGTCCTGCCTGCCGTGCGTGGGGGATCAGTCGTCGGCTGCCGCCGGGTCGACGACGCGTACGCCGAAGTGGGCGCTGAGGGCCGCGCAGGCGCGGCAGGGGGCGGCGAAGCTGCCGTGGAGTGGGTCGCCGTCCTCGCGGATGCGGCGGGCGGTGAGTTTGGCCTGCTTGAGGGCCTTGCGGGCCTCGCCGTTGGTCATGGGTCTGCGGGCGGCGCGTCTGCTGCGGGCCTCGTCGGCGGCGGCGAGATGGCGTGAGATGAGGATCGTCTCGGCGCAGCGGCCGGTGAAGCGGTCGCGCTGGGCGGAGGTGAGGGTGTCGAGGAAGTCCTGTACGAGCGGGTGCAGGGGCGGGCCCTGGTCGCCGCGGGCGGCGGTGCCGGTGAGCGTGGCGCCGCGGACGGAGAGGGCGGCGGCGACGGTCGGGAGTATGCCGTCGCGGCGGTGCCGGAGAGTGGGCGCGTGGGGCGCCTCGGCGCTGCTCCAGCCGATCCGAGGATCGCCGGACATACCGGTCCGCGGGTCGTGGGACGTGGCTGGTCGCGGCCCTGTGTGCGGTCCCGTCTGCGTCGTATTCATGATCATCATCCCCTCCCGAGCATCCCCCCGGACGTCACAGAGTGCCAAATGCCGTGGCTGGTGCGGAAGCTGGGGCGGCGCGACACGCCCGGGTTTGGGCGGGCTGTCACGAGGGGGTGACGGCTGGTCACGGAAGCGGAGGGCCGCTGACCGGCGCCCGGTGACCGGTGTCGTCGTACCGCATAGGCTGTCGGCACCCGCATGTATGCGGTCAACGCGTTGGAGAAGTCGAATACGGGCTGGGGCGGGCCGGAGCCGGTCGTGCCACGGGCCGTACAGAGTGCCGCAGGGGGCAACCGCCATGACGACAGGTCGGCTCGGGCAGCAAGCCGCGCCGCCGAACGCGGCCTACGCCGGGCAGGTCGTGCATTTCCCGGATCCGGTCCGGGCGTCCCGTCACCCCAGAGGGGTGCGGGTGGACGAGCACGGCTACCCCGACTTCTCCGCGTATGCGCGTGCCGCCACGGAGATCGCCGATCCGCCGGAGGGGTTCGGCGTCGACGAGCTCCGGCTGACGGACTACGTGTCGGCGAACGCGGCCCTCGCGGCGACCGGTCATGAACTGTGGGACACGGTGCCCGCGGTGGCGACCCCGCACGGCTGGACGTGGCACCACGTGGTGGGTTCACGGCGGCTCGAACTGGTGCCCGTAGAGGTGAAGGCGCTGCTGCGGCATCACGGCGGTATCGCGACGGCCGCGGTCGACCACGGCAAGCGCGGGACGCGGCCGTTGCAGGAGACGCGGCCCGCGCACTTCGGTCTGCCGAAGTCGGGTGCGGCGGTGTCGGAGTCGCAGGTGCTGGGGGTCGAGGAGGAGCTCGGGTACCGGCTGCCGGGTGCGTACCGGTCGTTCCTGAAGGCGGCGGGCGGCTGTGCCCCCGTCGGCGCGGCCCTGGACCCGGAGCTGGGTCTCCTGGTCGACCAGCCGTTCTTCACGGTGCGGGACGAGGCCGCCGTCAACGACCTCGTCTACGTCAACAAGTGCCTCCGGGACCATCTGACCAAGGACTACCTCGGTGTCGGCTTCGTCCAGGGCGGACTGCTGGCCGTGAAGGTCAAGGGCGAGGGGATCGGATCCGTGTGGTTCTGCGCCTACGACGACGCGCGGGACGTGGATCCCACCGTTCCGCCCGCCGACCGCGTGGAACGGCTGCTGCTGCCGTGCGGCGAGGACTTCGACGCCTTCCTGTCCCGACTGGCGGGCAATCCGCCCGAGTTGGAGACGGTGGCGAACCTGATGGTGGACGGCGGGTTCGCGCGGTCCGTGCCGGTTTCCGGGGCTGGGGAGTGAACTGACCGATGGTGACCTTCGCACAGGCGCAGGAGCGCGCCGAAGAGTGGATCAACGGGGATGTGCCCTCGTACCAGCACCGTGAGGTGCGGGTGCGGGAGTTCGAGCTCGGCTTCGTCGTGTGGGCGGAGGACCGTGCGGACGGGCCGCGCTCGGACGGTGGTGCGCAGCGGCTGGTGATCGCCCGGGACAGCGGTGAGGCCACGTTGTGGCCCTCGCTGCCGGTGGGCGAGGTGATCCGCCGGTACGAGGAGGAGTACGGACGTGTCGCCGACGACGCCGCTGCCGCCCCGCCGGCGCCCGCGGCCCGGGTCGATCTGAACCAGACGTCCTTCTTGTTGACGCCGCCGGAGTGGTTGCAGGAGGCGGCGGATCAGCTGGGGATTCCGGATCGGCGGGGTGGGTCCGGTGCCGGTGCGGGCTCGGGGTCCGGGGCTCCGGCGGGGGCTCTTCCTGAGACGCAGGCCGGGGTGCCGACAGGGGCGCCTTCCGCGTCGGGTGTGCCTGCCGGGGCCACGCCGTGGGCCGGTACGGACACCAACGCGGATGCGGGGGACGACCGTTCCGTGCCGCTGCCCGCGACCGTGTTCGCGCCGCCGTTGAGCGGTACCGACGACGACACCCCGCCGCCCGCGACACCGCCGGACGCCAAGACGGCGCTCATGTCGGGCGGCAGCCAGCTTCCGCCGACGGCGCTCGCACGGGCGCTCGACGATCCGAACGCGCCGCGTGCCGGTGCAGGTGCGCCGGTGGGCGGGGTGCCGGGTGCGCCGCAGGGGAACACGCCGCCTCCAGGTGGGTCGGCTTACGGCTATCCGGGTGCGCCGGGTACGCCTCCGCCGGGTGTGCCGCAGGGCAGTACGCCGCCTCCGGGTGGTGCGGTGCCTGGTGGTTCGGCCTATGGCTATCCGGGTGCGCCGGGTGGTGTGGGCGGGCCGGGTACGCCACCGCCGGGTGTGCCGCAGGGCAGTACGCCGCCGCCGGTGCCGGGGCCTTCTTCCTATGGGTATCCGCAGGGGCCCGGGGGTGCGCCGGGTGCGCCTCAGCCTCCCGTGGGGCCGGGTGCGCCGGAGCGGTCGCTCGCGCCGAACGCCGGGGACATCGCCGATGCCGCCACGAGCAAGGCGTCGCCTCCGCCGCGTCGGGGTGGCGGCTCGACCACGCCGCCTCCGCCGGGCAGCCCCGGGGCGCCGGGCGCGCGGCCGGGTGCCACGCCTCCGCCCGCGCCGGGTGCGCCGGCGGGCGGGTATGTGCCGACGCAGCTCGTCTCCGCGCTGGGGCCCAACGGGCTTGAGGGCGGGCCTGCCGGGCCGGGGGCACCGCAGCCTCCGGGCGCACCGGGTGTTCCGGGCGCGCCGACTCCGCCGGGTGCGCCGAATCCGCCCGGCGGTACGCCTCCGGGCGGTATGCACCATGCCGCCACGATGTTTGCCGACCCGGGGCGCATGGGCCCGGGCGGGGGCGCGCCGCAACCTCCAGGCGCCCCTGGCATGCCCGGTGCGCCCGGTGCGCAGATGCCGCCCGGCGCCCCGGGGGTGCCTGGAGCGCCGCACGCTCCCGGGGCACCTCAGCCTCCGGGAGCCCCGGGTATGCCCGGTGCGCAGGGCTCTTCGGGGGGCCCGCGTGGTGCTGTTCACCACGCCGAGACGATGCTGGCCGCGCCCCCCGTGGGCGCCCCCGGCGCGCCTCCGCCGCCGCAAGCCCCCGGCGCACCCGGTGTTCCGGGCATGGCGCCGGGCGCCCCCCAGCCGATGCCGCCCGGAGGGATGCCTCCCGGCGCCGTGCCGCCGCCCGGTCAGCCCGGGCCCGGTCAGCCGCCGGCGTACGGCTACCCGCAGCAGGGGCAGCCGACCGTCGGTCCCGGGTATCAGGCCGTCCTGCGCTACCGCGCGCAGGACGGGTCGGAGCAGCAGCTGATCCGGCGTTCGGCGCCGGGTACACCGCACCCGGAGTGGCAGATCTTCCATGAGCTGCGGGGGATGAACATCCCGCCGGACCAGGTGCTGGAGCTGCACACGGAGCTGGAGTCGTGCGAGCTGCCGGGTGCCTACTGTGCGCGGATGATCCGGGAACAGTGGCCGCAGGCGCGGATCGCGAGCATCGCGCCGTACGGCACGGATCACGCGAGCCGGCAGCAGGGGATGCAGCAGCTGCTGGCGCACCAGGGTGAGTTGCACCAGGTGGCGGACGGGCCGGCGCGTCCGGCACCCGTCCGCGCCCCGCTTCCCCCGGTGCAGCCGGCGCCGCCGATCCCGCCGGAGAGCATCGCGCAGGAGATGGCGGGGGCGTTCGGGCCGGGGGTGTTCCGGTTCGAGCAGGCCGCGGTCTCCCGGCAGGGCGTGCCGCCGGTGGTGGCGCACTCGCTGGTCGCGGCGGGACTGCCGATGGACATGGGCCCGTTCTTCTGGGCGCAGGCCCAGCCGGGGCGGCCGGTGCCCACGCTCGCCGAACTGGCGCAGGAGCGGGGGGTGCAGCCGGCGGCGGACGCGGGGTCGTACCTCGTCATGGGCAGTGACTTCGGCAAGGCGATCTGTGTGCAGTACGGGACGGCGAACATCGTTGCCGTGCCGGTGGAGGCCGGGCCCGGCGGTGCGCCGGTGCCGCCGCAGTTCGTGAACACGGGGCTGCCCGAGCTCCAGCGGTGCCTGGCGCTGCTCGGGCGGATGTGGCGGCTCAGGTTCGGGCTGAACCAGGAGCAGGCGGGCCGTTGGACCGTCGACTTCCAGGCCCAGCTGGCCTCGCTCGACCCGGCGGCGCTCGGTTCGCCGGAGAGCTGGTGGTCGGTGCTGCTGGAGCAGATGTGGGACGGCCTGCTGTGAGGCGGCGCCCGCACTGACACCGATCTGACACCGATCTGAGGAAGCCGGGCCCGGTCATCGCGACCGGGCCCGGCTTTCCGCTGTCTCCGGTGGGCGCCGAAGTCCTTCCGTCGCACGGTCACATCCGGCCTCCGCGCTCCGTCAGTGAAGTGACAGCAGCGCACCACTTGCTTCAGGAGGCACACCATGAAGGCACGCATGACGAACCCGGCGTACGTCCTTCCCAGCGCGATGAACGGCATCGGCACGCTCTTCCAGTCGATCGGCGAGAGCGGACTGGACCAGGAACTGTCGGAGCTCGTGGGACTGCGGGTCAGTCAGATCAACGGGTGCAGCGCCTGTGTGCACGCGCACGTGCTGAACCTGCGGAAGGCCGGGACCGGCGAGGAGCGGATCGCGGCGGTCGCGGCGTGGTTCGAGGCGCCGTTCTTCAGTGACGCCGAGCGGGCGGCGCTGCGGCTGAGCGAGGCGATGACAAGGCTCCCGGACCGGTCGCAGGAGTCCGTGCCGGACGAGCTGTGGGACGAGGTGGCCGACCACTTCGACGAGAAGGAGCTGTCCGGACTGATCCTCTTCGTCTCGCTCATGAACCTGTTCAACCGCGTCAACACGACGATCAGGGAGCCGGCGGGCACCACCTGGGGCTGAGCCTCGGCCGCCCGACTGCAGAGGGACGGCCGTGACCTCTGTGCGGAGTGTCGCGTTATGCACATTTCTGCCTGATCCATCAAGATGTGCGCGAAATCGTCATTTCGCACACATCTTGATGGAGAGGGGTCCCAGGATGAGCGGCACACCTGTCCCGTCCCACGGCTTCATGGCCGTACGGCGTGGCTACCGTCCCGAACAGGTCGACGCGTACGCCGCGGCGCTCTCCCGGGACCGTGACACCTCCTGGGAGCGCGCCGCCCGTCTCACCGTGCTCGCCAAGGAGATGGAGGCGGAGCTCGAGGCGTTGCGCGAGAGGGTCGCGAGGCTCGCTCCGCAGACGTACGAGACGCTCGGGGAGCGTGCGCGCCGGCTCTTCCAGCTCGGGCAGGAGGAGGCCGCGGCCGTGGGTGACGGCGCGCGGCAGGAGGCGCAGCGCCTCGCGGAAGCGGCGCGGGAACGTGCGAACGGCGTGCGCGACAAGGCACAGGCGCACGCCGACGCCGTACGCGCCGATGCGGAGGAGCGCGCCCGTCAGCGACTGCTCGCCGCGCGCGCCGAGGCCGACGAGATCCGCATCGCCGCCCGGCGCGAAGTGAAGGAGGGGCGCACGGAGGCGCTCGCCGCGTTGCGCGAGGTACGGCAGCGCACCATCGGGATGCTCGCCGAACAGGACAAGGAGCACGCCGAGCGCTGGGCCGAGGCGGAGCGCGAGGAGGCCGAGCGCGCGGCGGCGCTCGACGCCCGGCACGCCGAACAGGTGGCGCGCGCCGAGGCCGCGCTGTCCGAGGCGAAGCAGGCGTTCGCCGACGCGGAGACCTCCGCCCGGCAGCGCCAGGAGGAGGCACACGTACGTGCCGCCGAGATCCTCGCCGAGGCACGCGTGCGGGAGGACCGGATCGCCCGTGAGACGGAGCGTGTGCTGCGTGAGCACGGGGAGCGCTGGGACGACGTACGCGCCCACATGGACCTCGTACGCAACAGCCTGACGACACTGACGGGGCGCGCACCCGCAGAGTAGGGCGCGTGCACGCCCCGTCGGGCGCGAACTCCGGCGCTCACGCCCTTCTCGACAGCGCGCCCCCGCCGCAGGTGGCGCCCGGCCCGAGGGTCAGTCCTCCCGCCGTACCGCCCCCGCCAGGATCAACCCCTCCACCGCTTCGTACTGCCGTCGCTGTTCCTCCGCCTTGCGCCGTCCCGACACCACGGTCCCGAGCCAGCCGAAGGCGAAGCCGGCCGGGATGGAGACGAGGCCGGTGGTGGTGAACGGGAACCAGTTGAAGTCGGCGTCGGGGAAGGCGGAGACGGGGGAGCCGGAGACGAGGTTGGTGCCCGGCATCAGCAGCAGCACCGTCAGGGAGCCGCCGATCAGGGTGCAGAGCAGGCCCGTTCGGGTGTAGCGGCGCCAGAAGAGGCCGTAGACCAGGGCGGGTGCTATCGCCGAGGCGCCCAGGCAGAAGGACAGGGTCACCAGGGGCTGCAGGCTGCGGTGCTGGACCATCGTGGCCAGCAGGATCGCCGGGATGCCGACGGCCAGCGCAGAGACCCGGGCCAGGGTCATCTCACGGCGCGCCGACAGTTCCCGCACCCGGCCCGCGAACACGTCGTGGGCGAGCGAGTTGGCGCAGGCGAGGATCATGCCGGCGACGGAGGCGAGCAGGGTGAGGAAGATCGCCGTGGTGACCGTCGTGAACAGCAGGGTCTCCGCCGTCGAGACGTCCGCGCCGAACACCGCCCGGGAACCCAGCAGATACGCCGTGTTGCCCTGCGGGTCCGCCTCCGCGATCGCCGCGCGCCCGATCAGGGCGGTGGCCCCGAACCCCACGATCGTGATGACGAGCACGAACAGCACCACCGCCGACACCGCCCAGGACATCGAACGGCGCACCTGGCGGGCGCTGGAGGCGGTGTACATACGCATGGTGACGTGCGGGAGGCAGGCACCGCCGATGACCACCGTCAGCTGCGAAGTGATCATGTCCAGCCGGGGGTTGGACCCGCCCGTGAACTGCAGCCCCGACTCCAGGAAGGCCGGACCCACCCCGCTCTGCGCGGCGGCGGCGTCGAACAGCGCGCCGGGACTCCAGTCGAACCGCTGCAGCACCAGGACGGCGACCACGGCGCCCGAACCGAGCAGCATCACGATCTTCAGGATCTGGATGAGAGCGGTGCCCTTCATGCCGCCGATCGCCGCGTAACTGATCATCAGCACACCGAGCCCGATGATGCAGCCCGTCTGGAGCCCCTCGCCGGAGAAGCCGAGGATGAAGGCCAGCAACTGCCCCGTCCCCGCGAGCTGCACCAGCATCAGCGGCAGCAGCGCCGCGAGCGTCACCGCGCACGCCGCGATCCGCACGGAACGCCCCGGCATGCGCCGCGCCAGCGCGTCGCCCATGGTGAACCGGCCCGCGTTGCGCAGGGGTTCGGCCAGCAGGAACATCAGCAGCATCAGCGACAGCGCGGTGCTGAGGGCGAGCACGATGCCGTCGTAGCCGCACAACGCGATCACCCCGCCCGTGCCGAGCACGGTCGCGGCGGAGATGTAGTCGCCCGCGATGGCAAGGCCGTTGCGCAGGGCGCCCAGGGAGCCGTAGCCGGTGTAGAACTCGTCCAGGTCGTCCCTGTCGGGCCCGGTCATCACGCACAGGAGCAGGGTGATCGTGGCGACGGCCGAGAACGCCACCAGGGACATCGCCTGCGCCGAGTCGCTGAAGCCCGTCTGTCCCGTCATCGGGTCGCTCCCCGCTTGGCGTCCAGCTCGGACTGCTTGCGGATGCGGTCCGCGAGCGGGTCGACGCGGGCCCGGGCCGTGCGCTCGTACAGGACGATCGCCAGCCAGGTGACCGGGAGTTGGAACAGGGCCAGTAGCAGACCGGTCGGGGGCGCGTCGCCGATGCGGCCGGTCATGAAGGACGGGGCGAACGCGGACAGGATGAGGAACAGGGTGAAGTAGCCGAGCGCGGTGAGGGTCGCGACGCGGCGTTGCCAGCGGTAGGCGCTGCGCAGGATCCGCAGATCGCTGTGGTGCCCGAGCGCCTCGTGACGGGGACGGTGTCCCGGGGCTCGGCCGGGAGCGTGTTCGGGGGCGAAGGGCGGCTGCCAGGGGTAGGTGGGCGGTGGGGCCGGGTCGTATGACATCCCGGTGGCTCCTTGCGTGGCTCGGGGCCCGGTGCGGACCGCAGGGAGTTGGGGGGTGGGGTGAGCGGAGCCACGCACGCTACTCGCTGGTAGCCGGATGTGGGAGACGGTTCACCAAACTGATTGGTCGGTATGCGCTTACTTCTCTGACCTCGGGTGTTACCCGGATTAACTCAGATTTTTGAGTGGTGTGAACGGCTACTTCAAGTGAACGAGCGCTACGGACGGTGGCACTTCGGAGCGATCGGCGGAGGGGGCGTCGAGCCGGGCGCGGAAGGTGATGCGCACGTCTTCCCGCCGTCGCGCCGCCCGCCCGGCCCGCACCGTGAAGCCGACACTCACGCGTCCTCCGGTGGCCACCCGCACCCGGGCGTCACCGTCGGCCCGCACCGACCAGCCATCGGACATCGCGCCCGCCTCGACCGTCACATGCCGGGCCTCGGCGCCGAAGTTGTAGACGTCGACGGCCATGCGCGTACGGCGCCCGAGCCGATAGCCGTACGGCGGTGGCGCGTCCCCGTCCTGCTTGCCGGGCGCGGCGTTGCGGGCGGGGTAGCGCTGGCTGAGGACGATGTGCTCGGCGGGGGAGAGGCGGGTGCGGGCCGGGGGAGTCGCCGCCACCGTGGTCCGCGCGCCCGGCGTGACGAGGTAGACGGGATCGAGCGAGACGGTCACGGTGCCGCCGGGCAGACGGCGGCCCATCACGTCGTACGCGACGGTCGCGCCGATCCGTACGGGCCGTTCCGCCCACGCCACGGTGACCAGCTCACCCCGCCCGTTGTCGAAGACGAACCCGCGTGCTCCTGCGGGGAGTTGCCCGGCGGGCCCGACGCGGTGGGCGGCGCCGAGCAGTGAAGTGAGGGCCGCGAAGGCGCTGTAGGCGGGAAGCGGTGCGAAGTCCCTGTCGAACAGGCCGAAGTACACGCCGTCGTCGTGGAGGGGCGGTGCGGCGAACCAGAACTGCCGGGCATTGCCGGCGGCGAGCCCTTCGACGAACGACCGCACCAGGTAGCGGGCCTGCCGCGCCTGTTGGGCGTACGTGAGGTTCTGCCGCGGTCGTGCCGTGAGAAACGCCCCGCACTCGGTCATCCACAGCGGCACAGGCGCCTGGTGACGCCGGGCGAGCGCGTGCTGCTCCTCCGAGGCGCCGGGGACGGTCGGCTCGCCCTCCTCCGTGGGATCGGGGTAGCCGTGGAAGGCCCAGACGTCGGCGTACCGCACCACGTCGTTGGCGAGCACCAGGTCCTGGAAGGGGCCGGACTGGGCGAACCCGGGGAGCACGACGAGGGGCGGCCGGTCCGCCGTGTCCCTGACCCCGAGCGCGGCCGCCTTCACGAACGCGGCGTGCGCGTCGCCGGTGCTGAAGGTGGTGTCGACGTCGGGTTCGTTCGAGAGCTGGAGCGCCTCGGGACGGGCGGCGGCGAGGCGGCGGGCATAGCGGTAGGCGTGCCGTAAGTCGGCGGGCAGGGGGAGCGAGGCGTCGGTCATCGCCCACTCGGGGGCGGGCGAGAGGACGTCGAGCACGGCCAGGCCGTGGGCGCGGAGGGCGCGGGTCGTGCGGTCGTGATGGGCGGTGTCGTACGCACCGGGGGCGGGCTCGACGGCGGGCCAGGACTGGCCGTCTCGTATCCAGGCGGCGCCCATGTCCCTGATGGCGGAGGCGAATTCGGGGAGGCGGGAGGGCGGAAGGAGGGAGGTGGCCCAGAGGTTCACGCCGAAGGGGTTGGCGGAGTCGGGGGTGGGGGCGGCTGTGGCGGGGAGGCGGGCGAAGGCGGTGGTGAGGGGGTGGCGGTTCGCTTCGGCTGTCACGCGGTAGTGGCCGGGCGGGAGGCCGGCGGGGAGGGGGACGGTGGTGGTGGTCGTGCCCGCGGGGATCGTCGTACGGCCGCCGGTGGCGCGGTGTCCGAAGTAGTCGGTGACGGTGTAGCGGACGGGGACCGGGCGGGGTGCGGGACGGTCGAGAGTGAGGTGCAGGCGGGCGGGGTGAGGGGCGCGGTGGCGGGGGACGGACGCCTCGCGGAGGGTCGGCGGGGCCGGTCGGGTGGGGCGGAGGGTGATGCGGTCGAGGGAGACGGCGTAGGCGACGGTGTCGTCGAGGACGGTGGGCTCGGTGACGCGGAACGTGAGGGTGTTGTCGCCGCGGTGGAGGCCGACCGTGCCGAGGTCCAGGGTGGAGAGGTCGCCCCAGGCGGGCGGGGACTCGTACCAGTGGGGCTGGGAGTGGTCGAGGTCGGTGAACGGGGCGTTGTTCACCGAGAGTTGGAGGTAGGAGGCGGTCTTCTCGGTGTGGGGGGTCTCGACGGGGGCGGTTGCGACGGCGGTGAGGGTGTAGGGGCCCGGGTGGGGGGCGTGGATGCGGTAGGTGGCGTACCAGCCGGTGGCGTGCGGGGGCTTGGTGGTGGTGAGGAGGGAGAGGTAGCGGCCTTGTGAGGCGCGGGGGTCGCGGGTGGTGGGGATGTTGGTGGCGGTGGGGGTGTCGGTGTGGATGGGGTGGGGGCGGTGAGGGCCGGCCGTCGTGGATCGAGGGTGGATGGTGGGTGGGGCCGCGGCTGCTGTCGCCGCGCCGATTCCTGCCGCAATTGCCGTACGCCGGTTGAGGTTCATGGGTTCAGGAGACGGGGGCGGGTGGCGGCGGGGCGTCGTTCGGGAGGGTGGTATGACCCGGAATGGGGGGTGGGGGGTTGCCCTAGGGGGAGTGGGAGTGGACGCCTGTGGGGTGTGGGGCGGGTGGGTACGATGCGGGCTCTACCGGGGGATGGTGTTGATGTCCGACGTACGTGAAGTCGTCATGCCCAGACAGGTGCGGGGCGCTCAGGTCCTGCTGTTCGTGCTCGCCGTCGGCGGCCTCGTCTCGATGCTCGCGCTCTCGGACGGGCTCACCGCTTACGGGCAGGGCGAGATGCTCGCGCCCTGGGCGCTGGTGTGGGTCTGTGCCCTGCTTGCCCTCACCTACGACGGGGGCGCCCGGGGCGGGGTGCGGGTGACGACCATCGTGTTGATGGTGTTCATGGTGCTGCCGACGGTCATGAAGATGGGCGAGGCGGTGGGGGCGGGGCTGTTTCTGGACGCTGCGCTGCGGACCGTGCTCGGGGTCCCTGTTGTCGTGCTGCTGTTTCTGCCGGAGTCGACGGCCTGGTTCGACCGGGAGCGGTGAGGGGCCCGGCCGGTCGCGTCCTGGCCCCTCAGCGTCAGGGGAGCACGCGCGCGTAGCGCACTCCCGGGCGTTCCATCAGGGTGATCCGCTCGGTGAGCACGAAGCCGTTGCGTTCGAGGACTGTTCGGGACGCGGTGTTGTCCTCCGTCGTCTTCGCCGTCAGGGAGCTCAGGCCGTACGACGTTCCCGCCATCCGGCACACCTTGCCCACCGCCGCCGTGGCGACCCCGCGTCCCGCGGCCCGTTCGCCGACGCGGTACCCCAACTCCCCCGAGCCGCCCGCCACATCCATCAGGTTGAAGCGGCCGAACAGCGAACCCTCCCCGTCCAGCAGGACATGGAAGTGGCAGTCGCCGGACTCCTGCTCGTCCAGCAAGGCGTGGTGGCGGGCGGCGAATCCCCGCGGTGTGAAATAGGCGTCGCCACGATCCGGCACCGTGCGCGCGAAGTACTCCCGGTTCTCCCGCTCGAAGGCCAGCAGTGCCTCCGCGTGGTCCGGCCGCAGTCGCTCCAGTCTCAGTTCCGCCATGTCCGGCACCGTACGCATCTCACTCCGTGATCACCGGAAATTTCCGTGGCGCCAGCACCAGCAGCACCACGAATGCCAGCGCCGCGGCCCCCGCCGCCCCCAGATACACCGCGTGCACCGCGTCCGCGATCGCTCGCCGCAGCGGCTCCGAACCGGCGCCCGAATCCAGCGCGCGGGTCACGGAGTCCAGGTCGCTCGCGCCGCCCAGCCGTGCCGACAGCACGCCGTTGGCCACCGCGCCGAAGAGGGCCGCGCCGATCGTCTGGCCGGTCTGCCGGCAGAAGAGGACCGACGCCGTGGTCGTACCGCGCTCCGACCAGACCACCGTCGACTGCACGCCGATGATCAGCGGGAGTTGGAAGAGGCCCAGCGCGGCGCCCAGGAGCAGCATCAGGAGGGTCGGCTGCCAGGCCCGGCCGGGATACGGCAGGAAGGGGAAGGCGAAGAGGATCAGCGCCGCCGCTCCCATGCCCAGCATGGCCGTGTTGCGGAAGCCGATCCGTCGGTACACGTGCTGGCTGAGGGCCGCCGACACCGGCCAGCTCAGTGTCCAGATCGTCAGGACGAAGCCGGCCGCCACCGGTGCCAGGCCGAGGACGGACTGGGCGTACGTCGGGAGGAAGACCGTCGGTGCCACCATCAGCAGGCCCAGCGCGCCCAGGGCCAGGTTGACCGCCGCGATCGTGCGGCGGCGCCACACCCAGCCGGGGATGATCGGCTCGGCCGCCCGGCGTTCGACGAGGACCACCAACGCGACCAGGGCAAGTCCCGTACCGAACAACGCCAATGACGGTGCCGACAGCCAGGGCCAGGCCACCCCGCCCTGCACCAGCGCCGTCAGCAGGACGCCTCCGCAGGCGAACACCGCCAGGGCGCCCGCCCAGTCGACACGGGGGCGGCGGCCGGGGGAGTCCCGTTTCGGTTCGTGCAGGTAGCGGACGATCAGCCAGAGGGCGAGTGCTCCCACCGGCAGGTTGACCAGGAAGATCCAGCGCCAGTCCGCGTACGCCACGAGGAGGCCGCCCACGCCCGGGCCGGCCACCGCCGACACCGCCCACACCGTGGACAGCTTGGACTGGATCTTCGGGCGTTCCTTCAGGGGGTAGAGGTCGGCGGCCAGGGTCTGGACCGTGCCCTGGAGCGCGCCGCCGCCCAGGCCCTGCACGATACGGAACGCGATCAGCGAGCCCATGTTCCAGGCGACCGCGCAGAGCAGGGAGCCCAGGAGGAAGAGCACCGCCCCCGCGATCAGTACCGGCTTGCGGCCGAAGGTGTCGGAGAGCTTGCCGTACACCGGGAGGGTCACCGTCACGGCCAGCAGATAGCCCGAGAAGAGCCACGAGAAGAGGGAGAAGCCGCCCAGGTCGCCGACGATCTGGGGGACGGCCGTGGAGACGATCGTCGAGTCGAGGGCGGCCAGGGCCATCGCGAGCATCAGCGCGGCGACGACGGCGCCGCGGCGGCGCGAGTCCCTCGGGCCGTCGGCCCTCGCCGCGGGCTGTATCTCCGTGTCCCCCTGGCCCATGAGATCCCTTCCCCCTGCATCTATCTGCCGCGCAACACCCTCTCACTTGACCCTCACGTCGCGGCAGGGTGCAGCCTGAGCGGGTGGCGGGTGGAGCCGACCCCTAGATCGCCTCCACCCTCGGGTGGATCGCCCCTAGGGGTACCTCCGTACTACGGCTGGGGGAGGGTTCGTACCGCCGGAGGACGTGAGGGCACCCGGCCCGTCCTTAACCTGGCTTTACGCCGCTCGGGGGCGGTGTACCGCAGCAGCGGGGGTGGGGTTTTCCCCACCAGAAGACGGCGCTCAGCACCAGCGCGCCGGACCCTCGCTGCGACCAGACTCATCGACACAGCAGCACGTACCACTCGGCACGGATCGACAGGGATCAGTGCGCGCCATCCACTGACCGACATAGGAGATAAACCGTGACATCGGCTGTGACCATCACCAGGCACGGGGGCACTGGAGGGACTACGGCCGTTGCCGCGCGGGCGCGGCAGGTCGTCAAGGCGTACGGGTCCGGCGAGACCCGGGTCGTCGCCCTCGACCATGTGGACGTGGACATCGCACGCGGGCAGTTCACCGCGATCATGGGGCCCTCGGGCTCCGGCAAGTCCACGCTCATGCACTGCCTCGCCGGACTCGACACCGTCACGTCCGGGCAGATCTATCTGGACGACACCGAGATCACCGGGCTGAAGGACAAGAAGCTCACGCAGCTGCGCCGGGACCGGATCGGGTTCATCTTCCAGGCGTTCAACCTGCTCCCGACGCTGAACGCGATAGAGAACATCACGCTGCCCATGGACATCGCCGGCCGGAAGCCGGACAAGGCGTGGCTGGGGCAGGTCGTCGACACCGTCGGGCTGAGCGACCGGCTCAAGCACCGGCCCACCCAGCTCTCCGGCGGTCAGCAGCAGCGTGTCGCCGTGGCCCGGGCACTGGCCGCGCGGCCCGAGATCATCTTCGGTGACGAGCCGACCGGAAACCTCGACTCCCGTGCGGGCGCCGAGGTGCTGGGCTTCCTGCGCAGGTCCGTGTCCGAGCTCGGGCAGACCATCGTGATGGTCACGCACGACCCGGTCGCGGCCTCGTACGCCGACCGTGTGCTGTACCTCGCCGACGGCCGGATCGTCGACGAGATGTACAAGCCGACCGCGGACGCCGTCCTGGACCGCATGAAGGACTTCGACGCCCGGGGACGGACGTCATGACCGTCCTGAAGACCTCGATGCGCAACTTCTTCGCGCACAAGGGGCGGATGGCCCTGTCGGCCGTGGCCGTGCTGCTGTCGGTGGCGTTCGTGTGCGGCACGCTCGTCTTCACCGACACCATGAACACGACGTTCGACAAACTCTTCTCGACCACCGCGTCCGATGTCACGGTCTCCCCCAAGGCGGCCAAGAGCGACGACACCCCGCAGAACGGCAGGCCCGAGTCGCTGCCGGCCTCCACGGTCCAGCAGGTGACGAAGGCGGACGGCGTCAAGTCGGCCGAGGGTGCGGTCAGTTCGATGAACGTGACCGTCGTCAACAGCGACAACAAGAACATGGGGTCGTCGACCGGGGCGCCCACCATCGCGGGCAACTGGACCAAGAGCGACCTGCGTTCGATGGAGATCACCTCCGGGCACGCGCCGCGCGGGCCCACCGAGACGATGGTCGACGCCGACACCGCCGACAAGCACGACCTGAAGATCGGCGACGAACTGCGCACCATCTCCGTCATCGGTGACTTCAAGGCGAAGATCGTCGGCATCGCCACCTTCAAGATCACCAATCCCGGTGCCGCGATCGTCTACTTCGACACCGCCACCGCGCAGCGCGAACTCCTGGGCACCGAGGGCCGGTTCACCCAGGTCTACGCCACCGCCGCGGCCGGCGTCAGCGACACCCAGCTCAAGCAGAACGTCACACAGGCCCTGGACGGCACGTACAAGATCCAGACGGCCAAGGAGAACGCCGACGAGAACCGCGAGGACGTCGGCGAGTTCATGAACGTCATCAAGTACGCCATGCTCGGCTTCGCCGGGATCGCGTTCCTGGTCGGCATCTTCCTGATCATCAACACCTTCTCCATGCTGGTCGCCCAGCGGACCCGCGAGATCGGCCTCATGCGGGCCATCGGTTCCTCCCGCAAGCAGGTCAACCGCTCGGTACTGGTGGAGTCGCTGCTCCTCGGCGTCGTGGGCTCGATCCTCGGTGTCGGCGCCGGTGTCGGTATCGCCGTCGGGCTGATGAAGCTCATGGGCATGGCCGGCATGAACCTCTCCACCGAGGACCTCACGGTCAAGGCGACCACCCCGGTCATCGGCATGGTCCTCGGCGTCGTGGTCACCGTCCTCGCCGCCTACCTGCCCGCCCGCCGGGCCGGCAAGGTCTCCCCGATGGCCGCACTGCGCGACGCCGGTACACCGGCCGACGGCAAGGCGGGCCTGGTGCGGGGCATCATCGGGCTGGTCCTGACGGGCGCGGGCGGCTTCGCGCTCTACGCGGCCGCCACCGCCGACACGGCCAAGGACGGCTCGCTGCTGCTGGCCGGCGGCGTGGTGCTGACCCTGATCGGCTTCGTCGTGATCGGCCCGCTGCTGGCGGGTGCGGTCGTACGGGTCATCAGCGCGGTCATCCTGCGGGCCTTCGGCCCGGTCGGCCGCATGGCGGAGCGCAACGCTCTGCGCAACCCCCGTCGTACGGGTGCCACGGGCGCCGCCCTGATGATCGGCCTCGCCCTCGTGGCCTGCCTCTCGGTGGTCGGCTCCTCGATGGTCGCCTCGGCCACCAGCGAGCTCGACAAGTCGGTCGGCGCGGACTTCATCGTCCAGGGCGGCCAGCGGATCGTCCCGCAGGCCCAGAAGGCGATGGAGCAGAGTCCGGACCTGGCGCACGTCACCTCGTACAAGGAACTCGAGGCGACCCTGACCTCGCCCGACGGCAAGAAGGACACCAAGGGCGTCACCGCGGCCGACCCGACGTACGCCCAGGACCTGCGCCGCCCGACGACGGCGGGCACCCTGTCCGCCGCGTACGGCAAGAACGCGATGTCCGTCGGCTCCGACTACGCCAAGGACCACGGCATCCGCGTCGGCGACACCATCACCGTCGCCTTCAAGGGCGGCGACACGGCGAAGCTCAAGGTCGCGGCGATCACCGACGACAGCGGGGCGCTGGACAAGGGGTCGCGCTACCTCAGCATGGCGACGATGAAGCAGTACGTCCCCGCCGACCAGATCCCGCCCAACTCGATCATGTTCGCCAAGGCCAAGGAAGGCCAGGAGAAGCAGGCCTACGCGGCCCTCAAGGACGCGCTCCACGACTACCCGCAGTACCAGGTCCGCGACCAGACCGACTACAAGGAAGAGCTGAAGGACCAGGTCGGCCAGCTCCTGAACATGGTCTACGGCCTGCTGGGTCTCGCGATCATCGTGGCCGTCCTGGGCGTCGTGAACACCCTGGCCCTCTCGGTGGTGGAGCGGACCCGCGAGATCGGCCTGATGCGCGCGATCGGCCTCTCCCGCCGCCAGCTGCGCCGCATGATCCGCCTGGAGTCGGTGGTCATCGCCCTCTTCGGCGCCCTGCTGGGCCTGGGCCTGGGCATGGGCTGGGGCGCCACCGCCCAGAAGCTCCTCGCCATGGAGGGCCTCAACGTCCTCGACATCCCCTGGCCCACCATCATCGGCGTCTTCATCGGCTCGGCCTTCGTGGGCCTGTTCGCCGCCCTCGTCCCGGCCTTCCGCGCGGGCCGCATGAACGTCCTCAACGCCATCGCGACCGAATAGCCATATCGCACGGGGGAGCAGGGCCCGGCGCCGAGAAGTCACGGGGGACTTCTCGGCGCCGGGTGTTTTTGTGCCGGGTGGGGCGCTGTCCCGATCCCCCGCCCGCCCGTGCGGAGCCGCACTTCTCAAGTGCTGGTGCGTCGGTCTTGGTCTGTCGGGTGTGTTGTGGGCGAGGGTTTGCCGTCCCGATCCCCCACCCACCCCGTGCGGAGCCGCACCCCTCAAGGGCCGGCCCGCTGGTCTCAGCCCGTCCGGCGTTTGAGGACGAGGCCCTTTCGGGGCCGATGGGGGTCTGGGGGCGGAGCCCTCAGGGGCGGGGTTGAAGGGGCGGCAGCCTCTGGAGGAGGGGACGGGCAGGGGCGGCGAGGGCGAAAACAGCCGGACGTCGGCGGGGACGCAGGGTGCGAAGAGAACCGGCGTTATCCACAGCCCCGGCACCCGCGACCGCAGCGACGTACGCTGGATACCCCCCGGCCGGTCACCGCGTCGGGCGATTCGCGTTGCCCACCCTCGGACGAAAGCCGCCCCGAATGAGCCTGCACGGTCTGCTCGACGCCGTCGTCAAGGACACCGCCCTCACGGAAGCCATCACCGCGGCCGCAGACGGCAACCGCATGCACGTCGACCTGGTCGGCCCCCCGGCAGCCCGCCCCTTCGCCATCGCCGCACTCGCCCGAGAAGCCGGCCGCACCGTACTCGCCGTGACGGCGACCGGCCGCGAGGCCGAGGACCTGGCCGCGGCCCTGCGCTCCCTGCTCCCGCAGGAGGGCGTCGTCGAGTACCCCTCGTGGGAGACCCTCCCGCACGAACGCCTCAGCCCCCGCAGCGACACCGTCGGCCGCCGTCTCGCCGTCCTGCGCCGCCTGGCCCACCCCCGCCCGGACGACCCCGAGACCGGCCCGGTGTCCGTGGTCGTGGCCCCGGTGCGCTCCGTGCTGCAACCGCAGGTCAAGGGCCTCGGCGACCTCGAACCCGTAGCGCTGCGCACGGGACGGACCGCCGACCTCAACGCCGTCGTCGACGCCCTCGGCGCCGCCGCCTACGCGCGCGTGGAACTCGTGGAGAAGCGCGGCGAGTTCGCCGTACGAGGCGGCATCCTGGACGTCTTCCCGCCCACGGAGGAACACCCGCTCCGCATCGAGTTCTGGGGCGACGACGTAGAGGAGATCCGCTACTTCAAGGTCGCCGACCAGCGCTCCCTCGAGGTCGCCGAGCACGGCCTGTGGGCCCCGCCCTGCCGCGAGCTGCTCCTCACCGACGACGTACGCGCGCGTGCACGTGCCCTCGCCGAACAGCACCCGGAGCTGGGCGAACTGCTCGGCAAGATCGCCGAGGGGATCGCCGTGGAGGGCATGGAGTCCCTCGCGCCGGTTCTCGTCGACGACATGGAGCTCCTGGTCGACGTACTGCCGAAGGGCGCCATGGCCGTCGTATGCGATCCGGAGCGGGTACGCACGCGTGCCGCGGACCTCGTGGCGACGTCGCAGGAGTTCCTCCAGGCTTCCTGGGCGGCCACGGCGGGCGGCGGCGAGGCGCCGATCGACGTCGGCGCGGCCTCCCTGTGGTCGATCGCGGACGTCCGGGACCGGGCGCGCGAGCTGGACATGATGTGGTGGTCGGTGTCGCCGTTCGCGGCGGATCTCGAGCTGGAGGCGGACACCCTCAAGCTCGCCATGCACGCCCCCGAGACCTACCGCGGCGACACCGCGAAGGCCCTCGCCGACACCAAGGGCTGGCTCGCCGACGGCTGGCGCACGGTCTTCGTGACCGAGGCGCACGGCCCGGCGGCCCGTACGGTCGAGGTGCTGGGCGGCGAGGGCATCGCGGCGCGCCTGGAGGCGGAGCTGGGGGCGATCGCCCCGTCCGTCGTGCACGTGGCGTGCGGCTCGATCGACTACGGCTTCGTCGACCCGTCGTTGAAGCTCGCCGTGCTCACCGAGACCGACCTGACCGGCCAGAAGGCGGCCGGCAAGGACGGCGCCCGGATGCCCGCCCGGCGCCGCAAGACGATCGACCCGCTGAGCCTGGAGGCGGGCGACTACATCGTCCACGAGCAGCACGGCGTGGGCCGCTACATCGAGATGGTGCAGCGCACCGTGCAGAGCGCCACGCGCGAGTACCTCGTCGTCGAGTACGCCCCCGCCAAGCGCGGCCAGCCCGGTGACCGCCTCTACATCCCGACCGACCAGCTGGAGCAGATCACCAAGTACGTGGGTGGCGAGTCCCCGACCCTGCACCGGCTGGGCGGCGCCGACTGGACGAAGACGAAGGCCCGCGCGAAGAAGGCCGTCAAGGAGATCGCGGCCGACCTCATCAAGCTCTACAGCGCGCGCATGGCGGCGCCCGGGCACACCTTCGGCCCGGACACCCCGTGGCAGCGCGAGCTGGAGGACGCGTTCCCGTACGTCGAGACCCCGGACCAGCTGACGACCATCGCCGAGGTCAAGGAGGACATGGAGAAGTCGGTCCCGATGGACCGTCTGATCTGCGGCGACGTCGGCTACGGCAAGACGGAGATCGCGGTCCGGGCCGCGTTCAAGGCGGTGCAGGACGGCAAGCAGGTCGCGGTCCTCGTACCGACGACCCTGTTGGTGCAGCAGCACTTCGGCACCTTCTCCGAGCGTTACTCGCAGTTCCCGGTGAACGTGCGGGCGCTCAGCCGCTTCCAGACGGACACCGAGGCGAAGGCGGTCCTCGAGGGCTTGCGCGAGGGCTCGGTGGACGTCGTCATCGGCACCCACCGGCTGTTCTCGTCCGAGACCAAGTTCAAGGACCTGGGCCTGGTCATCGTCGACGAGGAGCAGCGCTTCGGCGTCGAGCACAAGGAGCAGCTGAAGAAGCTGCGCGCCAACGTCGACGTACTGACGATGTCCGCGACCCCGATCCCCAGGACCCTGGAGATGGCGGTCACCGGCATCCGCGAGATGTCGACGATCACGACCCCGCCGGAGGAGCGCCACCCGGTGCTGACCTTCGTCGGCCCGTACGAGGAGAAGCAGATCGGCGCGGCGATCCGCCGTGAACTGCTGCGCGAGGGCCAGGTCTTCTACATCCACAACAGGGTCGAGTCCATCGACCGCGCGGCCGCCCGTCTGCGCGAGATCGTGCCGGAGGCCCGGATCGCGACGGCGCACGGCCAGATGTCGGAGACGGCGCTGGAGCAGGTGGTGGTCGACTTCTGGGAGAAGAAGTTCGACGTGCTCGTGTCGACGACGATCGTGGAGTCGGGCATCGACATCTCGAACGCGAACACGCTGATCGTGGAGCGGGGAGACAACTTCGGTCTGTCGCAGCTGCACCAGCTGCGCGGCCGGGTGGGCCGAGGCCGGGAGCGCGGTTACGCGTACTTCCTGTACCCCCCGGAGAAGCCCCTGACGGAGACGGCCCACGAGCGTCTGGCGACCATCGCCCAGCACACGGAGATGGGCGCGGGCATGTACGTGGCGATGAAGGACCTGGAGATCCGAGGCGCCGGAAACCTGCTCGGCGGCGAACAGTCCGGCCATATCGCGGGCGTCGGCTTCGACCTGTACGTCCGCATGGTCGGCGAGGCGGTGGCCGACTACCGGGCCTCCTTGGAGGGCGGTGTCGAGGAGGAGCCGGCCCTCGAGGTCAAGATCGAGCTCCCGGTCGACGCCCACGTCCCGCACGACTACGCCCCGGGCGAGCGGCTCCGCCTCCAGGCCTACCGCTCGATCGCCTCGGCCAACACCGAGGACGACATCAAGGCCGTACGGGAAGAACTCGTCGACCGCTACGGCAAGTTGCCGGAACCGGTGGAGAACCTGCTCCTGGTGGCAGGCCTTCGCATGCTGGCACGCGCGTGCGGCGTCGGCGAGATCGTCCTCCAGGGCACCAACATCCGCTTCGCACCCGTGGAGTTGCGCGAGTCGCAGGAGCTGCGGGTCAAGCGGCTGTACCCCGGGACCGTCATCAAGCCGGCGGCGCATCAGTTGCTGGTGCCGCGGCCGAAGACGGCGAAGGTGGGCGGCAAGCCGTTGGTCGGGCGGGAACTGCTGGGCTGGGTCGGGGAGTTCCTGGCGTCGATCCTGGGGTCGTAGCCTGCCGGTGTCCGGCGCCGTGCCGGAGCCGGCTGCCGGAATGGTTGTCGGGGGCGGGAGTGAGAAGCGGCTGCTGCATCAGCCGCGACCACTGCCGCCTTCCTGACGAACCCGCTCACGTGGCCGGGAACAGCACCCGCTCACATGGCCCGGAACAGCATCCCCGCCAATGTCCGGAAGACCTCCTCCGGGTCCCTGCCCTCCACCGGCCCGTCCAGGTTGTGTCCGAGCAGCAGCGTGGCGAAGCCGTGCGCGAGGGACCAGGCCGCGACGCCCGCGAGGCGCGGCTCGACGCCCTCGGGGTCCACCCCGGACACGGCCTCGCGCAGGGCGTCGCCGGCGAGGGTGCGGGCGGTGGTCAGCTCGAGGTCGTCGGCGCGCAGCAGTCCCGGCGAGAACATCACCTGGAAGTGCGCCGGGTGCTCACGCGCGAAGCGCACATAGTGGACGCCCGCCTCCTTGAGGTCCGGCGCCTCCCGCAGCGCGGTCGCCAGCAGTCCGAACCCCTCCGCCGCGATCGCCGTGAGCAGGCCGGTGCGGTCCCCGAAGTGATGGGCGGGGGCCGCGTGCGACACCCCGGCCCGGCGGGCGAGGTCGCGCAGGCTCAGCGCGGACGGGCCGTCGGCGGCGATGACGTCCAGCGCGGCGGTGAGGACGGCGCGGCGCAGATCGCCGTGGTGGTAGGAGCGGCGCGAGGCCGGCTTCGGGGTGTCCGCGGATGCCATGGACAGCAGCGTACGCCCAATCTAGGCATTGACAAGTTGGTGGGGTTCGGGCAATCTTGTCAGTGACAAGTTGTGGAGCGGGTTCGAAGCACTTGGATACGACGAGGAGTCATGCCATGTCGCAGCACGAGAGCGAGACCAGTACGGTCACCGCCGGCGTCGCCCCGGCCCGCGTGCGCCAGCTCTGGCACCTGCTGGAACCCCTGCACGCGGTGGTGTACTACGCGCCGGAGGTCTTCGAGGAGTCCGCGGCGCTCGGCTTCGACACCAAGGAGCGCTGGCCGAGCTACTTCCCTCTCCGCGCGGCCCCGTTGGGCGTGGTGGGCGCCGAGCGGGTGACCTCCGCCTTTTACAGCTTCAGCCCTCGTATGGTCGCCGAGCACATCGACTGCGCGTGGAGTGTCGCGAGCCCCGAGGCGGTGCTGGCGGCGCGGCTGCGAGGCGTCGACCGGGCGTACCGAGAGATATTCGGCGAGCGCGTCGACAGCCCCGAACTGGCGGAGGCCGCAGCCCTCGCCCGCCGGGCCGCCGAAGCGGTGAACAGTGCGGGCCGCCCCCTCGCCGCGGCCAACGCCGAGCTGGAGTGGCCCACCATCCCGCACCTCCAGCTGTGGCATGCGGCGACGATCCTGCGCGAGCACCGCGGCGACGGCCATCTCGCCGCCCTGCTCATCGCCGGCCTCGACCCGGTCGAGTCGCTCGTCTCCTTCGCGGGGATCGGCGCCGCGTCCGTCGAACGCTTCGAGAGCCGCGGCTGGAGCGACGAGGAGTGGTCGGCCGCACGCGAACGCCTGACCACCCGAGGCGTCGTCGACGAGGACGGCACGGCAACAGAGGCCGGCCGCGCCCTGCGCCACCAGGTCGAGCAGCACACCGACCAACTCGCCACCGCCCCCTGGCGGTCACTCGACCAGGCCGACATCGACCGTCTCGTCGAACTCCTCGGCGACTTCTGGGTGGCGGTGCTGTCCTCGGGGCTGCTGCCTTCGGAGACGACGCTGGGGATAGGCAAGGTGTCAACTGCACCGGTCGTGAACGGCCGGGCTGGTTGATGTCCTTGGTGCGGCGAGCCTCGCGGCCCGCGTACTTCTTCGCCCGCCGCTTCGCGGACTTCGTGTTCTTCTTCTGCAGTTTGGCGCGCAGCGTCCGGTCGTGCTCACGCCTCCGGTTGGTCTTGCGTCCGCAGTGGCGTGCACCGTCGGAGGTCACCGCGATGTTCACGATGCCCAGGTCGACCCCCAGAAAGGAGGGCGGGTCCACGTTCAGCGCCTTCTCGTCGATCTCGCAGGTCGCGATGAGGAACCAGGCGCCGTCCTGGCACACCAGGTCGGACTCGCCCCTGCGTCGCGCGGCCAGTACGGCCAGCTGCTCGGCCTGTCCGGTGAAGGCGAGGTCCTTCATCCGGCCGCCGGTGGTCCAGATCGAGACCGTGCGCCGCTCGTGCTGCCAGGACAGCATCCGGTCGTCGTAGGGCTGGGCGGCATCCGGCCGGAAGGCGACCGGCTTGCCCAGGACGCGGGTGTGGCGTTTGGAGCCGGGCAGCCCGTAGCGGCCGCCCCGCGGATTGGCCTTCATGGTGGTGTAGGCGTCGCAGGTCTTCTTGATCGCGTGCTGGGCGGCCTGCGCTCTTTTTCCTCGAACGCAACCTGGGCGGCCCATGTGGCGGCCTCGTTGCAGGCGTACAGAGTCGCCTCAAGTGCTTCCGCCTGTAGGGGCGTTGGCAGCAGCTTCACCCGCACCACCAGCTTCATGAACACGACCCCAACCACCCGGACAAGCCCGCCGACTACGCGCGTAGGTATTCCGCTTGACCGGGTGATCCCTTGACCGCGCGTTCGCTTCACGGCCTTGTTCGGCTCCGCCGACGGCATTCCGGGCGCTCCGCGCCCGGTGGCACGACTCGGCCACGCTCCGCGTCGCAGTCCTGGGATGCG
This sequence comes from Streptomyces sp. NPDC002817, assembly GCF_053592055.1. Lineage (NCBI taxonomy): Bacteria > Bacillati > Actinomycetota > Actinomycetes > Kitasatosporales > Streptomycetaceae > Streptomyces > Streptomyces sp. NPDC002817. The sequence goes on from NZ_JBSFUY010000002.1 coordinate 516,595, forward strand.
ATTCCTCCCGGGCTAAAGGCCCGGGGTTCCTCGCAAGGTCACGCTGAACGGAGACCGGGGAGGCACGGGCCGCTGGGAAACCGCCTGCGTCCGGCGTGGGCTCGCGACAGCATGACGGCATGCCCGATCTGCTGTGGGACGACGTCAAGGAGTGCTTCGACCCGGACGCGACGGGGACGCTGCCGGACCTCCGCGTCCCGCACACCTCGGCCGACGACTGGCAGGCGCTCCTCGACCTCGTCGTGGAACGCGGCTGGAACCACGAGTACATGGAGGGCGCGACCGAGCTTCCGCTGCCGCGAGCCGCGGACGTACTGACCCGGCCGCTGGACGCGGAGTGCCCCCAACTCCGGGTCCGACCGGCGGAGGACATGCTCGCGATCTTCCGCTTCCTCGCGGACGAGGAGATCGACTTCGACATGGACCTGCGGGAGTTGCAGGGACAGGAGCGGCTGGACCTGTTCTGCGACTTCCTGCGGACGGTGGGCCGGCGGCTCGGCAAGTCGGTGTTCATGGACCCCGAGGGTGCCTGTGGTCATCCGTTCCTGAAGTTCGACGCCGGGCTGGGCAAGGTCGTGTTCCTGGGGGAGCGGTGAGGGTCGCCCGCAAACGCGAGGCCGTCCGCGGGAGTCGTGTTCTCCGTGGACGGCCTCGGTTGCAAGGTGGTTCAGGGGATCCCGACCGCCCGGGCGGTGCGCCCGGCAGGGATCTCGTGCTCCTCCGTGGGGTCTGCTGGCCTTACGGCTGTTCGGGCCTGTCGCGATCCATGCCCATCGCGCCTTCGATCTTCTGCTGCCCGTCGTCGACCTGGCTCTCGTACTTGTTGCCCGTCTTCTCGTTGACCTTCCGCTCCGCCGCGTCGGACATGTTCTTGGCCTTGTCCTGCGCCGTGCGGTTGCTCTTGAACCTGTCGAGGATGCCCATCCAGAGCTCCTTCCGGAGGTGACTCAGCAATGACGATACGCCCGAGTTGGGATGTATGCCCCTTGAAGCCCTATATGGCCTGGACCTCTCGGCCAGTACCGTGAGAGCAGGCACGATCGCTCGTGCGGGGTGGACCAAGAGAACAAGGGGAGGGACGCACCGTGACGCGTCTGAGGGGTGGGGCGGCGAGCGCCGCGGCGATGCTCGGCATGGTCGTACTGCTCGCCGGTTGCGAGGGCGTGGAACTGCCCGCGGACAGTGAGCCCTCCGGCTCCGGCCCGGCCGTGAGCTCGGGCCGCGCGGTGAGCCCGCTGGACAACCCGGACGGCACCGAGCCCGGCCTCGCGGCCATCACCGCGGACGCCGACAGAGCCAAGGCGCGCGCCCTGATCGAGAAGGTGGAGACCAAGGGCCGCGGCCCCAAGACGGGCTACGACCGGGACGAGTTCGGCTACGCCTGGATGGACTCCGCGCCCGGCGGCATCCCCTTCTCCCGCAACGGCTGCGACACCCGCAACGACCTCCTCCAGAGGGACGGCGAGGACATCCGCTTCCGCTCCGGTTCGGACTGCGTCGTCGTCTCCATGACCCTGGCCGACCCCTACACCGGCAAGGAGCTCGACTGGGTCAAGTCCCGTGCCACGGCGGTCCAGATCGACCATGTGATGCCGCTGTCGTACGACTGGCAGATGGGTGCCTCGCGCTGGGACAAGGGCAAGCGCGAGGACATCGCCAACGACCCGCTCAACCTCATACCGGTGGACGGCCCGACCAACGGCTCCAAGAGCGACTCGGGCCCCGCGTCCTGGCTGCCCCCGAACAAGCAGATCCGCTGCTCGTACGTGGTGCGCTTCGCACAGGTCTCGCTGAAGTACGAGCTCCCTGTGACGAAGGCCGACAAGGAGATGATGCTGCGGCAGTGCGGGGGCTGACCCGGCTGTCAGGGCCGGAAAAGCGGTTCCCGGCCGTGGTACCGCCCGCCTACCGTGACCGCATGGAACTGAAGGCGTCGAGTCTCGCCGAACGCCCCGACGACCACGGGCGCGTGGTCGCGATGGCCGACAGCTGGCCGGAGTTCGTCACCAGGGACCTGGTGGGTGACCAACACTACGGCCGGATCGCCAGGGAGTTCCCGGCGTATGTGCTGTTCGCCGAGGACGAGCGGGGCGAGGTCGTCGCCACGGGGTTCAGCGTGCCCTTCGCCCTCGACACCGAGGGCCGGGGCGAACTGCCAGCCCGGGGCTGGGACGAAGTGCTCCTGTGGGCCTTCGCCGACCTGCGCCGCGGCGTCCGGCCCGACACCGTCAGCGCGATCGCCATCAACGTCCGGCCCGACGCCCAGGGCAAGGGCCTGTCCGGCCGCATGCTGTCGGTGATGCGCGACAACGCCCGCGCGCACGGCTTCAACGAGGTCGTCGCCCCCGTCCGACCCAGCGCCAAACACCTCGAACCGCACACCCCCATCGAGGAGTACGCCCACCGGGTACGCCCCGACGGGCTCCCGCACGACCCCTGGCTGCGCGTCCACGCCCGGGCCGGCGCCACCATCCACTCCGTGTCGCCGGCCTCCATGACGGTGGCCGGTTCGCTGGAGCAGTGGCGCCGCTGGACGGGGCTGCCCTTCGACACCCGGGGCGACATCGAGGTGCCCGGGGCGCTGGTGCCGGTGCGGTGCGAGCCGGAGCGGGGGTACGCGGTGTATGTCGAGCCCAATGTGTGGATGCGGCATCCGTTGCAGCCGTAGGGCGGTTCAGGCGCCCAGGGCGTCGAGGTCGAGGATCTCGCCGCTGGGCTTCTGCGCGGGGACGGGCTTGTCGTACTCGCTGAAGGTCAGGGTGCCCGGGTCGCTCGCCGAGGCGCTGTCGACCCGCAGCAGATACGGCTTGCCCTCGGTGGCGACGTAGAGGGTGTAGCGCTCCTTGCCGTCCCGCTCGTGCAGCACGATCGCGGGCGTGCCGTCCACGGTGGTCGTCTTGGAGCGTGACGCGTCCGAGTTCACGTCGTCGGCGTCGCCGAGCACCGTGTCCAGGTCGCAGAAGCCCGCGATGTCCTTGGCGTCCTCGCCCTTCGCGGACATCTTGGTCCACTTGCCGGCCAGCAGCGCCACGGCCGCGTCCACGTCCGACTTCTTCTCGCCCTTGCTCTGGGCGCGCAGGAAGGCCTCGTCGTACTTCATGTAGACGGTGTCGCCGACCTTGATCAGATCGGCCTTGCCCTGGCCGCCCACGCTCATCGTGCCGGCGCATTCGCCCTGCTTGTTCAGGGCCATGTCGATCTCGATGGTGCCCGCGGACCCGTCGTCGGGGACGTCCCCCTTCATCCGCAGCGACGAGGCGCCGGTCGTGGCCTCGACGGCCCGGTCGGCGATCTCGCCGCCGGTCAGTCCGGCGAACGGCTCCTTCGCCTTGCTTGGACTGCTCGACGGGCTGGAGCTGCGGGCTTTGCCGTCCGCCTTGTCCTTCCCGGACCGGCCGGACTGGTCCGACTGGCAGCCGGTGAGCGCGAGGGCGGTCGTGGCGGTGAGGCAGAGGGCGGCAAGTGCGGTTCGACGCATGGGAATTCCTCGGTGGTGTCGCGGGGTGTGGTGAGCGGGTGCGGCGAGATGCGCGGCGTGCGGAAAGGGAGCGCGGTCCGGCGGGTACTGCCGTGGGTCGGCCCCGCCGGACCGCGCCGTACGGTGGGCCGGCGTCAGCCGGTCTTCTTCCAGTCCGTGCAGCCGGACGTCTTGAAGTAGGTGTCCGAGGCGCTGATCGTGACGACGGCCGAGCCGGTCACGTTGTCGTTCGCGATGATCGAGTCGAGGCCGTGCTCAGCGTCCTTGGTGCGCTCCCAGTAGCACATGTCGTCCTTGTTGCCGGTGGACCTGTAGGTGCCGGGGGCGATGTCGGCGCCGACTGCGAACATGCCGCCGTCGCCGGCCATCCTGGCCGCGGGGGAGCCCTTCGCCTTGGTGTCGACGGCCTCCCAGTCGTTGCAGTCGCTCGACTTGAAGAGCTTGTCGGAGGCCTTGACGGTCACGTAACTGGTGCCGGTGACATTGTCGTTGGCGAGCAGGGAGTCCATCTCGCCGGAGGAGTCCTTGGCGCGCTCCCAGTAGCACATGCCGTCGTCGTTGCCGGTGGTGCGGTAGGTGCCGGGCTTGATGTCCGAGCCGACCTGGAAGTCGCCGTCCCCCTCGAACGCGATCTTCTTCTCCTCGGCCGCCTGCGCCGCCTCCTTCTGGCCGCCGGGCTTCGCCTGTGCGGACGCCGAAGAGCCCTTGTCGCTGCTGGTGGAGTCGCTGCTGTCGTCGCCGGAGTTCGCCGACACGGCACCGATGACGACGATCCCCACGACGGCCCCCAGCGCGACCTTGCCCTTCATGCCCATGACTGTGTCCCCTCCAACACGGTGACAGCCGCCGATCGGCTGCCGTTCGTTCGCTGGGTCAATAAGACCAGAGCGTGTGAACCGAGTCAACACGGTTCACGGAATGTTTGAGTACACGGGCGTGAATGGGTAGATCTTGCGCACACCGCTATGCTCGGCGTCACACGCGGAGCGCAGACAGATGCGGGGACGCGCGGGGCCACGCAGCACGACGAGGGGAGCCGGGCCGGTGCAGGACAACGCCACAGAGGTGACCGCCGCCGGGATCGCCCGGCTCGCCGGCGTCGGCCGCGCCGCCGTGAGCAACTGGCGCCGCCGCCACGCCGACTTCCCCAAGCCGGTCGGCGGCACCGAGACCAGCCCGTCCTTCGCCCTCGCCGAGGTCGAGACCTGGCTGCGTGACCAGGGAAAACTCGCCGAGGTCCCGCTGCGTGAACGCGTCTGGCAGCAGCTCTCCGGCCACCCCGAGGGCCCCGTCACCGCACTCACCCACGCCGGCTGCGTCCTGCTGCTCATCCACGACCGCCCCACCGTCTGGCTGGACGCGAGCGCGGGCTCCGACGCACGTCTGGCCGCGATGCTGCCGGGAGTGCTGGAGGAGGTACTGGCACCACGGTTCGGTGCTGCGGCGGCTGTGAACACCTCGGACACCGTGAACAGCCCCGGCGTTGTGAACACCCCACCCTCAGTGAGCCCCCGCGCTGCCGTTCACGCCCCCCTCGGCCCCGAACTCCTCCCCTCCGTCCCCCTGCTGCGCGGGGCCGCCGAACTCGCGGCGGAGCTGGGCGCCCGACAGACCTTCGAGTTCCTGCTCGGCCGGCACCTCGACGCCAACCCGCGCCAGTACACGCTCACCCCCGCCGACCTCGCCGGCCTCATGGCCGACCTCGCGGGCCCCGCCCGCACCGTCCTCGACCCGGCCTGCGGCACCGGCGCCCTGCTGCGCGCCGTCACCGCCCGCGCCGACCAGGAGCTGTACGCCCAGGACAGCGCCCCCGAGCTAGCCGGCCTGACCGCACTCCGGCTCGCCCTGCACACCCGCGCCGGCGTGCACGGCGCCACCGGCGACACCTTGCGCGCCGACGCCCACCCCGAGCTGCGTGCCGACGCCGTCCTGTGCCACCCGCCGTTCAACGAGCGCAACTGGGGGCATGACGAACTCGCCTACGACCCCCGCTGGGAGTACGGCTTCCCGGCCCGCACCGAGTCCGAGCTGGCCTGGGTGCAGCACGCGCTCGCCCGCCTCAAGGACGGCGGTACCGCCGTACTCCTCATGCCGCCCGCCGCCGCCTCCCGCCGCTCGGGTCGCCGTATCCGCGCCGACCTGCTGCGCCGGGGTGCGCTGCGCGCGGTCGTCGCCCTGCCGGTCGGCGCGGCACCCCCGTACAACATCCCGCTCCATCTGTGGGTGCTGCGCCGCCCCGAGAAGGCGCCGGCCCAGCCCGAGGTGCTGCTCGCCGACACCGGCCAGTTCGCCACCGAGGGGCGCGGAGGCCCCGACTGGCGGGTCGTGCGGGAAGCGGTGCTCGACGCCTGGCGCGCCTTCGACCGCGCGGGCACCTTCCAGGAACGCCCCGGCCTCGCGCGCTCCCTGCCCGTCATCGATCTTCTCGACGACGACGTGGACCTCGCCCCGGCCCGCCACCTCCCGCCCGCGACAGCGGCCGACGGCGCGGAGGCGCTCACGGCCGTGCGCGAGCGCCTCGGTGAGACCCTGCGCCTGACCACCGACCTCACCCCGCCGCCCGCCGACACCGCACAGCCCGCACGCTGGCCGCTCACCACCGTCGGCGAACTCGCGCGCGGGGGCGCCCTGGTGATGCGCACCGGCGGAATCGGCGGCCACGCGCGCGTGCCCGTCCTCACCGACCACGACGTCATCGCCGGCACCGCCCCCTCCGGCTCGCTCCCCGAGAGCGACGAGGAGGCCGTGCTGGTCGAGCCGGGCGACGTCGTCGTGCCGGTCCTCGGCGGCGGCTCGATGGCGCGCGTGATCGACGACGCGAGCGGGGGCGCCGCCCTGGGGCGCAGTCTCGTACTCCTGCGTCCCGATCCCACGGCGCTCGACCCCTGGTTCCTCGCCGGCTTCCTGCGCGGCACCGCCAACAACCGGCAGGCCAGCAGCTACGCCTCCACCGCGACCCGCCTGGACGTGCGCCGTCTGCAACTGCCCCGGCTCCCGCTCGACGAACAACGGCGCTACGGCGCGCGCTTCCGCGCACTCGACGAGTTCGAGCGGGCGCTACGGCACGCGGGCCGGCTCGGGAACCAGCTCGTGCGCGGGATGTACGACGGCCTCACCGACGGCACGGTCGCACCCGACTGACGTCCCGGTGGCGCCCGACAGTTGCGGAATCCGACCCTCCGGCCGCCTCCGCCGTGACCTGCGCCGCCGTACGACGTGATCAGCACGACAACGGTTCGGTACAACCCTGGACCGCATGTCGTTGTCGGCCTATACGCTCGAAGCGACAATCGCAGGAACGGGGTTGCCGGGCGTCGGCCGCCCACGTATGCCCACCTCAGGCACCAGGAGCTGTCATGCATGGCCACGGCTACACGCAGCCGGTGAAGCAGCCGCCCCATCCGGCGTTGCTGGTCTTCCTGCGCGTGCTGTTCGTGGTGCTCGGGATCTTCAGCGTCGGCCTGCTGGCCTGGGCGATGCTGCTGCGTCTGGCGCTCGTGACGCGCAGGGGGCTCGACTGGGTCCTGTTCGTGGCCTCGTTCGTCGCGATCGTCACCGGACTGGTGCTGCTCGGCATCGAGGGCGGCGAGGAGATCCACACCGCGGGCGGCTGGACCGGCCTGATCCTGCTCCTGGGCACACTCATCGCCGCGATCTCGTACTACCTCTCCGCGGACATCCGCCACTTCCACCAGCTCCGCTACGCGGCGTACGGCCCGCAGCCCGCCCCGGCACCGGTGTACGGCTACCCGCAGCCCCAGTCCCCGTACACCGCGACGACCCAGCCGCAGACGCCCGCGCCGATCCCGCAGAGCCCGCTGCCGCCCCCGCCCGCACCCCGCGACGCGGTGCCCCACGCACCCGTGCCCCCCGCGCAGCCGCCCCAGCGCCCCGCGCCCGCCCGCATCGACCAGGTGCGCGCAGAGCTCGACGAACTGAGCGACTACCTGCGCCGGCAGGACGGGAACCCCAACGGCGGCTATGAGGGCGGAAGGTGACCGTGACGACGGGACGTGTCGTCGCAGGCCGCTATGAACTGTCCACGCTCATCGGACAGGGCGGCATGGGACAGGTCTGGACGGCCTACGACCAACGGCTCGACCGGCGCGTGGCGGTGAAACTGCTGCGCCCCGACAAGGTGGCCGGGCAGGAGGCCGACGAGCTGCGCCGCCGGTTCGTACGCGAATGCCGGGTGACCGCACAGGTCGACCACCCCGGACTCGTCACCGTGCACGACGCGGGCAGCGAGGGCGAGGAGCTGTTCCTCGTCATGCAGTACGTCGACGGCGCGGACCTCTCCGACCACCTCGCCGAGCACGACCCCTACCCCTGGCAGTGGGCCGTCGCGGTCGCCGCGCAACTCTGCGCCGTGCTGAGCGCCGTGCACGCCGTACCGATCGTCCACCGCGACCTCAAGCCGCGCAACGTGATGGTGAAGCAGGACGGTACCGTCACCGTCCTCGACCTCGGCGTCGCCTCCGTCATGGACGCCGACACCACCCGCCTCACCCACACCGGCACCCCCATCGGCTCGCCCGCCTACATGGCGCCCGAGCAGGCCATGGGCGGCGCGGTCGGCCCCTACACCGACCTGTACGCACTCGGCGTACTGCTCCACGAACTCCTCAGCGGCGACGTCCCGTTCTCCGGCTCCACGGCGCTCGGCGTGCTGCACCGCCACCTCTACGAGCCCCCGCTCCCCGTGCGCCGTCTGCGCCCCGAAGTCCCCGAGGCGCTCGAGGCGCTCGTCCTGCGCCTGCTCGCCAAGGACCCGCAGCACCGGCCCGCCAGCGCGCAGGAGGTGTACGAACACCTGTCGCTGCTCCTGCCCGCGCGCGGGACCCCCACAGGGGCACCCCTCGACCCCACGCGCCCCTTCCTTCGCCCGCACGCCCCCTGGCCGGACCGCGCCCGCACCCCCGCGCCCCAGCCGGCGCCCGCCACGCCGCACGCGCCCCCCGCCGAGAAACCCGACGTCGCCCGCGCCGTCGACGAGGTCAAGCGCCTCCTCGGCGAAGGCCGCATCACCCAGGCCGTCGACATCCTCGGCGCGATCCTGCCCGCGGCGGCGGAACAGCACGGCGAGCACTCCCCGGTCGTACGCACCCTGCGCAAGCAGTACGCCGCCACGCTCATGGACGACGGTCAGTACCGGCGCGCGCTGCCCGAACTGCGCCGCCTCGCCGACGAACGCGCCGCCGAGGCCGGCCAGGCCGACACCCAGTCGCTGCGCTTCCGCTACGAGGCCGCCCAGTGCCTGGAACAGCTCGGCGAACCCGCTGCGGCGCTGGCCGAGTACCGTGCGCTGCTGCCGTACTACGAGAACCAGTACGTGGCCGGCGACCCCGAGCTCGCCCACGACGTCCGCCGCCGCATCGGCCACCTCCTGCTCGCCCTCGGCGACCGCGCCGCCGCCCACGACACACTGGCCCGCCTCGTGCACGACGTGGAACGCCTGCACGGCCCCGGCCACCCCCTCGCGGTGGAGGTCCGACGCACCCTGGAGTGGCTGGGGCAGGTACGCGGCTGAGTACGCCGCCGCACGTGCCGCGACGAGCCGCCGAACCCCAGCCGACCTCGCCCGACCCGCTCAGCGTCCCCGCCAGAGTGCGTCGGTGCCCGAAGTCCTGGTGAATCGTTGGTCGAATGGGTTGGCCAGAGCTTGTCCACTGCCTAACATCGATCACCGCAAGACTTTGTGCACCGTCGCACAATCTCCTCGGGAGGCTTCCTTGCACCGCCGCCGTCGCACCGCGCTCCTCCTCTCCGCCGCGATCGTCGCGGCGCCCCTCCTCACCGCATGCGGAAACGACGCGCATCCCGGTGCGGCAGCCGTAGTCGGCGGCCAGCGGATCACCGTCGCCCAGCTGGAGACCAGGGTGAACGAGGTGCGCGAGGCACAGCGCGCCGCGGTGCCGGACGAGGCGCAGTACGCGCAGGCCATCGCCAAGACCGGCACCCTCAGCCGGGACACCCTGCACAGCATGGTCCTCGACCAGGTCCTGCACCGCGCGGCGCAGGACGCCGGGGTGACGGTCACGCGCAAGGAGATCCAGGACATGCGCACCGGCCTGGAACAGCAGGCCGGCGGCGCCAAGGCCCTGGAGACGGCCTGGCTCCAGCGCTACGGCATCGCCCCCGAGCGTCTCGACGAGAACCTCCGCCTCCAGCTCGAGGCCCAGAAACTCGCCGCCGTCCTCGGCACCGACACCGGCAAGGCCGACTTCTGGGAGGCCCTGGCCAAGGCGTCCAAGAAACTCGACATCGACCTCAACCCCCGCTACGGCACCTGGGACGACGCGAAGAGCAGCCGCGTCGACGCGAAGACGCCCTGGGTCCGGGAGGTCACGGCGACGGGGACACAGGAGACGGCGTAACGCCATCGCCGGCCGTACGATCCCACCCCACCCCGGGCCTGTGGACAAGTGATCGGCTCTGTCGGCGGTGTGGGTTAGCTTCGAGCTGTGAACACCACCAGCCCCGAATCCGCCCCGGCCGCCGCCCCCGGCCGCATCGTCCTGCTGACCACCAGCCACCGTGTCGCCCCCGGCCTGCTGTCCTGGCCCGCCTGGCAGGCGCTGCACGACGCCGGCCGTGTGCTCTGCGCGGACGGTGCGCACCCGCAGCTGCCGTATCTGCGCGAGGCAGGGATACAGGTCGACGAGGCATCCCCGACCGCGGAGGAACTGGTCGAGGCGTGCGCGGGCGGCCACACCGTGGTCGTGGTCGCGACGGGTGAGGGCGAGCCCCAGCTCACCGACGGCCTCGCCCGCCTCGCCGGCTCGGGCCGCGTGTCCATGCCCGACCTGGAGCTCCTCCCCGCCTCCTACGACCTCCCGGGCGCCCGCCTCCTCGACCTCGTCCAGGTCATGGACCGCATCCGCGCCGAGTGCCCCTGGTCCTCCCAGCAGACCCACAAGGGCCTCGCGAAGTACGGCATCGAGGAGGCCTACGAACTCGTCGAGGCCATCGAGGAGGGCGACCGCGACGAACTCCGCGAGGAACTCGGCGACGTCCTCCTCCAGGTCGTCTTCCACGCCCGCATCGCGGAGGAGGACCCGGACACCCCCTTCTCCGTCGACGACGTGGCGGGCGGCATCGTCACCAAGCTCATCCACCGCCACCCCCACGTCTTCGGCGACGAGACCGCGACGACCCCCGAGGAGGTGAAGGAGCACTGGCTGCGCACGAAGGCCATAGAGAAACAACGTGAATCGGTGACGGACGGCATCCCCCTCGGCCAGCCGGGCCTGGCGCTCGCCGCCAAGCTGGCGTCGCGTGCCCGTACGGCAGGCCTGGAGGTCTCGCTGCCGACGGGCGAGGGCATGGGGTACGAACTGCTCGCCATGGCGGTGAGCGCCGAGGCGGCGGGCGTGGATCCGGAGGCGGCACTGCGGAGCGCGGCACGGGCGTACCGGGACGCGGTGCTGGAGGCGGAGGGAAACGGCGGCTAGGTCGCCGGGACGAGATCAGACGGGCGGATGGTCGGCTCGGACGGGGGTGAACCGTACGGGGAGGTCACGAAGTCCACGCATGATGAGTCCGCCTCGCCAGCGCAGGTCGGCGGGGTCGGCGGCGAGCTCGAGATCCGGCAGGCGGCGCAGCAGGGTCTCCAGGGCCGTACGGCCCTCGAGGCGGGCCAGGGGCGCACCGAGGCAGTAGTGGATGCCGTGGCCGTACCCGAGGTGCTGGTTGTCACCGCGGGACAGGTCGAGCGAGTCCGGAGCGGCGAACCGGGCCGGGTCGCGGTCCGCGGCGGCAAGCACGACCAGCACCGGGTCGCCGACGGCGATGGGCTGCCCGCCGATGACGAGGGGCTCGGTGGCGTAGCGCCAGGTGGCCAGCTCCACGGGGCCGTCGTAGCGGAGTAGCTCCTCGACACCGGTGTCGAGGAGCTCGGTCTCGCCGCGCTCGATCGAATCCTGGAGCCGGGCGCGCTGGTCGGGGTTGCGCAGGAGCGCGTACGTGCCGTTGCCGATGAGGTTGATGGTGGTCTCGAAACCTGCGAACAAAAGCACGAAGCACATCGCGGCAGCTTCGTTCTCGGTGAGGTGCTCGCCATGGTCTGAGGCTCGGATGAGGTCCGAGATCAGGTCGTCGCCGAGGTCGCTGCGCTTGCGGTGGATGAGCTCGGCGAGGTAGCCGCGGATCTTCTTGACGGAGCGGGCGACACCACCTCGTGGGCCCCCTCCGTGCCGGATCATCATGCCCGCCCAGTCGCGGAAGTCGTCCTGGTCCTCGCGAGGGACGCCGAGCAGATCGCAGATCGCGTAGATCGGCAGGGGGAAGGCGAAGTCGTGGATGAGGTCGGCCTGGCCCTGGGGTGCGAACCGGTCGATGAGATCGTCCGTCAACTCCTGCACCCGCGGCTCGAATTCGGCCACCCGACGCGGGGTGAACGCCTTGGAGACGAGACGGCGCAGCCGGGTGTGGTCCGGAGGGTCGATGTTGAGCAGATGCGTCATGAGATTGGCGCTGCGTTCGCCGGGGATACCGGTCCGGCTCTTGCCCTGAGCGTCCCCCGCATGGTGGTCGGGGTTCTTCGAGAGGCGCTGGTCCGCGAGCGCTTGGCGCGCATCGGCATAGCGGGTCACCAGCCACGCCTCGACGCCGCTGGGGAGTTTCGTCCAGTGGACGGGGGAGTGCTCGCGCAGCCAGGCGTAAGCCGGGTACGGGTCGGAAGCGAACTCCCAGGTGAAGAGTTCGGGGCCGGTGTTCGAGGCGTTCACGTGATGACCGTATCCGCAGCCGCAGGGAGTGTGCGCGGCCGCCGGTACGCACGGGTCGAAGGGGCCGCGACACGCGCGATGACCGAACTGGCCGCTGTTCCCGGCCTCGACCAGTCGGTGGAGGACGCCGCGGTGCGCCAACTCTCAGAAGACGTGCGGAGCGCAAGGCAGGGGGGAGTGATCGGCCTTCTGGACATCACGGTGAAGCCGCTCGGAGAGGTGCGGAAGCGTTCCGGGGTCAAGTGCAGGGTGACGCAGCGGCATGAGAGGACCGGGACGCCCGTCCCTGCCGAGGTACCGGAGCAGGCCTGGCCTGTCGTCGAGGAACTGATGACGGCCTACTTCCGGCGTCGCCGGTTCGCGCGCGGCGCGGTGGACGTCCGGACGCAGGTGAACGGGATTCTGCACCGACTCCGTACGGGCTGCCTCTGGGACGGGCTTCCCGCACGCTTCGGCCCGTGGGCGCTTGCCAAGGACCGACAGAACGCCTGGTTCAAGAAGGGCTTCTGGTCCGTCCTCATGAGCCACTTGAACTCCTGGGGGCAGAGCTCACCGGTCCGGCGTGAACTCCTCGTCCCATCACTGCGTGTCACAGCGGGAGTTGTGCTGGAACCGGCCAAACATGACACGCCCTCAAGTCTGTGATCTTCACGTGATCTACGCGGCATTAACTTGTGACAAGTGTTCGACTGCCGATACGTTCACGCATCAGCGCGGCGACTGTCTCCACCCGCCGCGCCGGTCACTGTTGTCTCGCGAAAGGCCTCCGCATGCTCACCGGGAACGGTCGTCACCGTCGCCCCCGCCAGGCTCCGGCACTCCTCGTCGCGGCCGGAGTGACCGGCTCCGCCATCGCGATCCCGCTTCTCGGCGCCACCGGCGCGAGCGCGGCCGACGGGAACACCTGGGACCAGGTCGCCAAGTGCGAGACCGACGGTTCCTGGAGCGCGAACAAGGGCGACGGCTACTACGGCGGGCTGAAGCTGTCCCAGGAGAACTGGGAGAAGTACGGCGGCCTCGACTACGCCACGAGCCCCGACCTCGCCAGCCGCAACCAGCAGATAGCCGTCGCCGAGAAGGTCCTCGCGGACCAGGGCGTCGGCGTCTGGGGCACCTGCGGTCTGCTGAACGGGCTGAGTAAGGACTCGGCTTCGGAAGACGTCGACACCGGCGTCGAGAGCGGCACCCCGTCGGCATCCGAAGAGTCGGGTTCATCCGAATCATCCGATTCGTCCGCCTCATCCGGGCTGTCCAACTCCTCCGGATCGTCCGACTCGTCGACCGAGTCCTCCGCCGACCCGACCTCCTCACCCTCGGCGTCCACCGAAGCGGACAACTCTTCCAAGTCGGACACCTCTGACCCCGGTGCCGGAAACTCACAGCCGTCCGACAGTCCATCCACGGCACCGGCAAAGAGTGATGAATCGGACAACTCCTGGCAAGAAGGCGGCTCTTCGGCTCTCGTCGACACCGGCGCCCTCTCCGCCACCAAGGAGAGCACCGGTCGGCACCGCGGCGCGAGCGCCGACGAGGGCTCGTACACCGTCCGCGTCGGCGACACGCTCGCCTCCATCGCCGACTCCCTTGACGTCGACGGCGGATGGCGCCGGCTCTACACCGAGAACAGGCAGGTCATCGGCGCCGACCCGAGCAGTATCGAGCCCGGTCAGACCCTCGTACTCGGTAGCGAATAGGGCGAAAACCCCAGAGAAATGCCGGGAGTTCGCGCCACACTTCACATCAAATGTCCGGTTTGGTGAAAGTGTGGGATGAGTCTCAGAAGCCCTGATCGTCTTTGAAATTCCCCGGATTCCCTGTCTACGGTCAACACCGCTCGTCACCGCGAGCCCCGGCTGCCGCAACGCCGAATCCTGCCAGCGGCCGTACGGGAACAGTCGTCGCGTCAAGCGCCGTAGGCAGGAGCGGGGGACCCAAGGTAAGTGCCGGGCCCAGCGGTTCACGCTGGTCCGGCTTGGGGTGAAGCCGCGCATCGAGAGATGCGCGGCCGGGCAACTCAACCGGCCCGAACCCGACAGCTCACCTCGCAGGCGTCGGTGAGGGGATCCACCATGCTGTTTTCCGGTAAGGGCAAGCATCGTCGTCCGTCCAAGGCCACCCGCGCCGCCGCGCTCGCCGGCGTCACCGGTGTCGCCATAGCCGCCCCGCTGATGGCGGCCGGCAACGCCTCCGCCGCCACCGCCTCCGAGTGGGACGCCGTCGCCCAGTGCGAGTCGGGCGGCAACTGGGCCATCAGTACCGGCAACGGCTACTACGGCGGTCTGCAGTTCTCCGCCTCCACCTGGGCCGCGTACGGCGGCACGTCGTACGCCGCGCAGGCCAACCAGGCCACCAAGGCGCAGCAGATCGAGATCGCCGAGAAGGTCCTCGCGGGCCAGGGCAAGGGTGCCTGGCCGTCCTGCGGCGTCGGCCTGTCCAGCGCGAGCTACAACGGCAGCGGCTCGTCGGGCAGCGGCTCTTCCAGCGACAGCGGCTCCGACAGCAGCACCCGCTCCTCCGAGCAGCAGGCCTCCCGCTCCTCCGAGCGCCCGGCAGCCAAGAAGACCGTCACCACCCCGACCGGCAAGAAGGTCAAGAAGGGCGACGGCGAGTACAAGGTCGTCAAGGGTGACACCCTCAGCTCCATCGCCGAGGAGCACGACGTCAAGGGCGGCTGGCAGAAGCTGTTCAAGCTGAACAAGGACATCATCAGCGACGCCGACTTCATCTACCCGGGTCAGCAGCTGCACCTCAAGTAAGGGCCGCGGCACTCAAGCAGGACCCAGCTGAACCACAGTGCCCTCACATCCGTGGTCCTCATACTGAAGGCCTCGTGAGGGTCCCCCCGTCCCCACGGGCTCCCCGCTCCGGTGCGTGTTCCCCCGTACGCACCGGGGCGGGGCTTTTTTCTGCGCCGGTTTCTGCCAGGTTTCCGAAAGCGTCTTTGTTCCGTTCGGAAACAATTTACTCTCGGTTCTGTCCACGGGGCGGTCCGCACGGTGGCCGATCGCCCGGAGCCGGTTAGGCTCGTCTCGCAGAACACACCGCGGTCCCGGCGGACCGTGTCACATCCCAAGAAGGAGATGCTCGTGCCGTCCATCGACGTCGTCGTAGCCCGGGAAATCCTGGACTCCCGAGGCAACCCCACGGTCGAGGTCGAGGTCGGCCTCGACGACGGCAGCACGGGTCGTGCCGCCGTTCCGTCCGGCGCCTCCACGGGTGCCTTCGAGGCCATCGAGCTCCGCGACGGTGACCCCAACCGCTACCTGGGCAAGGGTGTCGAGAAGGCCGTCCTCGCCGTCATCGAGCAGATCGGCCCGGAGCTCGTCGGCTACGACGCCACCGAGCAGCGCCTGATCGACCAGGCCATGTTCGACCTGGACGCCACCGACAACAAGGGCTCGCTCGGCGCCAACGCCATCCTCGGCGTCTCCCTCGCCGTCGCCCACGCCGCCTCCGAGGCCAGCGACCTCCCGCTCTTCCGCTACCTGGGCGGCCCGAACGCGCACCTGCTGCCCGTTCCGATGATGAACATCCTGAACGGCGGCTCGCACGCCGACTCCAACGTGGACATCCAGGAGTTCATGATCGCCCCGATCGGCGCGGAGTCCTTCTCCGAGGCGCTGCGCTGGGGCGCCGAGGTCTACCACACCCTCAAGAAGGTGCTGAAGACCAAGGGCCTGTCCACCGGCCTCGGCGACGAGGGCGGCTTCGCCCCGAACCTGGAGTCCAACCGCGCCGCCCTCGACCTCATCATCGAGGCCATCAAGCAGGCCGGTTACGTCCCCGGCGAGCAGATCGCGCTCGCGCTCGACGTCGCCGCGTCCGAGTTCTACAAGGACGGCAAGTACGAGTTCGAGGGCAAGTCCCGCTCGGCCGCCGAGATGACCGAGTACTACGAGGAGCTCGTCTCCGCGTACCCGCTCGTCTCCATCGAGGACCCGCTGTACGAGGACGACTGGGCCGGCTGGAACACCATCACCGCGAAGATCGGTGACAAGGTCCAGATCGTCGGCGACGACCTGTTCGTCACCAACCCCGAGCGCCTGGCCCGCGGCATCGAGGAGGGCTCCGCGAACGCCCTGCTCGTCAAGGTGAACCAGATCGGCTCGCTGACCGAGACCCTGGACGCCGTCGAGATGGCCCAGCGCAACGGCTTCAAGTGCATGATGTCCCACCGCTCCGGCGAGACCGAGGACGTCACCATCGCCGACCTCGCCGTCGCGGTGAACTGCGGTCAGATCAAGACCGGCGCCCCGGCCCGCTCGGACCGCGTCGCCAAGTACAACCAGCTGCTGCGCATCGAGGAGATCCTCGACGACGCCGCGGTGTACGCCGGCCGCTCGGCGTTCCCCCGCTTCAAGGGCTGACCCCGGCAGGGCTAAGCCTTAGCCAGTCGTACGTACGTCCCCGCACCGGTCCCGTACCGTGTGCGGGGACGTACGCGCGTGTGTGAAGGAGGGGCTGGGACATGGCCGTCAAGGACCGGGACCGGTTCTCCACCGCGACCAGGATCCGGTTGCTCGGCGAGCAGACCGCGGCCCGGGTCTACCGTTCCCAGACCAAGCGGCAGGCCCGCCGCTCCCGGCTGACCGGCCGGGCGGCACTGCTCGCGCTGGTCCTGTGCTCGCTGATCGTCGCGCTCGCCTATCCGATAAGGCAGTACGTCTCCCAGCGCGCCGAGATCGCGGACCTCCAGCAGCAGCAGGAACAGGCCCGGCAGCGGGTCGAGCAGCTGCGGGACCAGAAGGCGCGCTGGCAGGACGACGCCTACGCCGAGCAGCGGATTCGCGAGCGGCTCCACTACGTGATGCCGGGGGAGACGGGATTCATCGTCGTCGACCCGGGCGCGGCGCGGCAGTCGCGGGCCGACATGGGGGCGGCCGACCGCCCCTGGTACTCCAACGTCTGGGACGGGGTCGACAAGTCCGACGCCTCCGACCAGTGAACCGACCTTTTCCGCAGTCAGACAGCAGAGAGACTTTCGTACGGCATGGAAACGCCCCCGCCGACCACTGAGCGCACCGAGCCCACCGACGCCGACGTCGAGGCCTTCAAGCAGCAGCTCGGACGTCCGCCGCGCGGCCTGCGCGCGATCGCGCACCGCTGTCCGTGCGGCCAGCCGGACGTGGTGGAGACGGCCCCCCGGCTCCCCGACGGCACGCCCTTCCCGACGACGTACTACCTGACGTGCCCGCGTGCCGCCTCGGCGATCGGCACGCTGGAGGCGAACGGCGTCATGAAGGAGATGACGGAGCGGCTCCAGAGCGACCCGGAGCTCGCCGCCGCCTACCGTGCCGCGCACGAGGACTACATCGCGCGCCGTGACGCCATCGAGGTCCTGGAGGGCTTCCCCAGCGCGGGTGGCATGCCGGACCGGGTGAAGTGTCTGCATGTGCTGGTGGGGCACTCCCTGGCCGCGGGGCCCGGCGTGAACCCGCTGGGCGACGAGGCGATCGAGATGCTGCCGGAGTGGTGGCGCAAGGGTCCGTGCGTGCAGCCGCTCGTGGCTCCCGACCCGGCGGACGAGCTGCCGGGCGAGGAGGGCGTGGTCTCCGATCCCGCCGGGGCCCGCAGCGGCTCCTTCGCGTACGCCCCGCTGGTCCCCGAGGGTTTCAGCCGGGTCGCGGCCGTCGACTGCGGTACGAACTCCATCCGGCTCCTCGTCGCGGACGTCAACCCCGCCACCGGAGAGCTGCTGGAGCTGGACCGGCGGATGACGATCGTGCGGCTCGGCCAGGACGTGGACCGGACCGGCCGGCTGGCCCCGGAGGCGCTGGAGCGGACGTTCGCGGCCTGCCGGGAGTACGCGGACGTGATCCGTGAACTGGGCGCCGGCAAGGTGCGGTTCGTCGCCACCTCCGCCTCCCGGGACGCCTCGAACCGGGACGAGTTCGTCCAGGGTGTCGTCGGCATCCTCGGTGTCGAGCCCGAGGTCATCTCCGGTGAGCGGGAGGCGGAGTTCTCCTTCACGGGCGCCACCAAGGAGCTGACCGGTCACGACGGGTTCGCCGAGCCGTATCTCGTCGTGGACATCGGCGGCGGTTCGACGGAGTTCGTGGTCGGGGACGACCGGGTGCGCGCCGCCCGTTCCGTCGACATCGGCTGTGTGCGGATGACCGAGCGGCATCTCGTCCAGGACGGGGCGGTCGGCGACCCGCCGTCCGAGGCGCAGATCGCCGCCGTCCGTGCCGACATCGAGGCCGCCCTCGACCTCGCCGAGGAGTCCGTGCCGCTGCGCGACGCGCGCACGCTGGTGGGGCTCGCCGGGTCCGTCACCACCGTGTCGGCGATCGCGCAGGAGCTGCCCGAGTACGACTCGGTCCGCATCCATCACTCCCGGGTCTCCCGCGAGCGGGTCCGCGAGATCACCGAGTGGCTGCTGCGCTCCACGCACGCCGAGCGCGCGGCCGTGCCCTCCATGCATCCCGGGCGCTTGGACGTCATCGCCGCGGGGGCTCTCGTACTGCTCTCGATCATGGAGCGGATCGGGGCCGAGGAGGTCGTCGTGAGCGAGCACGACATCCTCGACGGCATCGCGTGGTCGATCACGTAGCCCTCTGCTGAGCAGGAAGAACAACGTATGAGCACGCCTGAGGGGCCCTTCGGGGCCCCTCTGTCGTGTGCCGTCGGAAAAGTTCGTGAAGTTCTTCACAAGGAAATCGGTCCCGTTGGGCGATGAATGTGGCCCGGTTGACCCTTCCGGGGCCCCAACACCCCTGTGAACACGTTCAAAACGGCGGGATGGGGACCCTCTGCGAGGGTGTTGCGCGAGATCGTTTCGAAGGTCTCACGAAGGCTCCGAAAGCCCGGAGAGGCAGCTCACGCGGCATTGACAACGGTCGGCACTGCACGCCGGTTCCGGGTCCACGCCATGACCTGGATCACGCGAGCCGCGGAGGATAACACACACCCCGTCGGAGCTTGTGAAGGGGCGCACGAGCGACCCCCCAGGGGCGGGTGGATACTCGATGGCATGAGCACCACGGAGCGTCCCAGGATCCTCGTAGTAGGCGGTGGGTACGTAGGCCTGTACGCAGCTCGGCGCATTCTCAAGAAGATGCGCTACGGCGAGGCGACCGTCACGGTCGTCGACCCCCGGTCGTACATGACCTACCAGCCCTTCCTCCCCGAAACCGCCGCCGGCAACATCTCCCCTCGCCATGTCGTCGTCCCGCTGCGACGCGTGCTGCCCAAGGCGGAGGTGCTCACCGGCCGGGTCACCACCATCGATCAGGACCGCAAGGTCGCCACGATCGCCCCGCTGGTCGGCGAGGCGTACGAGCTGCCCTTCGACTACCTGGTCATCGCGCTCGGCGCGGTCTCCCGCACCTTCCCGATCCCCGGCCTCGCCGAGCAGGGCATCGGTATGAAGGGCGTCGAGGAGGCCATCGGCCTGCGCAACCACGTCCTCGAGCAGCTCGACAAGGCCGACTCCACCACCGACGAGGAGATCCGCCGCAAGGCGCTCACCTTCGTCTTCATCGGCGGCGGCTTCGCCGGTGCGGAGACCATCGGTGAGGTCGAGGACCTGGCCCGCGACGCGGCCAAGTACTACAAGACGGTGTCCCGCGAGGACATGCGCTTCATCCTGGTCGACGCCGCGGACAAGATCCTGCCCGAGGTCGGCCCCAAGCTCGGCCAGTACGGCAAGGAGCACCTGGAGAGCCGCGGTGTGGAGATCTACCTCTCCACCTCGATGGACTCCTGCGTCGACGGCCACGTGGTGCTGAAGAACGGCCTGGAAGTCGACTCCAACACCGTCGTGTGGACCGCCGGCGTCAAGCCGAACCCGGTCCTGTCGCGCTACGGCCTCCCGCTCGGCCCCCGCGGCCACGTGGACACCGCCCCGACCCTCCAGGTCCAGGGCACCGACTACATCTGGGCCGCCGGCGACAACGCCCAGGTCCCGGACGTCGCCGCCCGCAAGGCCGGCGTCGAGAACGCCTGGTGCCCGCCGAACGCCCAGCACGCGCTGCGTCAGGCCAAGGTCCTCGGCGACAACGTGGTCTCCGGCATGCGGGGCTTCCCGCAGAAGGAGTACGCGCACTCCAACAAGGGTGCGGTGGCCGGTCTCGGCCTCCACAAGGGCGTCGCGATGATCGTCATGGGCAAGGTGAAGATCAAGGTCAAGGGCCGTCTCGCCTGGTACATGCACCGTGGCTACCACGGTCTGGCGATGCCGACCTGGAACCGCAAGGTCCGCGTCTTCGCCGACTGGACCCTCGGCATGTTCCTCAAGCGCGAGGTCGTCTCCCTCGGCGCGATGGAGCACCCGCGCGAGGAGTTCTACGAGGCCGCGAAGCCCGTGCCGGCAGCCGCGAAGCCGGAGCAGAAGACCGAGGCGAAGGCCTCCTGACCCGCTCCGGTCACTGAACAACCACCCGAAGGACCTCCCGCCATCCGTGGTGCGGGAGGTCCTTCGGCGTTCCTGGGATTGCGTCCCGGCCTGTCGTTGTTTAAGCAGGTGGACAAAAGCGGGATCCTCGTCACGGAGGTGTGCGCCATGTCCGATGCCGCCCTGCGGCTGAAGAACCTCTTGGAACGACTACTGGGAGTCCCCCTCCCGGTGTGTATCCGCGCCTGGGACGGGTCCCAGGCGGGCCCGCCGGGCGCCCCCGTGCTGGTCGTGCGCAATCGCCGGGCCGTCCGGCGGCTGCTGTTCAAGCCCGGCGAGCTCGGCCTCGCGCGCGCCTGGGTCGCCGGAGACCTCGACATCGACGGCGACCTCTACACCGCCCTCGGCCTCATCTCGGGCCTCGTCTGGGAGCGCGACGAGGGCTCCAGGAGCCTCTCCGAGGCGCTGCGCGACCCCGGCGTACGGGCCGCCGTGCGCGGCCTCGTGAAGCTCGGCGGAGTCCCGCTGCCGCCCGCCCCGCCCCGCGAGGAGGTCCGCCGCCGCGGCCACCTCCACACCAAGCGCACCGACAGACGCGCCGTCAGCCACCACTACGACGTCGGCAACGACTTCTACGAGATCGTCCTCGGCCCGTCGATGGTCTACTCGTGCGCCTACTGGGAGTCCCCCCGCGCCACACTCGAAGCCGCCCAGCGCGACAAGCTCGAACTCGTGTGCCGCAAGCTCGGCCTGACACCCGGTCAGCGGCTCCTCGACGTCGGCTGCGGCTGGGGATCGATGGCCGTCCACGCCGCCCGCGAGCACGGCGCGAGCGTCGTCGGCGTCACCCTCTCCCAGGAACAGGCCTCCTACGCCCGTAAGCGCGTCGCCGACGAGGGACTCACCGACCGGGTCGAGATCCGCGTCCAGGACTACCGCGACGTCACCGACGGGCCCTACGACGCGATCGCCTCCATCGGCATGGCCGAACACGTCGGCGCCGACCGGTACTTGGAGTACGCCCGGGACCTGTACGCCCTCCTGAAGCCCGGCGGACGGCTCCTCAACCACCAGATCGCCCGCCGCCCGGAGCGCGACGGAACCACCTACCGGGTCGACGAGTTCATCGACGCCTACGTCTTCCCCGACGGCGAACTCGCCCCCCTCGGCACCACCGTCACCCAACTGGAGCGCGCCGGACTGGAGGTGCGTGACATCGAGTCGATGCGCGAGCACTACGGCCTCACCCTGCGCCGCTGGGTCGCGAACCTGGAGGCCGACCGGCCCCGTGCCCAGCGGATCGCGGGCCCCGGCCGGGCCCGGGTCTGGCTCCTCTACATGGCGGCCTGCGCCCTGGCCTTCGAATGCAACCGCATCGGCGTCAACCAGGTCCTGGCCGTCCGGCCACCGGAGTCCGGCACGTCCGGGCTGCCGCTGCGGGCACGCACCTGGAACTGAACAGACGGAAGGGGCCCGCCGCTCGCACGCGACGGGCCCCGAACGCCGTACGGCTATTCCGACTTGATGGCCGTCAGCATGTTCAGCCGGGACGCGCGCCGGGCCGGCCACAGGGCCGCCAGGACGCCGACCGCCGCCGCCAGCAGCAGGAAGAGACCCATCCTGGTCCACGGCAGGACCAGTTCGTACGTCGCCATCTTGGTGCCCAGCAGCTCGCCGGCCGCCCAGCCGAAGAAGACGCCCAGGCCGATGCCGAGCACCCCGCCGAACAGGGAGATCACCAGGGACTCCAGGCGGACCATCCGCTTGATGCCCTTGCGGTCCAGGCCGATCGCGCGGAGCATGCCGATCTCCTGGGACCGCTCGAAGACCGACATGGCCAGGGTGTTGATGACACCGAGGACCGCGACGATCACCGCCATGGCGAGCAGGCCGTAGAGCATGTTCAGCATCAGGGTGAACATCTGCGCGATGTCGTCGGACAGGTCCTGCTTGCTCTGGACCTTGATGGCCGGGTTGGTACCGAGGGCCTTCTCCAGCTTGTCCTTCGTCGCGCTCGTCGCGCCGTCGGACGTCTTCACCATGACCATCATGTCGGCGGTGTCCGACAGATGCGGGGTGAGCGTGGCGTTGTCGAGGAGGAGGCCGCTGAAGAACTCGTTGCCCTCGTAGACCCCGGCGACCGTCAGCTTCTGCTTCCTGCCGTCCTCGTAGGCGACCGTGAAGCTCGAACCGGCCTTCCAGCCACGCTGCTCGGCACGATCGGAGTCCACGACGACCTGTGTGCCGCCCACCTTGAAGGCGCCGTCGTCGACCTTGAGATCGGTGAGCTTGCCGAACGAGGCTCCGTTGACGCCGGTCAGGAACTCCGTCTCGCCACCGATGCGGGAGGGGGAGTTGCGCATCGGGCTGATCTCGGTGACGTCATCGACCCGGGTCAGCTCCTTCGCGACGTCCGGCGAGAGCTCGTTGCCGTTCGCCATCGACACGACGTAGTCCGCGCGGATCGCCGACGACGCCATCTTGTCGATCGACTTCTGCAGACTGCCCGCCATCACCGTCATACCGGTGATGAGGGTCAGGCCGATCATCAGCGCGGAGGCGGTGGCAGCGGTACGACGGGGGTTGCGGACCGAGTTCTGCCGGGCCAGCTTGCCGGCCGTGCCGAAGATGCGCAGGACGGGCGCGGCGGCCGCGATCAGCGGGCGGGACAGCAGCGGGGTCAGGATGAACACACCGATGATCAGCAGGACCGCGCCGAGGCCCATCGGGGCCTGACCGTCCGAGCCCTCCATCGTGGTGGCCGCCAGGACGACCGCGACGCCGGCGCCGCTGAAGAGGGCGCCCAGGGTGTTGCGCAGCACCAGCGACTTGGTGGTGGCCTGCGCGTGCACGCTGCTCATGGCGGCGACCGGCGGGATCTTCGCGGCCCGGCGGCCCGGCAGCCACGCCGCCAGCATGGTGATGAGGACACCGACCGCGAGGGCGGTGGCGATCGTGCCGCCGGAGACGATCAGCGGGCCGCCGGGGACGGTGGCGCCCAGGGTGCCCATCAGTGACCGGAGCCCGGCGCCGATGCCGATGCCCGCGATCAGACCGGTCACCCCGGCGACCGTGCCGACCACGAACGCCTCGACCAGCACCGACCGCGTGACCTGTCGGCGCGAGGCGCCGACGGCCCGCAGCAGCGCGAGTTCCTTGGTGCGCTGGGCGACCAGCATGGTGAAGGTGTTGGCGATGATGAATGTGCCGACGAAGAGCGCGATGCCCGCGAAGACCAGCAGCCCCTGCTTCAGCCCGGCCATCGACGAGGAGATCATCTCGGCCTGGTCGTCGGCGAGTTGACGCCCCGTCGTGGTCTCCACGAGGTTCATCGGCAGCGCCTTGTCGAGGGCGGCCTTCAGCGCGGTCTGGGAGGTGCCGGAGGCGGCCTTCACGTCGATCTGGTCGTACGTGCCGGTCTTGCCGAACAGCGTCTGCGCGGTCGCCGTGTCGAACAGGGCGAGGCTGCCGCCGGCGGCGACATTGCCGTCGTCGGTGGTGAAGATGCCGGTGATCCTCGGCTCGAGGACCGGCCCGTCGACGGAGATCCGCACCGTGTCGCCGACCTTGTAGCCGGCGCGCTCGGCGGTCTCGGAGTCGATGGCGACCTGGTTCCTGCCCTGCGGTGCCGCACCTTCCTTCAGCGGGTACCGCGGGTCCTTGTCCCCCCAGTAGTTCCCGCCCTGCGACTGGAAGCCGCCGCCGATGAGCTTGCCGTCCTTGTCGGCGATGGCGGTGAAGCCGTTGACGACACCGATGGTCGAGGCGGCCCCGTCGACCTTCGCGCTCGTGTCGAGCAGTGCCTGGGTGAGTTCGGGGGTCTTGCCGACCTTGTCGCCCTTGCTCTCCTGGTAGTTGGGCTGCACGGCCACGTCAACCTGGTCGAAGCCCTTGGCCGAGCTGTTCTGGTAGGCGTTCGAGATGGTGTTGGTGAAGACCAGCGTCCCGGACACGAAGGCCACGCCGAGCATCACGGCGAGCACCGTCATGAGCAGCCGGGCCTTGTGCGCGAGGACGTTGCGCAGGGCGGTGCGGAACATCAGGAGGTACGGCCCTTCGCGTCGAACTGCTTCATGAAGTCGAGGACCGAGTCCGCGGTCGGCTGGTACATCTCGTCCACGATCCGCCCGTCGGCGAGGAAGACGACCCGGTCCGCGTACGCGGCGGCCACCGGGTCATGGGTCACCATCACCACGGTCTGCCCCAACTCCCGTACGGAGTTGCGGAGAAAGCCCAGCACCTCGGCGCCGGAGCGCGAGTCGAGGTTTCCGGTGGGCTCGTCGCCGAAGATGATGTCGGGCCTGGAGGCGAGGGCACGGGCGACGGCGACGCGCTGCTGCTGACCGCCGGAGAGCTGGGAGGGGCGGTGGGAGAGCCGGTCCTTCAGCCCCACCATCTGGATCACCGAGTCCAGCCACTGCTTGTCCGGCTTACGGCCCGCGATGTCCATGGGGAGCGTGATGTTCTCCAGCGCGGTCAGCGTCGGCAGCAGGTTGAACGCCTGGAAGATGAAGCCGATCTTGTCCCGGCGGAGCTTGGTGAGCTGCTTGTCCTTGAGGGAGCCCAGCTCGATGTCGCCGATGCGTACGGACCCGGAGGAGAACGTGTCCAGTCCGGCCACGCAGTGCATCAGCGTGGACTTGCCGGACCCCGACGGGCCCATGATCGCGGTGAACTCGGCCTGCCGGAAGTCGACGGAGACCCGGTCGAGGGCGACCACCTGGGTCTCGCCCTGTCCGTAGATCTTCGACAGATCCGTGGCGCGAGCGGCCACGGTGGTGGCTCGGCCGGCGATGGGAGTGGTGGTCACGGGTGGGCGCTCCTGACGGGACGACGACATGTTCGGGGGACGTGAACCATCGTCTCGGCACCTCGCCGCCGTGTAGTCAGCCGCTGTTCCGGTTCCGGGGGGCGACTTCCGGTTGACCGCGCCCGGCGGTCTCATACCTGGGGATGACGGGGGCCCCTGAGGGCGGGCCGCGTCGAGAACAGGTGGAGCCCCCTCGTTCGGGCGGTGAAATTCCGTCATTCCGCATGCGCGGTCCGTCGTCACGCGTAAGGCTATTGGCAAGTGCGGATGGCCCGTTCCACGGGCTGATGCACCCTCAGACGTCAATAAAATAAGACAACATCGGTCCGCCCGTCCGCTGTTCGGGGGATGTATCCCGATAGGCTCGAACCTCGACGCGGAGCCCATGGCCTGCCCGGATGGTGGAATGCAGACACGGCGAGCTTAAACCTCGCTGCCCCTCGCGGGCGTACCGGTTCAAGTCCGGTTCCGGGCACCTCCGACCTTTTCAGAACCCGTAGGCAGACACCGCTTCCCACGGGGTCCTTCCTTCAGACCCTGGCTCCCGAGCCGAGCTGACGCCGTGGCGGCCACTGGCCGGACCACCGCGAACCCACCCGGGCGTTCTGCCCCGCACCGACCGTTGACACAGGGCGCTGCCCGGCGCAGACTCGCGAGAGC
This sequence comes from Streptomyces sp. NPDC002817, assembly GCF_053592055.1. Lineage (NCBI taxonomy): Bacteria > Bacillati > Actinomycetota > Actinomycetes > Kitasatosporales > Streptomycetaceae > Streptomyces > Streptomyces sp. NPDC002817. The sequence continues at coordinate 542,607 of NZ_JBSFUY010000002.1, forward strand.
AATTTGGTGAAGGAAATTTCACTATACGAACCATGTGAGCCACGCGAACAGCGGCAATGACGCCCACCGAAGGGAACGACCGATGCGCACCACCGTCGGCATCATCGGAGCCGGCCCCGCCGGCCTCCTCCTCGCCCGGCTGCTTCACAACGCCGGCATCGACTCGGTCGTCCTCGAAAGCCGCGACCGCTCCTACGTCGAGCAGCGGCAGCGGGCCGGGATCCTGGAGCAGGGGACCGTGGACGTGCTGCGGGCGGCCGGGGCCGGGGAGCGGATGGAGAGGGAGGGGCTGCGGCACGACGGGATCGAGCTGCGGTACGACAGGAAGCGGCACCGGGTCGACTTCCCGGCCCTCACCGGTGGGCGGTCCGTGATGGTCTACGCGCAGACCGAGGTGTGCAAGGACCTCATAGCCCTCCAGCTCAAGGAGGGCGGGCCGCTGCTCTTCGAGGCGGAGGCGCTGGCCGTGGAGGGGGCGGATGGGGACAGCCCGAGCATCCGGTTCCGGTATGAAGGGCGTGAGGACGTTCTCGAGTGCGAGTACGTCGTCGGGTGCGACGGGTTCTGGGGCGTCGCGCGCAAGGCGATTCCCGAGGAGCTGACCCGGGTCTTCGAGCGGACGTACCCCTTCGGCTGGCTCGGCATCCTCGCCGACGTCCCGCCCTCCCACGACGAGTTGGTCTACGCCCGCCACGACCGCGGCTTCGCCCTGCTGTCCATGCGGTCGCCGTCCGTCTCCCGGCTCTACCTCCAGGTGCCCGAGGGAACCGACGCGGAGAGCTGGGGCGACGAGGAGATCTGGGACGAGCTGGAGCGGCGCTTCGAGACCGACGACGACTGGCGGCTCCAGCGCGGCCCCGTCACCCAGAAGTCCGTCACGCCCATGCGGTCGTACGTCCACGAGCCCATGCGGCACGGCCGGCTCTTCCTCGCCGGGGACGCCGCCCACATCGTGCCGCCGACCGGGGCGAAGGGGCTGAATCTCGCCGTGGGGGACGTCGTCACCTTCGCGCGGGCGCTGGCGCATGAGAAGGAGACGGGGTCCACCGAGCTCCTCGACGCCTACTCCGAGACCTGTCTGAGCCGCGTCTGGCAGGCCGAGCGGTTCTCGTACGACATGACGACGCTGCTGCACCGGGCCCCCGACGCCACCCCCTTCGAGGACCGGCTCCAGGTGGCGCGGCTGGAGCGGATCGTCTCGTCCGAGGCCGCCGAGACCGACCTGGCCGAGGGGTACACGGGGTTCCCGTTCGGGTGAGTGATCTCCGACCGGTCGCGGCGATGTACCGGCTTGGTCATGAACCTGCCCCTCCGTGGCCGGGAATCAGTGGGCCGCGTAGCGTGTTGGCCAGCACAACAAGGGAAAGATCCTCCCCAAGCATTAGGGTCAATCCTTTGCCTACCTATTACTCTTGAGCCCAAGGCCCACAACAGTGGCCATGGAGGAGTGAAATGAGGAGCAGCAACCCGGTCTTCTCGCGACGGGGGTTCAGCCGCGACAACGGCTACGCGGGCTTCAACGCCCAGCCGCAGGCCGGGGGCGCCCCTGTAGGCACGCAGGCCAACCCCTACGCGCAGGGCAACCCGTATGCCCAGCCGCAGGCGGACCCCTACGCGCAGAACCCGTACGCGCAGAATCCCTACGCCCAGCAGGACCCGCAGCACGGCGCGCCGCCGCAGGCCCCGGCCACCACCGGCCGGATGACGATGGACGACGTCGTCCTTCGCACCGGCACCACCCTCGGCATCCTGGTCGTCACGGCCGCGGTCGCCTGGGCGGCCCTGCCGGTCGACGACGCCAACATCGGCCGGTCGTACGGCATCGCCATCGGCGCCGCCCTGATCGGCATGGTCCTGGCGCTCGTCCAGTCCTTCAAGCGCAAGGCCTCGCCCGCGCTGATCGTCTCGTACGCGGCGTTCGAGGGTGTCTTCCTCGGTGTCGTCTCCAGCGTCGTCGACAACCGCATCGCCAGCGGCGCGGCCATGCAGGCCGTGATCGGCACGCTCGCGGTCTTCACCGCGGTCCTGGTGGCGTACAAGGCGGGCTGGATCCGCGTCAACCGCCGGTTCTACGGCTTCGTGATGGCGGCCGCGCTCGGCTTCGTCCTGCTGATGATGGTGAACCTGCTGTTCGCCGCCTTCGGCGGCGGTGACGGCCTCGGCTTCCGCAGCGGTGGCCTCGGCATCGTCTTCGGCATCATCGGCGTCCTGCTCGGTGCGTGCTTCCTGGCCCTCGACTTCAAGCAGGTCGAGGACGGCATCGCCTACGGTGCTCCGCGCGAGGAGGCCTGGCTGGCGGCGTTCGGCCTGACGATGACGCTGGTCTGGATCTACCTCGAGTTCCTGAGGCTGATCGCGATCCTCAACAGCAGCGACTGACGCACCTCGCGTGTGTGAAGGGGCCCCGGGTTCTCCCGGGGCCCCTTCGTCGTCTGGGTGCGTGCGCGCGCCTAGAGGAGGTTGCGCGCGGCCCTCCTCAGGTCGTACTCGTGGATGAGAGCTTTCGCGTGGCCGTAGGCGAGGTTGTGTTCGTGGCGGAGCCAGCTGACCTTTTCCTCGAAGCGGAAGAGAGAAGGGCCTTCTTCGACGGTGCGGAGCCAGTCGGACACTTCACGACCGGTGCAGTGAGGGATGCGGGCGAGCAGATTGCGGTGGGTCTCCTCGGAGAGGACGTGGGACATCGGCGCCTCCGGACGCAAAGGGGATGTAAGCCGGTCCTTCAGGTCACCGTGCCTGAGCGTTCGCCCGTTGGCAACAGTCCCGGTGCGGCGCGTACGGTGTCGCCGTGGCCGATACAGCGCGTTTGACGCAAGCCGTGGATCACTTCGCCGACCGGTTGAGGGCAGCCCCCCAGAGCCGGTTGCAGCGGGGAGGCGCCACCGAGGCACTGGGGCTGGCCAGGGAGTTGGTCCGTCGGGCGCAGCTTCTCGAAGACCCCTCGAAGGAGCCTCGGGAGATGCCGGACGCCGGGATGTTCGCGGCCGCGGACCAGATCACCGTGGCCGTGCACGACTTGGCCCTCGTCCTGACGGACGAGGGCCAAGTCGCTGAAGCCGTGCAGTTGGTGGAGGAGGCGCAGAAGCGCGCCGGAGTCTGAGCTACAGGCTCGCTATGACCCTGTCGGCCAGGATGTAGACGTTCTCCTCGCCGCACGCGAAGGTCAGGGTGTACGCGCCCGAGACTCCCGAACCGCCCAGCAGTATCGGGGTCTCGCCCGCCGTCAGGGCCGCCGAGAGGCGCTCCGCCGTCTCCCGGTGACCCGGGGTCATGCACAGCGTGGTGCCGTCGGCGAAGACATAGACGTCGAGGGTGCCCAGCGGGCCCGGTCGGACGTCGGCCAGCTCCACGCGGCCGGCGGCCAGTTCCTCGAGGGTGGACACCGTGCGCTCATGGTCGTTCACCACCGGCGACTGCACCGGGACGAAGTCCGGGTGGGAGGGGTGGCGGCGGCGGGCCGCTGCCAGCTCCGGGGAGTCCCCGGCGAACTCGTCGATGTCGGACGCTGGCTCGGAGACCGGCTCCAGCGGCTCCAGGCCCACGAAATCGGCCTGGCGGGGCAGGAACAGCTCACTGTCGGGCAGGCCGAGCAGGGTCGGCGCGTCGGAGGCGTCACGGGCCTCCTGGGCGGCCCAGAACGCCCGCGCCTCGGCGAGCTCCCGCTCCCGCTCCTCGGCGAGGGCCTCGGCCACGGCGGCCCGTATCTCAGCGGCGTCGGCGGAGTGGCGGGCGGTCGGCACGAGACCGCGCGCGGCGGTCGCGTTCGTCCTGGCAAGCTCCGTGTGCAGGGCCGCGACCTGGCGGCGCAGCTGCATGAGGGTGCGCAGGACGGCGACGGCCACGGCGCCCGTGGCGGCCGTGGTGACCAGCAAGGCGATCGGCATGGCGCTCACTGACGTACTCCCGGTTCAAAGTCGACCCCCGACTTCCTACATCAGCTTGAAGGGCGGACTATCCCGCTGTCAGTGCGTAACGTCACGAAACGGGCAGGACTTTGGGCCCGGAGTTTAGTGTGAGAACGGCCCTGACCTGCGTAAATCCCTTTGCGAAGGGAGATAGGTCACATCCTGGGGGAGATTGGATCACAAAACGGCCCAGAACCCTGGTGGTTCAAGGGTTCTGGGCCCGAGCCTCACGCCGGGTGCCCGTGGGATCACGGGCAGTTGGTCAGCTGAGGCGCTCGATGACCATCGCCATGCCCTGGCCGCCGCCGACGCACATCGTCTCCAGACCGAACTGCTTGTCGTGGAACTGGAGGGAGTTGATGAGCGTGCCGGTGATGCGGGCGCCGGTCATGCCGAAGGGGTGGCCGACGGCGATGGCGCCGCCGTTGACGTTCAGCTTGTCCAGGTCGATGCCGAGGTCGCGGTAGGAGGGGATCACCTGGGCGGCGAACGCCTCGTTGATCTCGACCAGGTCGATGTCGTCGATGGTGAGGCCGGCGCGGCGCAGGGCCTGGTTGCTCGCCTCGACCGGGCCGAGGCCCATGATCTCGGGGGACAGGCCCGAGACGCCGGTGGACACGATGCGGGCGAGCGGGGTGAGGCCGAGCTCGCGGGCCTTGGTGTCGGACATGATGACGACCGCGGCGGCGCCGTCGTTGAGCGGGCAGCAGTTGCCGGCGGTGACGAGTCCGTCGGGGCGGAAGACGGGCTTGAGGCCGCCTACGGCCTCCAGGGTGACGCCGGCGCGCGGACCGTCGTCCTTGCTGACCACCGTGCCGTCGGGAAGCGTCACCGGGGTGATCTCGCGCTCCCAGAAGCCGTTCTTGATGGCTTCCTCGGCGAGGTTCTGGGACCGTACGCCGAACTCGTCCATGTCCTGGCGGGTGACGCCCTTGATGCGGGCGAGGTTCTCGGCGGTCTGGCCCATCCCGATGTAGGCGTCCGGTACGAGGCCGTCCTCACGCGGGTCGTGCCAGGTCGTGCCCTCCTGCTGGGCGACCTCGACCGTGCGGGCCTCCGCCTCCGCGAAGAGCGGGTTGTGCGTGTCCGGGAGGCTGTCGGAGTTGCCCTTGGTGAAGCGGGAGACCATCTCGACACCGGCCGAGATGAAGACGTCGCCCTCGCCGGCCTTGATGGCGTGCAGGGCCATGCGGGAGGTCTGGAGCGAGGAGGAACAGTAACGGGTCACGGTGCACCCGGGGAGGTGGTCCATCCCCATCTGCACGGCGACGATGCGGCCGAGGTTGTTGCCCTGCTCGCCGCCGGGCAGACCGCAGCCGAGGTGCAGGTCGTCGATGTCCCTCGGGTCCAGCTCGGGGACCTTGGCCAGGGCCGCCTGGATGATCGTGGCGGTGAGGTCGTCCGGACGGAGGTCCTTCAGCGAGCCCTTGAAAGCGCGGCCGATGGGTGAGCGGGCGGTCGAGACGATCACTGCTTCGGGCATGACGGCTCCATTGGCGTGCGAGGTTCTTCCGGGCAGGGCTGGTTGGGAAGTTACCCGTACGTATGGGCCAGGTCACGGGTATGGGGGTGTGACCCTGACCGCAGTTTTCTAAGCGCTTGCTTTCCTCGCCCCCGCCGCCCCTACCCGTTCCCATCCCCAAGGGCTGCCGCCCCTTCGACCCCGCTCCCAGGGGGCGCTGCCCCCTGGGCCCCGCTCCTCACACGCCGGAGGGGCTGACCGACCTGCCCGTCCGACAGCGGGGGTCCGGGGGCGCAGCCCTCAGGGATGGGACGGGTAGGGACGGCGGGGACGAGATCAAGGCTGTGCCGGGGTTCGCTCCGGTTCCGTCACCGATACGCGGCGGCGCTTTCTGCGCTTCAGGAGGGCCCAGGGTCCCTTCGGGCCCGTCGGCATCGCTGCCGTCACCTCGGTGCCGGGTTCCGCGACCGCCTCCGCGGCAGCTCGGGCGACCGGGAGGAAGCCTTCGCGGCGGGAGACGTCCGGGCGTTCTTCCTCCGCCGGCCAGAGGCCCAGGGTCGCGCAGACCGTGGGAAGGACCGCCATGGCCGCGGTCGCGTAGCCCTCCGCCGAGGGGTGGTAGTTGTCCGGGCCGAAGAGCTCGCGGGGGTTCGCCGCGAACTCCGGGCCCAGCAGGTCGCCCAGGGACACCGTGCGGCCACCTTGTTCGACCGTGCCGATCGTCTGGGCGGCCGCCAGCTGGCGCGAGGCCCGGCGGGCCAGCCAGCGCAGGGGCTGCTGCACCGGTTCGATCGAGCCGAGGTCGGGACAGGTGCCGACCACCACCTCCGCACCCGCCGTGCGCAACCGGCGCACCGCCGCCGCCAGATGGCGCACCGACTGGGTCGGCGCGATGCGGTGCGTCACGTCGTTCGCGCCGATCATGATCACGCAGACGTCCGGCAGCCGACCGGGGTCCGCGAGGATCAGCGCCACCTGGCGGTCCAGGTCGTCGGAGCGGGCGCCGGGGTTCGCCACGTTGCGCAGCTCCACCGGGCGCTCCGCCACCGCCGCCAGCCCCGACGCCAGCAGCGCCCCGGGAGTCTGGCCCGAGCGGTGCACACCCTGCCCCGCGGCCGTGGAGTCGCCCAGCATCGTCAGCCGCAACGCGGGTTCACCCGGCGTGGCGTACGCGATGCCGTACAGGCCCTGCGCATTCGGCACATGCGGCGACGGACTGTTGCCGTTGCCCACCTGCCGCTTGGCCAGCCGCACCTCTGCCAGTAGCAGCCCCACGGCCGCCGCGCCCACCAGACCGATCCCGCCGCCGCCGTACGCCGCGCCGGCCGCGATCCGCCGGGCCACCCTCGCCCTCGACATGCTGGTCATACGTCGCCGCCACCTCCGTGCTAGCCGTACAACCACTCCTTGCCCCGTACCGACGGTCGTCCAATCTCAACGGCGAGTGAACGACCGCTCCGGGCTTTAGGCTGACCGAACCACTAAGACCACATCTTTTGCAGCATCCGGAGACAACGGTGCAATTCCACGACTCGATGATCAGCCTCGTCGGCAACACCCCGCTGCTGAGGCTCAACAACGTCACCAAGGGCATCCAGGCCACCGTCCTGGCCAAGGTGGAGTACTTCAACCCGGGCGGGTCCGTGAAGGACCGCATCGCCCTGCGCATGATCGAGGCGGCGGAGGAGAGCGGCGCACTCAAGCCCGGCGGGACGATCGTCGAGCCGACCAGTGGCAACACCGGCGTCGGCCTTGCCATCGTGGCCCAGCAGAAGGGGTACAAGTGCATCTTCGTGTGCCCCGACAAGGTGAGCACCGACAAGATCAACGTGCTGCGGGCCTACGGGGCCGAGGTCGTCGTCTGCCCCACCGCCGTCGACCCCGAGCACCCGGACTCGTACTACAACGTCTCCGACCGGCTCGTCCGTGAGACGCCCGGTGCGTGGAAGCCCGACCAGTACTCCAACCCCAACAACCCCCTCTCCCACTACCACTCCACCGGCCCCGAGCTGTGGGAGCAGACGGAGGGGAAGATCACCCACTTCGTCGCGGGGGTGGGGACGGGCGGCACCATCTCCGGCACCGGGCGCTATCTGAAGGACGTCAGCGACGGCAAGGTGAAGGTCATCGGCGCCGACCCGGAGGGGTCCGTGTACTCCGGCGGGTCCGGGCGGCCGTATCTCGTCGAGGGCGTCGGTGAGGACTTCTGGCCGACCGCCTACGACCGGACCGTCGCCGACGAGATCGTGGCCGTGTCCGACAAGGACTCCTTCCAGATGACCCGCCGCCTGGCCAAGGAGGAGGGGCTCCTGGTCGGTGGCTCGTGCGGCATGGCCGTCGTCGGCGCGCTGCGGGTCGCCGAGCGGCTCGGTCCCGATGACGTCGTCGTCGTGCTGCTGCCCGACAGCGGCCGCGGGTACCTCTCCAAGATCTTCAACGACGAGTGGATGGCCGACTACGGCTTCCTCGAGGACGAGGGTCCCAGCGCCCGCGTCGCCGACGTCCTCAACGACAAGGTGCACGGCGCCATCCCGTCCCTGGTCCACATGCACCCGGACGAGACCGTCGGCCAGGCCATCGACGTGCTGCGCGAGTACGGCGTCTCGCAGATGCCGATCGTGAAGCCGGGCGCCGGTCACCCGGACGTCATGGCGGCGGAGGTCGTCGGGTCGGTCGTGGAGCGGGAGTTGCTCGACGCGCTGTTCGCCAAGCGGGCCTCGCTGGAGGACCCGCTGGAGAAGCACATGTCGGCGCCGCTGCCGCAGGTCGGCTCCGGCGAGCCGGTCGGCGACCTGATGACGGTGCTCGGCACCGCGGACGCGGCGATGGTCCTCGTCGAGGGCAAGCCGACCGGTGTGGTCAGCCGGCAGGATCTGCTGGCCTTCCTCGCCAAGGGCGGGAAGTGACGGTGAACGTCCGGTGAACCGGCGGTGCGGCAGGCGGACTTCCGTTTGCCTACCGAAGTGGTGGACTTCGCGGAAGTGGTACGAGCGTGTCACGTCCGCGCAGCACACGCTTAACACGGGTCGGGCACATTAGTGGATGTCGGCAGGGCGGGAGCGGCTCCCCGCCCCGGCCGGCACCGAAACGGCGTCACAGGACCTCCGGAGCGGCTCCCGGACCTCCACAGACGCCTTGGACGCGAGGCCCGGCCCTGACCCGGTCAGCGTCCCTCGCGGGGACCGCCGTCGTCCCGCCCCCCGGCAACGGGGGTGCGGCGGTCCCCGCGAAAGCCTTTTCCGGGACCCTTCAACGCACCTCGGCGGAAGCCCAACTCCCGAGCAGCGCCAGCCTCTCCGCCGTCTCCGACCCCGGCTCCGGTGTGTAGACCAGCAGCGTCAGATCCCCGTCACTGGGCAGGGTCAGGCTCTCGTACGGGAAGACCAGCCGGCCCGCGACCGGGTGCTGGACGCGCTTCATGCCGTAGGCGCACTCCTTGACCTGGTGGTCGGCCCACAGGCGGCGGAAGTCCTCGCTCTTGAGGGAGAGTTCGCCGACGAGTGCGGTCAGTTGCGGGTCGTCCTGGTGGTGGCCGGCCTGGACCCGCAGATGGGCCACGCACTGGGCGGCCACCGCCTGCCACTCCGGGTAGAAGTCATGGGCCGCGGGGTCGAGGAAGACCTGGCGGGGGATGCTGCGGGTCTCGGCCGTCGTATCGCTGTAGCCGAAGACGGCGTCGGCCAGGGCGTTCCAGGCCAGGACGGTCATGCTGCGGTCCAGGACGAAGGCCGGGGTGCGGTCGACGCTGTCGAGCAGCAGTTGGATGCCCGCGCGGACCCGGGGCGCGGTCGTGCGTGCGCCCCGCTTACGGGGGCGGGCCACCGCGTGCAGATAGGCGTGTTCCGTCTCGTCGAGGCGCAGTACGCGTGCGACGGCGTCCAGGACGGCGTCGGAGACGCTCGGACCTCTGCCCTGTTCCAGACGGATGTAGTAGTCGACGCTCACGCCCGCCAGCTGCGCCACCTCCTCCCGGCGCAGACCGGGTACGCGGCGCCGCCCGTGCGAGGGCAGCCCCACCTCCTCCGGCTGGATACGAGCACGGCGTGTGCGCAGAAAGTCTCCGAGGTCCCCGTCCATGAGTTCGATCGTAGGGGAGCGGCGGCATTCGAACCTGGTACTGGCAGACCCAGGAAAAGCTCATCCCTGGGTACGGCGGAGCGGGTGGCGCAGGGTGGTGGTCGTCGCCGGGGGTGCCCGGCGGACTTCCGACCACCTAGGAGCACGCAATGTCGTACGAGAACCTGGCCGGCCGTACCGCCGTCGTCACCGGGGCCGCGAGCGGGATCGGCGAGGCCATCGCCGTACTCCTGGCCGCGCAGGGTGCGAAGGTCGCGCTGCTGGCGCGGCGTCAGGAGCGCCTGGACGCCCTCGTCGAGAAGATCCGGGCCGATGGCGGGCAGGCGCTCGCCGTGGTCGCCGATGTGACCGACGACGGTTCGGTGGACGCGGCCGTCGAGCGGATCCACGCCGTCTACGGGGCTGTCGACCTGGTCGTGAACTCGGCGGGCGTCATGCTGCCGAACCCCGTCGACGACGGGCGCGGCGACGAGTGGCAGCGGATGATCGACACCAATGTCACCGGCGTGCTGCGGATGATCCAGGCCTTCACCGCGGATCTGGTGGGCACCGCCGCCGAGGGGCGGACCGCGGACCTCGTGAACATCTCGTCCATCGGCGCGCACATCACGTTCCCCAACTACGCGGTGTACGGCGCCACCAAGGCCGCGCTGACCTATCTCTCCCAGTCCCTGCGGGGTGAGTTCGGGCCGCGCGATGTGCGGGTCACCAACGTCGAGCCGGGACTGACGCAGACCGAGCTCGCCTCGCACATCGACAGCGACGGACTGCGGGAGCAGATCGGCGGGATGGTCGACGCGGTGGGCACGCTGTCGGCCGAGGAGGTCGCCGACGTCGTCGCCTACGTCACCAGCCGCCCCCGGCACGTCAACCTGCGGCAGATCATGGTGCTGCCGACCCGGCAGGCGTGACCCGCCCGGTCAGTCCTCCCAGGCGTCGTCGGCCTTGTGGTGGCGGTGGCGGCGGCCCCGGAACAGCTCCGGGTTGGTGCGGACCGCCTGGAAGGCGTTCACGCCCACGATGCCGGCCCAGGCGACCAGGAGGCCCGGGAGGTGGCCGATGCCGCCGCCGATCGCGGACAGCGGGATCGCCAGGACCATGGAGACGATGCCGAAGCCGAACCGCTCCCCCCAGGAGTCCGTGGGCTTCGGCGACCGGGAGCCCCGGGCCACCACCATCTGCTGCTCGGCCATCTGCCGGCGCACCCGGCGCTCCACCGCGCCGTCGATGCGCTGGTCGACCTTCTCGAGGAAGGAGTCGACCAGCGCGGACTCGTACTCCTCGCCCAGTTCCCTGCGGGCCTGCAGGGTGGCGTCGAGTTCCTTCTTCAGGTCGGCGTCCCGCGCGTCCATTCCGCTCATGGAATCCAAGTTAGGCAGCGCCGACGCCCGCCGCACTGGGGATACCCCCCGTGTTGATGGTCGGGTTCAGCCCCTCGGTCAGCTCAGCCCGTGCTGGGTCGCGTACGCGTTCGCCACGTCCTCCGGGTCCTTCTTGTCCTTGTCGACCTGGCGGTTGAGCTCGGTGAGCTGGGCCGTGGTGAGGACGTTGCCGAGGCGGGCCAGTGCCTTGCGGACCGTGGAGTCGGCCTTGCGGTCGGCGATGAGCGGGACGACGTGCTGGCCCGGGATGAGGTTCTCGGGGTCGGTGAGCACCACCCAGTCGTTGGCCCGGATGTCGGTGTCCGTGGTGAAGAGATTCGCCACGTCCACGTCGCCCTTCTTCAAGGCGCCCTTGACCAGCGGTCCTGAGGAGTCCAGCGACTTGAACTCCTTGAACTCGACGCCGTACACGTCCTTCAGTCCAACGACGCCCACCTGGCGCTTCTTCACCTCCGGCGCCGCGCCGATGACCAGCTTGCCGTTCTGCTTCCTCAGGTCGGCGAGGGAGGTCAGGCCGTACTTCCTCGCCGTCTCCCGGGTGACGACGAAGGCGTCGGAGTCCTCGGCCATGCCGTACGGCAGCACCTGGAGCCCGGCGGGGAGCGCGACGGCGAGGGCGTTCTGCATCGCGCCCTCCTCGGTGGCCGTCGCCTTCGGGTCGAGGTAGTGCAGGAGGGCGCCCTGGTACTCGGGCAGCAGGTCGATGTCGCCGCCCCTGAGGGCGGGGATGAGGATCTCGCGGGTGCCGAGGTTGGGGCGGACCTTCACCTTCACGCCGGCCGCTTCCAGGACGGCCGCGTAGAGGTGGCCCAGTACCTGGTTCTCGGTGAAGTTGGCCGTGCCGATGGTGACTCCGTCCTTGCTGGAGCCGCCGCCACCGGTGCCGGAGCCTTCGCCGTCGAGGGAGGTGATGCCGCCCGCGCAGGAGGTCAGGGCGGGGACGGAGGCCGCTGCGAGGAGGCCGCCGAGGAGGGTGCGTCGGTTCATCGAGGGGTCCCTAGGCAGTGCGGTGGCGGAAGAGGAAGCGCTGGAGGCCGGACAGGGCCAGGTCCAGGACGACGGCGATCGCGGCGACCAGCACCGCGCCGCCGAGTACCTGTACGAGGTCGCGCTGGGCCAGACCGTCGAAGACATAGCGGCCGAGGCCGCCGAAGGAGACGTACGCGGCGATGGTCGCCGTGGCGACGACCTGGATCAGCGCCAGGCGCAGGCCCGTCATGACCAGGGGGAGCGCGAGCGGCAGCTCGACCTGGAACAGGACCTGGTGGCCGCGCATGCCCTGCCCGCGGGCGGCGTCGCGGACGTCCGGGTCGATCGCCGTCATCCCGGCGTAGGTGTTGGTGACGATCGCCGGGACCGCGAGGGCGACCAGGGCGACGTACACCGGCAGCATCGACAGTCCGCCGGCCAGGAAGACCAGCACGACCAGGCCCACGGTCGGCAGCGCGCGGCCGAAGGACGCGAGGTTGATCGCGACGAAGGCGCCCTTGCCGGTGTGGCCGATCAGCAGGCCGAGGGGGAGGCCGATCGCGGCCGCGATGAGGGTCGCGAGGAGCGAGTACTGGAGGTGCTCGGCGAGGCGGTGGGCGATGCCGTCCGAGCCGGACCAGCTCGCGCCGCTGGTCAGCCATGTGCCGAGGTTCTTGAAGAGTTCGTACATCAGGCTCGCCGCCTCTTCCACGGGGTGAGGACGTACTGGAGGGCGACCAGCAGGGCGTCCGCGACCACCGCGAGGAGGATCGTGAGGACCACGCCCACGATCACCGGGGTCGGGAAGTTGCGCTGGAAGCCGTCGGTGAAGAGCTGGCCGAGGCCGCCGTCGCCGATGTAGGTGGCGACCGAGACCAGCGAGATCGACATGACCGTCGCGATGCGGACGCCCGCCATGATCACGGGGAGCGCGAGCGGGAACTCGACGGTCAGGAGCGTGCGCAGCGGGCGGGTGCCCATCGCCTTCGCCGCCTCCTTGGTCTTCGCGGGGACCGAGTCGAGGCCCTCGACGGTGTTCCGGAGCAGTACGACCAGCGTGTAGACGGTCAGACCGATCACGGTCGTGGTGCGGGTGAGGCCGCTGACCGGCAGCAGGAGCACGAAGATCGCGATCGACGGGATCGTGAACAGGACGTTCGAGACGCCGAGCAGAAAGCCGCGCAGGGGCCGGATCCGATGGGCGATCACCGCGAGGGGCAGTGAGATCAGGACACCGAGGAAGACCGCGCTGAGGGCTGCCTGCAGATGGGAGATCGTGAGGGTGGTGAGGTCGTCGGTGTGGTCGCCGATCCATGACCAGTCGATGGTCATGCGGTCACCACCCTGGCCTCGCTGTGCGCCTGGCCCGCGTGTTCGTGGATGTCGTCGCGGGAGGAGACGCCGGTGAGGACGCCCGTCGCGTCGACGCGGGCTATCAGGCCGGTGGGGGAGGCGATGGACTCGTTGAGGGCCGACAGCAGGGAATCGTTGTCGGTCAGCGGTCGTACGGGGATCTCGGTGTCCTTCGAGGCCCAGTGCAGGGGCTTGTCCGCCGCGTCGAGGACGAGGGACCACGGGCCGCCCTCGGGAGCCGGGCCCTGCGGGACGTCCGCGAGGGTCTTCAGCGAGAGCAGCTTCAGACCGCGCTCGGCGCCGAGGAAGTCGGCCACGAAATCGTCGGCGGGGCGGGCCAGGAGTTCGGCGGGGGTGGCGCACTGGACGAGGTGGCCGCCGGTGCGGAAGACGGCGATGCGGTCGCCGAGCCGGACCGCTTCGTCGATGTCATGGGTGACGAAGACGATGGTCTTGCCCAACTCCTTCTGGAGCCGCAGGAGTTCGTCCTGGAGTTGGGCGCGTACGACGGGGTCGACCGCGCCGAACGGCTCGTCCATGAGCAGCACCGGCGGGTCGGCGGCGAGGGCGCGGGCCACGCCGACGCGCTGCTGCTGGCCGCCGGAGAGCTGGTGCGGGTAGCGCTTGCCGGCGTCCGGTGCGAGGCCCACGGTCTCCAGGAGCTCGGCGGCGCGGGCGCGGGCCTTCCTGCGGCCGTGGCCGAGCAGGAGCGGCACGGTGGCGATGTTGTCGAGCACCGTGCGGTGCGGGAAGAGGCCGGCCTGCTGGATGACGTAGCCGATGGAGCGGCGCAGCTCGGCCGCGTCCTGGTGGGTGATGTCCTTGCCGCCGACCTTGATGGTGCCGGAGGTCGGCTCGACCATCCGGTTGATCATCCTGAGGGTGGTCGTCTTGCCGCAACCGGAGGATCCGACGAGGACGGTCACGCCGCCTTCCGGCATGTCGAGGGTCAGGTCGTGGACTGCTGTCGTGCCGTTGGGGAAGCGCTTGTGGACCGCGTCGAACTGGATCATGAGATGTCCCTTGCCCGGCTGTATAACGTCATGCAGAGTTCTCTGTAGCTGAATAACTTGTCAACGGGTTGATGTAAATCCGACGTAACGGATGACCGGCAGGCAAGATCGTGTGTCCGGATTGAGGGGAGTTTGGGCTTGATGTCGTCTCGGATCGTGGACGCGCCCGGTTCTGTGCACACCGGTCTGGTGGTCCTCGACGGGATCGGACTCGGTGTCGCGGACGTCGTGCGGCTCGCCGACGGGGCCGCGCGGCCGGTGCCCGGGACCGATGCGATGAAGCGGGTGACCGAGTCCTGGGACGCCGCCCGGCAGATCGCCGCGACCGGTCGCGTCTACGGCCGCTCCACCGGCGTCGGCGCCAACCGGAACGAGTCCGTGCCCACCGAGGCGGCCGCCGAGCACGGGCTGCGGCTGTTGCGCAGCCACGCCGGGGCGATCGGGGAGGAGCTCCCGGCGAGGCAGGTCCGCGCGATGCTCGCCGTCCGCGCGAATCAGCTGCTGGCCGGTGGTGCGGGTCTGCGGCCGACCGTGGTCACCGCGCTGTGCGAGGCGCTGGAGAGCGGGGCGTATCCGGTCGTCAACGAGTTCGGGTCCGTGGGCACGGGGGACATCGCGGCGTTGGCGCAGGTGGGGCTGGCGTTGGCGGGGGAGCATCCGTGGCGGGGCGCGGCGGGAGCGGGCGGGGGTCCTTCCGGCACCTTCGGCGGGCTCGGTGCGGGCGGAACCTCCGGCGGGATCGGCGGCGTTCGCGGTGGGCCCGGTGTGGACGCCTCCGGTGGGGCGGGCTCGCGCGGTGTCCCAGGTGGCTCGGGGCCGCGCGGCAGCTCCGGCGGGCTCGGTGCGGGTGGTTCCGGGGAGCCCCGGGGCTCGGTCGGTGCGCCCGAGCCGCAGCCCCTCGACAACAACGACGCCCTCGCCTTCATCAGCAGCAACGCCCTCACCCTCGGGCAGGCCGCCCTCGCCCTGCACGAGCTGCGGGGGCTGCTGGAGGCCACGCAGGTCGTCGGGGCGCTGTCCCTGCTCGCCGTGGACGGGTCGCACGAGGCGTACGCGGCGCCCGTGCATGCCGCCCGGCCGCACCGGGGGTCCTCCGAAGTCGCCCGGCGGATGCGGGAGCTGATCGGCGCCGACGAGCGGCCCACCCCGCCGCTCGGGCGGATCCAGGACCCGTACGGCTTCCGGTGTCTGCCCCAGATCCACGGTCCCGCCCATGACGCGGCCGACGCCCTGGAGGAGGTCGTCGCGATCGAGATCAACGCGGCCGCGGAGAACCCGCTGATCACCCCCGAGGACATGGCCGCCTACCACCACGGCGGCTTCTACCAGGCCCAACTCGCCCTCGCCCTGGACCACTTCAGGCTGGCACTGACCCAGGTCGCCCGGCTGTCGACATCACGGCTCTCCACCCTCAACGAACCCGCCTACACCCGTCTGCGCCCCTTCCTCGCCGACCCCGAACCCGCCTCCTCCGGCGTGATGATCCTGGAGTACGCCGCCGGCGCCGCCCTCGGCGATCTGCGGGCCTTCTCCGCACCCGCGTCGCTCGGCCACGCTGTACTCTCCCGAGGCGTCGAGGAACAGGCCAGCTTCGCCTCGCTCGCCGCACGTCAGACTCTGCGGGCGTGCGGTGCGTACCGTCTGGTGGTGGGCTGCGAACTCGTCGCCGCCGTACGGGCGCTGCGCCAGCGCGACCTCGGCCCCGACCCGGACCTCCCGGTGGGCCGCGCGCTGGAGCTCGCCATGGCGGTGCTCGACGAGGACCAGGCCGACCGGCCGCTCACGGACGACGTGACGGCGGCGACCGCACTGCTCGACCGGTTCACGGACATCTGGAGGGGGAGCGAGTCATGAGCGCGGAGAAGGCCGCGGAGCAGGGTGGCGAGCACGGTGGCGAGCCGAGTGCCGAGCGCGGTGGCGAGAAGGCCACGGCCGTGGCCGACAGCCCGGCCGCACGGCTCCAGGCGCTCTTCGAGGGGCACCGGCTCACACCGACCCAGCGGCGCATCGCGCACAGCATGGTGCGGCGCGCCGCCGACGTGCCGTTCCTGTCCAGCGTCGAGCTGGCCGAGCTCGCCGGGGTCAGCCAGCCGTCCGTCACCCGCTTCGCGGTCGCCCTCGGCTTCGACGGCTACCCGGCCCTGCGCAAGCATCTGCGCGAGGTCGCGCCCGCCGAACAGACGACGGCCTCGGCGTCGTACAACGAGTACCAGCAGGCCGTCGAGGCCGAGATCGAGAACCTCAGGCACCTGGCGGAGCTGCTCGCCGACCCGCGGCCCGTGCAGAGGGCCGGACGGCTGCTCGCGGCCTCGCGTCCGCTGCCGGTGCTGGGCCTGCGGGCGGCCGCCTCCCAGGCGTACGGCTTCGCGTACTTCGCCGCCAAGGTCCATCCGGACGTACGGCTGCTCCACGAGGGCGGCACGATGATCCACGACCGGATCGACGCCGCCGTCCGCGCGGGCGCCTCGACGCTGCTGTGCTTCGCGCTGCCCCGGCATCCGCGGGAGGTCGTGGACACCCTCGGGTACGCGAAGGAGGCCGGGCTGACCGTCGTCACCGTCGCCGACTCCGCGTTCGCGCCGGTCGCCAAGGTGTCCGACCTGCTGCTGCCGGCCGCCGTGGGCACCGGGCTCGCCTTCGACACCGCGTGCGCTCCGATGCTGCTCGGGCGGGTGCTGCTGGAGGCCATGTGCGACGACCTGCCGCAGGCGCAGGCCCGTCTCGAGGAGTTCGACGCGCGGGCGGCGGCGCGGGGTCTTTTCGTGGAATGACGCGGCTTTAAGACTCGTCTCACGTTCGCTTACTAGCCTGCGCGGCCGAAGGACTGTGCCGGAACGGCTAGGAGGCGGAACGTGGCACACGGAGATCGCAGAGCCCAAGGTCTGGCCCGGGTGGCCGTCGTCGTACGCGCCGGGGCCGCGCCGCTGTGGTGGGCCGGGGTGTTCGCGGCCGGTGTGGGCGTCCTGGTGCCGGGGCTGACCGGGCGCCGGATCGGCGTCCTGGCGGGGGCGGCGCTGTTCATCGTCGCGGCGGCCGTCGTGTCGTACCGCCGTCGCAAGCGCTACACCGCCCTGACGCGCGGTGCCGCCCGCGCCGGCAAGCACGATGTCCTCCAGGACCGCGCGGTGACCGTACGGAACTGGCGCCGCGGCCACCGCTGGTGGCTGCTGCTCGCCTTCGCGGCCGCGCTGGGCAGCTCCTTCGTCGTCCCCGCGGCGGGCGGCATGCTGCTCGCCGGGACCGGCGTGGGACTGTGGCTGAAGGCCGCGTGGCTCGGGCGGCGCGAGCGGGCCGAGGACGCCCTGCTGTGGGTGCGGGTCGACTGGCTCGACGCACGCGGCGGACGCCCGGCCGGCAAGACGGTCAAGGCGTACCGCGGCACCGGCATCGCGGCGGGCGACGCGGCCCCGGGCGGGGCGCGCCGCCGCGCCGCGGCACTGGTCTGAGCGTCAGACCTCCAGGTCCTCCTCGATCTTCCGCAGCTGATGGCGGGCCATCGCCAGGTTGGAGCGCTTGGCGTCCAGGACCAGGTAGATGAACAGTCCGTTGCCGCCACGACCGCTGATCAGACGGAGCAGGTGGTACTGGTCGGAGAGCGTGATCAGGATGTCCTCGATCTGTCCCTTGAGCCCCAGGTGCTCCATGGTGCGCATCTTGGCGCGCACGACGTCGGTGTTCCCGGCGGCCGCGACGTTCAGGTCGAAGCCCTTGCTGCCGCCCATCGTGCCGAGCGCCATACCGCTGGTGTAGTCCACGAGGGCGACTCCGGTCGCGCCCTCGATGGAGGCGAGAGCTTCCTTCAGACAGGTTTCGGTGTTGGCCATGGTGGTGTGCCCCTCTACTCGGGTTCAACTTTCCGTGGATGTGCGCGCGTTGGTGGTACGTGGCGTGCGCGCCGTTCTCGTTCGTGGGGTGCCGGTCCGGGCGGGTGCCCGGGCCGGTTTCGCGGGCGTCTCGACGGGGGCCCGGGAGTCGACGAGCTCCCCGATGCGGGCACTGGCGCGACGGCCCTCCAGATGCAGGCGCCCGACGCTCACGCCGTCCTGGGCGAGCAGGGTCAGGACGGCCGTGCGACCGGCCGAGTACGTCGACACGTAGCCGTAAGCCCCCCGCACCAGCAGTTCGCGGAAGTCGCCCTGCCCGGTCGCGTCGGCCAGCCGTACGGCGACGCCTAGCGCGGCGGCGGTCAGCGCGGCCATGCCATCGGGCTCGACACCGGGCGTGTCCTGGGCGATGACGAGTCCGTCCACGCTCGCCGCCAGGGCGCCGGTGAGGTGCGGCACCCGGCTTCTCAACCGGCGCAGCTCGTCCAGGATTTCGGGTTCGGCCGCCATCAGGTCTCTCCTCTCGGCGCGTGCCCGCTGCCGTTCAAAGGGACTCCAGCGCATCCCTGAGCCTCTTCAGCAACGTGATGTCGGGATCGGCGACCTCGGGCATGGCCGCATCGGAGGGGCGTTGGGGGCCGCGGGTGGCCAGGGGTATCGGCGTGCCGTGGCGCACGGGGCCGGGTCTGACGGGGGCGGCGGCCGGGTCGCGGGTCACGACCCCGGCCGCCGCCAGCCGCCGTACGTCCACCAGGGTGTGGAACGCCGGGCGGCCCAGCCGGTGGGCGATGTCCGACGCCGCGCGGACGCCGTCGACCAGGTGCAGCACCGCACGCTGGCGGGCCGTGAGGCCGGGGGCGGCGAGGGCGTCGGAGTGCAGCAGCGGCGCCTCGTCGGTCGTGGGGTCGGGCCAGATGCGGTGCAGCAGGTCGCGGCGGCGCAGCGTCTCGTGCTCCAGGGCGGCCACGGTGACCGGGTGCACGGCACCGAGACGGCCGGCGCCCGTGTACCGGAAGCGGCCCGGACTGCTGCTGGGCGCCAGCGCGAAGTAGGCGGCGTCGTACAGCGCCTCCAGGTGGCACAGCTCCAGCGCGCCCCGGGTGAGCCGGCCGCGCCCGGCCAGCAGCAGACCGGCGCCCGGAGCGCCGTCGGCCTCGGCGACCGCCTGGTTCCAGGTGTCCGCGTCCAGCGTGCCGTGGGCCGTGAGGAGCACGTCGAGGCCCGGCGCCAGGGGGCTCTCGGCGTGCACCACCCGGCCCTCGGCCAGATGCAGGGTGCCGCGCTCGCGGACGAGGACGCCGGTGGCCCGCTCGGCGGCGAGCCGGGTCAGCATCGGTGAGACGCCGCCCCACGCCCGGTCGCGGGCCTCCGCCTTGTCCCGCACCGGCAGCCTGGGCGGCGGTGGGGTCCTGACCGTCGTCATCCGAGCACCAGCCGTCCGGTCATCTCACCGAGGCGGATACGGGCCAGCGCGAGGTTGCCCTCCACGCGGGCCAGCCACAGATGCAGGAAGACGCTGCTGTCGAAGGACGTCCGGACGAAGCACAGGACGTGGTAGCTGTCCCGGTTGCTGATGATGACGTCCTCGACCGGTGGGTCGGTGACGTCGTCGTCCGGGGCGAACGCCCGGTGTTCGGCGGCCAGTCGGGCCAGCTCGGCCGCCTCCGCGGCGGCCGCCTCGTGGTCGCCGCCCGGTGACTCCCCGGCGGTGCCCAGGGCCAGCCCGCTGGTCCAGTCGACCAGCGCGACGCCCCGGGCACCGGGTAGTTGCATGGCTTCCAGCAGACACTCGTCGATTCCGGGCACCGCGGTTCCCCTCCCGCATGGGGTTCGGCTGAGTGACGCCGAAACTACGCAGGGTGTGCGTGAGGGGTGAGGATTCTGGCATTTTCCAGTGGAACATGCGCCAGATGACTAAGGTGGGTCAACTGGGCTCGTTTTCGGAACAGTTGACCCACATGTCCACCGGCGTGCGTCAACGGCGCGTGGTTGCTCAGAGGGTGGTGAGCCCGGACGCGTGCGCCCCTCCGGATTCGGCCACGATCTCGTCGACCGTCTGCGGCGTACGGACGGTCGCGAAAGCGACCCCGCCACCGTCGCCGCCCCCGTCGCCGACGTCACGGCCGTCGCTCGGGGCGAAGCCGTAAATGCCGGGCCGCGCCAGGGAGTTGTACGCGTAGTGATGCGCGAAGTAGTACGCCCCCGTGTCCAGCGCCGCCGCGTGGTCCCCCTGCTCCAGCAGCGGCAGTGCCCGCGCCTCGGCGAGCAGATCCCCCGAGAAACAGGCCGGCCCGGCGATGTCCTGCACCACCTCGGGCCCCTCCTTGGGCCGCCCCTTCGCGTCGTACGCCGCGATCCTGAGCGGCCACGACCCCGGCACGTACACCGTCCGCGTCGCCACCTGCACCCCCGCGTGCGTCACCGCGACCGCCCGCCCGCCGGCGCTCTTGGTGTACTCGACCCGCGCCACGACCGTCCCGTGCTTGGCCAGCAGCGACCGCCCGAACTCGGTGACCAGCCCGTACCGCCCGTCGAACAGCCCCGGCACCGCCTCGCTCAGCAGCCGCGCGTACTGCGCGTACGTCGGCGCCGTCGTGTCCGAGCCGAAGTTCACCGGCAGCCCGCCACCGATGTCGACCGTGTCGATCTGCCGCCGCCCGAGGCTCCGGTTGATCTCCTCGGCGAGCGCGTACGTCTCCGCGGCCCCCTGCGCCATCAGCGACAGCGGGATGCCCTGCGAGCCGGTGTGCGCGTGCAGCCGGGTGAGCCAGGGGCGGTCGGCGTAGGCGCGCACGATCCACTCCCGGGCGCCCTCGTCCCGTAGCGCCACCCCGAACTTCGAGGTCGCCGTGGCCGTGGACGTCGCCCCGATCGAACCCCCGCCGACCTGTGGGTTGACCCGGATCCCGATGGGGGAGCGGCTCGTGGCGGACCGCATCAGGGCGTCGATACGGTCCAGCTCCTGCGGATTGTCGGCGTTGACGGCGATCCCCAGCGCCAGCGCCTCCCGCAGCTCCGCCGGCGTCTTCGCGGGCGAGTCCAGAACGGTCATCTCCGGACGCAACCCCGCCGCCCGCGCCAGCGCCAGCTCGCCCGGACTGGCCACCTCCGCCCCGATCCCCGCCTCCCGCAGCAGCCGCAGCACCGGCACCAGTGGGGTCGCCTTCACCGCGAAGGCGTGCAGCACCGGGGTGCCGGGCGCGGTGACCGCGTCGAACGCCGCCCGCAGCTCAGCCGCCGACTCCCGGATGCCGGTCACGTCCAGAAGGCCGACGATGGGGTGGCCGGGCCCCAGCAGCCCCTGCTCCACGGCGGCCCGCACCGCCGCGTCCCGCCGCACCGCGCGTGCCAGGTGCTCCCCGTTGCCGTTGTCCACGCCGTCCCCCGTCAGGTCGATGTCCGTGCCCATGCATCCAGCCAAACACCGGTTCCGGCCCCATGCCGAGGGACCGTGCTATTGACTAGGTCTATTCAGAAAGTCAGGATGTGAATAACAGCAGCAACAGTCCGCTAGGAGGCAGACCATGTCAGGACCCCGCCCCGTCCGAGCGTCGCGCGGTACGGAACTGAGCGCCCTGGGATGGCAGCAGGAAGCCGCCCTGCGGATGCTGCAGAACAACCTCGACCCCGAGGTCGCCGAGCACCCCGACAAGCTCGTCGTCTACGGCGGCACGGGCAAGGCGGCCCGTGACTGGCGCTCCTTCGACGCGATGGTCCGCACGCTGCGCACCCTCAAGCAGGACGAGACGATGCTGGTCCAGTCCGGCCGGCCCGTCGGTGTCATGCAGACCCACGAGTGGGCGCCGCGCGTGCTGATCGCCAACTCCAACCTCGTCGGCGACTGGGCGAACTGGGAGGAGTTCCGCCGTCTGGAGGCCCTAGGTCTGACCATGTACGGCCAGATGACCGCCGGCTCCTGGATCTACATCGGCACCCAGGGCATCCTCCAGGGCACCTACGAGACGTTCTCCGCCGTCGCCGCGAAGAAGTTCGACGGCACCCTCGCCGGGACGATCACCCTCACCGCCGGCCTCGGCGGCATGGGCGGCGCCCAGCCGCTCGCCGTCACCATGAACGACGGTGTCGCGATCTGCATCGACTGCGACCCGCGGGCGATCGAGCGCCGGATCGAGCACCGGTACCTGGACGTGCGGGCCGACAGCCTCGAGCACGCGCTCCAGCTGGCGGTCGAGGCCCGTGACCAGCGCAAGCCGCTGTCCATCGGCGTCCTCGGCAACGCGGCGGACCTGGTGCCTCAGCTGCTCGCCATGGGCGCCCCCATCGACATCGTCACCGACCAGACCTCGGCCCACGACCCGCTGGCGTATCTGCCGACGGGCCTCGCCTTCGAGGACATGGCGGACGACGCGGCGAAGGACCCCGCCGGGTTCACCCAGCGCGCCCGTGAGTCGATGGCCCGGCACGTCGAGGCCATGGTCGGCTTCATGGACGCCGGCGCCGAGGTCTTCGACTACGGCAACTCGATCCGCGGCGAGGCCCAGCTCGCCGGGTACGAGCGGGCGTTCGCCTTCCCGGGCTTCGTCCCCGCGTACATCCGGCCGCTGTTCAGCGAGGGCAAGGGCCCCTTCCGCTGGGCGGCCCTGTCCGGCGAGGCGTCCGACATCGCGAAGACCGACAAGGCGATCCTGGAGCTGTTCCCCGAGAACGAGTCCCTGCACCGCTGGATCAAGATGGCGGGGGAGAGGGTCCACTTCCAGGGCCTGCCCGCCCGTATCTGCTGGCTCGGCTACGGCGAACGCGACAAGGCCGGCGAACGCTTCAACGACATGGTGGCCTCGGGCGAGCTGGCGGCACCGCTGGCGATCGGCCGCGACCACCTCGACTCGGGTTCCGTCGCCTCCCCCTACCGCGAGACCGAGGCCATGCTCGACGGCTCCGACGCGATCGCCGACTGGCCGCTGCTGAACGCCATGGTGAACGTGGCGTCCGGTGCGTCGTGGGTGTCCATCCACCACGGTGGCGGCGTGGGCATGGGGCGGTCGATCCACGCGGGCCAGGTGTCCGTGGCCGACGGCACGAAGCTCGCCGGCGAGAAGCTCCGGCGGGTGCTCACGAACGACCCCGGCATGGGTGTCATCCGGCACGTGGACGCGGGATACGACATCGCGGCGTCGGTCGCCGATGAGCGGGGTGTGCGGGTGCCGATGCGCGAGGGTGACGACGCGTGACGGTGAGCGAGAGCGGGCGCGGCAACTCCCCGGCGGGTGCTGAGGCCTCGTCGCCGGGCGCGGATCCGGCCGTGCCGACCCTCCCCCACTCTCAACCCCGTTCGAGCGGGGGGACCCCCATCGCCCTGCGGAACGACTGCCCACAGCCTGTGCGGGGTGATGCGGCACAGCCGGCCTCGGGCGGTGCTTCCTTCCACACCATGTGGAGCGAGCTCCGACCCATCGGCCGTCACCCCGGCTCCCGCGGCTACCGCCGCTACGCCTGGACCGGTGCCGACGCCGAGTGCCGGGCCTGGTTCAAGGAGCAGGCCGAGGCTCGTGGGCTGGCCTACGAGGTGGACCGCAACGGCAACCAGTGGGCGTGGCTCGGGGATCCCTCCGCCGGGGACGCCGTCGTCACCGGGTCGCATCTGGACTCCGTGCCGGACGGCGGTGCCTTCGACGGGCCCCTCGGCGTCGTGTCCTCCTTCGCCGCGCTCGATGAGCTCCGCGCCCGCAAGGCGACGTTCACCAGGCCCCTCGCCCTCGTCAACTTCGGCGACGAGGAGGGCGCCCGGTTCGGGCTGGCCTGTGTCGGGTCGCGGCTCACCTCGGGGCAGCTCACCGTCGAGCAGGCGCACAAGCTGACCGACGGGGACGGGGTCACGCTCCCGAAGGCCATGGAGGCCGCCGGGTACGATCCCGACGCCCTCGGCGCGGACCCGGAGCGGCTCGCCCGCATCGGCGCCTTCGTCGAGCTGCATGTCGAGCAGGGCCGGGCGCTGGACCTGTCCGGCGACCGGGTCGGGCTCGCCAGCGCCATCTGGCCGCACGGGCGGTGGCGGTTCGACTTCCGGGGCGAGGCCAACCACGCCGGCACCACCCGCCTCGTCGACCGGCGCGACCCGATGCTGTCGTACGCCGAGACCGTGCTCGCCGCCCGTCGCGAGGCCGAACTCGCCGGTGCCGTCGCCACCTTCGGCAAGATCTCCGTCGAACCCAACGGCGTCAACGCCATCCCGTCCCTCGTCCGCGGCTGGCTCGACTCCCGCGCCGCCGACCAGGAGAGCCTGGACGCCGTGGTCGGCGGGGTCGAGAAGGCCGCCCGCGAGTACGCGGCGGCCCACGGCATCGACCTCGACGTGGTCCGCGAGTCCTTCACCCCCGTCGTAGAGTTCGACCACGCCCTGCGTGACGAACTCGCCCGCATCCTCGGCAGCAGCAGCGGCACCGACCTCAAGGTCCCCGTCCTGGGAACCGGCGCCGGACACGACGCCGGGATCCTCTCCGGGCACATCCCGACCGCCATGCTGTTCGTACGCAACCCCACGGGTGTCTCGCACTCCCCGGCCGAATTCGCGGCCGAGGACGACTGCGTGGCCGGGGTACTCGCACTCGCCGACGTACTGGAAGGGCTGGCCTGCAGGTGACCCGGAAGACCTACTGGCTCGAACACGCCTGGCTCGACACCCACGTCGAGCCGGGCGTGGCCGTGGCGACAGAGGACGGTCGCATCACCACCGTCCGCACGGACACGCCCACCCCACCTCCCGGCGCCGAGATCCTGCGCGGCCTCACGCTGCCCGGCCTCGCCAACGCCCACTCGCACGCCTTCCACCGCGCCCTGCGCGGCACCGTCCAGGTCGGCTCCGGCACCTTCTGGACCTGGCGTGAGGTCATGTACGCCACGGCCGACCGGCTGACCCCGGAGAACTACCACGCCCTCGCCCGGGCCGCCTACGCCGAGATGGCGCTGGCCGGCATCACCGCGGTCGGCGAGTTCCACTACGTCCACCACGCCCCCGGCGGCACCCCGTACGCCGACCCCAACGCCATGGGCGAGGCCCTCATCGCGGCCGCCGCCGACGCCGGCATCCGCATCACTCTCCTCGACACCGCCTACCTCTCCTCCGGCATCCTGAACAAGCACAGCGGACAACCGCCCAACACCCATCAGCTGCGCTTCTCCGACGGCAGCGCGGACGCCTGGGCCGAACGCTGTTCCGTTCTCAAGGAACGGGATCACGCGCGGATCGGGGCGGCCATCCACTCCGTACGGGCCGTGCCCGCCGGCCAGTTGGCGACCGTGGCGCAGTGGGCCGAGGAGCGGCGGGCCCCGCTCCATGTGCATCTGTCCGAGCAGACCGCCGAGAACGACGCCTGCCGGGCGGCCCACGGACGCACCCCCACCCAGCTGCTCGCCGAGCACGGCGTCCTCGGCCGGCGCACCACCGGCGTCCACAGCACCCACCTCACCGACGAGGACATCGCCCTCATCGGCGACTCCGGCACCGGCACCTGTATGTGCCCCACGACGGAACGCGACCTCGCGGACGGCATCGGACCCGCGGTCGCCCTGCAGAGAGCGGGCTCCCCGCTCTCCCTCGGCTCCGACAGCCACGCCGTCATCGACCTGCTCGAAGAGGCCCGGGCGATGGAGCTCAACGAGCGGCTGCGCACCCGCACCCGGGGCCACTGGACCGCCGCCGCGTTGCTACGGGCCGCCTCCGCCGACGGTCACGCGGCCCTCGGCTGGGACGAGGCGGGGACCCTGGAACCCGGAGCGCTCGCCGACTTCACGACGATCGCGCTCGACTCGGTCAGGACGGCAGGGCCGCTTCCGCGGCTCGGGGCCGAGACGGCCGTATTCGCCGCGTCGGCAGCAGACGTGTCGCACACGGTCGTGGGTGGTCGCCATGTCGTGCGGGACGGGGTCCACTGCCTCGTACCGGATGTACCGCAAGCCCTCGCGGACGCGGTCGAAGCCCTGCGCGGATGACCCCGGGCCGCCCGCCCGCGCGGCCCGCCTCCGTCCCCGAACCCGCCCCCACCGCCGACCAGGCCACCAAGGACGCCATGAGCAACGCGACGACCGTCAGTCCCGCCCACTCCGCGAGCACCGCAAGCACGCTCATCACCAGCATCGCCGCCCTGGTCACCAACGACCCCTCCCTCGGTGACAGATCCCCCCTCGGACTGATCCAGGACGCGGCCGTCGTCATCGAGGGCGACCGCGTCGTGTGGACCGGTGATCAAAGCAAAGCACCCGCCACTGACAACCGGGTCGACGCGGGCGGCCGGGCGGTCGTCCCGGGCTTCGTGGACTCCCACTCCCACCTCGTCTTCGCGGGTGACCGGACGCAGGAGTTCAACGCCCGGATGTCGGGGCGGGCCTACAGCGCGGGCGGCATCCGTACGACGGTCGCGGCGACCCGGGCGGCGAGCGACGCCGATCTGGAGGCCAACCTCACGCGCTACCTCGCCGAGGCCCTCCGTCAGGGCACCACGACCTTCGAGACGAAGTCCGGCTACGGCCTGACCGTCGAGGACGAGGCCCGCGCCCTGCGCATCGCCGCCGCGCACACCGAGGAGGTCACCTACCTGGGTGCGCACATCGTCTCGCCCGACTACGCCGACGACCCGGCCGCGTATGTGGAGCTCGTCACCGGCGAGATGCTCGACGCCTGTGCCCCGTACGCCCGTTGGATCGACGTCTTCTGCGAGAAGGGCGCCTTCGACGGCGACCAGGCCCGTGCGATCCTCACGGCCGGCAGGGCGAAGGGGCTGCACCCGCGCATCCACGCCAACCAGCTCTCCTCCGGCCCCGGCGTCCAGCTCGCCGTCGAACTCGACGCCGCCAGCGCCGACCACTGCACCCACCTCACGGACGCCGACGTGGCGGCACTGGCGAGCGGCAACACCGTCGCCACGCTCCTCCCCGGCGCCGAGTTCTCCACGCGCGCGCAGTGGCCGAACGCCCGCCGACTCCTGGACGCCGGCGTGACGGTGGCCCTGTCGACCGACTGCAACCCGGGCTCGTCCTTCACGTCGTCCGTGCCGTTCTGCATCGCCCTCGCGGTACGGGACATGGGCATGACCCCCGACGAGGCCGTCTGGTCGGCCACGGCGGGCGGCGCGGCGGCCCTGCGCCGCGACGACATCGGCCGCCTCACTCCGGGCGCCCGAGCCGACCTCACCCTCCTCGACGCCCCGAGCCATGTGCACCTGGCCTACCGGCCGGGCGTACCACTGGTCAGCGCGGTGTGGCGCAAAGGCGTACGCCAGGTCTGAAGCACTGCGAACGCGGCCCGCCCGGCAACCGGGCGGACCGCGCTGGGAGAACCGGCGTCACTCCTCGACCGTGAGCCCTTTCCGCAGCCGCACCAGCGTCCGCGACAGCAACCGCGACACATGCATCTGCGAGATCCCGAGTTCGTCGCCGATCTCGGACTGCGTCAGCCCCGCCACGAACCGCAGGGAGAGGATCTTCCGGTCCCGGGGCGGGAGTTCGGCGATCAGGGGCTTCAGGGACTCGACGTACTCGATGCCCTCGATGCCGTGGTCCTCGTAGCCGATCCGGTCGGCCAGGGCGCCCTCGGCGTCGTCCTCCTCCGGCTGGGCGTCCAGGGAAGAGGCCGTGTACGCGTTGGACGCGGCCATGCCCTCCACGACCTCGTCCTTGGTCAGGCCCAGGCGCTCGGCCAGTTCACCCACCGTCGGCGCACGGTCCAGCTGCTGGGCCAGCTCGTCGCCGGCCTTGGCGAGGTCGAGCCGGAGCTCCTGGAGCCGGCGAGGCACCCGCACCGACCACGACGTGTCGCGGAAGAAGCGCTTGATCTCACCGACGATGGTTGGCATCGCGAAGGTGGGGAACTCCACGCCGCGGGCGAGCTCGAAGCGGTCGATCGCCTTGATCAGGCCGATCGTGCCGACCTGGATGATGTCCTCCATCGGCTCGCTGCGGGAGCGGAAGCGGGAGGCGGCGAACTTGACCAGGGCGAGGTTGAGCTCGACGAGCGTGTTACGGACGTACGAGTATTCGTGGGTGCCCTCCTCCAGCGACTCCAGCCGCGCGAAGAGGGTCTTGGACAGGGCCCGTGCGTCCACCGGCCCCACCTCGTCGAACGGGGGGATCTCCGGAAGCCCGGCAAGTAGGTCGTCCTGCTCGATGGGATCCAGATGTTCCGGGGGGGATGTCGACGTCGCTGTCTGGGTATGCGAGGCGTCGAGCCGGGGTGACATGATGTCCTCCATCGTTCTCGGCATATGGGCTGCCGAAGCCATTTGCGTGCACTGCGGTGTGCGGCGCCTCCAAAGCCGGCCGTGTCGAGTACGTGTCCTTACTAGCCCTACCCGCTTTCCCGACCCCACCGCAAGTGCATTCTGTTCGGATATGTCCGTTTGTGTGCAGATGTTCGGGTGTCAGGGCGTGGAGGGAAGGCGTAGTGTTCGTGGGCGTCAGGAGCAGCCACGACGTCGGGAGAGAGAGACGGCATGGACCGCGGGACGGTCGGCAGCGCACAGTCTGGCCGGCTTCTGGTCGAGGTGCGGAAACAAGGCGCCAGCGCCGTCGTGACCCCGGCGGGTGAGTTGGATCACCACACCGCCGATCTGTTGCGTGAGCCACTCGAGGCCTGCCTCGACGAGGGCTTCAACCGGCTGGTGGTGGACTGCTCGCGTCTGGAGTTCTGTGACTCCACCGGGCTCAACGTACTTCTCGGCGCACGGCTGAAGGCCGAGGCCGCCGGTGGCGGAGTGCATCTCGCCGGGATGCTGCCCGTGGTGGCACGCGTCTTCGAGATCACCGGCGCCGATGCGGTCTTCACCGTCCATGACACGCTCCAAGCGGCCCTGGCCGACGAGACCGGCTGAGCCGGTCCGTCGGGCCTCGCGGTGCCCCGGGCGTCCCTGTGCGACCGGTGCTCTCCACGCGCGTCCGCCCTCGCGGGAAAAGACGCGGGCCGAAACAGGGGGTGTTCTGCCCGTTCGGTCGGGCAGGAGACATCCTGAAAAAGGCGTCAGGCGCGGCGACGGATCCATCGTCGATCTACGTACTGCACTCTGACTATTGAATCGTGAACTGGTGAATCGGTGAGGTGAAGCGCTGATGAGCAGCACCCGGCCTTTCTCGCCGGGCGACCGCGGCCCGGAGGCCGACGGCGCTTCCGGGGTGTCCGAAGGGGGTGCGGCCGTGCCGCCCGAGTCGTCGGCGGGCCGGCAGGTCCGCAGAGTGAGCTTCGACGGCGCGAGCGGCGTCGTCCCCATGGCCCGCGACTTCGCCCGTCAGGCGTTGTACGCGTGGGGCTGGCTGCCGGCCGCCACCGCCGACCAGCGGGCCGCCGCCGAGGATGTCCTGCTCGTCGTCTCCGAGCTGGTCACCAACGCCTGTCTGCATGCCGAGGGCCCGGACGAGCTGTGCATCGCGCTCGACAACAAGGTGATCCGCATCGAGGTCTCCGACAAGGGCAACGGCCAGCCGGCCCCCCGCACCCCGCACCGCGCGGGCCGCCCCGGCGGCCACGGCATGTTCATCGTGCAGCGCCTCTGCCTGGACTGGGGCGTGGTCCGCAGCCCCGGACTCGCGGGCAAGAAGGTGTGGGCGGAGCTGGGCGCACCGGCGTAATCCGGTTGGCGCGCCGGGCCCGGCCCCTCTAGCCTCGACCGCAACGCGCTGACGGAGACAAGTAGCCCCGGGCCACGCGAGCAGAGAGAGCCGCCGACAGCTGTGAAGGCGGCCTCGCGGTCCCGGTGCGAATCCACTCCCGAGTGCGGGGAGGAAATGCCCCGCCGGCCGGCCCCCGTCATCGGGCTCGAACGAGACCGCCGTACGGGCCGAAGAGATCCGGCTCCACGACGGTGAAGGCGTGGTGGCACCGCGAGTACCCTCTCGCCCACGCCCCGAGGGACCACCCCGGGGCGGCGCCTGCCGTTCCGGCAGAACCGGACGGAGCGGGCACCATGCTCGACGTCACCCTCATCCGACAGCACCCCGACCGAGTCCAGGACGCCCTGCGCAAGCGCGCCGTGGACGCCGACATCCCCGCCTTCCTCGCCCTGGACGCCGAGTTCCGCGAGGCCCGTACCGCCGTGGAGCGGCTGCGCGGGGAGCGACGGCGGATCTCGGCCGACATCGCCGTACGACGGAGGGCGGGCGAAACCGCCGAGGGGCTCCAGACCGACGCCAAGGAGCTGACCGACCGGCTCGCCGCTGCCGAGGCGGAGCTCGCCCGGCTGGCGCGGGAACACCGGACGTTCCTGGATGCCCTGCCCAACCTCCCGGACGACGACGTCGTCGCGGGCGGCAAGGAGAACAACCAGGTCGTCCGGGCCACCGGAACCCCGCCCGCGTTCGACTTCGACGCCAAGGACCACGTCCAGCTCACCGAGGAACTCGGCCTGGTCGACCACAAACGCGGCACCCGGCTCGCCGGCAGCGGCTACTGGGTCTACCGGGGAGAGGGCGCCGCCCTGGAGTGGGCGCTGCTCAATCACTTCCTCGACACCCACCGCCGGGCGGGCTACGAGTTCGTGCTGCCGCCGCACCTGCTCACCTACGAAGCCGGTTATACGGCGGGACAGTTCCCGAAGTTCGCCGACGAGGTCTTCCGCACGGACGACGACCACTTCCTCCTGCCCACCGCCGAGACCGCCCTGGTGAACCTGCACCGCGGCGAGACCCTCGACGAGGCCGAACTCCCGCTCAAGTACGTGGCCTGCACGCCCTGTTACCGCAAGGAGAGCGGCAGCCACCGCACCGCCGACCGCGGCACCCTGCGCGGCCACCAGTTCAACAAGGTCGAGCTGTTCCAGTTCGCCCGCCCCGAGGACTCGGCCGCGGTTCAGCAGGAACTCCTCGCCCGCGCAGAGGAGTTGGTCGCCGGGCTCGGACTGCACCACCGGGTCACCCAGCTCGCCGCCGAGGACACCAGCCCCGCCCAGGCCAAGACCTACGACGTCGAGGTGTGGCTGCCCAGCCTCGGTGCGTACGCCGAGGTCAGCTCGGTGTCGAACGCCCGCGAGTACCAGGCCCGGCGCGGCGGCATCCGCTACCGCCCGGCAGGCGGCGGCAAGCCGGCGTACGTCCACACCCTCAACGCCTCGGGCCTCGCCACCAGCCGGCTGCTGCCCGCCATCCTGGAACAGCACCAGCGGGCCGACGGAACGGTCGAGGTGCCGCGGGTGCTGAGGCGCTGGGGAGCCCCCGAGCTACTCCGTCCTCGGGTTACCCGGGGTTAGCTCTCCACCCGAACCACCTTGCGTGCGCGCCGGATCGTCACAACTCCGGCGCGCACCTTGTCTTCCCTCCTCGCGAGCCCGGGCGTACCTTGACGGCCCATCTGATGTGCCGTCAGGTACTCGCGCAAGACAGGAACCAGTCAGGGAAACGAGTAAGGGAGCGGAACCGTGTCGTACCGGAAACGAACCGCCGCGCTCGCGTCCACCGCGGCCCTGGCCGGCTCGGTGGTGCTGATGGCCGCCCCCGCCGCCCGGGCCGAGGTCGTCGACGTCAAGTACCAGTGCAAGACGCCGATCGGCGACAAGAGCGCCGTCTCGCCCATCGACATCAAGGGCGTCAAGAGCGGCAGCGGCTACAAGATCACCATGTCCTGGCAGAAGGGCGTCTCGTCCAGCCCGGTCGATCTGGGCAAGGGGTCGATGAAGCCGAGCGCGGTCATCCAGCTCGGCGGTGCGGAGAAGGGCACCCTGAAGGTGACCGGCTCGGCCAACCAGGCGGTGGTGCCCGCCAACACCCCCATCAAGATCAATGACTTGAGCGGAACGTACACGCCGAAGGAGTCCGGAAAGGTCACCTTCACGGCGGGTGTGCTGACGATCATCGCGCTCGGTACGACGACGACGTGTACGCCGACGAACAGTCCCGGGCCGTCTCTCAGTCTCGATGTGACTGCCGCGGGTGGTGGGGGCGGCGGCGATACACAGAGCGGATCCGAATCCGGTTCCGGTGACTCGCTTCCGCAGACCGGGCCCGAGGATTCGGCGATCGCGCTCGGGACGCTCGGCGGCACGGTGTTGCTCGCGGGGGCGGCGGGGTCGTTGTGGGTTACGCGGAGGCGTCGGCGTTCTGCGGGGTGAGATGCGCCTTCGGGGCGCCGCGCCATGGCCGTTTGCGGCTGCGGCGCCGTTGTGGCTTGTCGCGCAGTTCCCCGCGCCCCTCAGGGGGCGCGTACCGCAACGCACGATTCTACGGAGCCGCCGATGTCGTTCGCCCTTCGTGTGCTGGGACTGACCGTCTTCACCCTGTTGACCACTGTGTCGGCTGCAACTGCCGCCGACGGGTGGTCCGTTGTGCCACTCGGTGAGGAGCGGCCTGTCTTCTATGCCGAGGGTGAGCCCAGGGCGGTGCTGCAGGACACGGTGGCGCTGGTCAATCGGGGGGAGAGGGCGGTCGAGGTCTCCCTCCGGGGCGACGGCGCCCGTGTCGTCTTCGCCGACTCCCGGCTCCGGCTGCCCCCGGGCACCCGCACCGAGGTGCCCTTCACCGTGACCGTTCCGGGCGAGGACGGCAGCGCCGAGATCGTGGTCCGGGACTCCGACGGGCGCACCCGGCGGGTGGCCGTTCACCTCCGGGCCGCCGTTCCCAGCGTGTCCGCGCTGACCGTCGAACACCTTGCCGTGCGCGGTGATCGCATCACGTACGAACTGGTCAACCGGGGTACGACGCCCCTCGTACCCACGGTCGCGGTCCGCGCCGACGGCCTCTTCGGGCGGGTCCTCGACCGGTCCCCGCGCACCCTGTCGGCCGAGCTGGCGCCGGGGCGGCGGCTCGAGCTCAGCGAGCCATGGAGTGCGCCCGCGCTGGACTCCGTCGAGGTGCGGCTGACGGTGACGGCGGCCGGTGGGGTGCGGGACGCGGCGAGTGTGTCGACCGGGAGCGGCCCGTGGGGGATGGGGGCCGCCGGGGTGGTGGCGGCCGGGGGCGCGCTGTTCGTCGTACGACGTCGAAGGCGCCGTAAGGGTGACGCGCCTGAACCCTCTTGTGTCGAGGTCGAGTTGACGGGAGCGGTGTCGTGAAGGTGCGGATCCTGGTGCTGGCGGCGCTCCTGGCGCTGGTGTCGGTCGTGTCGTTGCCCGTACAGGCCGCCGAGCGGCCCACCGTGAAACTCTCCAAGTCCCAGGCGGGGACCGGCGGTTCGATCACCGTCACCGGCAGCGGCTGGCGGTCGAAGGCGCTGCTGATGATCCTGGTCTGCGGTCAGGCCGTGCCGTCACGGGGTGTGCCCGGCGGTACCAACTCCTGTGCCAACGCCGACGGGCGGGCCGTCACCACGGATGCCGACGGCCGTTTCAGCAAGAAGCTGCCGGTCGCCGAGCCGCCCGTGCCCTGCCCCTGCGTGGTGCACGTGGCGACCGTGACCGGGGCCGGGGCCGAGGCCGACGCCATCTTCCAGGTCGCCGGACACGCGGTGGAGCCGCTGCCCGCCGAGGCCTCCGGCGGGCGACTGTCGGTGCTCACCGACACCCGGCTCGACGGCTCCGGCGGACTGCTGACCTGGTTCGGGGCACCGCCCGCCCGCACCCTCGTCTTCACCGTCGGCAACGTCGGCACCTCGGACATCAAGAACCCCGTCTTCCAGGTCGGCACCTCCCACGGCGTGTTCGCGCCGCAGTGGGAGGAACAGCAGTGGCGCGGCACGATCGAGCCCGGCAAGAAGGCGCGCATCGAACTGCCCGTCGAGCTCACGGGCGGCGCGCACGGCGACTACACCGTGTCCCTCAAGTACGGCGGCAAGGTCCTCGCCGAACAGCCCTGGGGCGTGGGCCGGCCCTGGGGCGTGACCCTGTTCTGGATCCTGGTCTGTCTGGTCGTGCCCGCCGCGCTGTTCCGGATCGGGATGGCCGTGATCGACCGGGCGCGGCCGCATCGGTCCGGCCGCGCACGGACCCCGGTCCGGCTCCGACTGCCCGAACTCACCCTGCGGCTCCCGGGAATGCACACCCCGGACCGGGAGCCGCCCCCCTCTTCGACCCTGCCGTGGTTCACCCCGGACTCCGATCCGGGCGCGGCCGGCCGGCTCTCCGCACCGCACGACGACAACTCCACGACCTCCACCAGAAAGGGATCCACGTGAGACAGCGAAGGAGAGTCCTGCCGGGCGCGAGAGTCGCGCTCGCACTCGGCTGTGCGGGCGCGCTGATCGGTGTGGCCGTCACGCCCGCGCAGGCGGCGGAGGTGTCGTTCGCGACGCACTGCATACCGCCCGTGGGCGATCCCGTGGACGGCACCACAAAGGTCGAGATCACCGCCCCGGAGACCGCGAAGGTCGGCGACGAGGTCGAGGTGGTGTGGAAGTTCGTCCAGGCCGCCTCGAAGAACCCCGGCCCCATCGTCATCGAGAAGGACAAGGTCAAGCCGACCGGCACCCTCAAGGCGGCCGGTGCGCAGACCGCCGACATCGCGATGGAGGGCCCGCAGGAGAACCCGGAGATCCCGATCGGCAGCGACATGGTGCTCTCCGACATGAAGGGCACGCTGAAACTGACGACGGCCGGCGACGTGACGCTGACGCCGGACGCGTTCGTCGTCAACGCCTACGGCACGAAGACCAACTGCGCCCCGACGGCGGCCGTGCCGACGGCCGCGACCATCAAGGTCGAGGAGGGGGACGGGAGTTCCTCCCCGACTCCCACCCCGACTCCGACCGAGAGCGAGAGCACGTCCCCGACGCCGACGGAGAGTGCCACGGAGAGCCCCTCCACGAGTCCGTCCGAGACCGACCCCGGCCAGACCGACTTCACCGGCGAGGTCGTCGACATCCCCTACACCTGTGAGTCGCCCATCGGTACGCAGAAGGCGACCTCCACGATCCAGATCAACGCCAAGAAGAACGGCGGGGACTTCGACATCACCGTCCAGTTCAAGAAGTCGCCGATGAACAGTCCGGCGCCCATTCCCGCGGGCAAGCTCCAGCCGTTCATGAACGTCGTCCTGGGCGGCTCCGACGAGGGGTCGGTGTCGGTGGAGGGGCCGGTCAACGCCGAGGAGATCAAGTCGGGGGACCCGATCGAGATACCGGACATGACCGGTACCTACAAGCCGGGGGCCACGGGTGAGTCGACGCTGTCGCCGGGGGTGCTGACGATCAAGGCGCTCGGTACGACGACGACGTGCACGCCGGACAAGACGTCCGTGTCGCTGACTCTGGACACCACCGAGCAGGAGGGCGGGGCGTCAGGTGGTACGTCGTCCACGGGCGGCGGCGGTTCGTCGTCCTCCGGGGGGCTCGCCGCGACGGGGTCCGAGGACCATGGCGCATTGAAGGCCCTGGGGTTGGTGGCCGGTACGGCCGTGTTGTTGGGTGCGGCCGTGTTCACGTTCCTTCCGGGGCGGCGGCGTCTGCGGTGATGGGTCCGACGGCCGGTGGGCGCTGGTCGCGCCCACGCGGCGGTAGCCGCATGTTGAACACAGCCCCGCGCCCCTAGGCGGGTCGGCGCTTACGCGTGCTTCAACAGCCAGCTCAGGACCAGATCCCTCGCCTGGTTCATGAGGGCGCCTCCATGCGAGGCGCCCTCCAGCGTGGATACGGTGATGTCCTTGTGGCCCAATCGGCGTTCCGCCGCCGCCAGTTCGGTCGAGTGGGCCGGAGGGACGAAGTCGCCCTCCGAATGGATCAACAGCATCGGGGCGTCGTCCGCGCCGGAGGCGTGTGCGCGGGCCGCGAGGTCGCCCCAGCGGGTCCAGCAGCGGGGGCCCGTGCGGTCGGGGGCGCAGCCGACCAGGCGCTGCGCCTCCTGGCGTAAGCGGCGCTGCTGGGCCGTGGCTCCGGGGCGGCCGCCGTCCACCCACGCCCGGTACGGGGAGGCGACCGGGGACAGGGCCACCACGCCTCGGACCAGCGATCCGCCCGCGCCGTACGTCGCCGCGTCCAGGGCGAGCTGGCCGCCCGCGGAGGAGCCGAGCAGCAGGGGCCGGCCCGGGGAGTCGGCGGCGATCCAGCGCAGCGCCGCCCGGACGTCCTCGCGTTGCGCGGGCCAGCGGGCGTCGGTGTTCAGGCGGTAGTCGGTCTCGTAGACGCGGAAGCCCTGGGCCGCCAGCCACCGCGCCGTGCGGCTCCAGTCGGCGTCCTCGGCCCAGTACCCGCCGTGCAGGATCACCAGCGGTGGGGCGCCCCGGTCGCCGTACACCGTGATGGTCTGCCGTTCGTGGCCGCCGTACGGGATCGTCTCCGGGACCGCCTCCACGACCGTGCCGGACGACGACATGAGGAAACCGAGGGCCGCGGCCACGGACAGAAACGTACGACGCATGCTTCCGATGGTGTGGTGCGGGCCTCGAGCGCGGCCGGAAAACCCCGAAGGGCCACCGCACCGGGTGGTGAGGCGGCCCTTCGTTCGAAGAAACGTCAGTGCACGGAGCCCATGAGCTCCTTGACGCGGTTGCGGTACATCCAGATCGCGACACCGGCGACCACGGCGAGCGTGGCCTCCAGGGCGACGATGCCCGTCTTGTTGAGGTCGACGCCGGCGATGGAGAGCAGACCGGTCGTGGCGTCACCTGCGGTGACGGCCAGGAACCAGACGCCCATCATCTGGGAGGCGTACTTGGCCGGGGCCATCTTCGTCGTCACCGACAGGCCGACCGGCGACAGGAGCAGCTCACCCACCGTCTGGACGAAGTAGATCGCCACCAGCCACGCCGCGGCCGCCTTGTGACCGCCCTCGGCGATCGACAGCGGGGCGAGGAAGAGGAAGAAGGACGCACCGACCAGGACCAGACCCGAGGCGAACTTCACGATCGTGCTCGGCTCCTTGCCGCGCCGGTTCAGCGCGAGCCAGAACCAGGCGAAGACCGGGGCCAGCGCCATGATCAGGACCGGGTTGACCGACTGGTACCAGGAGACCGGGAACTCCCAGCCGAAGATGGTGTTGTCGGCGGAGGAGTCGGCGAAGATCGACAGGGTCGAGCCGCCCTGGTCGTAGATCATCCAGAACACGGCCGCGGCCACGAAGAACCAGATGTACGCGGACATCGAGCGCTGCTCGGTGCGGTCCAGGTCCTTGTCGCGCTTGATGCGGGCCAGCACCATCACCGGGATGATCAGGCCGAGCAGCGTCAGCGGGACCAGGATCCAGTTCAGCGTGTAGTGGCCGGAGGAGCCGACGATCGCGTAGAAGACCACGGCGATGGCGGCCCAGATCGCGGCCTTGCGCAGCGTGGAGGCCTTCTCCTCGGCGGACAGCGGTGTCGGGACGACGCTGGAGCGGTCGGCGAGGTGACGGGAGCCGATCAGGAACTGGCCGAGGCCCAGCGCCATGCCGAGCGCGGCGAGCGCGAAGCCCAGGTGCCAGTTGACGTTCTCACCGATGGTGCCGATGACCAGCGGCGCGGCGAACGCGCCGAGGTTGATGCCCATGTAGAAGACGGTGAAGCCACCGTCGCGACGCGGGTCGTCCTTGCCCTCGTAGAGGTGGCCGACCATCGTCGAGATGTTGGCCTTCAGCAGACCGGAGCCGATCGCCACGAGGCCGAGACCGGCGTAGAAGGTGCCGGAGTTCGGCAGGGCCAGGGTGAGGTGGCCGAGCATGATGACGCCACCGGCGACGGCGACGGTCTTGCGGGGACCCCAGACGCGGTCGCCGAACCAGCCGCCGGGCAGCGCGAGCAGGTACACCAGCGACACGTACACGGAGTAGATCGCGGTCGCCGTCGCGGCGCTGAGGTGGAGGCCGCCCGGGGCGACGAGGTACAGCGGGAGGAGAGCCCTCATGCCGTAGTAGGAGAAACGCTCCCACATCTCGGTCATGAAGAGAGTGGCCAGTCCGCGGGGGTGGCCGAAGAAGGTCTGCTCGGTGCCGGGGGTGCCCGGTCGGGCCGAGTCCTTCGTCAGGCTGGACGCCATGGTCGTTCCTTGCTGGTCGGGACGCGCGTGCTGATGCGTGAGCGGCTCTGCGCGCCCGGTGGTCGCCGTCCCCTCCTGGGGGCCCGGCCACGGGTCATTCCTTCAGGCCGGCGATTGCTGGCCCGCACACAAAAGAGACCTTCAGCGTCAAATGATTGCCAAAGGTCCCCGTGGTGCTAAAGGCGTCTTTCACCATACGGCAGGACAGCGCCGGAAATAAAAGGACTTGAGATATGGATCACAGGTGCCAGCGGAACCGTAGGCACCTTTTCCAAGGTCCTTACTACCTTCTCACCGTTGAGACATAGGTTCGTACCAGAACGCCCCATGGTAAGAATCACGGGCTTGCGATCACACCCCAGCTTCTGTCATGCGCGGTCTACCATCAGGTCATGACCCGTGTACTGCTCGCCGAGGACGATGCGTCCATCTCGGAGCCGCTGGCCCGCGCACTGCGACGGGAAGGGTACGAGGTGGAGGTGCGCGAGGACGGCCCCACCGCGCTCGACGCCGGCATCCAGGGCGGCATCGATCTGGTCGTGCTGGACCTCGGACTCCCCGGCATGGACGGCCTCGAGGTGGCCCGCCGACTGCGCGCCGAAGGCCTCACCGTGCCCATCCTCATCCTGACCGCGCGTGCGGACGAGGTGGACACCGTCGTGGGGCTCGACGCCGGCGCCGACGACTACGTCACCAAGCCGTTCCGCCTCGCCGAACTGCTCGCCCGAGTCCGGGCCCTGCTCCGGCGCGGTGCCTCGGAGCCGGCGCAGCCGCCGGCGACGCACGGGGTGCGCATCGACGTGGAGTCCCACCGCGCGTGGATGGGCGAGGAGGAGCTTCAGCTCACGGCCAAGGAGTTCGACCTGCTGCGGGTCCTTGTGCGGGATGCCGGGCGGGTCGTCACGCGTGACCAGCTGATGCGTGAGGTCTGGGACACGACCTGGTGGTCGTCGACCAAGACGCTGGACATGCACATCTCGTGGCTGCGGAAGAAGCTCGGTGATGATGCGGCGAACCCTCGGTACATCGCCACGGTGCGTGGTGTGGGCTTCCGGTTCGAGAAGAGCTAGCTTCCGCGTCTTGTGCCGTCCGTGCGGGTCGACTGTGGCTGGTCGCAGTTCCCCGCGCCCCTAGGCGGGTGCCCTGCACCGGCCTCCAGAAGTAACCCGCCCGGAGGGGCCCCGTGCGTCGCCGTCTCATTCAGTCGACCCTCGCTGTGGTGCTGGTCGTCATCGCCGTCTTCGGTGTGAGCCTCGTCATCGTCGAGACCCGCACCATCAGCAACAGCGCCCAGGAGCGGGTCGACTCCGAGGCCGTGCGGCTGGCCAGCATCGTGGACAGCCGGCTGCTCGGGGAGCAGACCGTCGACGCGCAGGTGCTGAAGGAGCAGGTCGCCGGGGACCGGTACGCCGTGATCCGGATCCCGGGAGAGCCCGTCATCGAGGTCGGCACCAAGGCGACCGGGGACGTCATCAGCGCCACGGAGACGGGCGAGGAGGGCGAGACGGTCACCGTCCAGGAGCCGCGCTCGTCGGTGACCCGGGAGGTCGGCCGCACCCTGCTGATCATCGGGGCGGTGGCGCTGCTCGCGGTGATCGCGGCCGTGCTGCTCGCCGTACGGCAGGCCAACAAGCTGGCGTCGCCGCTCACCGACCTCGCCGAGACCGCGGAACGGCTCGGTTCCGGCGACCCGCGCCCCCGGCACAAGCGCTACGGCGTCCATGAGCTCGACCGGGTCGCCGACGTCCTGGACTCCTCCGCCGAGCGCATCGCCCGTATGCTCACCGCCGAGCGGCGGCTGGCGGCGGACGCCTCCCACCAGCTGCGCACGCCGCTCACCGCGCTGTCCATGCGCCTGGAGGAGATCACCCTCACCGACGACCTGAACACGGTGAAGGAAGAGGCCACCATCGCGCTCACGCAGGTGGAACGCCTGACGGACGTGGTGGAGCGGCTGCTCACCAACTCCCGCGACCCCCGAACCGGCTCCGCCGTCTCCTTCGACCTCGACGAGGTCATCCAGCAGCAGCTCGCCGAGTGGCGCCCCGCCTACCGCAGCGTGGGCCGCGCCATCGTGAGCTCCGGCAAGCGGCATCTGCGGGCGGTCGGTACACCGGGCGCGGTGGCGCAGGTGCTGGCGGCACTGATCGAGAACTCGCTCATGCACGGCGGTGGCACGGTGGCGCTGCGTACCCGGGTGACCGGCAACCAGGCGGTCATCGAGGTCACGGACGAGGGGCCGGGGGTGCCGGCGGACCTGGGCGCACGGATCTTCGAGCGGGCGATCAGCGGGCGGAACTCGACGGGCATCGGCCTCGCGGTGGCCCGGGACCTGGCGGAGGCCGACGGAGGGCGTCTGGAGATGCTCCAGGCGCAGCCGGCGGTGTTCGGGCTGTTCCTGTCGCGTACGCCGGTGCAGAAGCCGGTACCGGAAGCGGAACCGACCGTACGGTGACCGGGCGGCTCAGCCGACCCGCTGCCTGGCCCGCTGCTTCGGTCGCCGGGCCTGCACTTCTTCCGCCTCCGCCAGGAACGATTCCGCGCTGGCGACCACCTCGGGCCCCGGCAGGGTCTTGAAGACCCACGACCGGTAGGACCAGAAGCGGAACAGGGTGGCGATGCCGATGCCGAGGAACTTGAAGACGTTGCTCTGCAGCGGGCTGTCCCAGCCGAATCCGTACGTCGCCGCGTAGAGCACGCCGTTCTCGATCACCAGACCGACCGCGCTGAACAGCAGGAAGAGCGTCAGCTCCTTGGTGCGGCCGCTCTTGTCGCGCTCCCGGTACGTGAAGTACCGGAAGCCGATGTAGTTCGAGACGATCGCGACGACCGTGGCGACCACACTGGCGCGCACCACCTGGAGGTCGGTCGTGTGCCGCACCAGGTTGAAGACGAGAAGGTTGACGAGCAGACCCGCTCCGCCCACGGCGCCGAACTTGGCGGCCTCGCGCACGAGCCGGTCGACGCGCTGTCGTACCGCGCTCGGAGGCGCCGCATGAAGCGCCGAGGAACCACGTCCCATGGTCGTGCTAGCCCCCGTCCGTCCGGTTTCGTCAACCAAGCCATGCTAACCACCCCCCTGTGCAAACGCTTGTGGACGAGCTCACAGATTGGGAACAGGACGTGAAGACAGGTGCGTGTTTCGGGCCAGATCGGCGGAAATCGCGTGCACAAGGTACGGAATCCGGCCGCCCCGATGTGGCCGATACCCTAGGAGCGTGACGTTCCCGGTAGTCGGCATGGTCGGCGGGGGTCAGCTCGCTCGTATGACACACGAGGCAGGCATCCCGCTCGGCATCAGGTTCAAGCTCCTCAGTGACACCCCTCAGGATTCCGCGGCGCAGGTCGTAGGCGATGTCGTCATCGGCGACTATCGCGACCTCGACACGCTGCGTGACTTCGCGAGGGGCTGCGATGTGATCACCTTCGATCACGAACACGTACCCACCGAGCACCTCCGGGCGCTGGAGGCGGACGGCATCCCCGTGCGCCCCGGGCCCGAC
Organism: Streptomyces sp. NPDC002817; assembly: GCF_053592055.1. NCBI lineage: Bacteria > Bacillati > Actinomycetota > Actinomycetes > Kitasatosporales > Streptomycetaceae > Streptomyces > Streptomyces sp. NPDC002817. The sequence continues at coordinate 583,899 of NZ_JBSFUY010000002.1, forward strand.
GCGCTCGTGCACGCCCAGGACAAGGGCGTCATGCGAGCGAGGCTCGACGCGATCGGGGTGCCGTGCCCACGGCACCGGATCGTGAGCGACCCGGCCGATGTGGCCGCCTTCGCGGAGGAGGGGGACGGCTTCCCGGTCGTCCTCAAGACCGTCCGCGGCGGCTACGACGGCAAGGGCGTGTGGGTCGTCGACAGCGTCGAGGAGGCCGCCGACCCCTTCCGGGCCGGTGTCCCGGTCCTCGCGGAGGAGAAGGTCGACTTCGTCCGTGAGCTCGCCGCCAACGTCGTACGGTCGCCGCACGGCCAGGCCGTCGCCTACCCGGTGGTGGAGTCCCAGCAGGTCAACGGCGTGTGCGACACCGTGATCGCCCCGGCGCCCGACCTGGACCCGGCCCTCGCGCTCAAGGCCGAGGAGATGGCGCTCAGCATCGCCAAGGAACTGGACGTCGTCGGCCACCTCGCCGTCGAGCTGTTCCAGACCCACGACGGCCGCATCCTGGTGAACGAGCTCGCGATGCGCCCGCACAACTCCGGCCACTGGACCCAGGACGGCGCGATCACCTCCCAGTTCGCCAACCACGTCCGGGCCGTCCTCGACCTGCCCCTCGGCGACCCGCGCCCCCGCGCGAAGTGGACGGTCATGGCGAACGTCCTCGGCGGCGACTACCCGGACATGTACTCCGCGTACCTGCACTGCATGGCCCGCGACCCCCAGCTGAAGATCCACATGTACGGCAAGGACGTGAAGCCCGGACGCAAGGTCGGCCACGTCAACACCTACGGCGACGACCTCGACGACGTGCTGGAGCGCGCCCGTCACGCAGCCGGCTACCTGAGAGGCACGATCACAGAATGAGCCCCGTTGTTGGCATCGTCATGGGGTCGGACTCCGACTGGCCCGTCATGGAGGCCGCCGCCCAGGCACTCGACGAGTTCGAGATCGAGTACGAGGTCGACGTCGTCTCCGCCCACCGCATGCCGCGCGAGATGATCGCGTACGGCGAGGAGGCGGCCGGGCGGGGCATCAAGGTGATCATCGCGGGCGCCGGCGGCGCGGCCCACCTGCCGGGCATGCTCGCCTCCGTCACCCCGCTGCCGGTCATCGGCGTGCCGGTCCCGCTGAAGTACCTGGACGGCATGGACTCGCTGCTCTCCATCGTGCAGATGCCGGCCGGTGTGCCCGTCGCCACCGTCTCCGTGGCGGGTGCCCGCAACGCGGGCCTGCTGGCCGCCCGTATCCTCGCCACCCACGACGAAGAGCTCCTCGGCCGGATGAAGGAGTTCCAGCAGGAGCTGGGCGACCAGGCCGCCGAGAAGGGCAAGCGGCTGCGCGCCAAGGTCGAGGGGCCGGGCAACGGCTTCGGTTTCGGGAAGTGACGGCTGTGAGCTCTGTGGAGACCGCCCGGGCACTGCTGCGGGAGTTCCCCGTCGTCGACGGACACAACGACCTGCCCTGGGCACTGCGCGAACAGGTCCGCTACGACCTCGACGCCCGGGACATCGCCACCGACCAGAGCGCCCATCTGCACACCGACCTCGCCCGGCTGCGGGCCGGTGGCGTGGGGGCGCAGTACTGGTCGGTGTACGTCCGCTCGGACCTGCCCGACGCGGTGCCGGCGACGCTGGAACAGATCGACTGCGTACGGCAGTTGATCGACCGGCACCCGGCCGACCTGCGGGCCGCGCTGAGCGCGGCGGACATGGAGGCGGCACGGGCGGAAGGCCGTATCGCCTCCCTCATGGGGGCCGAGGGCGGCCACTCCATCGCCAACTCCCTTGCCACGCTACGCGCGTTGTACGCGCTCGGCGTCCGCTACATGACCCTCACCCACAACGACAACAACGACTGGGCGGACTCGGCGACGGACGCGCCGCGCGTCGGCGGGCTGTCGGCCTTCGGCCGTGCGGTGGTGCGGGAGATGAACCGCGAGGGCATGCTCGTCGATCTGTCGCATGTGGCGGCCACGACGATGAGGGACGCGCTGGACGCCACGCTCGCGCCGGTGATCTTCTCCCACTCGTCGTCGCGGGCGGTGTGCGACCACCCGCGCAACATCCCGGACGACGTCCTGGAGCGGCTGTCCGGCAACGGCGGCATGGCGATGGTGACGTTCGTGCCGAAGTTCGTTCTCCAGGCCGCGGTCGACTGGACCGCCGCCGCGGACGAGAACATGCGCGCGCACGGCTTCCATCACCTCGCGACCACACCGGACGCGATGAAGGTCCACCGTGCCTTCGAGGAGCAGCGCCCGCGCCCCATCGCGACGGTCTCCACGGTCGCCGACCATCTGGACCACATGCGCGAGGTGGCGGGCATCGACCACCTGGGCATCGGCGGCGACTACGACGGCACGGCCTTCACTCCCGACGGCCTGAACGACGTCTCCGGCTACCCGAACCTCGTCGCCGAGCTCCTGGACCGCGGCTGGTCCACGTCCGACCTGGCCAAGCTCACTTGGCAGAACGCGGTACGGGTGCTCGGCGCCGCCGAGGACGTGGCCCGGGACCTTCAGGCGACGCGCTCGCCGTCGAACGCGACGATCGAGTCGCTGGACGGCTGAGCGGGCTCTTCGGAGAGTTCGCCGAGGGCGGGGTAGTCGGTGTATCCGGCCGCCCCGCCCACGTACATCAGGTAGCGGTCCCGAACGGGGTTGAGCGGCGCGTCCGTTCGCAGCCGCGCCACCAGGTCGGGGTTGGCGAGGAACGGACGTCCGAGGGCGACGAGATCGGCTCCGGCGGCGAGGGCACGCTCGGCGGCGTGACGTACTTCGCCGGTGGAGAGGTCTTTCAGCACCGGGTTCGCGATCAGGGTTCCCGGCCACTCCGCGCGGATCCGCCGGAACACGCGGGAGTCCGGGTCGGCGTGGACGATGTGCAGATAGGCGAGTCCGAGAGCGCCGAGCCTCTCGACGAGCGGCGGGTAGATCTCCTCCGCGTCGCCCTCCTCGATGCCGTTCACGGTGCCTCCGGGGGAGATGCGTACGCCCACCCGCTCGGGGCCGATCGCGGCGGCGACGGCCTCGACGACCTCCGCCGTGAAGCGGATCCGCTCGGTGCCGTACGCGTCCGTGCGCCGGTTCGTGTTGGCGGACAGGAACTGGTGCAGGAGATGGCCGTTGGCCGAGTGCACCTCGACGCCCTCGAATCCGGCCTCGATCGCGTTGCGCGCGGCCGTGGCGAAGTCGGCGGCGGTGGAGCGGATGTCGTCGGTGGTCATCTCCCTCGGCGTCACGGCCTGTTGGTGACCCCCGGGCGTGAAGATCGTCTCCGGGAGCGGGACGGGAGAGGGCGCGACCGGGGTGTGACCGCTGGTGGCCGGGTGGCCCACCCGGCCACCGTGCTGGAGTTGGAGGAACATCTGGCCGCCCGCCTTCCGTACGGCGTCCGTGACCTGTCGCCATCCCGTCACGTGCTGCGGGGCGTGGATCGCGGTGATGTTCGGGTACGTCTGCCCGACCGCGTTCGGCGTCGCGGCCTCGGCGATGATCAGGCCGGCGGAGGCGCGCTGGGCGTAGTAGGTGACCATGAGAGGGGAGGGCGTGCCGTCGTCCTCGGCCCTGTTGCGGGTCATCGGGGCCATCACCAGACGGTTGGGGAGGGCCAGGGAGCCGAGGCGGGCCGGTGCGAGGAAGTCCGTTGTCTGCGTCATGGCCGTACGGTAGAACTTGACACTGATGTCAGATTCAAGCCCGGGGGTGGCTGCCCATGCGGATCGGTCAACTGGCCCGGCGGACCAATGTCAGTGAGCGGTCGCTGCGGTACTACGAGGCCCAGGGACTGCTGCGCGCCGACCGGACCCCCGGTGGGCACCGTGACTACCCCGAGGCGGCCGTCGACCGGGTCGTGCGGATCCAGGAGCTGTTCGCGGCCGGACTGCACAGCAGCCGGATCGCCCAGTTGCTGCCCTGTATGCGGGACACGGACGGCGGCCCCTCCGCCGTCGCCACACCGCGGCTCGTCGCCGACCTCACCGCGGAGCGCGACCGCATCGACCGGATGATCGCCGACCTGGTCCGGTCCCGGGACACCCTGGACGAGGTCATCGACGCGGCGCAGGGTCGCTGAACCGGAGTACCCCCGAACGCCCCGCTCACCAGGAAGCCTTCCGCCCCCCGTGCGACGGTGACCGTACTGCTGATCTTGCCGCCGATCACGACGTACGGAGCCCGCAATGGCAGACCTCCAGGACGAACTGAACACCACCAGCGAGGTCGGCGAGCTCGACGACCTGCCCGACCCGTTCGTCGAGTCGGAGCCCTACACGCCGGTCTCCGATCCGGACACCGAGCCCCTGGAGCGGGCGCACGCCATCCTCGCCGCGCATCCCGTCGCCGACGGGTACAGCGGGCTGCCGTGGGCGCTGCGGCATCTGCCGTGGTTCGACCTGGAGCTCGGCGAGAGTTCCGTCGACACGGACGTGCCGCGGCTGCGGGAGGGGCATGTCGGCGCGCTGTTCTGGTCGCTGCATCTGCCCGAGAGCATCGGCGGCGACCGGGCCGTCGGCGCGACGCTGGAGCAGCTGGACCTGGTGAAGACCGTCGTGCGGGCCCATCCGGAGGGGCTACGGCTCGCCCGTACCGCCGGGGAGACCGCCGATGTACGGCACTGCGGCCGGGTCGCCGTGCTGCTCGGGCCGGCCGGTGCCGCCGCGCTCGGCGACTCGCTCGGCATCCTGCGCTCGCTGCACGCGCTCGGCCTGCGGGTGCTCACCCTGTCCGGGGTGACCTGGGCGAGCGAGGCGGGGCTGACCCGGTTCGGCGAGGAGGTGCTGCGCGAGATGAACCGGCTCGGTGTCCTCGCCGACCTCTCGGGCGCCTCCGCCGACACCGTCCGCCGTGCCCTCGCCGTCTCCAAGGCGCCGGTCGTGTGCACCCGCTCCGCCGCCCGCGCCCTGCGCCCCCACCCGGCCAACCTCCCCGACGACCTGCTCACCGAGCTGGGCGCCGCCAAGGGGCTGTGCATGGTGCCGCTCACCGCCGAGCAGACGGGCCCGTCCGTCCGGGACGTCGCGGACCACCTCGACCACGTCCGCTCCCTCGCGGGTGCCGAGTGCGTGGGCCTGTCCGGCACCTACGACGCCGGCACCGCCCATCCGCAGGACCTCGCCGACGCCTCCTGCTACCCGCACCTCATCGCCGAACTCCTCCGCCGCGACTGGTCCGAGTCCGACATCGCCCTGCTGGCCTGGGGCAACGTGCAGCGTGTACTGCGCGGCGCCGACTTCGCGGCCCGCGCGGCCCAGGAGCGCCGCGATCCGTCGACGGCGAAGATCTCCGACCTGGACGGCTAGCGCCACGGGCCGGGTACCGGAACGCGAAGCCCTTGATCCCCTGCACCACGGCGCGGGACGCGACCGGCAGGAGGCCGCGCCCCACCGGTCACGCGTGCTCGATGCGGCAGAGGCAGAACGGATGCCCCGCCGGATCCGCGTACACCCGGAAGTCCTCCTTGTCCTCGGCGTGCAGCAGACGCGCGCCCAGGGCCAGTACCTCCCGTTCCGCCGCGTCGATCTCCTCCCATGTCGACCCGGCGTCGAGGTCGATGTGGAACTGCTGCGAGTTGCGGTCCGCCCGCGGCCACTCCGGGGGTGTGAACCCGGGCGCCTGCGCGAAGGCGAGCCGTGGCGCGCCGGGGGTCTCCAGGACGACCCAGTCCGCCTCCTCCACGCGGGGAGTTCCGCCCACGATCGCCGCGTAGAACTGGGCGAGCGCGAGCGGGTCGGGGCAGTCGATCACGACGGAACGGAAACGAGCCACAGTCACAGTGGACCCTCCAGGTCTCAGCAGGCGCACAGACAGAACGGGTGCCCCGCCGGGTCCGCGTATACACGCCAGGTGCGGGAGCGGTCGGCGGAGTCCAGCGGCCGCGCGCCGAGGGCCAGGACTTCCTTCTCGGCCGCGTCCATGTCGTCGACGGTCAGGTCCAGGTGGAACTGCTGTGAGTTGTGGTCCGCGCGCGGCCACTCGGGCGGTACGAACCCGGCGGCGGCCTGGAAGGCCAGCGACTGTCCGCCGGGCACCTTCAGATCCACCCACTCGCCGTCCCCCTCGACGGTGCCGCCCAGTACCTCGGCGTAGAAACCGGCCAGCGCACGGGGGTCCGGACAGTCCAGGACGACGACGCCCAGTGTGGCGACAGCCATGACTTCCTCCTCGAAGCAGGGTTACCTCTATAGCCCGGTAACCGGTAACGGTTACTGCATGTTGCCTCATAGGAGGTAACGTCGCAAGCATGAGTGAACGATCGGCCGCGCCGGGGGGCCTGGCTCTGGTGGAGTCCCTGGTCAACACCCTCGACATCGAGTCGGGCGCCGACGCGCTCGACACGGCCGACGGCCGGGCCCGCTTCGGGCTCACGGAGGAGGAGGTCGTACGCGCGCGTGAGCTGCGCGAATCACTGCGTGCGGCCCTGCTCGCGCACGCCGGCCACCCGCCGTACCGCGAGGTGACCCCGCTCGGCGAGCTGCTGGCGGCGGCGCCGCTGGTCGTGACGGTCGACGGGGGCGACGGCTCGGCCGCGCTCGCGCCCGCCGACGCGGCGCCGCTGCTCTCGCGGGTCGCGGCGGCCGTCGCCGAGGCCCTGGTCGCGGGGACCTGGCTGCGGCTGAAGGCCTGCCAGGCCGCCGACTGCCACTGGGCCTACTACGACCGCAGCCCCGCGGGCCGGGGCCGCTGGTGCTCGATGCAGGTGTGCGGGGCGCGCGCGAAGATGCGGCGCTACCGGGCGAGGTAGCGCCGCACGGTCAGTCCTCGCCGCGGGACGCGGCCGCGCGGGAGCCGACCAGGAGCAGACAGAGGACGGCCACCCCGGCGATGAGTCCGGTCAGGAGCAGCAGGGGTTGCAGGGGGCGGGCCGCGGCCGCGGGTTCGGTCCGCGGGGCCGCCGCCGCGACGGGGGGCGCGCTGCCCGGCGACTCCGACGGCGAGGCCGGCGAGGCCGGTGCGGAGGACTTCGGGGACGTGGCGGCGGCCCGGTGCGTGGTCGGGGCCGTCCGGGTCGGCATCGGCATGGCCTCGTGCGAGGTACCGGTCTCGTGGTGGTGGGTGGGGGCGGGCGTGGGAGTGGGCTTCGGTGCCGCCAGCACGGTGATCCGCGCCGTCATGTCCGGATGCACAGTGCAGTAGTAGCCGTACGAACCGGCCGCGGTGAACGTGTAGGTCCAGCTCTGCCCCTTGTCCAGCATCGGGGAGTGGATCGTGACCGGACCGGACGTCGTCCTCACGTCGTGCGGTGCCGTGTCCCCGTTGGTCCAGGTCACGGAGTCGCCGACGTGCACGGTGAGGGAGGCGGGCGCGAAGGCGTACCCCTGCATCGCCACCCGGTACGAGGCCGCCGAGGCCTGCCCCGGTGCCAGGAACGTGAGGGCGAGGAGGGCGAGTACGGCGCCGAGCGCCGCCCGCCGGGCCGCCCTCACGCGGACTCCGCGGCGCACGCGAACTCCGCCGCGATCAGCAGCCGCAGCCGCGTGGCCGGCCGGCGCCACGGCAGCCGGAACCCGGTGGCCCGGCGCAGCAGCCGGTACGGCACCAGGACCGTGCCGACGACGAGCAGAAGCTCGTCGGTGCGCTCCACGACCCGCAGCCGCAGCAGCACCGGGAAGGCGACGTCGCGCAGTTCGAGGTCGCCGGTGACCTGGAGGTGCCGGCCGCCGTCGAGCGGCTCGACGTGCGCGCCGGTGAGGACGGCAGGCGGGTCGAGCAGCTCGAAGCGGAAGGAGGGCCGGGCGTCCGGGTCGTCGTGCGGCACGGTGAGCGAGGCGGCGGTGAGGGTGAGGCGGCGGCGGAAGGTGGGCAACGGGCCGTACCGGGAGGCGAGTTCGACGAGCGAGCGGCCCGGCGCGACGGCGTACCGCCCGGGCCGGGGGAGGTGCCGCTGCTCGGAGGGCAGCGTGACGGTTCTCATCCGGGGGCTCCTTGAAAGCGGTTCCCGTGGGGAGGCGGGGGCGTGGAGAATGGGGAGCGGCGCCGGTCCGGCCGACTGAGCCTCGGCCGGACCGGCGTTCGTCCCCGGGAAGGTCAGCAGCTGCCGGTGACGAAGCTCTCGGTGGGTGCGAGCAGGTGCTCGGCCCAGACCGTGTGCATCTTCACGTAGCTGTCGAGGTTCAGCAGATCGGTGACCTGCTGCCCGAGCGACTCCTCCAGGTGTGCGCTGTTGATGTGGGCGAGCAGCACGCTGAGCGTGTCGTCGGCGACCGTCCCGCCGCCCGAGGTGACCGGCGTCAGGATGCTCTCGATCCACACCGTGTGCGTCTTGATGTAGGAGTCGAGCGCGAGCGCGTCCTGCACCTGCTGACCCGGAGAACGCTCCAGGTGGGCCGCGTTGAGGTGTTGCAGGATCGGGAGCAGTACGTCCTGGACGCCGGCGCACTGCCCGTCGCCGCCGTCACCGGAACCGCCGGTCGGTGTGGCGGTCGGAGCGGTGGTCGGCGTCGCGGTGGGCGTCCCGGTCGGCGTGGCCGTAGGTGTGGCCGTGGGCGCGGCGGTGGGTGCCGCGGTCGGCGTGGGCGTCGTTCCGCCGCCCCCGTCGGAGGGCTCGACGACCTTCACCGAGGCCACCATGTCCGGGTGCACGGCGCAGTAGTACTCGTACGTCCCCGCCGTGGTGAACGTGTACGACCACGAGTCGCCCTGTTCCAGCGTGCCCGAGTCGAACTTCTTCGGGCCCTTGGTCGTGGTGACCGTGTGCGGAACGCTGTCGTGGTTCGTCCACCGGACCGTCTGGCCGACCTCGACGACGAGCTGCTTCCCGTCGCCGAACTTGTTGTTCATGATGTCGACCTGGTGGTCCGGCGCGGCGGCCGCGGCCTGCTGGGCCTCGGCTGCCGCGGGCGCCTGAGCCGCGCCCGCAGCCGTGTCCGAGGCGGCCGTCGTGCTGCTGCCCGCGGCTGCCTGAAGCAGCCCCAGACTGAGCACGGCGGCCAGTGCCGCCCCGAGCCCCGCGACGAGCAGGGCCCGGTTTCCGGCGGGCGGACGGCGCCGCCGTTCGCCGGTTTCCTTGGTGCGTGTCACTGCAACTCCTTTTGCTTGCGGGTGAGTTCAACGGCCGGGATCGGCCGTGACCAGCAGACTCGTCACGGCGAGCACGACGAGGACCAGCCCCGTCTCGGCCGCGACCGAGTAACCGAAGGGCCGCACGGTGGCGGCGTCGCCGCGCAGCAGCACGGCGAGATCGAGGCGGGTGCGCACCCACCGGCGGCTGCTCTGCGCGATCAGCAGCACAGCCGCGAGGACGGCCGTCTTGACCAGCAGCAGATGCCCGTACGAGGTGTGCAGCAGACCGTCGTACGACCCCACGACCTGCCACGTGAGTACCAGCCCGGCACCGACGATCGCGGTGACGGCGACGGCCGCCAGCCGGGAGTACCCGGGGACCACCTCCGCCAGCTCGCCCGTCCGCCGGCGCGGCAGCACCGCCACCGCGAGCATGGCGAGCCCGCCGATCCACAGGGCGGCACCGAGCAGATGGAGCAGATCGGCGAGGGCACCCCAGGTCGGCTCGCCGCCCTCGGAGTTGTGCCCGCTCATCCCGGTCGCCCGCAGCAGGCCGAGCGACACCGCGAGCGCGCCCACCCGCCAGCCCGGCGAGCGGGAGGTCCGCGCTCCGCCCTGGAGCAGCGCGCCCAGTACCACCGCCGCCAGCACCCACAGCAGCCCGCGCGCGGCGAGCGCGATGCCGGGCCCGGTGGTCAGGACGTCGGCGTACGACGAGGGCCGCAGCGCGTCACGCAGACCGCCGAAGGAGACGTACGCGCCCTCCAGCCCGATGCTCGCGACCGTCGACAGCACTCCGCACGTCCACGCGAGCGCGAGCAGCATCCGCGCCCGCGGCACACCCGCACCGCGCGGCCACAGCAGCGCGACGAAGGCGAGCCCGCCGACGAACAGGGCCAGCGAGAGATAGCCGGTCCAGCGAGCGGCGACGAGGCCCTTCCGCACCGAGGGGGAGAGGGCGGGTGCGGCCTCGTCGCCGCGGTCCCGGGCGGCCGACACCGCGACCCCGAAGGCGATCCGGCCGGAAGAGGCGTGACCGTCCTCCTCGTCGACGACCGACCACGTGACGGCGGTCCCGCCGTCGCCGGACCGGGGGAGGGCGACGCGCACGCCGTCCTTGCCGAGGCGGGACACCGGGAGCCGGTTGCCGTCCATCGTCACGACGCGCACGTCGTCCAGGGCCACCGGCTCGTCGAAGACGAGGGTGAGCTGCTCGGGGGCGCGCTTCAGCTCGGCCCCGTCCGCGGGCGTGGAGCGGACCAGCTCGGTGTGGGCGGCGGCGGGGGTGGCGAGGAGGACCGGGGCGAGCAGGAGGAGCAGGAGGACGACGGCGCGGCGGACGGTCATGGCGTGGCCTCCGGCAGCGGGGACGCGCTGATGCCGAGGAGGCCGGGGACGGACACGGGGGCGAGGCCGACGCAGGGGGAGGGCTCCGCCGACGGGGTCGCGGTGGGGGTGAGGGTGGGGGCGGCGAGCAGCCCCGTCAGGGTGCCGGTCAGGCCGGTGAGCAGCGGCTGGACCAGCCGTACCTCGCCGTCCGTACAGGTGTCGGAGGGCGGCTCCGTCGTCGAGCCGGACGGCGAGGGGGCGGGTGTGGGGGTGGCCGAGGCGCCGGGGGAGGTGCCGGGAGAGTCGCCGTGGCCGGTGTGCCCCTCGCCCCCGCCCCCGGTGCCGTGCCCGGTGTGCGCGCCGCTGTCGCCGGTGCCGCCGATGGTGCCGTACCCGGGAAACTCCCCGGTGCCGACCGGGACCTGTCCGCCCGGGTCCTGCGACGACGGCACGGTCGGGCTCTGCGGCGCCGTGGCGGCGGGTGTCGAGGTCGGGGGCGCGGCGGCCTCACCGGCACCGGAGGCGGTGGGGGCGCCGATGCCGGACGCGTAGCCGAGCACGATCACCACCGCGCCGACGAGCGCGCCCGCGACCAGCTCGTCACGGTGATCGCCCGGCCACTGCGCCCTGCGGAACAAGGGCATGGGTCACTCCTGTCATGGTCCGGTCAAACCGAACGGAGAGTGCTGCGAATGCGCACCAGTGGAGTGGAGGGTGGATTCCGCTTGGCTACGCGCCCGTTAACCGATTGTTGCCTGGCTCTCTTCGGGGGGTGACCCCGTTGTGAGAACGGGCTAGACCGCCTTTATTCCGCGCATTGTGAAAGTGAAGAGTTCGGGGAGGTGGATCAATATTTCCGACACAGTACTCGAATGAAATCGAACCCCGTTTGGTGATTTCAGGGAGCCTGGCATATGCCGACGCGCGAGAGGTCGTCCGCCCAGTGCTGAAGCGGCCGAGCGGGCCCACGCAAGGCGAAGCGGGCCACCGCTTTTATGTACGGAGACCCGCTCGCCGAGTATTTCTTTGCCGCGTTATTGCGTAATTCCTAATTCCACCACCGCGCAGGCTCAGGCCGTCGGTCGGCCCATTGCCCGGAACGACCATCCGGCCTTGCGCCACACCTCCGGGTCGAGCGCGTTCCGCCCGTCGAGGATCAGCCGGGTCGCGGCGACCTCGCCCAGCGCCGCCGGGTCCAGCTCACGGAACTCCCGCCACTCCGTCAGATGCAGCACGACGTCGGCGCCCCGTACGGCCTCGACGGCCGAGTCGGCGTACCCGAGCGTCGGGAAGACCTGACGGGCGTTCCCCATGCCCTTCGGGTCGTACACCGTCACCTGGCCGCCCTGGAGGTGGATCTGGCCGGCGACGTTCAGCGCCGGCGAGTCCCGGACGTCGTCCGAGTCGGGCTTGAAGCTGGCGCCGAGCACCGCGACCCGCTTGCCGAGGAACGACCCGCCCCCGAGCGCCTCCCTCGCCAGCTCCACCATCTGCCCGCGCTGGCGCATGTTGATCGAGTCGATCTCGCGCAGGAACGACAGCGCCTGGTCCGCGCCGAGCTCACCGGCGCGCGCCAGGAAGGCCCGGATGTCCTTGGGCAGGCAGCCGCCGCCGAAGCCGATGCCGGCCCGCAGGAACTTCTTGCCGATCCGGTCGTCGTACCCGATGGCCTCGGCCAGCTTGACGACATCGCCGCCCGCGGCCTCGCACACCTCCGCCATGGCGTTGATGAAGGAGATCTTCGTGGCGAGGAAGGAGTTCGCCGAGGTCTTCACCAGCTCGGCGGTCGGGAAGTCGGTGACCACGAAGGGCGTGCCCTCGCCGACCGGCGTCGCGTACACCTCGCGCAGCAGCTTCTCGGCCCGCTCGCTGCGCACCCCGACCACGACCCGGTCGGGGTGCAGCGTGTCGTCGACGGCGAAGCCCTCGCGCAGGAACTCCGGGTTCCAGGCCAGCTCGGCGTCCGCACCGGCGGGCGCGTGCTCGGCGAGGTACGTGGCGAGCCGGTCCGCGGAGCCGACCGGAACGGTGGACTTGCCGACGACGAGGGCCGGACCGGTGAGGTGCGGCGCGAGAGCGGCGATCGCGGAGTCGACGTAGGACATGTCACAGGCGTACTCGCCGTGCCGCTGCGGAGTGTTCACACAGACGAAGTGCACGTCACCGAACGCGCCGACCTCGGCGAAGTCCATGGTGAACCGGAGCCGCCCGGTGGAACCCTCGATCCCGGCGACGTGCTTGCGCAGCAGGTCCTCCAGGCCGGGCTCGTACATGGGGACCTCGCCGCGCTGGAGCATGGCGATCTTCTCGGGTACGACATCGAGCCCCAGCACCTCGAAGCCGAGCTCGGCCATGGCCGCGGCGTGGGTGGCGCCGAGATAGCCGGTGCCGATCACGGTGATCTTGAGGCTCATGGGTGCTCCAGAGAGGGACGTCGTTCGGTGCGCTGCCCGATCCTAGTAGGGGCGTGACCGGGCCCCACGGCGGGCAGCTTTCCCTCTGTCGCCAAGCTCACGTATCACTCCCGTGGGCGGGCCCCTAAAATTTGAGTTACTTAACGGTAATTAGCGTCGGCATCGCAGCGCATTTGGAGCGTGAGACACCTTGGCCGGATCGGCTGACTTCGACCTGTACCGCCCGTCCGAGGAGCACGACATGCTCCGCGACGCCATCCGCTCGCTGGCCGAGGCGAAGATCGCGCCGTACGCCGCCGCGGTGGACGAGGAGGCCCGCTTCCCGCGGGAGGCCCTCGACGCTCTGGTCGCCAGCGACCTGCACGCCGTACACGTACCCGAGGAGTACGGCGGCGCGGGCGCGGACGCGCTGGCCACGGTGATCGTGATCGAGGAGGTCGCGCGCGTCTGCGTCTCCTCCTCCCTGATCCCCGCGGTCAACAAGCTGGGCTCCCTGCCCGTCATCCTCTCCGGCTCCGAGGAGCTGAAGAAGAAGTACCTGGGCCCGCTCGCCAAGGGCGACGGCATGTTCTCGTACGCGCTCTCGGAGCCCGACGCGGGCTCCGACGCGGCCGGCATGAAGACCAAGGCGGTCCGCGACGGCGACCACTGGATCCTCAACGGCGTGAAGCGCTGGATCACCAACGCGGGCGAGTCCGAGTACTACACGGTCATGGCCGTGACGGACCCCTCCAAGCGCTCCAAGGGCATCTCCGCCTTCGTCGTCGAGAAGTCCGACGAGGGCGTCTCCTTCGGCGCCCCCGAGAAGAAGCTCGGCATCAAGGGCTCCCCGACCCGCGAGGTCTACCTCGACAACGTCCGCATCCCCGCCGACCGCATGATCGGCGAGGAGGGCACCGGCTTCGCCACGGCGATGAAGACCCTGGACCACACGCGGATCACGATCGCGGCGCAGGCCCTCGGTGTCGCCCAGGGAGCCCTCGACTACGCCAAGGGCTACGTGCAGGAGCGCAAGCAGTTCGGCAAGGCCATCGCCGAGTTCCAGGGCATCCAGTTCATGCTCGCGGACATGGCCATGAAGATCGCCGCCGCCCGCGCCCTGACGTACCAGGCCGCGGCCGCCTCCGAGCGCGGCGACTCCGACCTCACCTTCCAGGGCGCGGCGGCCAAGTGCTTCGCCTCGGACGTGGCGATGGAGGTCACCACGGACGCGGTGCAGCTGCTGGGCGGGTACGGCTACACCCGTGACTACCCGGTGGAGCGCATGATGCGTGACGCCAAGATCACGCAGATCTACGAAGGAACGAACCAGGTCCAGCGCATCGTCATGGCGCGCAACCTGCCGTAACGGCTGAACCGAGAAGGGACGCCCGGTCTCGGCCGGGCGCCCCTTCTCATGTCTTGCGGATGTCTTTGTGCGCCCTGGGTCAGTGCCCTGGGTCAGTCCTCGAACCCCTCGGCGGCCCGCTTCTCCCGCAGCTCCATGATCGCGCGGCGCCGGGCCAGCCGGTGCGTGCGGCGGATCTGGGCCTCCTGGTAGCGGCGCTTGTCGCGCTCGGTCTCCGGGAGGACGGGCGGCACCATGCGGGGCTTGCCGTCGGCGTCGACCGCGGCGAAGACGAGGTAGGCGGAGCCGACCTGGGTGGCCGGGTCGGACTCGTTCCATCGCTCGGCCAGCACCCGCACCCCGACCTCCATCGAGGTCCGGCCGGTCCAGTTGACCTGGGCCTTCACATGGACGAGGTCGCCGACGCGGACCGGCTCCAGGAAGGCCATCTCGTCCATGGAGGCGGTGACGGCGGGCCCGCCGGAGTGCCGTCCGGCCACCGCGCCCGCCGCGTCGTCGACCAGCTTCATGATCACGCCGCCGTGCACCGTCCCCAGAAGGTTGGTGTCGTTGTGGGTCATGATGTGGCTGAGCGTGGTGCGGGACGCGGATGTGGGCTTGCCCGGAATATCGGACTCCGCTGAGGGGGCCTGGTCTGTCATGGCCTCCACCTTATGCCGAGGTCGCAATCGCGGACTTTGTGTTGGGTTCGCAACAGCAGTGCCCTGATTTTCCTACGACCCTTGTAAAGGACACAGTCGTTCCCTGCACACTGGGCCCCATGAACGATTGGCCCGAGGCATGGTCCGACGAGAACCGCGGCAACCGGTACGGACGCGGCAGCGCGAGCGCACAGCCCGAAGGCGCGCGCGCGATGCGACAGGTCCGCCGGCCCGCCTCGGGTGCGTACGGGGGCGGCCCCGGCCAGTCCGCGCCGCCGCACGCGGGAGGGGTCCCGCAGCAGCCGGCGTACGGGAGCGGCGGTTACGGCGACGGCACCGCCGCCGACGGCTACGACAGCGGCTACAACACCGGCCAGGTCTACGGCGGCGGCGGACCGGGAGGTCCCGGCGGCGGTACGCGGGAGCCGCGTCCCGCGCCGAACTGGCGCCGCCGCATCAAGTGGACGGCGATCACCGTCGTGACCGTCCTGGTCGTGACGACGATCGGCACCTACTTCTGGGCCGACTCCAAGCTCAACCGCGAGGTCGACCTCTCCAAGGTCATCGACCGGCCGGACGCGGGCGAGGGCACGAA
The DNA here is from genome assembly GCF_053592055.1 of Streptomyces sp. NPDC002817. Taxonomy (NCBI): domain Bacteria; kingdom Bacillati; phylum Actinomycetota; class Actinomycetes; order Kitasatosporales; family Streptomycetaceae; genus Streptomyces; species Streptomyces sp. NPDC002817. Next base: position 599,215 of record NZ_JBSFUY010000002.1, read on the forward strand.
CTACCTGATCGTCGGTTCCGACAGCCGTGCCGGCATGTCCGCCGAGGAGAAGAAGAAGCTGCACACCGGGTCCGCCGAGGGCAAGCGCACGGACTCGATGATGATCCTGCACACCGGCAGCAACGGCGACACGCTGATCTCCCTGCCACGTGACTCGGACGTGGAGATCCCGACGTTCACGGGCTCCGAGTCCGGCAAGACGTACCAGGGCACCGGCCGGCACGTGAAGCTGAACGCGGCGTACGCCGAGGACGGGCCCGAGCTGCTGGTCCGCACGGTCGAGTTCAACACCGGGCTGCGCATCGACCACTACGTCGAGATCGGCTTCGCGGGCTTCGCGAACATCGTGGACGCGGTGGGCGGCGTCGAGATCACGATCCCGAAGGGCGGCATGAAGGACACCAAGTCCGGTGCCGACTTCGAGGCGGGCAAGCAGACCCTGAACGGCGAGGAGGCCCTGGCCTTCGTCCGCACCCGGTACGCCCTCAAGGCCTCCGACCTGGACCGCACGAAGAACCAGCAGAAGTTCCTCGCCGCCCTCGCCAACCAGGTCGCGACCCCGGGCACGGTCCTGAACCCCTTCAAGCTCTACCCGACCATGGGCGCCGGCCTCGACTCGCTCATCGTCGACAAGGACATGGGCCTGTTCGACCTGGCCGACATGTTCTGGGCCATGAAGAGCGTCAACAGCGGCGACGGCAAGTCCATGAACATGCCGATCTCCGGTTCCTCCGGCGGCAACCTCGTCTGGGACAAGGCGAAGGTGAAGACGCTCGTGGAGCAGCTGAAGAACGACGAGACGGTCACGGTCTCGGGCAACTGAGCCGTCGGCCCGACGCGAGCAGCGCACGGTGGGGGAGGGCCAACCGGCCCTCCCCTTCGGTGAATTCGGCACTCAGTCGCTCGTACTCCCGCCTGATCCGTACGACGGTCTCCGGGGCCTGCGAGGTGACGACCAGCCCGATGGTGGCGACGCCGCCCGCCGCCCCGCTCCACCACTCCTCGACACCGGCCCGGTGGTCCCAGGCGAGCTCGCCTGCTGCCGCGTCCCCGAACCCGGCCTCCGCCAGCAGTCCAGCGAGGCCGTCCGCCGTACGGACGAAGTCCTCCCCGGGGTCGAGCCGTGGCAGATACGCCGGAGGAACCGCCCCCGCGGCCTCACAGGCCCGGCCGAGCAGCTCCTGTCCGGCTCCGCGCCGGGCGCCCCAGGTCGTCAGCGCCAGCTGTCCACCCGGCCGCAGGACGCGCCGGAGCGCGGCGAGGGCGGCGCGCGGACGACCTACGTGGTTGAGGACGAAGTTGCCGACGACGGCGTCGAACTCGCCGTCACCGTAGGGGAGTTCCGGCAGCGCGGCGACGCTCGCGTCGACCCCGAGCTCCCGGGCCGCGGCCACCATGCCGGCGTCGGCGTCCACGGCACGCACCCGCGCCCCGCGCTTCAGGGCCGCCAGAGCCGCCGTACCGGTCCCGGTGCCCACGTCGAGGACGTACGTCCCCTCCCCGACCCCGGACGCGTCCAGCAACGCCTCGACCGGGTGGGCGCACAGCCGGGCGAAGCTCCCGGCGTACGCCTGCGCCCGCCCGTCCCACATCCCGCGCTCGGCGGCGTCGAAGGCGTTCGTCCCGCCACTCACCGCTTCGCCGCTCATGTGAAGTCCGCGTAGGCGAGGTGCCGGTCGCAGTGGAGGCAGCGGAAGAGGTACGCCGTGGGCTGCCCGTCCGCGTCCAGCGCCTCGCAGAACTCCGCGCCGAACTCCGCCAAGAGGTCGGCCAGGGCGTCCGGGTGACGCCGTACGTCCGCGGCGCCCGCCGGGCCCAGGAACGCCGCCGCGTCACCGCAGTGGGTCAGCCACCGCTCCTGCTGCCAGCCGCGGAAGCCGGGGGTGCGCCGATCGACCTCGAGCCGCACCTCCCTCGGCACCCGCCCCTCGGTCTCCGTGAACTGCGCCTCGTACCGCTCGCCGGCGCTGCCGTCCGCGAGGCACCACGGGCACAGGGCCTGGGGGTCGGCGACGGCGTACACCGGACCGTCGTACACGAACCCGCGTCGCTGCCCGCAGCAGTCGCACGGCGCGTCGGACGGCACCACCGAGCCGGTGGCGAGCGGGTCGGGGTGGTAGCGGAACACGGGCAGGGCGGTCATGGGAAACAGCCTGCCGCACAAAGGATCAGGGGCACCCCGCGGGGTGCCCCTGATCGGCCTCAGGTCCGCCTCACATCGTGGCGCCCGCCATCGTCCGGCACATCTCCGCGCAGCGACGACACGCCTCGGCGCAGCGCATCATCTGTTCGTCGTCCGGCATGCCCATACACGCCTCGGCGCACATCTCACAGGCCTTGGCGCACATCGCGCACATCTCCGCCGACATCGGCGAGCGGCGCATCATCATGTCCGCGCACATGCGGGTCGTCTCGGCGCAGTCCATGAGCGCGCGCATGATCTGCATCTGGGCCTGGCCGCCCATCTGCATGCAGGAGCTCATGGTCTCCTCGCACATGCTGTGGCAGGACATGCACGCCTCGACGCAGTCCTGCATCTCCTTGCTCATCGCGGTCATTCCGGGCTGGGTCATGGCTCCTCCTGGGGGTGCGGGAGCCCCGGACGGGCCCCGTCGCCCTTCCGTCCTACGCCTGGACGGCGCCGGGCGCCATCGGGCGGACGGCAACAATCCGGAACGTAAGCGACGCAATCGTGCGGTCCTGGCCATTTCCCCAGGAAGGGCCATCGGGATGACGGAGTGCCCTACAGGCACCCCACCTCATCCCCCGTGACCACCCCGAACTCCCCCTGATACGGATCCTCCGCCCGCACCTTGCGCACCTTCTCGAAGTCCGCCCCGGCGATCACCTTCAGCACCGGTCCCTGTCCCGTCACCGCCCGCAGTTCGCTGCCCGGCAGGGCCGCCGCGAGGGACTTCGCGGAGCGGTCCCAGCGGGGGTCGTAGGCGACGACCGTGCGCTTGACGGTGCGGTTCGCGGAGGTCACCGGCTGGCGGGTGGTGCGGAAGCCGGTCGCGGCGAGCTGGGAGTCGACGCGCTTGCCCAGGCCGGCGGTGGCCGTGCCGTTCTCGACCTGGACGCGGATCTGCTGCGGGGCCACGCCCACCCGTACGGCCTTGCTCCTGGGCTTGTGCGCGGCGAGCGGTCTGTCGTCGCGCAGGGCCTGGAAGAGGCGGCCGGACTTCTTCGGGTCCCACTTCAGGGTGGAACCGACGCCCTTCACGGCGTATCCCATCTGCCCGATCGGGACCGTGGTGAACTCCGAGGAGGAGGGGGAGAAGTTGCGCATCGCCCGCCCGAGGTCCAGCAGTTCGTCCGTCCCGAAGCCCTTGTCGGCGCGTACCGAGCCGAGCACGGCCCGGGTGATGTCCCGGAACTTCATCGGGTTCAGCAGGATCCCGGAGGAGGTGGCCCGGTCGATCAACGCGGCCATGAACCGCTGCTGGCGCTTCATCCGGCCGAGGTCGGCGGCGCCGTCGATGTGCCGGGAGCGGACGTACTGGAGGGCCTCGCCGCCCATGAGCGTGTGGGTTCCGGCGGGGAGGTCGAGTCCGGTGTACGAGTCCTTGAGCGGGTCGGCGGTACAGATCTTCACGCCGCCGAGCACGTCGACCGTCTTCATGAAGCTGGTGAAGTCGACCTCCAGATAGTGGTCGATCTTCACATGGGTCATGTTCTCGACCGTGCGCACGGTGAGGTTCGGGCCGCCCTCCGCGTACGCCGCGTTGAGCTTGACGGGGTGGCCGTGGTGCGGTTTGCCGGTGGTCCGGTCGGTGTGCGCCGGTGTCATGGCGTACGAGTCGCGCGGCAGGCTCACCACGCTCGCCCGCTCCCGGTCCTCCGAGATGTGCACGATCATGACCGTGTCCGTGCAGTGGCAGGGGGCGCCGCCGAGCCGGTACTTCTGCCGCTCGGCCTCGGTGATCTTGTCCCGGCCGTCGGTGCCGACCAGCAGCACGTTCATGCCGTGGCCGGCTCTGGGCCGGTTCTTCATGTCCTTGAAGGGGTCCACGCGTGCGATGTCCGCGTCCAGGCTGGAGAGCACCGCGTGTCCGATCCCGGCCGAGGCGAGAATCACCACGGAGAGCGTTGTCACCGCCCGGGCGGCCCAACGAGGTTTCCGCCGTCGTACGGGCGGTCGTGGTCGGGGCCGGTGGGCGGGGGAGCGGCGGGGCGGCGTGGGCATGGGGGACACCTCCGCGAGGGCCGTACGTGGGATCATCAGCACCGTAGGCCCATACGATCTGCGGCCACCGGAACCACCCGGGCGGGGCGCATCGGTGTCCCCCGTTCGCGGTAACGTGAGCCCCCTATGAACGCCAAGCCCGACGTGCAGCTCCCCGCCGTGTCTGTGATCATGCCCGTCCTCGACGAGGAACGGCATCTGCGCGGAGCCGTCCAAGCGATCCTCGCGCAGGAGTACGCCGGCGAGCTGGAGATCGTGATCGCCCTCGGTCCCTCCAAGGACCGCACGGACGAGATCGCCGCCGAGCTCGTACGCGACACTGCGTCCCATGCGAACGGGCGTGTCCACACCGTCCCGAACCCGACCGGCCGCACGCCCGCCGCCCTCAACGCCGCGATCAAGGCCTCCCGCCATCCGATCGTGGTCCGTGTCGACGGCCACGGCATGCTCTCCCCGAACTACATCGCGACCGCCGTACGGCTCCTGGAGGAGACCGGCGCGCAGAACGTCGGCGGCATCATGCACGCCGAGGGCGAGAACGACTGGGAGCACGCGGTCGCCGCCGCGATGACCTCGAAGATCGGGGTCGGCAACGCCGCGTTCCACACGGGCGGCGAGGCCGGACCGGCGGATACCGTCTATCTCGGGGTGTTCCGGCGTGCGGCGCTGGAGCAACAGGGCGGCTACAACGAGGAGTTCATCCGCGCCCAGGACTGGGAGCTGAACTTCCGCATCCGTGAGGCGGGCGGGCTGATCTGGTTCTCGCCGGAGCTCAGGGTGTCGTATCGCCCGAGGCCGTCGGTGAAGGCGCTCGCCAAGCAGTACAAGGACTACGGCCGCTGGCGGCACGTCGTCGCCCGCTACCACTCCGGCTCCATCAACCTGCGCTACCTCGCCCCGCCGGCCGCGGTGTGCGCGATCGCGGCGGGGATCGTGGTGGGCGCGGCCCTGACCCCGCTCGGCTTCGTGATCCCCGGCGGCTATCTCGCGGCGATCGCCCTCGGGTCGCTGCCCGCGGGCAAGGGCCTGCCGCTGAAGGCACGGCTGCAGATCCCCGTCGCGCTGGCCACCATGCACATGTGCTGGGGCTTCGGCTTCCTGACCAGCCCGAAGTCATTGGCGAAGCGGGTCATCGCGTCGCGCCGGCCGGCGGTGCTGACGGAGGCCTAGGACGCGTCGAAGGCCCCCTTCCGGCACGGGAGGGGGCCTTCGAGGTCCGCGGCTCAGCCGCAGTGGACGCCGTAGTCGATGGGCGTGTAGTCGGAGGCGGCGCGGCCGCCCCAGTCGATGCACTTGTCCGCGGCGGAGACGTAGACCGGGCCCGCGTAGTACTTGAAGGTGCCGGAGTCCTCCTCGCTCGACTTCCACAGGGCGTCGGTGCGGTGCAGCCGCAGGTGTTGGCGCCCAGACCCATGGGCGTCCCCTGCGTGTCGCTGACGGTGACGACGCAGTTCTTGCCGCTGGCGCCGCAGTAGGTGAGGTAGGCGGTTCCGTCGCCGACGTCCATGGTGTCGATCACGCTGTAGCCGGAACGGCAGGTGCCGGCGTGGGAGGCCGCCGAGGCGGTTCCGGTGGCGGCGATCGTTCCGGCCGCCGTGAGGCCGAGGACGGCCACTGCGGAGCCGATCCGCTTGATGGTGGGCTTGGTTGAGTCCCCATCAGGTGCAGCTGCAGAACCGACATGATCATTTCATGAACGGCCGAGGCCCCGTCCGCGGGGGAAGGGGCCTCGGCCGTGGGTGAGTTCGATGGTGCTTCGGCTCAACCGCAGTGGAAGCAGCCGGAGTTCGGCACGTGGAGAGGGCCGCTACCAGGTGAAGTCGGGATTGACGTGCATACAGGCCTTGGTGTCCGCGCCGTTGAAGGTGTCCTCCGACTCGGGCAGCGAGTCGTCCTCCTCCGCGGCCTTGTAGGCCGTCCCCGAGCGCCAGTCCGCACCGACGACCAGGGTGACCCCGGAGACGTCCGTCGACTTCTTCACCGAACTCATCGGAACGCCGAGGGCCTTGGCGACCCGCTGGGCGTCGCCCTCCAGGTCGGCGCTGGGGTAGCGGACGACCGTCCTGGCCTGGCTGGGCGCCGTCGAGGAGTCGGACTTGGCCTCGGTGAAGCCCTTGCCGACCAGAAGCTCGGTCACATCGCCGGCTCGCCCCGTCACCGCCGTCTGCGTGCTGGTGCGGGTGCCGTTCTGCACCTGGACGGCGATCTCGTCGTCCGCGGCGGCCGGGTCGTCGGAGGTCTCGTCCGCCGTCTTCTTCTTGTCCTTGCCGTCGAGCGCGATGTCCTCACGGACCAGCCGGAACACCTTCTCCGCTTCCTCCGGCTTGGGCACCACCCGGTTGCCGTCCGAGGCGTACTGCCAGGGCATCGTCGTCATGGTGATGCGCTTGCTGGGGACCTTCCGCAGCTCGTTGCTCAGGTCGTACAGCTTCGTCACGCTGCCCAGTCCGTCGTCCACCGTCAATGCCTCGGTGGCCGTCTCGGCGAGCTTGCGCAGCTTGTTCGGGCTGTTCAGCGTCGCGTTCTCGCGCAGCTCGCGGACCATCGAGTTCATGTACTGGTGCTGGGCCTTGGCCCGCGCGATGTCGGTGTTGTCCTCGAAGCCGTACCGCGTGCGCAGCCACTGGAGCGCCTGCTCGCCCTTGATGTACGTGGTGCCCTTCTCCAGCTCCAGGCCCGAGCCCTTGCCCGAGGAGGTGTGCGAGCGGATGTTGGCGTCCACGCAGACCGGTACGCCGCCGATGGCGTCCGCCATCGACACCACGCCCGCGAAGTCGACCATGATGAAGTGGTCGATGTGGATGTCGGTGAGTTTCTCCCAGGTCGCCACCGTGCAGCCGGGGCCGCCACGGCCGAGGGAGTCGTTCGTCATCGCCGAGGTGAGCGCCGAGTAGGTCTTCTCGGTGTCGGGGTCCGTGCACTCGGGTATGTCGACCAGGGTGTCGCGCGGCATGCTGACCACCGACATGTTGGAGCGGTCCGCCGAGACGTGCAACAGCATCTGGACGTCCGCGCGCGGCGCGGTGTTGTACGTGTCCTTGGCGCCGCCGAGCTTCTGGTTCTCCTTGCTGTTCCGCGCGTCCGAACCGATCAGCAGGATGTTCAGCGGGGTCTGCCCGGCGGCGTTCGCCTCCGTCTTGGCCGCTCTGTCCTTCGCGTTGCCGAGGTTCAGGTCGTCCTTCTTGATGTTGCCGTTGAGGTGCCGGTAGTAGAGGTATCCGGCGCCCGAGGTGCCGAGTATCACCACCGACAGCACGATCGCGGACCAGCGCAGGGCACGGCGCGCCCGTCGTCTGCCGTCTCTTCCGCGCCGTCCCCCGCCGTGCCCGGCCGGCGGCCCGGGGTCCTGCGGTGTGAGGGACATCGTGTCCTCGACCGCGGGAACCTCGCCGCGCACACTTTGCGCCAACTCCCTGCCTCCCCACCCTGCGCCTGACGGACTGCCGAGCCTCCCCAGCCCGGCGGTCGGCTGTGTGCCTGGTCCGCCTCGTCGGAAGCGTACGCGAGAACCGTTGTCGAATACGCTGTCGAAGCGCTGTTCGAGCTCCGGGACCTGAGCACGCTTCATCATTCTGCAGGCAGTTAGGAGTTTGCTGTGGGGTGCGGAGCGGGGGAGCGGATCGTCAACCGGCCGCTACCAGCGGTACGGCTCGTACACGTCCATGCACTTGCTGCTGTCCGCCCCGTTGAGCTCGTCGGAGGTCGACGGCAGGTCCCCCGCCTTCGGGTCGGACTTCCTCGGGTACGTGGTGCCCTCGCGCCAGTCGGCGCCCACGACCAGGGTGACCCCGGAGACGTCCGTCGACTTCTTCACCGAACTCAGCGGAATCCCCAGGGACTTGGCGATCCGCTGGGCATCGCCCTCCAGATCCGCGCTCGGATAGCGCACCACGGTCCGTTCCTCGGCGAGCCCCGCCGTGGTGTCCGCCGACGCGCGAGCGAAGCCCTTCTGCACCAGCTGCCCGCTGACGGTCCGGGCCCGCCCGTCGACCGGGCCGAGCGAAGAGGACTGCGTGGCGTTCTGCACCAGGACGCCGATCTGGTCGTCCGCGGCCGCCGGGTCCTTGGAGACCTTCTCCTGAGTCTTCTTCTTCCCCGAGTCCGTCCCGTTGTCGTCGAAGGGCACGTCGTCGCGGAGCATCTGCCACATCTTCTCGGCGTCGGCCTCCAGCGGGACCAGGTGGTTCTTGTTCTCCGGATCCTCGATGTTCGGCATCGTCGTCATGGTGATCCGGTCCGCCGGCACCGACTTGAGCTGCTTGCTCAGGTCGTACAGCTTCTTCACGCTGCCGATCTCCTCGGAGACGTCCAGCGACTTCGTGGCAGCCTCGGCCAGGTCCATCAGGCGCCCGCCGTCGGTGAAGACGTTCTGCTTCTTCAGCGTGCGGATCATCGAGTTCATGTACATGTGCTGGGCCTTCGCCCGCAGCGGGTCACTGCCCCACGCGTGCCGGGTGCGCAGCCACTGGAGCGCCTCCTTGCCCTTGATCTCCTTGCGGCCGGCCTTCATCTTGAGGCCGGAGCCGCCGGGCACATTGGGCAGCGGGCGGTCGTGGACGTTCTGGTTCACACAGACCTCGACGCCGCCGACGGCGTCCGCCATGCGCACCACGCCGGCGAAGTCGATCGTCATCCAGTGGTCGATGTAGACCCCGGTGAGGTTCTGCCAGGTCGCCAGCGTGCAGCCGGCCCCGCCGCGGGCCAGCGTGGTGTTGATGATCTCTCTGGTCGTCGCCGGGTAGACCTCGTCCGTCTCCGGGTCGGTGCACTCGGGGATGGACACCCGGGTGTCGCGCGGGATGGTCACCACGGAGGCGCTCTTACGGTCCGCTGCCAGGTGGATCAGCATCTGCACATCACCCAGCGGCGGGTTGCCGCGGTTGTCCTTGCTGCCGCCGAGCTTCACGTTCTCGGCGGAGGCACGGCTGTCTGAGCCGATCAGCAGGATGTTCAGCGGGGTCTGCCCGGCCGAGTTCGGCGCGCTCTTCTTCGCCTTGGAGTCGCCGCTGCTGCGCTCACCCGTGCCGAGATTGCCGTTGAGGTGCTGGTAGTACAGGTATCCGGCGCCGGCCGTGCCGAGTATCAGCACCGACAGCGTCGTCGCGGACCACCTCAGCACGCGGTGTTTGCGGCGCGTCCGTGCCCGGCGTCTGCCGTGTCTGCCCCCGCTCCCGCTCCCCTCCGCGGCCCCCTCCCGAGCCTGCGGGACGCCCCCTCGCGTCTGTTCCCCCTGCACACTGTTCTGGGTCATCTCCCCGGTCCCCTCCCCACCCTGACAGCACTGAACAGGCCTGCCGTTACGCCCTGTTAGACGTACGACAGGCCTGTCAGGTCACACACTTCACACGGTCAACTCGCGCACTTGACCTCGTTCGCCGTGGTCTTCGCAACTTCCGGAGTCGACGCCGAGGAGGAGTTCATCTTCACCCCGGCCCCCTTGAAGTCCTCGCCCAGCGTCAGCGTCATGGTCGGCAGACCCTGGGAGTTGGTGACGCTCTCGCCCGGCTTCATCGCCGATCCGGACAGCCCCATGATCGCGGCCAGCCTGCGGGCCTGGTCCGCCTGGTCCGGGGCGTACTCGAGGGTCGTCTTCTTCAGCGTCTTCTCCGCGTTGCCCGCGTTCTCCGACTTGGACACACCCGCCTCGGTCTGGAGGTAGGTGAGCTCCTCCTGGGCGCTGCCGCCCGGCGCCCCGCCGTTGAGGATCTGCACCCGCACCTCGTCGGCGGCGGACTTGGTGCCCTTCAGCCGGGCGGCGACCGCGGCCTTCTCCTTCTTCTCCTTGGCCTTGACCTCGGTGAAGGAGACATCGTTCTTGATCATGTTGAAGACCTGCGGGCCGCTCGCGTCGTCGACGACGACGGTCGCCTTGACGACCTCGGTCGGGTTGTCCTTCACCGGAACCGTCAGGAAGGTGATGTTCTTCATCGGCACCTTCTTCAGCTCCAGGGCCACGTCTTTGAGCGTGCTGGCCTTGCCGATGCCCGTGTCGACGGTGAGCGCCTTGGTGGCGGCATTGGCCAGCTTTATCAGCTTCGTGGGGCTGGTGAGGGTGTCGCCGGCGGTCATCTTGCGCATCAGCGAACTCATGAACTGCTGCTGGACCTTGATGCGGTCCAGGTCGCCCTGGTTGCCGAAGCTGTGCCGGGTGCGGACGAAGGCGAGGGCCTGCTCGCCCTCGATCGTGGACTTGCCGGCCGGCAGGTTGAGCTTCGACTCCTTGTCGTTGACGGCCTTCGCCAGACAGACCTCCACGCCGCCGACCGCTGTCGTCAGCGTCTTCACCGCGTTGAAGTCGGCCATCGCGAAGTGGTTCACGTCGATGCCGGTGATCTCCTCGACCGTCTTCATGGTGCAGCCCGGGTTACGGCCGTCCTGGCCGAGGCTGGTGTTGAAGCGGACGTTCTGCGTGCCCGGGACGACCTTCGTGTTGCCGTCGTCGTCCGTGACCTCGCAGTCCGGGACATCGACGATCAGGTCCCGCGGGATGCTCATCGCGGTCGCGTTCGTACGGTCCTTGGAGACGTGCAGCAGGATGTTGGTGTCGGCGTGTCCGACGCTCCCCTTGTCGCCGTAGCCCTCGTTGCCCGCGCCGGTCCGCTTGTCGGTGCCGATGATCAGGATGTTGAAGGCCTCGTCCTTGCTGAAGCCGTCGTCCGCCACATTGCCGACGTCCTCGGTCGTGACGTTGCCCTCGAGGTGCTTGAGGTACAGATAGGCGGCGCCGGCGGTGCCGATCAGGACGAACGCCATGACGCCGCCGGTCCACATGACGGCCTTCTTGGCCTTCGACTTCTTCTTGACCGGCCGCCGGCTGCGCCGCCCCGGCAGTGGTTCTTCGGGCGCGCCTCGGCGTCTGCGTGGCGGCGGCACGTCACGGCCGGGTGCCTCGGCAGGCGCCGTACGGCCCGGCGCTGCCGACCGGTTGCGTGTTGCCCCGCCCGCACCGCCGGAGCGGGGAGCGGATCTACGAGGTCCTGGCACCGCTGATTGCGGTGCGGAAGGAGTCAGTCGCAGTTCGTATTCGCCAGTGGTCGGATTGAGTACCCACTGGTCTGCGGGGTCGATGTCGTCCGCCCGCCCACGGCCTTGCGCGTCCACGGTTGTCTGAATCCTCCGTCGGGGCCACGCGGCGCCTTCCCCCTCAAAGGCGCTCGGGTCTCGGTCACACTGTGCCCGACCCCAGGAAGCCCTGATGGCCGGATGCACAGGATCGCTCACACTATCCGGCCAGTTCGTCGTCAAGCGACGACGGTGACAAATTCCACGTCCCTACAACTGGTCAATCCGCCCCATTTCCTTGGACACCTGTACGTCGCCTTGGTAATCGCTTTACTTACAGGTGTCCTCGGCGGCGGTGTTTCCGCGGAACGTCGGCGCGGGCGAAACGGCCGCGACGGGCTCATCGGGCCGTTCTGCACCGGACTTGCCGTCGTAGCGGTCCCCGTACCCGGAGTAGTCGTCGTCGTGCGGCTCCTCGTGGGAATCCGCTTCTTTTTGCGAACCGTCGCTCGAATTGAGGCTTTTTGTCGCGGAATCCTGTGGAACTTCCTCGGCAACCGCCACCGGCTGATCCATGCGCAGCCGTTCGAACAGCTTCTCGGCGTCGGCTTGTACGAGTTGGTCGCGATTGGCGTCGTGGGCGTACGACTCCCTGGGGACGGTCAGGAATTGCACGCGTTTGGTGGGGATGTCGCGCAACCCGCGAACGAGGTCGTACAAACCGCGCAGGTTAGCCAGATCCGGGTCGGTGGTGAGCGACGAGGTCGCCGCGTCCAGCAGGGGATAGAGCTTCACCGGATTCAGCAGGACGTCATTGCTCTGCACCTTGTTGACGAGCGCCGCGAGGAACCGCTGCTGGCGGTCCATCCGGTCGGTGTCGCTGCCGTCGCCGAGCGACTTGCGGGCGCGCACGTACCCGAGGGCCTGCTCGCCGCTGAGTGTCACCCTGCCCGCCGGCAGGTTCAGCTTGGCGGCCTTGTCGTGGATGGGCTCGTCCAGGCAGATCCGTACGCCGTCGATCGCGTCGACCATGTCCTTGAAGCCGTGGAAGTCGACGACCACGTGATGGTCGATGCGAACTCCCGTGAGTTTCTCGACGGTTCGGATCGTGCAGGCCGAACCGCCCTTCTGGAAGGCGTAGTTGAACATCGCGAACATCGGCTCGGTCCGGCTGCCGTCCGGCTGCCGGCAGGACGGCACGTCCACCATCAGGTCGCGGGGGAGCGAGACCGCGGTGGCGCTGCGCCGCCCGGCGGCGAGGTGCAGCAGGATGGTGGTGTCCGACCGCTCGGTCCCCGAGTCCCGCCCGTACCGCGCGTTCCCGTCCCCGGACCGTGAGTCCGACCCGATCAGCAGGATGTTCTGCGCGTCCTTGACGAGCGCGGTGGGCCGTTCCTTCTCGTACCGGGCGAGCTCCGCGGCCGCCGCGTTGTCCGGAGTGATGTTGCCGTCCAGCTTCGCGTACACCGCCCACCCGGCCCCCACGGCGGCCAGCACGGTGACGGCCACCCCGACCGCCCCGAACCGCAGCCACCGCCGCCGACGCCGTCGTATCAGCCCGTTCCCCGTCGCGGACGCGCCCGCTCCCGGACCGAGGGTGCCTTCAGAGGGCGTACCAGCGGTGTCGGTCACGTCCGGATCCACCCCTCATGGCGTACGAGCGTCCACTGCGGCTGCTCCTACGACCATGGCGTGGATGGCGGGCGGGGGGTGAGCGGTGGGGGGCCGAACGGGGGACCCCGAACAGCCCTAGCGAGCGGTGACGGTGACCCGCTCGCTCTCGATCCGCTTCGCCAGCCCTTCCTCGCCCAACTGCTCCAGGTTCCGGCACAGCACCACGGACCCGCCGGTGGCCAGCGGGGAGTAGAGCCCGGCGCTGAGCCCCTCCCAGGTGTCGTACGACATCCCGGACAGGAGCCGTGAGCCCGCTCCCGTCAGTCCGAGTCCCGTCGCCTCCGCGGTCGCCCGCTCGACGACCTCGGCGCCGCTGAACTCCCGCCCGGCCACGATGAGCGCCGGCTCCTCGGGATCGACCGGCGCGAACGGCGCGAAGCGGTCGCCCTGTCCCGGCACCTCGACGGCGTAGTCGGCGAAGCCGTCCGGGGCCTGGGGGAACCGGCCGCCCAGCGGGCGCAGCGCGAGGGCGATGCGCGAGCCGGAGCAGGCCCGGGCGGCGTCCAGGGTGTCCGGGCCGCTCACCACGATGTCGGCGGCCTTGGGATCGCCGGCCACGTCCGCGACCACGCCCACCGACGAGCAGGCCAGCAGCCACACCGCCGTCTGCCAGTGCGCCGGCAGCAGCAGCGCGACCCGGTCGCCGGGCTCCGCGGACAGCTCGCCCTGGAGCAGATTGGCGGTCTTGGCCACCCAATTGGCGAAGGTGGCCACGGACAGTTCGACGCGCTCGCCGGTGGCGTCGTCGTAGAAGGTCACCAGGGGGCGTCCGGCGTCCGCGGCGAGCGCGGAACGCAGCAGGTCGGCAGGGGTGCGGTCGGTGGTGGTCACCCGCGCAAGCGTACGCGGGGGCGGCGCCGCGCAACGAGGGGCGGGGTCCCCGGTTCGGGGGAACGTGACCCGACGGTCCGTCAATTCCCGAATGGCGGAAATATCCGGCTGTGTCCACGATCGTTGGCATGCGTGGATTCCTTGCTTCTTCGATCGGTGTGACGTGCGCGGCCGCTCTGGCCCTTCCGCTCGGCCTGCCCGCCGCCGCGACCGTCGCGCGCCCGGCGCCGAACGCGGAAGTGTTCGTCCCCGGCAGCACCCAGTCCCTGCCCCTCGCCCCCCTGGGCCGCGACCGAGCCCTCGGCCCCACCGCCGAACAGGGCCTGCCGGCCCGCGAGGTGAACCACTTCTCGATGGTCGGCGTCGTCTGGGACGACCCGGACACCGCACTGCACGGCAGCGTCCAGGTACGCACGCGTGCCGCCACGTCCGGCACCTGGTCCGGCTGGCAGGACGTCGAGACGCACTACGGCGACGACGGCGCCGACCCCGGCACGGCCGAGCGGGCCTCGGGCCGGGTGCGCGGGGCGACGGCGCCGCTGTGGGTGGGGGACTCGGACGGCGTCGAGGTACGCGTGCGTGCGGGCGCCGAGGAGCGTGCCGCGTCGGCCGGCGCCCTGCCGTCGGGGCTGCGTCTGGAACTCGTGGACCCCGGGGAGGCCGCGGCGCCCGAGGGACCGCCGGTGGCCGGCCCGCGCGCCGGCTCGCTCGGCACCGAGTCCGTCACCGCCTCCGCCGCCAACGCCGACCTCGCCCCCCTCGGCGCCCTGGAGATCCCCGCCCTCGACCGTGCGCGGACCGAGCGGGAACTGTTCGCCCTGCGGGACGGCGAACTGACGGAGCGGCAGCGGGTCAAGCCGTACATCGGCCCGCGCCCGCGTATCGTCACCCGGCGCGGCTGGGGCGCGAACGAGAGCCTGCGGGAGAGGACCTTCGTCTACACGAAGAAGGTCAAGGCGGCCTTCGTCCACCACACCGCCACCGGGAACGGCTACAAGTGTTCGCAGGCGCCCTCCGTCATTCGCGGTATCTACCGCTACCACGTCCAGAGCATGGGATGGCGTGACATCGGCTACAACTTCCTCGTCGACAAGTGCGGGAAGATCTACGAGGGTCGCGCCGGGGGAGTGGCGAAGCCGGTCCTGGGCGCCCACACGCTCGGTTTCAACACCAACAGCATGGGGATCGCCGTCCTCGGCAGCTTCGGCTCCACCCGTCCCAAAGCCGCCGCCGTGACGGCGATCGCCCGGCTCACGGCGTGGAAGCTCGGTCTCTACGGCGCCAATCCCAGCGGAAAGACATACCTGAAGTCGGGTGGTGGCAATCTCTACCGAAAAGGGAAGAAGGTACGTCTGAACGTGATCTCCGGCCACCGGGACGGCTTCTCCACCGCATGCCCCGGCAAGGAGCTCTACCGCAAGCTCGGCTCGGCCCGTTCGAGCGCGGCCGACTACCAGGGGCGTTAGGGGAACCGGGGGACCGCGTTCAGTCATCTCCACCGCCATCGGGGGCCTGGGGCGGAGTACCGCACTGCCGCCGAAAGCGCCGCACAACGGTCTGCATACACTGACCGGTCGAAAGACAGTTCGGCCGGTCACCGGCAGGAAGCGGAGACTACAGGTGACAGAAGCGATCCTCCTGGTCGGCGGCAAGGGCACGAGGCTGCGCCCGCTCACCGTGCACACGCCGAAGCCCATGGTGCGCGCGGCCGGGGTCCCCTTCCTGACACACCAGCTGGCGAGAGCGAGAGCGGCGGGCGTGGACCACATCGTCCTCGCCACGTCCTATCTGGCGGAGGTCTTCGAGCCGTACTTCGGCGACGGCTCGGCACTCGGCCTGCACATCGAGTACGTGACGGAGGACGAGCCGCTGGGTACGGGCGGCGCGATCCGCAACGTGGCGTCCCGTCTGCACTCCGCACCGGACGACCCGGTCCTGATCTTCAACGGCGACATCCTGACGGGCCTCGACATCAGGGCGCTGGTCGCCACCCACGAGTCGACGAACGCGGACGTCTCCCTGCATCTGACGAAGGTGACGGACCCCAGGGCGTACGGTCTGGTCCCCACCGACCCGTCGGGCCGGGTGCTGGCCTTCCTGGAGAAGCCGCAGACCCCCGAGGAGATCGTCACCGACCAGATCAACGCGGGCGCGTACGTCTTCCGCCGCTCCCTGATCGACACGATCCCGGCGGGCCGCCCGGTCTCGGTGGAACGTGAGACGTTCCCCGACCTCCTCGCGGCGGGAGCCCACCTCCAGGGCATGGTCGACTCGACGTACTGGCTGGACCTCGGCACCCCCGCCGCCTTCGTACGAGGCTCGGCGGACCTCGTCCTCGGCCGCGCCCCCTCCCCGGCGGTCCCCGGCCGCTGCGGCGACCGCCTCGTCCTCCCCACGGCACGGGTGGCCGCCGACGCCAAACTGACGGGCGGCACCGTGGTCGGCGAGGGCGCCTTCGTGGCCGAGGGCGCCCGCGTCTTCGGCAGCACGATCCTCCCCGGCGCGGTCATCGAACCGGGCGCCGTCATCACGGACTCCCTGATCGGCACCAGGGCACGCGTGGGCGAGCGCTCGGTCCTCACCGGCACGGTCATCGGCGACGGCGCGGTGGTCGGCGCCGACAACGAACTGCGCGAGGGCGCCCGGGTGTGGTGCGACGCGCGGATCCCGGCGGGCGCGGTGCGCTTCTCCTCGGACCAGTAGTCGGACCAGCAGAGGGTGGTCGAGGGCGCGGGTCCGCGCCCTCCGCCGCCTTCACAGACGCCCGATGTCCCCCCGCGGCATCCGCGGAGCCCGCCGCGCCGGCGTCCGCCCGCTCAACAGGATCAACCGCGCCGCCCGATGCCGCTGTCCCGCATACGGCTCCAGCAGCGACAGCATCACGGAGTCGTCCGCGTCCCGGTCCCCGGCCAACGCCCACCCGACGATCCCCGGCAGATGCAGATCCCCCACGGTCACCGCGTCCGCCGCGCCATGGCTGCGCTGCACGACCTCCGCGGACGTCCACGGCCCGATCCCCGGCACGACCTCCAGCCGGGCCTGCGCCTCGGCCGGATCCATCGCCATCGCCTGCTCCAGCCGGGCGGCGACCCGGACCGCCCGCAGAATCGTCGACGCCCGCTTGTTGTCGACCCCGGCCCGATGCCACTCCCAGGACGGAATCAACGCCCACGTCCGGGGAGCGGGCATCACGAACAGCCGCCCACCGGCCGCGGGCCCCGGCGCCGGCTCGCCGTACTTCCGCACCAGCGACCGCCACGCCCGATACGCCTCGTCGGTCGTCACCTTCTGCTCGAGGATCGACGGGATCAGCGACTCCAGCACCAGCCCCGTCCGCGTCAGCCGCAGCCCCGGCCGCCGATGCTGCGCCGAAGCCACCAACCGGTGCCGCGGCGCGAACGCGGACGGATCGTCGGCCGCCCCGAGCAACGACGGCAATCCGTCGAGCAGCCACTCCGCCCCCGGCCCCCACGCCTCCCCGCGTACCTGACCACCGGCCGCGGTGACCCGCAGCGTCCCCGGCCCGGCGGGCGTGAGACTGGCCCGCCACACCGACCCGTCCGGCATCGCCCGAAACGTCGGGTCGGCAGGCCCCCGCCGCAACGGCCCGAGCACCAGTCCCAGATCCAGCGGCCCCTCGGGCACCCACGCCCGCACCCGCCCCGGCGCCGCCACCTGCCGCGGCACACCCCCGGGCACGGCGACATGCCCGCCGCGCACGGTCGTACGCGTGGGCCGCGGAGTGAACCGTCCAGCCACGAACGAAGTCCCGGGAGAGAGGGAGAGGGCCTGCGAGAGCCCTACGAGGGTCCCATCGAGCGTAGAGGTACGTGAGCCGCCCTCACCGCACCTCGATGAACATCCCCGCATCCCGGTCCGGACGCGGCCTCGGCTCCTGTGCCGGATGCCCGACCGCCACCGCCCCCATCGGATCCCAGTCCCGAGGCAGCCCGAGCACCTCGCGCACCACGTCCCGGCAGAACATCGTCGAGGACACCCACGCCGACCCCAGCCGCTCCCCGGCCAGCGCGACGAGGAAGTTCTGCACCCCGGCCCCGGTCGCGACGACGAACATCTCCCGCTCGGCGCCGTCCCGCCGTGGATCGCCGTAGTCGTGCGAACCGTCCATCACGAGACACGGCACCACCAGGTACGGCGCGTTCCGCAGCACATCCCCGCGCTTCACCCGCTTGGCGATCGACTCCTCGCTCTTGCCGTCCCGCCGCAGATCCCCGATCCAGGCGTCCCGCATCGCGTCCAGCAGCCGGGTCCGCGACTCCTCGGACTCCAGCAGCACGAAACGCCACGGCGTCGTGTGGTGCGGCGCCGGAGCCGTCACGGCCGCGGCGACCGCGCGGCGCACCGCGCCGGGGTCGACCGGCTCGTCCGTGAAGGCCCGCACCGTACGGCGCTGGGTCACCGCCTGCCGGATCGCCTCGGAGGTGCCCAGCCGGAACATGTCGTCGCGTGCGTCGCGCACCATGGCACCCGCCCCCTCTCCGTGCTCCTCGGCCACCACATGCGCCAGCCCCCGCACGACCGCGACGGGCAGCCCGGCGGCCTTGCCCTTCACCAGATCGCCGGCCGCGGCGAGTTCATCGGCCGTGGCGACGACGGTCGCGCTGAGCGGATTGCCGTACGCGTCCGTGCCGCCCCGCAGATCGTCGAGCACCCGCACGCCCGCGGCGCCGATCGCCACATCCGTGAGCCCCGCGCGCCACGGCCGCCCGAAGGTGTCGGTGACGACGACCCCGACCTGGACGCCGAGCAGGTCGCGCAGCCCCTCGCGGATCGCGCGGGCGGATGCGTCCGGGTCCTCGGGCAGCAGGAGGACCGTGCCGGTGGGGGTGTTGGAGGCGTCGACCCCGGCCGCCGCCATGATCAGGCCCTGCCGGTTCTCGACGATCCGCAGGGCGCCGCGTCGGGCCACCACCCGGACCGTCTCGGCGTCGATCGCCGCCTCCCGGTCGGCCGCCTCGACGACCCGGCCCTCCGCCTTGGAGACGATCTTCGAGGTGACGAGGAGGACGTCACCGTCGGCGAGGCCGGGCTCGGCGGCGGCGATGAGCTTGGCGAGGTCGTCGCCGGGCGCTATCTCGGGGAGGCCGGGCACGGCCCAGGCGCGGAAACCGTCCGTGGTCACGACGCGCGTACCTCCTCCGCCAGCGCGAGTGCCGCGCGGGCCATCTCGGCGGTCGCGTCGAGGTCCGTCATCATCAGCGGTACGGCCCGGCAGCGGATGCCCGCCGTCTCGACCCGCTCCACGGAGCCCGCGTCCACGGTGTCGACGAGCCAGCCGTCCAGCAGCCCCGAGCCGTAGTGCTCGGCCACCGCCGCGGCCGTCGACTCCACGCCCACCGCGGCGAGCACCTTGTCGGCCATCCCGCGCACGGGTGCGTCCCCGACGATGGGGGAGAGACCGACCACCGGCACCCCGGCCTCGGCGATCGCCTCGCGGATGCCGGGCACGGCGAGGATCGTGCCGACCGAGACGACCGGGTTGGACGGCGGGAAGAGGATGACGTCCGCCTCGGCGATGGCCTCCAGGACGCCCGGAGCGGGCTTGGCCTGCTCCGCGCCCACCGGCACGATCGCCTCCGCCGGGACCGAGGCCCGCAGCCGTACCCAGTACTCCTGGAAGTGGATCGCCTTGCGCTCGCCGTCCACCTCGACGGCCACGTGCGTCTCCACGCGGTCGTCGGACATCGGGATCAGCCGGACGCCCGGCTGCCAGCGGTCGCAGAGCGCCTCGGTGACCGCGCTGAGCGGAAACCCGGCGCCGATCATCTGCGTCCGCACGATGTGCGTGGCGAAGTCGCGGTCGCCCAGTCCGAACCACTCCGGCCCCACGCCGTACGCCGCGAGCTCCTCCTTGAGATGGAAGGTCTCGTCGGCCCGGCCCCAGCCCTGCTCCTCGTTGATGCCGCCGCCGAGCGTGTACATCACCGTGTCGAGGTCCGGGCAGACCTTCAGCCCGAAGAGGTGGATGTCGTCCCCGGTGTTGCCGATGACCGTGATGTCCGCGTCCGGCGCGGCCTGCTTCAGACCGCGCAGGAACCGGGCACCACCGATGCCGCCTGCCAGAACCACAATGCGCATGGGAGCAAGTCTTGCAGGCGGGTACGACAACGCGTCAGGCGGTCACGACGTCCACCTCGTCGTACGTCGCGGGGGCCGCGGTGCACGCGGTGTGCATGGGCATCTCCGTCAGACCCGGGTAGTAGACGTGCAGGCTGACCGCCGGCTCCAGGGCGTCGTTGACGACCTCGTGCACATAACCCGGCGCGAAGACCCGCTGCGAGCCCGTCCCCAACGCGCGGGTGCCCCGCTCCGTCCGCTCGGTCAGCTCGCCGTCCAGGACGGTCAGCACCCCGGAGGACCTGCCGTGGTCGTGCAGACCGCTGCCCTGACCGGGCACCCAGGACAGCAGCCACACCTCGTAGCCCGGGCCGGTGCGCAGCCGGTGGTACCAGCGCGACGTGGCGTCGTACCGCACCAGGTGCTCCCACTGGGAGCGGTCGGCGGCGATGGAGCGGGCCAGGCCGACGAACTCGGCGACGGTGGCCGGGTGCTCGCGCGGAGCCTGGAGCAGGTGTGGGACCTCGAGGATGTCGCCGGCGATCTGGAGGTCGTTGTCGCTGTTCATGGGATGCGCTGGTTCCTCAGTGAAAGAAGGTCAGAGGGGAACAGAAGAGCCGAGTCGCGGGGCGACTCGGCCTTCAGCCGGAGCGGGTGTCGCTCAACAGCTGGGACAGCAACAGCTACAGCGCGCGCGGGCAGCACCGTGGGACCCGGCGGTGCGGGTCGAGGTGAGTGCCGAGTTCGCGAGCATGCCCACAAGGACAGCGGCTCACACCCGGCACTGTCAACTCGACACCGGCATGTGGGACATGTTTCACCTCATCCGGTCCATCTGTGAGGTGAAAGGTTTGTTCACGCGTCTACCGGGACACATGGCGCACAACCGGGCGCACGGAACGGGATCGAAGTTCTGGGCGTCCTTCTCCGTACAGGTCCTGCGCGGGTCGGAAGTTCCCCCGGGCCCTATCTGCTTGTCAAGGTTTATGGCGATTTGAACACTTTCCGCTAGGCCTTGGTTCCGCAGAGTGAATAAGGGGCCCAATAGCAGATCTCGGCTTGACTCGCCCGGAGCAGCACACTTGTAATTTCACTCGTGTCGTTCAGCCGACATCGGTAACGGCTACATCACGGGGACGCGAAAGACAGACGAGGGGCGCACATGACCGAGCTGGTGCAGCAACTGCTGGTCGACGACGCGGACGAGGAACTCGGCTGGCAGGAGCGCGCGCTGTGCGCCCAGACCGACCCCGAGTCCTTCTTCCCCGAGAAGGGTGGCTCCACCCGTGAGGCCAAGAAGGTCTGCCTGTCCTGTGAAGTCCGCTCCGAGTGCCTCGAGTACGCCCTCGCCAACGACGAGCGGTTCGGCATCTGGGGCGGCCTGTCCGAGCGGGAGCGTCGCCGCCTGAAGAAGGCAGCCGTCTGACCGACCGGCGCCACATCGCACGCACATACGGGACTTACGGCCCGTCG
The DNA here is from genome assembly GCF_053592055.1 of Streptomyces sp. NPDC002817. NCBI lineage: Bacteria > Bacillati > Actinomycetota > Actinomycetes > Kitasatosporales > Streptomycetaceae > Streptomyces > Streptomyces sp. NPDC002817. The sequence goes on from NZ_JBSFUY010000002.1 coordinate 620,459, forward strand.
CAGGTGGGTTGTCCACAGGCGGCGGGCCGTCCCCATGCCCAGCCGATAGTGTGGGCGCTCGTCCGAGACGCCCCGCTGCCCCCTGGGGGCACAGGCGTCCACCGCAGTCCACCGAACCGGGGCCCGTACCTCGATGTCCGTGCACAGCCACACGGCAGCTCACGACGCTGCCACTCCCGAGTTTCCGCGTCATGTGGTGACCGCGGTCCTCGTCTCCCACGACGGCGCCCGCTGGCTGCCCGACGCTCTCGCCGGGCTGCTCGGCCAGGAGCGCCCCGTCCAGTTCGCCATGGCCGCCGACACCGGCAGCGCGGACGACTCCGCGCAGCTGGTCACCGAGGCCCTCGGACCGGACCACGTGCTGCATCTCGCCCGCCGCACCGGCTTCGGCCAGGCCGTCGAGGAGGCCAACCGCAGCGCGCCCCTCCTCACCCCCGAGGAGCTGCCGTACCTGAAGCGGCCCAGCGGCTGGGACCCCGTCACGCGCACGTGGCGCGACGACGCCTACGACCTGCCCGAGCTCCCGCACGGAGAGCCGGTGCAGTGGCTGTGGCTGCTGCACGACGACAGCGCCCCCGAACCCGACGCCCTGGCCCAGCTGCTGAGGGTCGTGGAGAACGAGCTGGAGCTCGGCCGGGACGACGTCGCCGTCGTGGGTCCCAAGCTCCGCGGCTGGTACGACAAGCGGCAGCTGCTCGAGGTCGGTGTCACCATCGCGCACTCCGGGCGCCGCTGGACCGGCCTGGACCGCCGCGAACAGGACCAGGGCCAGCACGACCACGTCCGGCCCGTGCTGTCCGTCTCCACCGCAGGCATGCTCGTGCGCCGCGACGTCTTCGACCAGCTCGGCGGCTTCGACCGACGGCTGCCCCTGATGCGTGACGACGTCGACCTGTGCTGGCGTGCCACGGCGGCCGGCCATCGCGTCCTCGTCGCCCCCGAGGCGGTCGTACGCCACGCGGAGGCGGCCTCCCGCGAGCGCCGCGCCGTCGACTGCGTGGGCCGCACCGCGGCCTCCCCGCACAAGGTCGACAAGGCGGGCGCCGCCTACACCCTGCTCGTCAACAGCCGTACGGCCGTGCTGCCCTGGGTCCTGCTGCGACTCGTCGTCGGCACGCTGCTGCGGACGGTCGCCAACCTCGTCGGCAAGGTCCCCGGACAGGCCCTCGACGAGATCCGCGGCCTGCTCGGCACACTGCTGCGGCCCGAGCGGATCATCGCCGGCCGCCGCAGGCGCGGCACACCGGTGGTCGACAAGGGTGAGATGCGGCCGCTGTTCCCGCCACCCGGCGCGACCGTTCGGGCCACCGTCGAACAGGTCGCCGGTGACCTGTTCGGCAGCTCCGACCCCGAAGCCACCTCGGGCGCGGGGCGGCACGGCGGCGTGGTCGAGTCCGGACCCGGCGGCGACGACGCCGACTTCCTGGAGATCGAGCAGTTCGCCCGCGTCAAGCGCATCGCCCGCAAGCCGGGACCGGTGCTCTTCCTGGTGCTGCTGCTCGTCTCGCTGGCCGCCTGCCGTGAGCTCCTCGGCGGCGGCGCGCTCACGGGCGGCGCCCTGCTGCCCGCCCCGGCCGACTCCGGCGAGCTGTGGTCGCGCTACCTCGACTCCTGGCACGCGGTCGGCGCCGGAGGAACCACGTCGGCGCCGCCGTACCTGGCGTTCGTCGCGATGCTCGCGTCCCTGCTGTTCGGGTCGACGGGCCTCGCCATCACGGTCCTCCTCGTCTGCTCGGTGCCACTGGCCGGCGTCACCGCCTACTTCGCGTCCCGCCCGCTCGTCGAGTCGCGGCTCCTGCGCGCGTGGGCGGCCGTCGTCTACGCCTTCCTGCCCGCCGCCACCGGCGCGCTGGCCGGCGGCCGCCTCGGCACCGCCGTCCTCGCGATCCTGCTGCCGCTCATCGCCCGCGCGGGCATCGCGGCATCCGGCCTCGCGAACACCTCGGACGCCCGCGGCAGCTGGCGCGCCACCTGGGCGTACGCCCTGCTGCTGACGGTCACCACCGCGTTCACGCCGATCATCTGGCCCCTCGCGCTGCTCCTCGGCCTCGGCGTCCTGGCCGTGCGCCGCGCCGACATCACCGCCTACGGCCTGCGCTTCCTGGCCCAGCTCGGCACGCCCCTGCTGATCCTCGCGCCCTGGTCGCTGACGCTGCTCCCGTTCGGGTTCTTCGACGAGGCCGGCCTCGCGTACGGCTCCTCGGCCGCCTCCGCCCTCGACCTGCTCGGCGCCAGCCCCGGCGGCCCCGGCACGGTCAGCGGGCTGATGCTCATCGGCGTCGTGCTGGCCGCGCTGGCCGCCCTGCTGCGCTCGGAGCGTCAGTTCGGAATCTGGACGGCCTGGGCGGTCGCCCTGGTGGGCCTCGTCTTCGCGGTCCTGTCCAACGGCTCGACCTGGGCGGGCCCGGCCACCCTCGTCTACGGCCTCGCCCTGCTGGCGGCCGCCGTGCTCGGCGCCGACGGCGCACGCGCGCGTGTCGCGGAGCAGAGCTTCGGCTGGCGCCAGCCGGTCGCCGCGCTGATCGCCTTCGCCGCCGCCGCGGGCCCGCTGCTCGTCGCCGCCGGCTGGATGCTCGGCGGCGCCGACGGCCCCCTGGAGCGACGCGACCCGGTCCAGGTGCCCGCGTTCGTCGCCGAGGACAGCAACAACCGCGACCGGGCCCGCACCCTCGTCCTGGACAGCGACTCCACCGCCCGCGTCGGCTACGTGCTGGTCCGCGGTTCCGGCGCCCGCCTCGGCGACGCCGAACTCACCGCCGCCGACGGCGAGAACAGCCGCCTCGACAAGGTCGTCGCCAACCTCGTCGCCGGTTCCGGCGCCGACCAGTCCGACCAGCTCGGCAAGTTCGCGGTGCGCTATGTCCTGGTCCACAAGGGCGCCCCGCGCGGGGTCGCCCGCGTCCTGGACGCCACCCCGGGCCTGACCCGGCTCAGCGAGCAGAACGGCGACGCGCTGTGGCGCGTCGACCAGGACGTCGCCCGCGCCACCATCGTCAGCGGTTCCGGCGCCCCGACGCTCGTCGCCGCCGGCCCCGTCGAGATCCACACCACGATCCCGGCCGGCACCGACGGCCGCACCCTGCGTCTCGCCGACACCGTCGCCGAGGGCTGGACGGCCACCCTGGACGGCAGGCCGCTGACCGCGAAGACGGTCGACGGCTGGGCCCAGGGCTTCGCACTCCCGGCTTCCGGCGGCAGGCTGGACGTCGTCTACGACGACCCGATCACCCACACCGCCTGGCTGTGGGCGCAGGGCTCCCTCGCCGTCGTCCTCGTGGTGCTCGCCCTGCCGGGCCGGCGCCGCGACATCGACGACGACCTCCCCGAGGAGGAGCGGGCGATCCCCGCCCAGGCGACGGAGGGCGAGGGCCGCCGCGCCCGCCGTCTGCGCGCCCAGGCCGAGGCCGAGGAGTCCACCCAGGGCGACGAGTCCGGGTCTCCTCCTGCGGAGGAGACCCCGGTGCCGGTTCCGCAGCAGCAGGCCTACGGAGAGTGGGACCAGGCGAGTTACGCGGGCGCCGAGTACAACGCCTACGGCGGTGACCAGTACCAGGCCGCCCAGCAGTACCCGGCGGGCTACGACCAGCAGAACTACGCGGACCCCTACCAGGGCGGCCAGTACGACCCGTACGCGTACGGCGGACAGGCGCAGCAGCCGTCGTACGACCAGTACGGGCAGCCGTACGACCAGGGTTACGACGCGACGTACGACCCGGCGCAGCCGCAGCAGCACGGCGGCGAGCACCCCGACGGGAGCCAGCAGTGAACCGCACCACCGTGTCCCTGATCGCCTGCGCGACCGCCCTCGCCGCCGTCACCGGATTCGCCACGCTCACCGAGCCCGACGCGTCCGGCTCGGACACCGCCACGACCGCCACCGAGCTGCCCGTGGAGCGCACGAGCCTGCTCTGCCCGAGCCCGAGCACCTCCGACCTCGCCGAGACGTCGTACACCTCCTTCACGCCCGTCACCAAGGGTGCCGGGAGCGACGGCACGGCCGAACTCGTCTCCGCCGCGCAGGAGTCGGAGGACGGGAAGAAGTCCGGCAAGAAGAAGGCCGACAAGCCGGTCCTCACCCCGAAGGAGCCCGGCACTCCGGTCACGGGCGACACCTCCGGCGGTGACTCCCCGGCGCTCATCGGTACCGCCGAGGGGCAGTTCGCGCCCGGTTGGACCGTGCAGGAGACCACCGAGGTCGCCGCCGGCACCGGACGCGGCCTTCAGGGCGTCAACTGCACCGCGGCCGACACGGAGTTCTGGTTCCCCGGCGCCAGCACCGACGCGGACCGCACCGACTACGTCCACCTGACCAACCCCGACGACTCGGCGGCCGTCGTCGACATCGAGCTGTACGGCAAGGACGGTGCGCTGGAGGCACCGGCCGGTGAGGACATCACCGTCCCGCCGCACTCCAGCGAGCCGATCCTGCTGTCCACGCTCGTCAGCGACAAGCAGACCAACCTGACCGTGCACGTCAACGTCCGCAGCGGGCGGGTCGGGGCCGCCGTACAGGCTCTCGACGACAAGATCGGCGGCGACTGGCTGGCGGCGTCCACGGACCCGGCGGGCAGTCTCGTGCTGCCGGGCATCCCCAAGGACGCCACCGACGTACGCCTGGTCGTCTTCACGCCGGATGACGCCGACGCCGACCTGAAGGTGAAGCTCGCCTCGCCGTCCGGGCTGATCACGCCGGCCGGGAGCGAGACGCTGCACGTCAAGGCGGGCATGACGACCGCGGTCGACCTGGGCGACGTCATGCGCGGGGAGGCCGGTTCGCTGGTGCTGACGCCGACCGACCAGTCCGTGCCGGTCGTCGCCGCCGTGCGGGTCACCCGCGGCAAGGGCGACGAGAAGGAGACCGCTTTCATCCCCGCCACACGCGCGGTGGGCACGCGCGCCACGGTCGTCGACAACAGTGCCAAGGGCACCACGCTGTCCCTCGTGGCCCCCGGCCGCAGCGCGCAGGTCGAGGTGACCGCGTCGGCGGGCAGCGGCGGTGGCAAGGCGGCCTCGAAGACGTACACGATCAAGGGCGGCACCACGCAGGACATCGAGCTGCCGGTCCCGAGCGGTCTGAAGGGCACGTACGCGCTGACGGTCGAGCCGGTCTCGGGCGGCCCGGTCTACGCGGCCCGGACCCTGACGGCCACGCAGGACGGTGTCCCGGGGTTCACGGTGCAGACGCTGCCGGACGACCGGGGCATGGTCGAGGTGCCGCAGGCCGATCAGGACCTGTCGGTGCTGCAGAAGTAGCCGGTCAGTCCTCGCCGTAGCGCGGGTCGACGGTCTCGGGCGTGAGCCCCAGCAACTCGGCGACCTGTTCGACGACGACCTCGTGCACCAGGGCCGCGCGTTCGTCGCGGCCCTTGGTGCGGATCTCCACGGGGCGCCGGTACACCACCACGCGCCCGGGGCGTCCCTCGCGCGCGGGAATCGTGCCGCCGAGGGGGACCGCCTCGTCGTTCCAGGTCTCGCCCTCCAGCCGGGGCACTTCCAGCACGAGGAAATCGATGTCGGCGAGCTGCGGCCACCGTCGTTCCAGGCGCTCCACGGAGTCCTGCACCAGGTCCGCGAACGCCTCGGCGCGGCTTGCCGCGAGCGGCACCTGGGGCGGCGCGATCGGGCCACGCATGCCCCTGCCGTGGCGATCACGTCGGCGGGGCCCGGGGGCGGCGGCACGGGGCGGTACGGGGTTGTCCATCACTGGTGAAGCGTAGTCCCCGGCGGGACCGGGTGCCCGGGCCCACGCGGTGCCCGTGCGGTCTTCGGCCGCCTCGTACGGCATGTCGCAGGATGACCATTCCGGCCAAGGTTGGGCTCGATTCCGTATCTCTCCTAGACCGGTGATCTCAAGGCAATTGACCTTGTTTGTACCGACTGGTGATCGGACCGCCCACTGGCCGAGTTCTTGGAAAGCGGTGTCTACGCAGGTCAGGAGGGTGTGACCGGAGAGGCCTGTGGGGCGTTTCACACCACGACACGGTGGAGTGACCTGGTGGAGAGTCGTCGCGGCCCGCTCAGGAGTGCGGTACCGTCCAACGTCGTGAGCCCTGTACGTCGCTGTTCGCGCACCGCTTGCGGCCGCCCCGCCGTCGCGACGCTGACGTACGTCTACGCCGACTCGACCGCGGTCCTCGGCCCGCTCGCCACCTACGCGGAACCCCACTGCTACGACCTGTGCGCCGAGCACTCCGAGCGCCTCACCGCCCCGCGCGGCTGGGAGGTCGTCCGGCTCCTCGACAGTTCGACCCCCGCCCGTCCCAGCGGCGACGACCTGGAAGCGCTTGCCAACGCGGTCCGCGAGGCGGCCCGTCCGCAGGAGCGCGCCGCCCGGGCCGGCGGCGGACGCGCGGCGGACCCGATGGAGGTCGCCCGCCGCGGCCATCTGCGGGTGCTGCGCTCGCCCGACAACTGAGCCGGTTCACCCGGGCTCGCCCAACTGCCCCCGTTCTTGTGTGCGTTCGGTGCACGTTCCGCTCAGTGACGCACGACCATTGACGACCGCTTGGCGCGGACACGACCATTCCGGAAGCCGAAACGAGAAATCGCTTTCCGCATGACGGAATCGGATTCGGGGAGGCGCCCGTGTACGTCCAGGAACTCGAACCCGTCGCCGGCTCACTGGGCCTGTCCGCCCTCGTCGCCACGCTGCCACTGGTGATCGTCCTCGTCCTGCTCGGCGGCGTCCGCCTCAAAGCCCATCTCGCGGGCCTCACCGGCCTTCTGGCGGCCGTTCTGGTCGCCTGGCTCGCGTACGGCATGCCACTGGGGCAGACGCTCTCCAGCGGCGCCCAGGGAGTCGTCTTCGGCCTCTTCCCCATCCTGTGGATCGTCGTCAACGCCCTGTGGGTGTACCGGATGACGGTCCGCACCCGGCACTTCGACATCCTGCGCCGCTCCTTCGGGCGGCTTTCCGACGACCCGCGCATCCAGGCCCTCGTCGTCGCCTTCTGCTTCGGCGCTCTCCTGGAGGCTCTCGCCGGCTTCGGGGCGCCCGTCGCGATCTGCTCGGTCATGCTCGTCGCGCTCGGCTTCGACCCGGTGCGTGCGGCGGTCGTCGCGCTGGTCGCCAACACCGCGCCGGTCGCCTTCGGCGCGATGGGCACCCCGGTCGTGACGCTCGCCCAGGTGACGGAACTGCCCCTGGACACCGTCGCGTCCGTGGTGGGGCGCCAAACCCCGCTGCTGGCCCTCGTGGTGCCGCTCGTGCTGGTCTTCCTCGTCGACGGACGGCGCGGCCTCAGGGAGACCTGGGTGCCCGCCCTGGTCTGCGGAACCGCCTTCGCCGTCGGCCAGTTCGTCGCCTCCAACTACGTCTCCGCCCAACTCGCCGACATCGGCGCCGCCTTGCTGGGCGCGGCTGCCCTCGTCGCCGTCCCACGCGCACGCGTGCCCGCCACCGAGTCCGTACGCGCGTCCGTACTGACCGGAACCCGCAGCGAGGAACTCGACGAGGCCGACCCGCGCGCTGAAGTCGTGCGCGCCTACGCCCCGTACGCCCTGATCGTCGTGATCTTCTCCATCGCGCAGATCCCCGTCGTCAAGGACTGGCTGGCGAAGGCGACCCAGACCTACGACTGGCCCTTCCTGAACGTCGTGAACCCCGACGGCGACCCGGTCGGCGGCAACGTGTTCACCTGGCCGGTCGTGGCCACCGGCGGCACGCTCGTGCTGCTCGCCGGACTGTGCACGGCGGTCGTCCTCGGCGTGCACGCGCGCGTGGCCGTCAAGGAATGGCTCGCCACCGTCCACGAGTTGAGGTTCGCGATCCTGACCGTCATCTCGGTGCTGGCACTGGCGTACGTCATGAACCTCTCCGGACAGGCGGCCACCATCGGCCACTTCGTGGCGGCGGCGGGCGCGGGACTCGCCTTCCTCTCCCCGGTGTTGGGCTGGTTCGGCGTGGCCGTCTCCGGCTCCGACACCTCGGCCAACGCACTGTTCGGAGCGCTCCAGGTGACCGCGGCCCGCGAGTCGGGGCTGTCGCCGGAGCTCCTGGCCGCCGCGAACAGCTCGGGCGGCGTCCTCGGCAAGATGATCTCCCCGCAGAACCTCACCATCGCCTGTGCCGCCGTCGGTCTCGCCGGCCGCGAGGGGGACCTGCTGCGCAAGGTGCTGCCCTGGAGTCTGGGGCTGCTGCTGGTGATGTGCCTCATCGTCGTCGGGCAGAGCTCGCCGGTCCTGGGGTGGATGCTGCCCTGACCTGAGGTTACGTCCAGGTTCCACTCAGGGGACGCACAGCACCGCTGTCGGTGGGGGCGGGTAGTTTGGGGCGACCGACAGGACTTTGAGAAGGGTTAGGCCGTGGCTGCTGATCTGTCACAGCTCGTGAAGGCGTACGACGTGCGCGGTGTCGTTCCCGACCAGTGGGACGAGACGCTGGCCGAGCTCTTCGGGGTCGCCTTCGTCCGGGTGACCGCAGCGAGCGCGATCGTGGTCGGGCACGACATGCGGCCCTCGTCCCCCGGCCTGTCGCGTGCCTTCGCGCGCGGGGCGGCCGCGCAGGGCGTCGACGTCACCGAGATCGGCCTGTGCTCCACCGATCAGCTGTACTACGCCTCGGGCGCGCTGAACCTGCCGGGCGCGATGTTCACGGCCTCGCACAATCCGGCCCAGTACAACGGCATCAAGATGTGCCGCGCGGGCGCCGCCCCGGTCGGCCAGGACACGGGTCTCGCCGAGATCCGCGAACTGGCCGAGGGCTGGATCGACTCGGGCGCCCCGGCCCCGGCGGCGACGCAGGGCACGATCGACCAGCGCGACACGCTGGAGGACTACGCGGCCCACCTGCGGGGCCTGGTCGACCTGACCTCCATCCGCCCCCTGAAGGTCGTCGTGGACGCGGGCAACGGCATGGGCGGTCACACGGTCCCCACGGTCTTCGAGGGCCTGCCCCTGACGCTCGTCCCGATGTACTTCGAACTGGACGGCACGTTCCCCAACCACGAGGCCAACCCCCTCGACCCGGCGAACATCGTGGACCTGCAGAAGCGGGTGCGCGAAGACTCCGCCGACCTGGGCATCGCCTTCGACGGCGACGCCGACCGCTGCTTCGTCGTCGACGAGAACGGCGACCCGGTCTCCCCGTCCGCGATCACCGCCCTGGTCGCCGCGCGCGAGCTCGCCAGGAACGGCGGCAGCGGCGTGATCATCCACAACCTGATCACCTCCTGGTCGGTGCCCGAGGTCGTCGAGGAGCACGGCGGCACACCGGTACGCACGCGCGTGGGCCACTCGTTCATCAAGGCCGAGATGGCGAAGTCCGGCGCGATCTTCGGCGGCGAGCACTCCGCCCACTACTACTTCAAGGACTTCTGGAACGCCGACACCGGCATGCTCGCCGCCCTCCACGTCCTCGCCGCCCTCGGCGGCCAGGAGGGCCCCTTGTCCGCCCTCGTGGCCGAGTACGACCGCTACACCGGCTCCGGCGAGATCAACTCCACCGTCGCCGACCAGAGCGGCCGCCTCGCAGCGATCCGTGCCGCGTACGAGTCCCGGGAAGGCATCTCCCTGGACGAGCTCGACGGCCTCACGATCAGCGCCGCCGACTGGTGGTTCAACGTCCGCCCGTCCAACACGGAGCCCCTGCTGCGCCTCAACGCTGAGGCACGGGACGAGACGACGATGGCGAAGATCCGGGACGAGGTACTGGCGATCATCCGAGCCTGACGGAACGAGCGTCTTCCAGCCCGTCCGGCGCTTGACCGTGGGTCTTTCAGCCCGTCCGGCTTTTGAGGACGAGGCCTTTCGGGCCGACGGGGCCCAGGGGGCGAAACCCCCTGGGGGCGGGGTCGAAGGGGCGGCAGCCCCTGGGGACGGGAACGGGTAAGGGCGGCGGGGGCGAAAACCCTCAGGCGGTCACCCACACCCACCCTGTCCCCAACCCCCACACCCACCCCCCACCGGCGGTACCCTGACCAGGCACATCCGCACACGCACGCACAGGCATCCGCACAGCCCCCGAAGGGACACCCCATGCCGCTCGAAGCCGGCCTCCTGGAGATCCTCGCCTGCCCGGCCTGTCACGCCCCCCTCGAGGAGCAGGACACCGAGCTGATCTGCACCGGCCAGGACTGCGGCCTGGCATACCCCGTCCGCGACGGCATCCCCGTCCTCCTCGTCGACGAGGCCCGCCGCCCCGCGTAAGCGACCCCCGGCGACCCGAGCCGCAGGGACCGCCGACAACGGCGACCCGCGTGACCGACGAACCCGGCGATCGCAGGAGGCTGCCGCCCATGCTCGACGAATCGCTGCTCGACACCCCCGAGGCCCTCTCGGCGGCCGACCGCCGAGGCCTGCTCCGCGGCGCCGCCGAGGCCGGCGCCCGAGTCCGCACCGCGGCGAGGCACGCCGCCGAGGCCGGCGTCAACGAACTGAAGCCCGACGGCCGCCCCCGCGCGGTCCTGATCGCGGGCCCCGGCGCCGCCGCCATCTGCGTCGCCGACCTCCTCGGCACCCTCGCCGGCGCCGGCAGCCCCGTCATCCGCCTGGCCCCCACCGGCGTGGCCCCCGCGGCCGGCGCCCTGCGCTGGGAACTCCCGGGCTGGACGGGCTCGGTCGACGTGCTCCTGATCGCCACCTCCGACGGCACCGAACCAGGCCTGTCCCTCCTCGCCGACCAGGCCTACCGCCGCGGCTGCACGGTCGTCGCCGTGGCCCCCGCGAGCACCCCGCTCACCGAGGCCGTACAAGGCGCCCACGGCCTCTTCGTACCCCTGGCGACGGCCCCCTACGAGGAGGGCGAAGCCCTCGCCGCGTCCGCCCCCGGCATCCTGTGGGCACTGCTCACCCCGCTGCTCGCGATCCTCGACCGCACCGGTCTGGTCACCGCCCCGCCGGACGTCCTGGAGAAGGTCGCCGACCGCCTGGACCACATCGCCGAACGCTGCGGCCCGGCCATCGCGACGTACAGCAATCCCGCCAAGACCCTGGCCGCCGAACTCGCCGACGCGCTCCCGGTGATCTGGACGGAGGGCGTCTCGGCCGGTCCGGCGGGGCGCCGGTTCGCCGCCGCCCTCGCCGAACTCGCCGGCCGCCCCGCCGTCGTCGCCGAACTGCCCGAGGCGCTCGCCGCGCACCACGCCCTGCTCGCCGGTCCGCTCGCCGCCAGCGCCGACCCGGACGACTTCTTCCGCGACCGCGTGGAGGAGGCACCGGTGATGCACGCGCGCGCGGTGCTGCTGCGCGACCGTCCCCTCGGCGGCCTCTCCGCCGCTCCCGCCGCCCGTGAACTGGCCCTGAGCCACGACACTCCCATCAGCGAGCTGGAACCGGAGGAGGGCGGCGAACTGGAGACCCTCGCGGAACTGATCGCCATCACGGATTTCGCCGCGGTTTACCTGGCGCTCGCTTCCGGCGCCTGATCATGCTCAGGCCGTTCTGACCGTCGTACAGAAAGAACCCCATGGACCGCCTCGACAACACGATCCGCCCCTACGCCTGGGGTTCCACCACCGCCATCCCCGCACTGCTCGGCGTCGCCCCGAGCGGCGAGCCGCAGGCGGAGATGTGGATGGGCGCCCACCCGGGCGCACCCTCGCGCACCGGACGCGGCACGCTGGTCGAGGTCATCGAGGCCGACCCGGAGCGCGAGCTGGGCGCGGACGCCGTCACCAAGTTCGGCCCCCGCCTGCCCTTCCTCCTGAAGATCCTCGCTGCCGGAGCCCCGCTCTCCCTCCAGGTGCACCCCGATCTGGCGCAGGCCAAGGAGGGTTACGAGGACGAGGAGCGCCGCGGGATCCCCGTGGACGCCGGTCACCGCAACTACAAGGACGCCAACCACAAGCCCGAACTCATCTGCGCGCTCACCGAGTTCGACGGCCTGTGCGGCTTCCGCGCCCCTCTCGAGGCCGCCGACCTGCTCGCCGGCCTCGGCGTCGACTCCCTCAAGCCGTACGTCGACCTGCTGCACGCCCACCCCGAGGAAGCGGCGCTGCGCGAGGTCCTGACGGCCGTACTCGGCGCGGACCGCGAGGAGATGGCCCGTACGGTGACGGAGGCTGCGGCCGCCTGCGCCCGCCTCGGCGGCGCGTACGCCCCGTACGCGGACATCGCCCACCACTACCCGGGCGATCCCGGCGTCATCGCGGCCATGCTGCTCAATTACGTCCGACTCCAGGCCGGCGAGGCCCTGTTCCTCGGCGCCGGCATCCCGCACGCCTACCTGAACGGCCTCGGCGTCGAGATCATGGCCAACTCCGACAACGTCCTGCGCTGCGGCCTGACCCCCAAGCACGTCGACGTCCCCGAACTCCTGCGCATCGTCCGCTTCGAGGCCGCCGACGCGGGTGTGCTGCGCCCCGAGGCGTCCCCGGACGGCGAAGAGGTCTACGAGACCCCGATCGACGAGTTCCGGCTGTCTCGGTACGTCCTCCCCGAGGGCGGCGCCGCCCACGACCTCACCCGCGCCACCCCGCAGATCCTGCTGTGCACGGCGGGTTCCGTCCGGGCGGGTGAGCATGAGTTGAACCCCGGTCAGTCCGTCTTCGTTCCCGCAGGTGAGAAGGCCGAAGTGACCGGGACGGGCACCGTCTTCCGAGCCACTGTGATCGTATGACCGGGGCTGTGGACACCTGACACACCGCTCCCGGGAAGGGCTGCAAGAATGGCCCACCGGAAAAGGACGGGCAAAGGCCTGGACTGCGTGGACGTACGAAGGGACAACGCGAACACATGAGCGCGTCAGGCGGAACCAAGGCGATCGTGGCGGCACTTGCCGCCAACCTCGCGATCGCGGCATCGAAGTTCGTGGCGTTCCTCTTCAGCGGCTCGTCGTCGATGCTCGCCGAGTCCGTCCACTCCCTCGCCGACTCCGGCAACCAGGGCCTGCTGCTGCTCGGCGGCAAGAAGGCCCAGCGCGAGGCCACCCCGCAGCACCCGTTCGGCTACGGCCGCGAGCGCTACATCTACGCCTTCCTCGTCTCCATCGTGCTCTTCTCGGTCGGCGGCATGTTCGCGATCTACGAGGGCTACGAGAAGATCAAGCACCCGCACGAGATCGAGAACTGGTACTGGCCGGTGGGCGTCCTCGTCTTCGCGATCATCGCCGAGACCTTCTCCTTCCGGACGGCCATCAAGGAGTCCAACGTCCTGCGCGGCCGGCAGTCCTGGAAGGAGTTCGTCCGCCACGCCAAGGCGCCCGAGCTGCCGGTCGTCCTTCTGGAGGACCTGGGCGCACTGATCGGTCTGATCCTCGCCCTCGGCGGCGTCGGCCTGGCCCTCGGCACCGGAGACGGCGTCTGGGACGGCATCGGCACCCTCTGCATCGGCATCCTGCTCATCGTCATCGCGCTCGTCCTGGCCGTGGAGACCAAATCGCTGCTCCTCGGTGAGTCCGCGGGCATCGAAGCGGTCCAGAAGATCGAGGCCGCGATCGTCGACGGCGACGTCGTCACCCGCGTCATTCACATGCGTACGCTCCACCTCGGCCCCGAGGAGCTCCTGGTCGCCGCCAAGATCGCCGTCCAGCACGACGACTCGGCCACCGAGGTCGCCAACGCCATCAACGCCGCCGAGGCCCGTATCCGCGAGGCCGTCCCGATCGCCCGCGTCATCTACCTCGAGCCGGACATCTTCAGCGAGTCCGACGCCGCCAAGGGCCCCGATCCCGAGGCGACGCCCGGGGGACCGGCGCAGCACGACGCCGACCACTGACACCGGCTGAACGGGCCCCCCGGGATTCCGGTGGGCCCTTCGGCTCTCAGACCCGCACCGCCCAGGGCGGCGGTGACGGCACCACGGCACGCGCCTTCCGTCGTACGACCATGGCGGCGATCCCCAGCCCGGCAGCGGCCGGCACGAGCACCACGCCGGACATCATCGCCACCCCGGGCACCGTAGGCACGGTGTAGTCGTCGATCACCCGCCCCCGGACCGCCGACGCCGACGCCGGCAGCGTCGCGCCGCGATCGTCGAGGAAGGCCCGCGCGTCACGGGCATTCGCCCGGTGGTGGCCCAGCAGGAAGAGCGGCCCCTCGGGGACCCGCACGTCGTAGGCGGGCATGGGCAGCACACCGACGTCCCCGCCTTTCAGATACGGCTCCTGAAGCGGCTCCCCGTTCAAGGTGACCCGCGTGCCCTCCGCCTCCCCGGTGCAGCGCGCCACCCGGTCCCCGCCCACCCCTACGACCCGCTCGAAGACGACCCGCTCGCCCCGCCCGAACGTCGGCGCCATGCTCTCGCCCGACACGACGGAACCCCCGAGGCATATACCGTCCGTAGGCGGTGCCGCCCAGGCCCGCAAGCAACCCCACCAGCCCCACCACGACGGCCGCGATCCCCAGCCCCCGAGCCCTGCCCATCGCCGCTCCCTCCTCACACGGAACATCCGCGGCGGCAGAGAGCAGCGACCCGCTGTGAACGGGCAGTGCGGGCCGCACCCGTTGGCCACGGCCCGCACTCACCCGACCCCGCCCTACCGGATCTCGCCCAGCACCTCGAGCACCGCCCGCTCGTCCGGCGCCGCCATGAGCCGCTCCCGGAACCCGGCGTCCATCAACTTCCGCGACAGCAGCGCCAGAATCCGCAGATGCTCGTCACCCGCGGCCGCCTCCGGTACGGCGATCATGAACACCAACCTGGCCCGAGTACCGTCCAGAGAGCCCCATTCGATGCCCTCGGCGGACCGGGCGAACCCGACGACCGGCGCGCTCACCGCATCCGTCTTGGCGTGCGGAATCGCGATCTCCTCACCGAGCCCGGTCGTGCCCTGCTCCTCACGCCGCAGCGCGGTCGCCACCAGCTCGTCCACGTCCGCGACCTTGCCGGTCCGCGCCAGCAGCCCGGCCATCTCCCGGACGGCGGCCTCCTTGTCGACCGCGTCGAGCTCGGTCTTCACGGCCTGCTCGGTGAGATACCCGGAGAGGATCTCGGTGGTCGCGACGGGTGCCGCCACGGACTCACGTACGACCTTCTGCGCCACGACGGCCCTGGCACCCGGCACCTTGCCCGCACCCGCTCCGACCAGCACCGGCTCGGGCCCGGCCGCCGGCACCCCGACAACCGCCTCGCCGCGCCGCTTCCGCTCGCTGATGTCGACAAGAGCGACCGTCGTGAGCGCGGTGACGACCGTTCCGATCACCACGGCCACGAAGAACATCGGCACACCGCTCACCGCACCCAGCACCGCCACGATCGGCCCGCCGTGCGGCACCGCGTCCTCGACCCCGGCGACCCCGGCGATCGCACCGGCCACCGCGCCGCCCAGCATGTTCGCCGGGATGACCTGCGCGGGCCGTGCAGCCGCGAACGGGATCGCACCCTCGGAGATACCGAAGCAGCCCATGAAGAGGGCGGCGAGCCCGGTCTCCCTCTCCTGCTCGGTGTAGAGCCGCTTGCGTATCAGCGTGGCCAGGCCCTGCCCCAACGGCATGACCGGGATCGCGGCCGCGCACATACCCATGACCGTCTGATTGCCGGTCGCGATGAGCCCCGCGCCGAACAGGAACGCCGTCTTGTTGACCGGCCCACCCATGTCGAACGCGATCATCAGCCCGAGAATCGCGCCGAGCAGGATCGCGCTCGTGCCCGTCATCCCGCTCAGCCAGCTGGTCAGGTGCTCGAACACCCAGGAGATCGGCTTTCCGATGACATAGATGAAGAACAGCCCCAGCGCCGTGGTCGCCACGATCGGGATCACGATGATCGGCATGATCGGCTGCACGAACCTGGGGACCTTGACCTTCTTGATCCACAACACCAGATACCCGGCGAGGAATCCGGTCACGATCGCCCCGATGAACCCGGCACCCGCCTTGGAGTCGTACAGCGAACCGGTGTTGGCGATCCAGCCGCCGATCATGCCGGGAACCAGGGCGGGGCGGTCGCCGATGGCGTACGCGATGTATCCCGACAGGATCGGCACCATCAGCGTGAAGCCGATGACACCGATGTTGTTCACGTCCATCCAGAAGGAGTCCTTCGGGATGACCAGACCACCGGACGGGTCCGTGTGTCCGCCGAGCGAGAGCGAGATCGCGATCAGCAACCCGCCGACCACCACGAACGGGATCATGTAACTGACCCCGTTCATCAGCGCCTTGTACCCGACGCTGCGCTCCTTGCCGCCACCCGCACCGGCCGCGGGCGCGCTCGCCCCGTCCGGCTGGTGCACGGGCGCCGACCGCACCCGCTCGATCAACTGCTCGGGATGGTGGATCCCCTCCGCCACCCCGACGGTCAGGACCCGCTTGCCCACGAAACGGCTCAGGTCCACATCCTTGTCCGCGGCGACGATGATGCCGTCCGCGGTGCTGACATCGTTGTCATCAAGTACGTTTTCGGCCCCGATGGACCCTTGCGTCTCCACCTTCATGTCGATGCCGCGGCTCTCGGCAGCCTGCGCGAGCTTCTCGGCCGCCATGTACGTGTGCGCGATGCCGGTCGGGCAGGCGGTCACCGCGAGCAGCTTCAACCGCTTCTGCTCGCCACTGCCGCCGCCCGTGGGGGGAGGGCCGGCCGGACTGGTCACGTCGATCTCCTAACGCCATTGTTCGCACGGAACGCCGTCCCGGACGCCCCGCAAGATCGATCAGCTGTTCCCGATCCCTTGCATCCTGCAGCACGTGCCGTCCCGCTCAAAGGTTCAAAAGTCCCGGATTGTCACGGCCTGTTAGCTCCTCGTCCGGCGATCGTGGGTGTCCTGTTATCGATGGCGTGGCCACCCCGACCCCCTCTCGTGGCTGCCTCGTGAACGGCTCGATGTGTTCGGAGGTGGACTGGGGGCGCCCGGGCGTACCGGTGTAGCTTGGGACGGAGCCAGACGTCGCTGCTGATGGCGGTCGGGCGATCCCGATGCGGATCGACCGAGGGAGAGAGGGCCTCCGACGGACTGCGCTGCGCGCACCGGGCATGCCTGTGTCCTCTTTCGGGCACCCCTGTGTCCGCCGCCGCGCAGACCAGCCGTGTACACCTCGCCCCAACCTTGAGGAGCAGCCCGTAATGACGACTGTCGACAGCCGACAGGACTTCAAGGTCGCCGATCTCTCCCTGGCCGAGTTCGGCCGCAAGGAGATCACCCTCGCCGAGCACGAGATGCCCGGCCTGATGGCGATCCGCAAGGAGTTCGCCGCCACCCAGCCGCTGGTCGGTGCCCGCATCATGGGCTCGCTGCACATGACCGTGCAGACCGCCGTCCTGATCGAGACCCTGGTCGCCCTGGGCGCCGAGGTCCGCTGGGTGTCCTGCAACATCTTCTCCACCCAGGACCACGCGGCCGCCGCCGTCGCGGTAGGCCCGAACGGCACGCCCGAGAACCCGCAGGGCATCCCTGTCTTCGCCTGGAAGGGCGAGACCCTGGAGGAGTACTGGTGGTGCACGGAGCAGGCGCTGACCTGGCCGAACACCCCCACCGGCGGCCCGAACATGATCCTCGACGACGGTGGTGACGCCACCCTCCTCGTCCACAAGGGCGTCGAGTACGAGAAGGCCGGCAAGGTCCCCTCGGTCGACACCGCCGAGAACGACGAGCACCGCGTCGTCCTCGAACTCCTGAACCGCACCATCACCGACGGCTCCCAGAAGTGGACCCAGCTCGCCTCGGAGATCCGCGGCGTGACCGAGGAGACCACGACCGGCGTCCACCGCCTGTACGAGATGCAGCGCGACGGCGTCCTCCTCTTCCCGGCTATCAACGTGAACGACGCCGTCACCAAGTCGAAGTTCGACAACAAGTACGGCTGCCGCCACTCCCTGATCGACGGCATCAACCGCGCCACCGACGTCCTCATCGGCGGCAAGACCGCGGTCGTGTTCGGCTACGGCGACGTCGGCAAGGGCTGTGCGGAGTCCCTGCGCGGTCAGGGCGCCCGCGTCATCGTCACCGAGATCGACCCGATCTGCGCCCTGCAGGCGGCGATGGACGGCTACCAGGTCACGACCCTCGACGAGGTCATCGACAAGGCCGACATCTTCATCACCACGACCGGCAACAAGGACATCATCATGGCCAGCGACATGGCCAAGATGAAGCACCAGGCCATCGTCGGGAACATCGGTCACTTCGACAACGAGATCGACATGGCCGGTCTCGCCAAGATCCCCGGCATCGTCAAGGACGAGGTCAAGCCGCAGGTCCACACCTGGAAGTTCCCCGACGGCAAGGTGCTGATCGTCCTCTCCGAGGGCCGCCTGCTGAACCTGGGCAACGCGACCGGCCACCCGTCGTTCGTGATGTCCAACTCGTTCGCGGACCAGACCCTGGCCCAGATCGAGCTGTTCACCAAGCAGTCGGAATACCCGATCGGCGTGTACACGCTGCCCAAGCACCTGGACGAGAAGGTTGCCCGCCTCCACCTGGACGCGCTCGGCGTGAAGCTGACGACGCTGCGCCCGGAGCAGGCCTCGTACATCGGTGTCGAGGTCGAGGGGCCGTACAAGTCGGACCACTACCGCTACTGAGCACTCTCCTCAGCAGCAGGACCTTCGAGGCAGGCCCCCGCACCCCCGTGCCGGGGGCCTGCCCCTTTGGCCGCTCCGACCCGACCAGCCCGTGCCGCTATGCCCGGACCAGCCCGTCAAGACCCAGGACCCCCATGCCCCGCGGCCGCTATTCGCTCCATGATCCGCACGATCACACCCCCCTCGCAGAAGAGCACTTCCACTGCGCCCCCGGCCCCTCCGGCTGGCGCTACGTCGCCCAGCTGACAAACCCCGCGGGCGACCACTCCGGCTCCGTCGACCTGACTCTCGACGAGCTCGGCCGCCCTATCCGTCTGGAACTCCAGGCCGCGGGCTGGCAGGTACGCGGCGCCGCTCTCGACGGCGTCACCTGGGTCCGTACCGACCCCACCGGAGCCCACGCCACGGAAGGCAACGTCCCCGCCCACGCCTTCACCGGCACTTCCCCCGCATTCATCATCGCCACCACTCGGCTCCTACGCCTCACCCCTTCCGCATCAGCCACCCGCGTACGACTCGTCGCCTTCACGGATCCGGTCCTCGCCCCGCGCACCGTGGACCAGTCCTGGGCGCTGATGAAAAGCGAAGCACACGCCACTGACAACGGCCCATTGACCGTGGACGAATACCAGGTCACAGCCCTGGACACGGGCGAGCAGCACTCCGTGCACATCGCCGGGGACGTGGTCCTCTCGGCTCCCGGCATCGAGTTGGAAGACCTCGAATCGCCGCCGTCCGTCTTCGTGTGAGCAGGGGGTGGTACGGCTTACGCAGGGGGCGCGAAACCGCTACCAGGACGCTCAGGCGACGGTGTCTCCCGCGCCTCCACGGGCCCGGCGACGGGTGCCGGAGGCTGAGGCGCTGCACCGGAGCCGTAGAAGGGAGGCGGAGCAGCGGTAGCCGCAGCCGGTGAGAGCGAAGGCGGCTGAGCAGGCTGCGTTCCGTACGCCCCCGTCGATCCGTTCCCGAAAGCGCGCCGAGCCTCCCGGGCTTGCCGCTCCTGCACCACCGCCGCGAGATAGGCCGCCGGCGGAATGCCCTGCGGTGCCGGCGTCCCCGTACGCGCCGCGACGTCCGCGGCGAGCCGCTCGGCCATCGCCCAGCCGACCTGCGGGTCCAACTGCTGCATCCGCCCCAGGTACTGCCGGATGGCGAGCCACAACCCGTCCGGAACGGCCGACAGGTCCAGCCCGGAGAAACGCCCGGCCAGCCAGGGCGGCGGCGGAGGCAGGAACCCCGTATGTGCGACCGGAACCCGCTCCCGTACGACCAGAGTTCCCGCGAACACGTCCCCGAGCCGTCGCCCCCGCGCCGAAACGAGCGACGCGACACAGGCGACGACCCCGAACGTCAGCAGGATCTCGATGACGCCGATCCCGCCGCGCACCAGCGCATGCCGGAACCGGATCGGCCCGCCGTCGTCCCGCACCACACGCAGCCCGAACGCCAACTTCCCGAGCGAGCGACCGTGGCTGAGCGTCTCGACCGCGATGGGACCACCCACCATGACCAGCACGAACGCCGCGAGAGACACCGCGAACTGGGCCGCCTCGTCCAGGGAAGCCGTGGAAGCCACCAGCGCGATGGTCACGAGCACATAGACGATCACGCCCACCAGCAGATCGAGCAGTACGGCCAACGCCCTGCTCGGCAGCCGCGCAGGACGCAGCTCCAGCGCCACCGCCTCGCCCGTCACCAGCTCACTCACGTCCGCCGTCCTTCCCCTGGCCCGCCCCGAGAACGGCCAGTCTGCCAAGCTGAGGGCACATCGCACCGCAGTACGACAAGCTGACACACACGACGAGTCGCCGACGAGCAGCCGAGGAGCAGCCGAACCGATGGACCTCGACGTCTTCGTCTCCGCTCACCGAGCGGAGTGGGATCGCCTCGACGCCCTGCTCCGACGCCAGCGAAGGCTGACCGGCACCGAGGCCGACGAACTCGTCACTCTCTATCAACGTACGGCCACTCATCTCTCCCTGATCCAGTCCAGTGCCCCGGACCCACAGCTGACGGGCCGGCTCAGCCAACTCGTGGCACGCGCGCGTAGTGCCGTGACAGGCACCCGACGCGCCTCTTGGCGCGACGTCACGCGCTTCCTGGCGCACGGCTTCCCCGCCGCGGTCTACAGAGCACGTCACTGGTGGGTCCCCACCGCGCTTCTCTCCACAGCCGTGGCAGCCGTCCTGGGCTGGTGGATCGGCACCCACCCGGAAGTACAGGCCACCATCGCGGCCCCCAGTGAACTCCGCGAGCTCACCCGCCCGGGCGGACAGTACGAGTCGTACTACTCGAGCCACCCCGCGGCCTCCTTCGCCGCCCAGGTCTGGACGAACAACGCGTGGGCCGCCGCGCAGTGCCTGATCCTCGGCGTCTTCCTCGGCCTCCCGGTCCTCTGGATCCTCTTCCAGAACATGCTCAACCTCGGCGTCGGCTTCGGCCTGATGTCCTCGGCAGGCCGTCTCGACACCTTCCTCGGCCTGGTCCTGCCCCATGGTCTGCTGGAGCTGACGGCAGTGTTCGTCGCCGCGGGAACAGGCATGCGTCTCGGCTGGACCGTCATCGACCCCGGCCCACGCACGCGTCGAGCCGCCCTCGCAGAGGAAGGCCGAGCAGCGATCGGCATGGCCATCGGCCTCGCCCTGATCCTCTTCGTCTCCGGAGCCATCGAAGGCTTCGTCACCCCGTCGGGCCTGCCCACCTGGGCACGCATCAGCATCGGGGTCGTCGCCGAACTGGTCTTCCTCGCGTACGTCTACATCCTCGGCGGCCGCGCTGCCCGCGCCGGAGAATCCGGCGACGTCGCGGAGAGCGAACGCAGCGCCACGGTCCCCATGGCGGCCTGATGTGCGTACGGGCCTGCTGAGCTGCTAGTGTCCTCTTCGCCCCGCAGGAACCGTTGACACGGAGAGAGCGGGGAGGTAGATTCGAACAGTTGCCTAGAACTGGATCTAGTCCGGTCGGCAACAGTGAGTGTCTGTCTGCTTCTTGAAACTTCGTTTTCGAAGAAGCCCCTCCCGATGATTCGGAAATGAGCGGCCGGTCAGTCCGGCCCGGAACTTCTGATAAAGTCGGAACCGCCGGAAAGGGAAACGCGAAAGCGGAAACCTGGAAAGCACCGAGGAAATCGGAACCGGAAACGGTCTGATAGAGTCGGAAACGCAAGACCGAAGGGAAAAGCCCGGAGGAAAGCCCGAGAGGGTGAGTACAAAGGAAGCGTCCGTTCCTTGAGAACTCAACAGCGTGCCAAAAATCAACGCCAGATTAGTTGATACCCCGTCTCCGGCCGTGATGGTCGTAGATGAGGTTCCTTT